>JBJEDE010000040.1:0-80743 GCA_051871795.1 Muribaculaceae bacterium | reverse complement strand
AAATACTAATATTTTAATAACAGTGGTTAGATTTTTATCGCACCACTACTAATAAGGCAAGAAGAAGTGTCCGGCAAGGATTATGCCGCAAATTTACTAAATAATTTCTAAGTATGCAAAAACAGTGTTTTTATATCAAATTTTCGCGTTGCGGCGCGCATATTTGAGCGTAAACAGTGGTTAAGAGTCGGTGCAGATCAAGGCTCTTATACGTACAGTTCAAAATCTTGTCGCGGCAGATGGCTTAAAAAGCATCCCAGAGCGTAGGGCAGGGGAGACGGGGCTATCTGCAAGGGGTTGCGGAAAGCGTGGAAACTCATGCCATGACCGGAAGCGTCGAGCTCTCGCCGCAAAGCTTCGCGCCCGTGCAGGTCGGGTGCGATGAGCATTACGGCGTCGTTGTCGCAGATTGCTGTATCGGGCAAAGTGTCGTCTGAGGCAATGACGTAGAGCTTGCTTGTGCCTCTTCCTCTGAAAGCTGACTGAGACACAAGACCTGTACGGTCAATTATGTGCCCTGTGTCGAGATGCGCGGCGACGCTATAAATGAGCCTTGCCGTGGGGTCGGTGAGGGAGTCGAAGGCGTAATAGGAATAGTCATCCGGCATGCGTAGCGTGTCGGTTATGAGCGAGAAGGCAAAGGGGGAGTGTACGCCGAACCCTCTCGATGTGCGCAAACGGCTCCACCAGCTCATTTCTTTATCACGAGCCTTTCTTCATGGCGCATAAATGCCACGAACAGCGAGAATATGACAACGAGGTAGATGATGGTCACACAGGCATAGGCCACTGCCTCGGTCGCTTTGATTGAATCCGGATCGAAAGTCATGGTCACGGTGTGTCGTCCGGGGGGAAGACGCAAAGCGCGGAGCACGTAGTTGACACGTCCGAGAGATGCGGGCGCATCGTCAATCTTTGCTTTCCAACCCCACGGGAACCACACCTCTGAGAATACGCCGATGCCGCCGTTGCGTGAGTCGACGCTGTAGGTAAGACGGTTGGGCGAATAATGAGTGAGGGCAATAGTGTCGCCGGGGGCTACGGCTACGGCCTCTCCGAGCACCGGTGCGTATTTTTTGTCGGCCACGCTCTCCCGCGAGGGGTCGATAACAGAGAGAGCTTCCATCTCTTGGTCGGCGTTGTCGACATATTTAATCGAGCCTGTGAACCATGCGTTGCCCATTGCGTATGGATTGATGGCAAGCGGCTCATTTTCGTCGCCGGTGATGATGTAGCGGGCATTGAGCATATCGAGCACCCGGTAGTCGGCGCGAAGTGAGGCAATCACTTTCTGTTCGTCGGGCGAATACTGAGCCATGACAGAGTCGTCGCGGAGTTCGGGCATATAGCCGTAGTGCTGCACGTAGAGCATACGGCGCTGTATCAGGTCTTCGTACCGGTTGAGCTTGGCGGCATGATATCCGCCTATCATCTTATGACGGTAGGAGCGCTTGGCTTCGTTGAATCCGGGTATGTCCATCACACGGTAGCTCATCGACGAATCGGCGAGAATAGCATTGTCGATGGCATCGGGAGCGAAGGGATCGTAATAGGTTGCGGTATAGTAGTCGGGCGCCACGAAGCTGTCGTGGTTGACGTAGCGTTTGCTCACGGGGTAGAGATCGGCCAGAATGAGTACTCCCAAAATGATTCCGGCCCACATTGCCGGCACCTTGCGGAGTCTGAAGGCCGCCAGACATCCGCCGGCGAGAAGCAGGAACACAAGCGACCTCAAAGCGTCGGCCCTCACCATGCCCAGCCGCAGGCTCTCCACGGCATTTTGCAAGCGGAAGGCGGCGTCGGGGCTCTGTTGCATGACTTGGGCGAGAATACCGCGCTCGGCCGAGGTTATGGCTCCGCCGAAGATGCCCGGGCTCAGGAAGGCCAGCAGGCAGACAGCCGCCGGAAGCCCGAAGGCTACGGCAAGAGCCGTGAGGTCGTGGCGCGTGGTGTCTGCCTCGTCATTGTCGCCGCGCATGAAGCGCAATAGACCGAAGACTCCCAGCAGCGGGATAGTGAATTCGGCAATCACCAGGATGCTCTCCACAGCGCGGAACTTGCTGTACATCGGGAAATTGTATATCATAAAGTCGGTGAGCGAGGAGAAATTGCGGCCCAGCGCCAGAAGCACCGAGACTGCGGTGAGTACGATAAGAACCCACTTCATAGGTCCGCGGCAGATGATGCACCCGAGCAGGAAGAGGGCAAGCACGATGCATCCGGCATAGACGGGTCCGTTGGTGCCCTCCGAGTCGTTGAAGTATTGCGTGAAATAACCCAACAGCGGCTGAATGTCCTCGTCGACCGCTTTGGCGTCGTCGAGGCGGTCAAGGCCGAGCATCTGCATCTGTCCTTTTTGCGGCAACGCGGTGGCGCCGCCTTTTACGTTGGGGATAAGGAAAGTAAAGAGTTCGTCGGTGCCGTAGCTCCAGTTCACGATGTCCTGTTTGGGCAGGCCGCCGGTGGGTCGCTCGGGCGCAGCGTTGTCTCCTGTTACGAGAGGAGTGAGCTCCGACTGCGCGCGCTTGGTTTCCTTGGCGTATTGGTATGTATTGTACAGACTCGGAAGATTGGCTCCCACGGCCAGCACGCCGCTGAGTGCAACCACAACGGTGGCTGTGAGCCAGCGTTTGATTCTGCGTTTGCGCAGGTCGATGATAAGATAGCCGACAGCAAGCCCGAACATCACGAAAGCGAAATAATAAGACATCTGCGGGTGATTGGCGTTGAGCTGCAGCATGGCGAAAAGCGAGGTCAGAGCCGCTCCGGCCACGTAGCGTCCGCGGTAAGCCAGCACAAGACCTCCGACTGTGGGCGGAATGAACGTGAGCGCGAGATATTTCCATATATGTCCGGCGCCGATAAGGATGGTGAAGTAAGACGAAAAGCCCCAGGCGACGGCTCCTATCAGCCCGTAGGGCCACGGCACCCTCATGCAACAGAGCATGATGAAGAAACCGAACATCATCATATACAGCAGGTTGCTCGGAGCCGGAAGCCACAGACCGTATACATCGTTGAGCCATGTGAAGAGGCTGTTGGAAGCGTAGGTGGGTGAAATCTGGAAGGTGGGCATGCCCGAGAAGAGCGACCCGGTCCAGAGCGCTTTCTCTCCGGTGAGCTGCTCGTAAAGCAAGCCCTCCTGACCGTTGGCCGCGCCCTGACGCGTGTCGGCCTGGTTGAGCGAGGCTCCGTCGAAGTTGTCGGGAGCGAAAAATGCCACTGAAATCACGGCCATCACGGCCATGGAAACGAAAAAGCCCCATACTTGCGGGCGACGCAGCCAATTGAGGAATTTCTGTTGTACGTTCATGTCTCTTTTGCTGTAAAAAATGTGTCGGAAGAGCGTCGGTCGCTCCATAACCTTGCAAAGATACGCAATTTTCACGGTTTTTCAACAAAAATTCACGTTATGAGGTTTATATGCGGCATTTTTGGCACCGAGAGCAATTAAAAAGTGTTAAACCTATACGTTCTGTCACGCATTTTTTTGATTGCGTCAAAACGGGATTGCGGTGCAAAAGGATGTTTTATACCTTTGCATCGGTAAAAAAAGAACCGTTCCAAAAGGAAAGTTGCAAAAAACAGTAACCGATATGAAAAAACCGCTTTGCATAATCACAGCCGCCGTGCTTCTTGCCTTTACGGTAATGGAGGCGGCGGCCTATAACATCACCGGACGTGTGACCGACTCGGACGGCGAGCCGCTTGTGCGCGCGACAGTGCGTCTGCTCTCTCGGCGCGACAGCTCCGTAATCAAAGGCGCGCTCACCAACGACAACGGGGCTTTCCGCCTTCCCGACGTCGCTCCCGGCCGCTATGTGCTGCAATCATCCTATATAGGCTTCTCTCCGGTGCACAAGACCGTGACAATGGGCAAATCAGACCTCGCTTTGGGCACCATCGCCCTGGCGGACAATGCCATCACGCTCAAGAGCGCTGTCGTGACCGGCGTGCGTCCGGCCATCAAGGTCATGGAGGACACGGTGGAATTTACCGCCGACACATACAAAGTCCAGCCCAACGCCGTGGTCGAGGATCTGCTCAAGCGCCTGCCGGGCGTTGAGGTCGACAGTGAGGGCAAAATAACGGCCAACGGCAAAGAGGTAACCAAAATCCTTATCGACGGCAAGGAGTTTTTCAGCGACGACCCCAAGGTGGCCTCCAAAAATCTCCCTGTCAATATGGTTGAAAAACTGCAGGTTGTGGACCGCAAGAGCGACCTGTCACGACTCACCGGCGTCGACGACGGCGAGGAGGAGACGGTAATCAACCTCACAGTGAAAAAGGGTATGCAGAACGGCTGGTTCGGCACCGCCCAGGGCGGTTACGGCACCGACGGACGCTACAAGGCGTCGTTCAACATCAACCGATTCAGCAACGGCAATCAGATTACGCTCCTCGGAGGCATCAACAACGTGGGCGACCTCGGATTCACCGACGGAGGCTCGCGGTTCCGCCGCTTCGGAGGCTCGCAGGGCATAAGCACCTCGCGCGTGCTCGGCATCAACTTCAATATCGGAAACGGCGAGAAATTCCGCTTCGGCGGCAACGTGATGTACTCCAACACCAACCGCCGCACCGAGAAACGTCAGGACCGGCAATATCTCTTCTCCGACTCTACGTCTTATCTCAACTCGGAGAGCCTCGCCCGCGACAAAGGACATAACCTCCGCGCCGACTTCCGCATGCAATGGAAGCCCGACTCGTTCAACAATCTGGAATTCCGTCCCAACATATCGCTCAACTACAACGACGCCAACTCCCTCTCGACATCCGAGACTCGCGCCGGCGATGCAATGCGCACCCTCGTAACCAAGTCGGTGAACCGCGCCGGCTCCACCGGCCGCTCGTTCGAGTTCGGAGGACGCCTCATCTTCAGCCATTCGTTCCGTTCGCGTCCGGGGCGCAGTCTCTCGCTGATGCTCAACTACCGCACATCAAGCGTGCGCGAACGCTCGGAGACCTACTCGCTCAACCGCTTCTATCTCATCGACGACCCCGTCGACCTTTACGACCAATACGCCGACGACCACACTTGGAGCAACACCATATCGTCGCGCCTGACATGGACCGAGCCGATAGGCAACCCGGCAAAAGGCCACTTTGTCGAAGCCGCATACTCATTCTCCTACCGCTGGAACAACGCCGACAAGCTCACCTACGACCATCCCGTATCATTCCCCGACGGTCCCGACGGCGAGCCGGAGATAGGTTCCGATCTCATCTTCAACAGCGACCTGAGCAACCGCTTCCGCAACGACTACATGAACCAGGAGCTACGCCTTGGCTATAAACACGTGAGCAAGAGCCAGAATCTCAATGTGGGACTGTCGTTTGTGCCGCAGCGCTCCGAATCGGTCAACCTCATCGACGACGCCAAATCCATCCCGTCGCGCTCGGTCTGGAACTTCGCTCCCTATATGCGCTACCGCGTGAAATTTTCAAAAACGCGCTCGCTCAACATCCGTTATCAGGGACGCTCGTCGCAGCCGTCGATGACGCAGCTGCAGCCCGTGACCGACATGAGCGACCCTCTGAACATCATCGTCGGCAATCCCGACCTCGACCCCACGTTCACCCACAACATCAACGTGCGCTTCCAGGACTTCAACTCGCAGGCACAACGGTCGATTATGGCTATGGTGATGGCCCGCGTGACACAAAATTCAATCATCTCGCGCACAAGCTTCGACAAACTCACCGGCGGACGCACCACGACCTACGAAAACGTCAACGGCGTGTGGAGCCTCAACGCCTTCAACCTCATCTCGTTGCCGCTGCGCAACCGCACATTCTCGTTCAACAACCACGTCGGCATCGGCTACAGCCACTCGGTGGGCTTCAACAACGACCTGCGCAACAACTCCTCCAACCTCAACCTCGACCTCTCGCCCGGCATCGCTTTCCGCCCCGAAAACCTGTCGCTCGAGCTACGTCCCACCTACCGTCTGCAATACGTCACCAACAGCGTGCAGACGTCGGCCAACCGCACCGTGCACACCTACGGAGGCACATTCTACGGACAATACTACACCCCCTTCGGCCTTGTGCTTGCCACCGACCTCAACTACCGCGCCACCTCGGGCTACTCGCAGGGCTACGACACAAAGCAATGGATTTGGAACGCGTCGATATCCTATGAGTTCCTCGCCGGCCGCGCCGCTACCATATCGCTTCAGGCCTACGACCTGCTGCGCCAGCGTTCGCAGATATCACGCACTGTGACAGCCAACTATATCGACGACACCTGGACCAACACCCTGTCGCGATACTTCATGGTCACATTCTCATATAAATTCAACACCTTCGGGTCCGGCAAGATACCCGAAGGTGCGAGACGCGGCCCCGGAGGTGAGGGACGCAGAGGACCGGGCGGAGGAGCGCCTATGGGACCGCCCCCGGGTCATTTCTGATTACACAAGCCACTTGGCAAGCCAGTAGCCGCCGAACACAAGCCACACAAACAGTACACCCGCAAGGAGGAATGGCTTGGCTCCGGCGGCCCGGAATTTGTCGACGCTCGTTTCGGCGCCGAGAGCCGTCATTGCCATGGTGAGCATGAAGGTGTCGACAGACTCGACAGTCGAGGTGAAAGAGCCGAGCATGGCCGGATCTATACCGGGAACGGCCTGCAGGGCAGAATTGATGCCTATCACGGCCAGAAAACCGAAAGCAAACCAAGGTATTGTGATTTTAGAACCCTCTCCGGCGCTGCGCGAACGCACACGCGAAAGCACAAAGCCCATGATCACAAGCACCGGGGCAAGCATCATCACCCTTATCATTTTGGTGATGGTAGCCATGTCGGCGATATGCAGCGCTCCGTCGGGGTCCATTGCACCTCCGGCTCCCACCACATGGGCCACCTCGTGAAGCGTGGCTCCGGTGTAGACTGCCATCTGGCGGTCGGTGAGGTCGAGCACTCCGCTGCGGTAGAGCACGGGGTAAAGGAACATGGCTATGGTGCCGAAAATCACCACCGTCGACACCGCAATCGCTGTCTTCGACGAGGAGCATTTCACCACAGGCTCGGCTCCGAGCACTGCCGCGGCTCCGCATATCGACGAGCCGGTCGAAACCATAAGCGTGGTGTCGGTGTCGAGCTTGAGCAAGCGGCCGGCAAGAAGTCCGAGAAGCAAAGTGCCGCACACGATCACAGTATCGACCATCACGGCCGGAACGCCTATCTCAAACACCTGCTGGAAGGTGAGGCGGAAACCGTAGAGAATAATACCCCAACGCAATATCTGCTTGGTGCATAGTTTGATACCGGGCACCCAGGTCTCGGGCAGATGGTTGCGCAGCGAGTTGGCATAAATCATACCTAATGCGATACCGATGATAAGCGGACTCAGCTGCAGCTCGCGCATGATCTGAAACTGCGCGATGTAGAACGCGGCGAAAGAGAATAAAGCCATGAGCAGCACGCCATGCGCGGCCGAGGCTCTGTTTTGCGAAATTTTCATCCGATACGTATACTATTAAGATTGGTTAATGTGTAATTTTAACTCAAAGTTACTGAAAAGCAGGGAGCTGCGCAAGCCACGGAGGTAAGTTTGTACCCGCTTTGCAGAGTTTAGCATATATAATGCTTAAAAATGTTGCAACGTGTTGTGTCGTATTAATTATCCGTACCGCGGCTCATTATGGCGCGTGCTATGCGCGAAACGAAGAACGCCGCCGAGAGCAGTATAACGATAATAGCCGAGCAAGGCACGTCGACAACGGTGCCGATGAGCAGCCCGGCCACCGAGCACACAAGAGAGACCATGGTTGAGGCAATCATTACGGGCATATAGCGGTGGCACCATATTTCGGCCGTCATCATAGGCAGCGAGAGCATCGACATCAGCAGCATCACTCCCACAAGGCGGATGGTGAGCACGATGCACAAGGCCACTATCACCGTCATGGTATAGGTGATGAAACGCACGGGCAGGTGTATCACTTTTGCGAAATCGCGGTCGAAGGCGCATGCGATAATCTGCCGGTAGAAAACTGCCATAAAGGCAATCAGAAGCAGCGTGTAGACGGCAAAGGCCACGATGTCGGCACGGGATATAGTGAGGATATTGCCGAAAAGGAAGGTGTTGAGCTCGGGCACATAGCCGGGAGTGAGAAAAACAAAAACCACACCGGCGGCCATGCCCAGCGCCCAGACAACGGCAATCGCCGAGTCCTCGCGCACGTGCAACTTCGACGACAGCCACTCTACGGCAACCGAAGCGCCCACGGCAAAGACTCCGGCCATCACTATGGGATTGATACCGAGAAAATAGCCCAGACCGAGACCGCCGAAACAGGCGTGTGTGATTCCGCCGGAAATGGCTACCATGCGCCGTGTGATGATATACGTGCCGACGATGGCGGCGGCTATGCTTATGATGACCACACCGAGCAGTGCGTTGCGGAAAAATTCGTATTCTAAAAATTGCATTTTTTTATTGGAAATATTGACATTTGCGTCATCCGGCCGTATCAGGGGAGGCCGGAGAGTCGCACAGTTCGGTGAGCATGAGCATCAGTTCCTGAGCTATCGCCTCGGGAGGCGTGATGCCGCGGAGCTGCAGCGACTGCGCCCATCCGGCCACGTCTTGCGGAAGGAGAGTGAGCAGCACGTCGCGAAATTGCTCTGTTTCGGCATCTGTGTAGCTCGCCGGCTCGCGTCCGGCGTAGGCATCAAGCTCTTCGTCATCGTAATAGATGATTTCACCGGCGCGCGGGAGACCTTTTTCGCACACCTCGTGAAGGCCGCAGCACTGTGTCTGCCCGGACGGTTCGGGCTCCGTGGCCGGGTCATCGTCAGGAGTATAGGTGAGGCGATGATGGACGTAGAGCAGCGCGCCCACGCCCGCAATCAGCGACAGGAGTATCAGGATTACGGTCATTGCTCTTCGGAGGTTTGCGCCTCGACGGAGCCGGGCTCGCGTAGTTCGAAACCGGCGGCCGTGAGGTCGTCCCAGAAGCCGGGATATGATTTAGTGACCACTTCGGGTTCGACTACGACAAGGCCGGGGATGTAGATTGCCGCCGGAGCAAAGGCCATGGCCATGCGGTGGTCGCCGTAGGTCTCGATTGGCTGTATAGCCGGCACAGGATGCCGTTTACCTTCCCACACGAGAGTGTCGTCGCCGTCGGTGCCGACGCTGAAAGTGAGCTTGTCGAGCTCGGTGATGAGAGCTGCGATGCGGTCTGTCTCTTTTATGCGCAGGTTGGCCACACCTTCGAGGCGGAAGGGCACTCCGAGCATACAGGCGGTGACTGCCACGGCGGGCACGAGGTCTGGCATTCCGCTCATGTCGAGGTCGAGACGCGAAAAGACCTCGGGCGAGGCCGAGAGCATGGCCGACGGACCTATGTAGTTGCCGTCATCGTCGCGATCGCCGTAAGTGGTGACGACACCGAGTCTGCCGTAGATTTCTGCTACGGCGGCATCCGGTTGCTTCGAGCCTTCGCGCATGCCGGAGAGTGAGACAAACCCGGCCGAGAGAGCGGCGATTTCGTACCAGTATGAGGCGGCGCTCCAGTCGCGCTCGTCATCGTCGGCGGCCGGAGCTGCGTAGCGCCCGGGGGCCACGCTCACTGTCATTCCATCGCGCCGGGCATGGATGCCGCGGTTGCGCATCATCTCCAGAGTAAGGTCTATGTAAGGCACCGACACGGCTTTGCCTTTGAGATGCACCGTGAGCGGAGCATCGCAACCGGGAGCGACCATCAGCAGAGCCGATATAAACTGCGAACTGAGCGAGGCATCGACATCGATGTCGCCTCCCCGTAGTTTTGTGCCGGAGATTTTAAGCGGGGGGAATCCTTCCTCTCCGGCGTATTCGATGCGTGCGCCGAGAGAGCGCAGAGCGTCGACAAGCGGGGCTATCGGTCTGTGCAGCATACGCTCCGAGCCGGTGAGAGTGACTTCGGCGCCGGGAAGCGCTGCGTAATAGGCAGTGAGAAAGCGCATCGCAGTGCCGGCAGGGCCGATATCGACTGTACCCCGTGCACCCGAAGCGAGCGCCTCGGTCATCACCCTCACATCGTCGGAGGGAGCTTTGTCGAGCGAGGGGAGGGGAGCGCCGGCAAGCGCGGTCATTATGAGGGCGCGGTTGGCTATGCTTTTGCTGCGTGGCAGTGTGACGGCGGCGTCAATCATCTGCTCCGGCGGCAGTATCGAAATCTTGTCCATCAGGCAGTTATTTCTATATTAAGCACTGCGTCGACGATGTAGAGCTGCAGGATGTCGCGCTTGTCGATTTCCATGTCGTCGTACTGCTCGTTCACGCTGTGGAGTATTACTTTTGAGGGGTCAGTGTGGCGGCGCAGAATTTTGAGCATACGGTAGTCGTTGAGTACCACCAGATACATCTTGCCCCAGTAGATGGGCGCGCCGGGCTCGATGGGGCGTATCGAGATAAAGGAATTGTTGGCCACGCGCGGCGCCATAGAGTCGCCCGAAACACGCACTATGGGGTATTTCGGATTGAGCGAGGGCAGGTCGAGCCGTCCCGCGATGCGTTCGTTCTCAAAACTGTGGTCGATGGCGCCGAATCCGGCCGTGACGTCGATATTGTAGACCGGCGCTCCTTTTGCACCGAGCGCTATGGCCCCGCCGGATGAAATCACATCAGGCTCACTGCTGTTGGGGAAGGGGACACCCTCGCCGTGCTCGAGCCATGATTTCGACACGCCCATATTCACCACTATGCGGTTGATGAATCCGTCGGTGATGGGTATGCGGCCGGAGAGAAATTTCGACATATTGGAGGGGTCGACGTTGATCATTGAGCCGAACTGAGCCTGCGTCTTGCGGAAAAGCTTGATGAGATAGCGCACACGGTCGATTTTGGTCGCCGTGGGTTCGGGCAAGGAGAGAGTGTCGATTTTCTGCATAGTATAGGGGTTCAAAATTGGTTTTACTACTAATTTTACGCAAAGTTAACAACAAATTTTTACCAAAACAACAACAAAGGCAAACAAAATACAAACAAAGTCAAATAATTTTGCCATCCGCATTGGCATTTTTACCCTCCGCGACCGGTGTCTGGCACTTCCCGAAAGAAAAAAGAGCCGCCGGGGGCAACAATTTGACATATGCACAAGTTATTATATTCAGAGCAGAACCTTTTTACGGCGCGCTCATCACCGCGTCCGGGGCAATGTCGCTTTCCTCCCGTTTCAAACAATCAATTCATTATGTCGATTTTTTCTTCACTGAAAACCAAGCTAAAAAGCTATTTCAACCTCACGCCTTATCTTGAAGACGAACAGACGGCGCGACAGGACATACTCGACGGAGTGTCTTTTCACGGCCCCAACATAATAATCCTCATTCTGGCCATCCTTGTGGCCTCGCTCGGTCTCAACACCAACTCCACGGCCGTAATCATCGGCGCCATGCTCATCTCTCCGCTCATGGGCCCCATCATCGGCATCGGACTCGGCACCGGCACCTACGACTTCCCGCTCATCAAGCGTTCGGCGCGAAATCTGGCGGTTGCGGCCCTGTTCTCTGTGCTCGCTTCCACCGTCTATTTCCTCATCTCGCCCGTGGCCGAGGGACACAGCGAACTCCTGGCTCGCACCTCGCCTACAATCTACGATGTGCTCATCGGCTTCTTCGGCGGCGGCGCCGGCATCGTGGCCATCGCCTGCAAGCAGAAAGGCAACGTAATCCCCGGCGTGGCCATCGCCACGGCTCTGATGCCGCCTTTGTGCACGGCAGGTTACGGTCTGGCCACATGGCAATTGCAGTATTTCACGGGCGCTTTCTACCTCTTCCTCATCAACTCGATTTTCATCGCCACCGCAACACTGATCGGCGTGAAGCTGTTCCACTTCAAGCAGGTGGCATTTGTCGACCCGCAACGCAAACAGCGCATCAAACGCACGGTTATCGCCATCGTCATCATCACTCTGCTGCCCAGCGTCTACCTCACCGCGCAGATGATGACAGAAAGCTTCTTTGTCAACGACGCCAACTCGTTTGTCGAGACGCACATGAATTTCCCCAACACTCAGGTGTTCGCAAAGAAAGCCTATATGAAGCGGTGGAAAAAATATCTCAACGTCACACTCATCGGCGAGAAAGTCGACGTCGACTCTCTGCGGATGAATCTTACGGCACAGATGCAGTCCAACCCCATGCTGCGCAATACCACACTCAACATCACACAGGGTTTCTCCACTTTCGCCGACCAAACCGCACCACGGGCCGACGCTTCCGAAATCTTCACCACCGCTCTGGCTCAGATCGAACGGCAAAAATCAAGCATCGACTCGCTCAACCGCATCATCGTCGCCCGCGAGAATTTCGATTCCCTCTCCTATACCATCGCGCCCGAACTGCACGTGCTCTATCCCGAAATCACCGGCATCGCTCTGGCCCGGACCCTGCAATGCAACATCGCCACACGCAAGGTCGACACGCTCAACATTGCCGTGATTACGCACAACCGGCCCTTGCGCGAGCTCTCCACCATACGGCGCTACATCGAAACCCGCACCGGACTCGACAGCCTGCACATCATCCAGGCAAAATAGACGCGACTCGATACAGACATACAGAAAGCGCATCCCCCGAGATGAGGAGATGCGCTTTCTGTATATGGTGAGGCACGAAGTCAGTCGATGCGAAGGAACTTGCCCTGTTTGTCAAATTTCAGCTCAATGCCCGACGACACTTTCACTTCGTCGTCTTTGTGACCGGAATCATATTTTATGACTCTCTGGCCGGAGTAGTTGGCCCGGAGATAATCGTTGATGGCAGCGGGGAGAAGTGAGGAAGGAACAGTGTCGCCCGGTGCGGGCTCTACCTCTTTGATTGCGCCCGAACGGTTGAATTCGAGCATTGTGCCGTCGGTGAACGTGATCTCATATTCATCACTCTCAATCTTGATTTGAGCTACCTTTTGAGCCGAATAATTGTCGGCCACAGTTTTCTGTGCCACGGCGGGGAGGGCGTTGACATCGGTTGTGTACTGTTTGGCTTTGGTGCAACCTGCCACCCACAGCGCCATGCAGACGGCCACAGCCGTCAGAGCTGCTAATTGTGATTTCATAACTTTCTAACTTTTAGAATACAACACTATAACGCCTTACAGCATGGAATTGTTGTACATTTAATTGAGAAGCGGACGACCGGGAAATCGCGAGCGGCGGCACTTCCCAGTGAGGACGCGCTTCGCTTCCCGGTGAGTGCCGCCCGATAAACTCCCCTTTCGTCTTGATTTTGAAATTTTTTCATCCAAACGCAAAAAAAGACTTGTAATAAACTGAAAATTTTGTAACTTTGCCGTGCGAGCCGCCCGGAAGTCCCGGTTGGGGTATTATAGGACACGACCAAATTTTTTCAACGAAAAATATGTTAATAAATGTAAATTTTGATAAGTCGTAAAATGTTAGTAATTTTGCATAGCAACCCAAGGGGCGACGCATCGATTATACGGTAGTCGTCCTAAAAGAGGCGAAGCCCATCGAGGTCTTCGCCTCTTTAGCAACCCAAGGGGCTCTACAAGCGAAAACCGGTAGTGTCCATCCTACTACTTCATATATCCATATGTTTCAACATACGGGGTGCCACGCTTAACTACAGCAAATACTCGGCAAATCATCTTAAACATTATTGCATTGGCTATGCAATAATAATGTTTGCCCTCTGCTTTCTTACGCTCGTAGTAAGCTTTAATACCCATATCGTATTTTATTGCCAATAGTACTCCGCGAGACAGCAAAGATTTAATATCTTTTCGACCAATATTTGAAGTGTGTACACCTTTTAAAACACTGGTTCCTGAGCTTTTATCACAAGGAGCAACACAAATATGGTTGGCAAAGCTACGGGCATTTTTAGATCGTGTGAAGCTGGCTGTGGCAACAATAATTGTCACCGCTGTAATAAGACCAATTCCCACGACTCCGATTATCAGTTCATAGTTGCGTTTGATTTCGGGACATTGCTCTACTAACTGTTTTATTTCGCGTTCCACATCCCGAATCTGTTTATTGTATAGCTGTTCAATCTCCTTCAAGCGCGGCTCTCTGTTCTGAGAACTATACTCTTGTTTCTCAGCGAGCTGCGTCTTTAGATGAGCACGTTGTTTTACATACATATTCCTCTCGCTGAGGAGTAATGACAGAGCGTAAATTTCAGATGCCTTAATGGTTTGGACGGTGAATTCAGGTCGCTCCTGTACCTCGTAATAGTATTGTGCTATACGTTTGGCATCATTCTTATCGTTTTTAACTCGATTGAGTGGAAAGTGATGTTTAACTTCCAGTCCGGCCACGAATGTATATGACATATCGTGGACATCCAAGAAGGCGGCTAATGCGTAACCGTAATGGCCGGTATGCTCCATCACGAACATAACTTCTAAAGGGTTAAAACCTTGTTTCTCAACCCACGTCAGGATTTTTATAAATCCATCCTCGGAGTTGGTGGTCTTCATCCATGGCTGACCACCGCTGCCACTGTAGATTGACACATCCAATGTTTTCTTAGAAATGTCAATTCCGACTGAGATTTTTTTCATAACTTAGCGGTCTCTAGTATTTATTTAACCAGATGATTGCAGCTGAAACTTTTAGTAGGTCATTCCTGCCAGGGAGTCCTTGTATTATAGTTTGATCTTGCAGTCAAAAAGGATAGTCGGACTTATACCCCAAAAAGTTCTGTTCTGCAGGGGCGTGGCTAGTTCACCGACTATCCTTTGGTTAAATATTTGTTAACATTTGAAGAACAAATGTACTGATAAGATTTCTGACTGCAAAGATAAAAGATAGAGGGCGGGTAGCGCAGAGACGCCGTTTACGGACGCCTCAGACATAATGAAAAGCGTTTATCCACGCTGATTCTTGACTCTCTGAAATTCTCGCAAAATTTCTTATTCATGTCAAGGATTGAGCAACGGTAGATGCCTCGCAGATATGTAATATCGGCTCGCACGCAATCCCACAAGGGGCATTGTGCCGGCTCGTTATCTTGCATATACAAGCGTAGGGCTTCTTCGTTGCCGTTCCACATAGGTAAGGCAATGCGAGAAGCCTCAGAGAGCGGGACGGCAACAGATACAGATTCCTACGCTTTTCCTGTTTCTCCATCACAATCGCCGACGAGAGGATGACCGAGGCAACCAACTCATTATGCACAACATTACACAAACGAAGCGCAGGCTTCCCTTCATGCGGCAGCTGCTCCTTGTCCTGCTGCTCGTCACGGCCATCCCGGCCTTTGCCCTGACGTTTACCGTCGACGGTCTTACTTACGAAACGCTCTCCACAGATGGAGAAGTGAAAGTTAGCCGTTGCGAAACCACTCTTACCGGTGAATTGAAGATTCCGTCAACCGTAAACTATGACGGCACCGCGTATCGCGTCACTTCAATCGGCGACTATGCATTCTACGAATGCACCCACCTTACCACGATCGCAATCCCCGACGGTGTCATTTCTATCGGTTACAGTGCATTTTCATGGTGCACCGGCCTGACCACGATCGCAATCCCCGACGGTGTCATTTCTATCGGTTACAGTGCATTTTCATGGTGCACCGGCCTGACCACTATCACAATCCCCAATAGTGTCACATCTATCGGCGACCATGCATTTGAACACAGCAGCCTGACCTCAATCACAATCCCCGACGGTGTCACCTCTATCGGCTACGGTACATTTAGTGGGTGCTCCCGCCTTACCTCATTAACCCTGCCTGCAAGTGTCAAAAAATTAGACGGTAGGTGTTTCAGCGGTTGCACTTTGCGCCCGCTTAAGATCTTATCCAAAGATGAAGTAACATTCTCCAAAAATGCGTATTACGGTCCATTTTATGAGATGAATGATAAATCAGAAATCGCTTGTTACAGCGTAAACTATCAGTCAATACGTTCCATATGGAATGGTACCTGTGGCGTATACATGATAGATCAGCCGAAGTGTGAATTTTCTCATGTAACTCCTTATCTTAAGGCCATATCTTTTGTCTATGGTAACCCCTATTATGAGGGGGGTCTTATCAATAAAGAATATTGTGCTGAAATCCCCGGCACTAAAATCAAAGACTTTCCGATAGCCCTAAATAAAGAGAATTATATCGACGGGCTTAAAATGAATACGGAATACACATTGCGGATTTACGAAAAATCAAATCCCGTCAATTGCTCGGAGATAAGTTTCAGTACTTTAACGCCCGCATTATCCATAAAATATGATAATTCAGAGACTACAATTACAATCAAATCCATCGAGGGCGGGGATAAATCTTGCACGGCTACTAATATTACTGTCGGAGGCAAAGAATACGAGGGCGGCACTATGAAACTTACCGGACTGAGACCCAAACAAAGCATTCAAGTCAAGGCCGATTTTGGCGGTACTATATATACACAAAATATCAGTACACGAGATATTTATGCTTCTGTTTTGCAAATCAATGTCTTTCCTAATGCCATCGAATGTGTAGGTAAGCTCTACGTCGGTGATGCCATATTTGCCGGTGTGGAGTGGACTTACGACTCGGAAACAGTCTCCGAATCCAACAATCTCGTAATGACAGGTTTAGTGCCCGACAAAGACTATTCTATAACCTTTACGGTAAAAGTCTCGTGCGACGACGGCTCGACATATACAAGGTCCAACACAAAAAAAAACATACATCGAAATTGGAACTCACGATGCAAACGCCCAAATGCGTGGGCAACGGCAAAGCCATCGTATCGGCAACAACAAACATTTCGGAGAGCGAGACCAACGTCGGCTTCGAGTGGAAGAAATACGACGCGCCTTCGTCGCTGCCTTACAGCAGAGGTTTTACCGCCATCTGCGACGGACACATCGAGGGTCTTATCCAAAACTTGCAGGCCGCATATTATAATGTCCGCGCGTTCTACCGCGACGCAGCCGGCAAATATTACTATACAGCCATCACGACATTTGACCCGACCGATTTCTCATACTTCGAACCCACGGTACACACCTATCCCGCCGAAACAGAAGAAAATCAGGTCACATTGCGCGGATATGCTCTCGGCGGCACCGACAACATCACCTCACAGGGCTTCCAATATTGGATAGTGAACAGCAATAGTCAGAACGCCGGTCGATACAGCGCACCTGCCGCCGATGCCGACATCATGACCGTGAAAGCCAACGGCCAGCGCATGGAAGTCGTTATCAACAACCTTGAAAGCGGCGTGACTTATGCCTACCGCGCGTTTGTGGAGACCGAAGCCGGAATGACATTCGGCGAAGAACAGACATTCGACTCTCCCGTGATTGACGGCATCGAAGGTGTGACCGCCGACGAAGCGGAAGTGACGATTGTCGGCTACTTCGACATCAACGGACGCCGCTACGACGCGCCTCAGCGCGGCTTCAACATTGTGCTTTACTCCGACGGCACAGCCCGCAAAATCATCAGCAAATAACAAACATAAACAACCTTGAAATATCGGGGCTGCGCCGTGAACATATCCGGCACAGCCCCGATTTTTTTATGTAAAATTTGCCACCCGATGAGCAACCGGGAAGTCGTGAGCGGTCACTGGGAAGTCGTGAGCGGTTACTGGGAGGTGCCGAACGGCCTCGTTCGGCACATAGCATCAGGCGATAGTATTATTTTATGCTCGCGCGAGGCCGCGCTTCGCTTCCCAGTAGTGCTTGCGCGGCACTTCCCAGTGAGGCAGAACGGCACCTACCGGTCGGGGCGAAGACTTCGCTATGCCATTAGCCCACAATGTGGTCGAGATATTGGAGAAGGCCGAAGAAGATGGCGAACACCACGAGCAGCACGCCCGAGGCCACTACGGCCGTGATGGCCATGTCGCGCACCAGTCCGCGCGGCGATTTCACGCCAAACGCAGATACAATCACTCCGGCCAGAGCGAGAAAAAACGACACTTCGCCATTAAATATGAGCGCTATCCATGCCGATAGAGTAATAAAAGCACCTATCCAGGCACAAGTTTTGTGCCACGGCTTGCCGCCGTCCTGATTTTCGGCGGTTGCTGTTGCTGCCTGCGCCGGGGTATGCCCCGGAGCGCTCTCGACAGGCAATTTTTCTATGTCGGATGCTTCGTGTGTCATTGTGAGTGCAAATTTAATAATAATTTTTATAATTAATAACATTTGTAGATATTTTTTTGCTCATTTATTGACATTTTTTTTGATTTAAGGGGTTTCGAGGCAAAATAAGGCTAAATTAATTGCTCTGCACACCGATTTTTGCTAACTTAGCAGTCTGAAACGGGACACACCCGTATAACCTTAAATATTACACTCACCACCATAAAAATATCTGTTATGGAACCCAACAGCCATCGCTATTGTGTGATTATGTGCGGAGGCATCGGCAGCCGCTTCTGGCCTTACTCGCGCACCAACCGTCCGAAACAGTTTATCGACTTTCTCGGTACCGGCCGCAGCCTGCTGCAGATGAGCTATGACCGCATCCTCCCGGTCGTGCCTAAAGAAAACATCATCGTCGTCACCAACGCCATCTACGCCGACCTCGTAAAAGAGCAGTTGTCCGAGCTCAATCCCCGGCACATCCTCTGCGAGCCGGCACGACGCAACACCGCTCCGTGTATAGCATGGGCGGCCTACCACATCCGTGCCATCGACCCCGAAGCATCGATCATTGTATCGCCATCCGACCACCTCATCACACGCGAGCGGCTGTTTGAAGAGAGCATCGTCAAGGGTTTTGAATTTGTCGAAAGCTCCGACGCGCTGCTCACGCTCGGCATCAGTCCTTCGCGCCCCGAAACCGGCTACGGCTATATTCAGGTGGGCAAAGAAGTGAGTCCCGGCATCAACAAGGTGAAGACATTCACCGAAAAGCCTGACCGCGACCTGGCAAAAGTATTCCTTGACTCAGGCGAATTTTTCTGGAACTCAGGCATCTTCCTCTGGCGCGCATCATCCATCATCGACGCCTTGGCCAAATACACCCCCGAACTGGCCCACACGTTCGACCGAGGAGCCGGCGTTTACGGCACGCCGGCCGAAAAACAGTTTATCGACGATAATTTCCCCTCCTGCCTCAACATTTCCATCGACTACGCCGTTATGGAAAAGAGCGACAACGTCTACGTCGAATGTGTAAACTTCGGCTGGAACGACCTGGGCACATGGAGCGCTCTCTACGACAACTCGCCCAAAAACCGCGACGGCAACGTGACACAAAACTGCAACATAATGGCCTACAACTGCTCGGGCAACATCTTCGCCGTGAAAGGCAAAAAGCTCATCGTGGCCGACTCGCTCACCGACTACATCATAGCCGACGCCGGCGACGTGCTCCTGATTTGCCCCAAAGACAAAGAGCAGAGCATCAAGGACAAAGTCACCGACGTGCGCGCAAGTTTCGGCGACCAATACCTCTGACCCGGCCGCAATAAAATATTTATCAACCCAAAAACACGGAAAATATGCGCCTGCGCACCTGCATCATCCTCATCTTACTGACCTGCGGCATCGCCGCACACGCCGACGCAACCTACGAGCAAATGCAGGTAAAAGCCGGACGGCTCTTCGACCAGGACGACTGGATACCGGCCGGCGCACTTTACAACTTCATGATACACGAGCGTCCGACCGTAGCCGACAACTACGGCCGGGCAGTCGTGGCCGCCTATGCCGCCGGCGACACCCTCGCGCCCATGCAATATCTCTCCGGCGCCCTTGAGTCGCACATACCGCTCGACTCGGTGCTCACCAAAGTCAAGACATACGCCTTCGGCAAGTCGCGCGCAGGTCTCTATGAGCGGTTCATGCTCAACGCCTCCGACACCTATCCCTGGCTCGCCAGAGCTCTGGAGCCCTATCTGTTGCAATACTACACCTCACGGCGCAACGGCCCGGAAATGGTACATTACGCCAACCGTCTGCTGCAAGGATTGCCGGGCAACCCGGGGTTCCTGTCCATTCTGGCCGAAGGATATATGATTGACAACAAGTATGACAAAGCCGCACAAGCGTGGACCGACATCATCAACGCCCACCCCGACAACTTCGATGCCCTTGTCAATCTTGCCTCCTATTACAGTCTCACCGACCGCCCTGAGCAAGCGTTGACCTACTTTAGACGAGCGAAGGCCATACACGCCACACCCTACATCGAAAGCCAAATAAAAGCCCTCACGAAACCCGAAAAATAACATTTTGCGCTCAACTGCGAATTAAAAAAAACAAAAAAAACACGGCCGGTATTGCATAATAAAAAAAAAGTCAGTAACTTTGCGCTCGCAAACGGCGGGATAGCTCAGTCGGTTAGAGCGTCGGATTCATAACCCGGAGGTCCTGAGTTCAATTCTCAGTCCCGCTACCACAGGCATCGGATGCACCATCCGGTGCCTGATTGTTTATATTTATCTCCATCCAGGGGGGCATGGGCTGCAAAATATCGGACGATAGTATTTTATGTGCCCTGCGAGCCGCAGGGCACTTCCCGGTCGCTCTGCGTCACCTTACCGGGTGGCCGGGAGCAGTTTACCGGGTGGCCGGGAGCAGTCACTGGGAAGTGCCGAACGGCCTCGTTCGGCACATACATCAGGCGATAGTATTATTTTATGCCGCGCGAGGCCGCGCGTCGCTTCCCGGTAGGCCGCACTGCACTTCCCGGTGAGGCCGCGCTTCGCTTGCTTGCGAGACTAAAAAAAATTGATATTTTGATATTTGCCGATTTATTCGTAATTTTGCAACAAATATCCTTTCTGCGCCCCGGAAAATGGTCCGTGAGCTATTGACGAACTTATAATGTAAACCTGTATTTTTTATTTTCTGTGGATTTTGACCCTTTACCGGACAGTGTTCTTGCGTCGCTGTTACTCAATGCGGTGACTTTCGATACCGCAAGCGTTGTAGCCTTGATTATCGCCGCGATTTGTCTGATTGTGTCCGGTTTTATTTCCGGAAGCGAGATTTCCTTTTTTTCTCTCACCGAAGCCCAAATCGATGATATGGATGAGGGCTCTCGCACCGACAACATACGCCTCCTGCTTGAAAAGCCCGACCTGCTGCTTGCCACCATACTGATTGCCAACAATCTGGTGAACGTAACCATCGTAATCATGACCAACTTCGCTCTCGGTCCGGTGTTTGCCGGCATGGGCGCCGTGTGGAGCTTCATACTGCAATCGGTGATTCTGACTTTCCTCATTCTGCTTTTCGGCGAGATTCTGCCCAAACTTTACGCCAACAACTATTCTGTGCAATGGGCTCGCGCTACGGCAGGCTCGTTGCTTTTCATACGACGTTTGCTGTACCCGATTTCGAGTATGCTCGTGGGCTCTACGACATTCGTCAACAAAGTTGTGACCAAAAAGCAACACAACATCTCGACCGACGAGCTCTCCGACGCTCTCGACATCACCGAGGTGCAGGCCTCCGACGACAAGAAAATGCTCGAAGGCATCCTGCGTTTCGGCGAAACCACCGCATCCGAAATCATGACCCCGCGAATGCAGATTGTGGGCGTGGACGAAGACTCGACATTCGACGAGGTGATGAAGGTGGTGACCGAGATGGGCTATTCGCGTCTGCCCGTATACAACGGCACGATGGACAAAATCACAGGCGTGCTCTATTCGCGCGATTTGCTGCCCTATATCTCGTCGCGACCGGACGCGTTCGACTGGCACACGTTGCTGCGCAAGCCTTATTACGTGCCGGAACAGAAAATGATCGACGACCTGCTCGAAGATTTCCGCAAGCTGAAAATACACCTTGCAATAGTTATCGACGAGTTCGGCGGCACACAGGGCCTGGTGACCCTCGAAGACGTGCTCGAAGAGATTGTGGGCGACATCAACGACGAATACGACGAAGTCGACCATCTGTACCAGCGCATCTCCGACGACTCGTTTATCTTCGAAGCCCGCACGCCGCTCACCGACTTTTTCCGTCTCACCGGTCTTGAGCCGGAAGAGTACGCCGAAGTCACCGAAGACTCGGAGACACTGGCCGGCATGATACTCAGCATCAAGGGCGATTTTCCGCGCGAAAAAGAGACGATAGAATACGGCCGTCTGCGTTTTCTTATCATTGCTCTCGAAGGGCGGCGCATAGCAAAAGTAAAGGTGCGCATCCTGCCCGAGACCGAGCCGAAAGAAGAAAACGGCAACTGAGACCGCGCGGTCTGCCGCTACTTGACTATGAATCGGAAAATGATTGCCCTCTCCACCAAACACATGATGCCGGTCATGGCCGGAGCCGTTATGCTCGTTGCCTTTACCGGTTGTCGTGACACCGGAAGCACTCCGCAGCTGCCGCGCCGCGAAGGATACGTCAGGCTCAATCCTTATCCGGCCGAATACACCGCGGCGCCTGTTCCGGTGCACTTTATCGTGAACAGTCACGCCGACATCGACACGAACCGCAAAGACGACGGTACATATTGGCTGACAGCCACATATCCGCGCTACGGAGCTGCGCTATACTGCACATTCACTCCCGTGCGCGACCGTGAGGAGAAAATCCGAAACGTAGAGAACCGCCTCGAACGCATGCAGCTGAACATCGCCGACACTCGCATCGACAGTGAAGAGACCACCGGACCCGACTTCTCCGCGACGCTTGTCACCACGCCTTCGGCGTCGGCCACGCCGGTGCAGTTTCTCATCTATCCTGCGGCCGGAAGCGGCTGGGTGGTGTCGGGAGCGACATTCTTTCCCGGAATTAAACCAGGCGCTTCGACCGACTCTGTCGCGCCGATGATAAAAGCCATCGAAGCCGACGTGCGCGAGGCTATTTCACAATTTCACTTTTAACCCGGCGGCGCTATGGAGACAATCGACATGAGAGAAGCTACCGTATATCTCCTCCGCATCCCCGGAGCCGGGGAGCTGCCGCTGTCAAGACGCGAACGCGAACGCACGGCCGTAGAAAGCATCATCCGTGAAGTGTTCGGGTCCGAAGCCGCTCTGCACCACGATGACAACGGCGCACCTTACCTCGACGGCACAGCCACAGGGACGTTCATTTCAGTATCGCACTCCGCCTCAACTGCTTGCGTTGCCGTCAGAAACGGCTCGGCGGTAGGCGTGGACATCGAAACCGGTAGGAGTCAGCTCAGAATCGTGGCCGCGCGCTTCCTCTCGCCCGACGAACAGGCAATCTTCACCTCCGATACCGCGCTGCTCACGGCCTGGACATCGAAAGAGGCTGCGTTCAAGGCCGCTTCCGAGCCGCGGCTCGTGATTTCCGACATCCGGCTCAGCGCCGACATGACATCGGCCGCCACGCCGTCGGGACAAAAATTTGCGCTCCACCATCGCCCGTTCGGCGACAACAGCCTGATAACCATTGCCATACCCAATGCGTAGAATTATCATCATCTTATGCCTTACGATAATGTCGGCCATAACGGTCACCGCGTCAGATCCGATAGATATGCTGCGTGAAGGCGACATATTGTTTCAAGCATCGGCTCCGTCGGAATTTTCCGACGCCATTCTGTCGGCCACGGCACATGACACACTCAACTTTACTCACACCGGCATTTTTGCTCTTGTCGACGGTCGCCCGTCGGTCATTGAGGCAGTGCCGTCAAAAGGCGTGACGGTCACACCAGCCGAAGAGTTTGTGAGAGAATCGACGGTCATCCTTGCTATGCGGCTCGACGCTCCCGACGACACGGCGCTTGCCCGGACGGCGGCACGCGAGGCGCTTAAACTGGCCGGACGCCCCTACGACAAGCGGTTTGCCGAGGGCGACAGCGCCGTTTATTGCTCCGAACTCGTACAGCTCGCCTACCGCCGCGCTGCCGGCGACATCAACGCCGAAGACATTTTCCCGTCGGTGGCAATGAATTTTCGCGCGCCCGACGGCTCGATGCCCGATTACTGGATTGAACATTTCAAGCAAGAAGGATGTCCTATACCGCAGGGCACTCCCGGCACCAATCCCAACTCCATCGCCGCCTCGCCACGGCTGACAGAGGTATTCCGTATAACGGCAACACCGAAACCCGAATGATGCCGGAAAATGACAGACAGCCCGACGCCGTCAATCGCGCCGACCGTGCAAGAGATGCCGGCGGTCGCCGGGTGACAGGAGAAATACCCGGTCTGTACGTCTTGAAGTTTATCTGCGCGCTGTTTGTTGTTAATCTTCATTTTCAATCTTTTCTCCGCGACCTGATGTTGCCCGCGATGAGAATTGCGATGCCTGTGTTTTTTTGCATCACCGGTTATTTCCTTCTCGACGGTCAAAGCCGCATAAGCGAACGTAAGGTATTGAGGATGATAATAAAAATCGTCATATTATACGTTTTCGCATTACTGATTTATCTGTCTTTCATAGCTTGCCGCACGTGGTTCGGTGATTCGGGGCATGACGGTTTCATGACTCGGATATTCAGTGCCGAAGGTTATCGTAATTTGCGCTACTCGGCTCATCATCTTTGGTATCTCGATGCTCTCATATTGTCGCTGTGCGTGATATACGCTTTTTCTAAATTAAAGGTCGTCAAGCTGTTATATCTACTGATACCGTTTGGCACAATATTGTATTTGCTGATGAATAATTATCGGTTTTGTCTTCCGGAATCTTTATCGGCACTTTCACTGCCATCAACCGTTACCAATGTCATCTGTTTTGGCTTGCCATATATCATGACCGGCACGCTGCTGCGCATCTTTGAGCATAAACTCCCGTGCAAAAAAACTGCATGGCGGCTGTTTATAGTCCTGCTTTTGCTCAGCGGCATCGAGTATGTGCTTTTACCCCGCATCTCGGGCGATACATACATCTTTACTTTACCCCTGATGGCAATCGCATTTGTAGTTTTCAAGAATATGGAAATCAAGAGCAAACCGGGGTTGCTTCTGGCGGAATACGGTAAATTGTATTCGACAGACATCTACATCCTGCACATGCTTGCAGGCATGATCATTCTCCCGGTTGCCGTATACTTGACATATACAATCTTTGGCATCTCCGGTATCAAGAGCATTGAAGCGTTTGTCGTGTTTATAGCAACATTTCTTTTTGCAGTATGCGTCAGAAAACTATGGAAATATCATAAGAACCTATTCGTCAATAAAAAGATATGATTGAAACACATCCGTGGGCGCCTTGGATACCCGAAGGCGCCAAAGTTCTGTTTTTAGGCTCGTTCCCTCCTCCGGAAAACCGTTGGGCGATGGACTTCTATTATCCTAACCGCACGAATGACTTCTGGAAGGTGATGGGGATAATCTTCGCAGGCTCTGACGAAGCATTTTATGACCGTGACAGGCGCCTCTACCGGCTCGACGCTATCCATAAATTGCTCGCCGACAAGGGTATTGCCCTCTCCGACGCAGCGCGGAAAGTGCGCCGTCAGAAAGGCAACGCCTCCGACAAGTTTCTCGAAGTGGTCGAACCCGTAAATCTCGTTGCACTCGTTGAGTCGATGCCATGCTGCCGGGCAATTGCCGTTACGGGCGAGAAAGCGGCCACGGTGATTGCGTCGCTGACCGGAACACCGGTGCCGTCGATCGGCTGCCACGTACCTTGGACTACGCCCGACGGAAAGGATATAGCGATATGGCGTCTGCCATCCACATCGCGAGCCTATCCCATGTCACCGCTCAAAAAAGCCGAAGCCTACCGCCTGTTCCTGCGCGCGGCCGGGATTGAAGGTGCGTAGAAAAAAACTATCGCTCATAAACCATAATTGTGCCGGAGGCGTTTAAGATATCAAAACGACAACAATCTTAAACTAATCGATTTCAACTATGATTAAAAAATTATTTGCGGCCTTAGTGCTCGCAGCGGCCACCGTTGTCGGTGCATCCGCACAAAAAGGAGAAGTGACACTCTCTTACGGCGCGTACACACAGATGGATGCCACAGACATGCACGACGGATGGGGAGGCGTCAACACAGCCTGGGGCGCGCTGAACTTCGGAGTCAATTTCCGTGTCAACAAGAACATCTGGATAGGTCCGAGCTACACGTTCTCATCCACATCCACCAAAGGCCGTGACGCCTCGCACATCGCTTACCACGTAATCATGATGAACGGCCGATTCCATTATTACCGCAACAGCATTGTCACCCTCTACGCCAAACTTGGCCTCGGCGTCGACATCAGCTATATGCAGCCCAAATGGGACCGGGACAATTATACCAAAGCCTATTGCGCCTTCCAGGTTGTGCCCATCGGCGCACAGTTTGACCTCAACCGCGACTGGGCAATGTTCGCCGAAGCCGGATTTGGCGCTCAGGGCATATTCCAGTTCGGCTTCAAATACAAATTCTGACATCAGGCGACCACAGATATTACAAAGAAGGCCTCCCGCAATCGGGAAGCCTTTTTTGTAGTCTTACCAGGATTCGAACCTGGACAAACAGAACCAAAACCTGTTGTGCTACCATTACACCATAAGACTATCCTGAGGCCTTTCGGCTATTTCGGCTGCAAAGATACAGAGATTTTTTGATTTTCACAACATTTCGGCAGATTTTTGCCCTGAAACCGATTTTTTCAGCGAAAATTTCTGCATTTTGTGAAAAGCGCCGGACTCATCACGAGCCCGGCGCGAAATTCAAAACTTAATTTATTTCACATAGAAAAATCTCTGTAAGATGATTTCGGTGGGGAAGTGGTCGGAATATCCGTTGAGGTACATGCCGGCCGAGTAGGTGCGGCGCGGATAGCCCTGACGCTGTCCTTCGGTGTCGCGCAGAAATTCCTTGTTGAGCACGTCGGCGCGGAAGAAGTGCCATTGGTCTTCTTTGCCGTTGGCAAGGTTGCCTGAGATAATGATTTGGTCGAAGAGGTTCCACGACGATTTGTAGGCGAGTGTGCCGATACCGTCATCAAGCTTGCGCCACCAGGGATTGTAGAAACCGTGGTCTTCGACTCCTTTGGCGTCTTTCTTGGCACCGAGCACTTTGGCGCAAGATTTGTCCATGGGGTCGTCGTTAAGGTCACCCATGATTATCACGCCCATCTCGGGGTCGACATTCCACAGCGAATCGGCGATGTGCTTGCACAGGGCGGCTGCGGCTTCACGGTTGGGCGAAGATTTCTCCTGACCTCCCAGACGCGAGGGCCAGTGGTTGACGATAACAGCAATGCGCTGGCCGATAAGCTTGCCCACTACGCACATCTGGTCGCGGGTAGGGTAGCCGATGTCGAGCGTGTGGTTGGTGACGTTCTCAACTTTGAAATATTTGGGGTTGTAGAGCAGCGACACGTCCACACCGCGGCGGTCGGGGCTGTCGTGGTGGCATATCTGCAGGTTCCATTTCGCTATCTGCGGGTCGGCTACAAGGTCTTCGAGCACCGAGCGGTTTTCGATTTCCGAAACGCCTATGATGGCCGGGCCCATCGGAGTTGTCTTGGTGGTAAACTGAGAGATTGCGTAGGCGAGGTTGTGGATTTTGCTGCGGTATTTCACGCCGTTCCACTGTTTGGCGCCTCCGGGGGTATATTCTTCGTCACGACCGAGGGGATTGTTGGGGATTGTGTCGAAGAGGTTTTCAAGGTTATAAAATGCAACTCCGGCGTAGAGCGCTTTGCGCTTGGGTGCATCCTGAGCCGAAACAGCTGATACACAGATTATTGCAAGGACGGCAAGAAGAAATAGACGTTTCATTTTATGGTATGTCGGATTTAATTATGCGCAAAGATATGAATTTTTTTTCAATTTTCTAAAAAGCGGTAATTTTTTTAAAAGTCGGACAGGGCTGGGGAGATGAGCGAATTTTTTTTGTAACTTTGTGGCGTGAAAAGGTATAGGTACATATTCGCGGCAGCAGCGGCGGTAATTGTTTCGGTGATTGCGGCGGTCGTTTTACTGCATCATGGCGGCGATGTATCCGTCGAGCCGGACCGGAAGATGTTTCCGATTAAGGGTATCGATATCTCGGCTCATAACGGTGTCATCGATTTTGAAAAGGTGGCGGCCGACTCTGTTGATTTTGTATATATCAAGGCCACGGAGGGTATGGATTTCTGCGACTCGCGGTTTGCTGAAAATATTGCGAAGGCGCGAAAAGCCGGCCTCAAAGTCGGTCCTTATCATTTCTTCCGGTTCAACACAAGCGGAGCGGAACAGGCCCGGCATATGCTCGTCACTGTCGGCGACATCGACACCGACCTGCCATGGGCTATCGACGTGGAGAACTGGGGTAACGACCGCGACTATGACCGCTCGGACGTGATACGCCATCTGCGCGGCATGATTACAGTGCTTCGCGACGAGGGCAAGCAAGTGATAATTTATACCAACAAAAATGGTTACGGACATTTCGTGGCTCCCGGATTCGGCGATGTGCCGCTGTGGCTGTGCGCCAAGCAGCAGGTGCGCCCGGGACAGAGATGGGAATTCTGGCAATACAGCCACACAGGCAGAGTCGACGGCATCGACGGCGACGTAGACCTCAATGTCTATCGCTCCGACTCTACGGAGTGGGCTAAGTTTCTGTCGCGACAGCGCCGATAACTGCATGAGCCCGATTATAGGCCGATTGCTGTCGGGAGTCACTTGTCGG
The DNA here is from genome assembly GCA_051871795.1 of Muribaculaceae bacterium. Taxonomy (GTDB): domain Bacteria; phylum Bacteroidota; class Bacteroidia; order Bacteroidales; family Muribaculaceae; genus CAG-873. The sequence continues at coordinate 52,264 of JBJEDE010000040.1, read as the reverse complement.
GAGTATGCATCAGCGAAAACCGACTCCGACACACAATAAAAGCACTCAACCGACGTTAAAATAAAGATAAACTATACATTATACAATATTCCTCGCACTTGTCGCGAATGAAAAAGAAGATTTCTCTCCACATATTTCTGTCAATATTGATGCTCGCGGCCGCATGGTCGGGAGCGTCGGCTCTTCCCGTGAGCCACTATGCCGACAACAGCCGTCTGGCCGCGGGCCGCTGGGTGAAAGTGAGCGTGCCTTCTTCGGGGCTATATCGCATCACCAACGATCAGTTGCGCCGCTGGGGCTTTTCGCAGCCCGAGAAGGTGCACGTCTACGGTTACGGCGGCCGGCGTATCGCCGACAGACTCACTGCCTCCAACTATATCGACGACTTGCCTCCGGTGCAACAAATCACCGATGCCTCCGGCATCGTCTTCTATGGTTGCGGTCCGGAAGAATGGGTGGTGTCGACAGGCTCATATTACCGTTGCAAAAGCAATATTTACACCAATTACGGCTATTACTTCCTCAGCGATACCGAGCTTGCCGAAGACGATGTGCCCTCGATAACCGCATGCGGTGTCGCCGGTGTCAGAGACGATGCCGAAAACTCATTCATAGAGCGCAGACATCACGAAAATGAAATTTCACAGCCCGGCGAAGTGGGATACACGCTCGTTGGCGAGAGCTTCATATCGCGCCCCACTATGCGCTTGTCGTTCGACACACCCGACGCCGTCGATGCAGCACAGGCATGGATGGAGTGCGCCGTCGTGTCCAATATCAGCAACGCGACCACCTTATCCTTTACCGCCAATGGCAAACCTCTCGAACGCAACAGCTCCGACAATGTGAGCGCCACGGCCTCGTCGTCGTATATCAGCGCCACGATGAATGTGAGCCGACACACTTTTGAACATCAGGGGGCATCTTTGGAGATAGGCGTGACATTCAACAACGCCTCAAGCGCCAAAGACGCATGGCTTGATTACATATCGGTGAACTACCGCCGCCACCTGCGCCTTCCGTCGTCGGGAGTGCTTGAATTCTCCTCGTCTAACCCGGCTCTTGCCCTCACCGGCACGGGCGTGACAGTGTGGGACGTGACCGACCCCGACAAAATCGTGGCCATGAACACCTCCGTCGAAGGGGGTGTGACCGGATGGCTCAACGACTATCACGGCATGCGCTCATACGTGGCCTTCACCTTAGTAGCCACACTGCCGGCACCGACATTCGTAAAACAGGTGATCAATCAGAACCTGCACGCGCAGGCTCCCACCGAAATGATTATCATATCCGTTCCAGCCGCCCTCGACGCGGCCGAACGCATAGCTCAGCTTCACCGCGAGTCGGAAATGCCTCTGTCGGTGACCGTGGTCAACGCCGAGGACGTATACAACGAATTCTCATCAGGCATGGCAGATGTCTCCGGACTGCGCAAGTACCTTAAAATGAACTATGACCGTTCGCTTTCGTGCGACACACTTGACCGTCTGGGCTATGTGCTGCTGATGGGTCACGCCACCACCGACAACCGCCATCTGTCGGCCGCTTCATCGTCAATGGTGGACTACACACTGCCTGTGTGGATGGGAGGTCTCGAACGCTCGCAATACTCCGACAACGACGCCTTCGGCACCGACGACTTCATAGCCATTCTCGGTGACGATACAGGCACTTCGCTCGGACTCGACGATCTCAGCGTGGCTGTCGGACGCATCCCGGTCACATCCGCCTCGCAAGCCAAAACCACTGTCGACAAGCTCGAGCAATACCTCAACCGCTCTAAAAAATCGGCCTGGAAAAACCAATTCCTCTTTCTATGCGACAGCGGCGACAACGGCATCCACGCCAAGCAGACAGAAACCATGATAAAAAACATGGCCAAAGCCGACAACAATCAGAACCTCACATGGCGCGTCTACGCCGACTGCTACGCTCTTGAAAACGGCGAATACAAAGGCGCGCGCAACGAGCTCTACCGCCACCTCGAAGAAGGCGTAGTGTGGTGGAACTATATCGGACACGCCAACAACCACTCGCTCAGCCACGGCAACATCGTCACATACAACGACCTCAACAATTTCTACCTCAACAAGTTGCCCATCCTCTTTGCCGCTACCTGCGACTTCCTGCGCTGGGACTCGACTGTGACCTCCGGCGGCGAACTGCTGTTCTTTGAACGTTACGGCGGCACTATCGCAATGATTAGCGCCACCCGCCCCGTCTACATCTCCGACAACGGATACTTCACCACCGCAATGGGCAGGGCTCTGCTCATGCGCGACAGCAGCGGCCGTCACCTGCGCGCAGGCGAAATATACCGACGTGCCAAAAACAACATACTCGACAGCAACGGCAATCACCGCCCCAACACCAACCGCCTGCGCTTCGTGTATATGGGCGACCCGGCTCTACCGCTGATTATGCCCTCCAACGTGGTGAGACTTGACTCTATCGACGGCAAGCCGCTCGACGACAACGAGCAGCACATCGTGTCGGCGCTGAGCCGACCCGTCTTCTCCGGCACCGTGCGCACTCCACAGGGCGACATTATCGAAGACTTCAACGGCAACGTCGACATCACCGTCTACGATGCCGAACAGTCGACTTCAACCCTCGTCGACGACGCCGAAGCACGTGTGACCTACGACCAGCAGGGGTCAAAAATCTACATGGGCGTGGCCAAAGTCAACAACGGCCGCTTCTCCATTACCGCAGCCCTGCCGGCCGAGATTACCGACAACTTCCGTCCGGCCACAATCAACATGTACGCCTACTCGGGCTCCGACACCCGCGAGGCCGTGGGCGTAAACAGCGGCTTTTATGTGTACGGAACCGACACGGCGGCCGAGCCAGACACCATCGCCCCCGTAATTGATTATATTGTTCTTAACCATGAATCGTTCCGCTCCGGCGATACCGTCAACGAAAGCCCCATGCTCATCGCAAGCGTGAGCGACAACGTGGGACTGAACGTTTCGACCAACGGCGTGGGACATCAGATGAATATCACCCTCGACTCCACAACCAACTACAACGACGCCTCTCTATACTTCACACCTTCGGCCGATGATCCGGCTTCGGGTATTATCAATTACCCCCTCGACAACCTCATGGACGGCGCTCACACTTTGCGTCTGCGCATCTGGGACACCACGGGCAACTCAACGACCAAGGAAATCGAATTTTTTGTCGAAACCGGCCTGTCACCCAAAATCTTCGACATCTACACCGACACAAATCCCGCCACTACCGAGGCAAACTTCTATATCTCCCACAACCGTCCCGACCAGCTTCTCAATGTCACCGTCACTGTCTATAACCTCATGGGCAAAACCGTGTGGAGCGGCTCGGCAGCGGGTATGGCCGATATGTTCACCTCGGCACCCGTCACCTGGGACCTCACCGACTTCTCGGGCCGCCGGGTGCAACGGGGCATTTATCTCTACCGCGCTCAGATTACCGACCGCTCGGGTCTGAACTACGACACCGGCTCGCGGCGCATAGCCGTGGCGGCACAATAAATCAGTCCTGTATATCAATATCAAATCAATAAAATCCAAATGGCCGCCTTCGAACAAGAATCAACCTCCCCGCAACTGCCCGAACCCACGCTCAGGCGCTTGCCGTGGTATCTGGCCTTGCTCACGTCGCTGCGCAAGCGCCGGGTTGAGTACGTGTCGTCGACACGCATCGCCGACGAGCTCAACGTCGACTCCTCGCAGATTGCCAAGGACCTGTCGTTTCTCAACATCAAGGGCAAAACGCGCATCGGCTACGAAGTGGTGCAGCTCGAACGCGTGTTGCGCGAATTTTTAGGATTCGACCTCGGACACAACGCCGTAATCCTCGGCGCCGGCTCGCTTGGCGGCGCTCTCATGCGCGACAAAGGTCTGCAACGCTACGGCCTCAACATAGTGGCCGGCTTCGACATAAATCCCGACATCGTGGGCACACGCATCGGCGACATCGACGTGCTGCCGCTCGAGAGCCTGGCCGAAACCGTGCGCTCGCTGAATGTGGCCGTGGGCATCATCACTGTGCCCAACGAGGCCGCTCAGGCAACTTCCGACATTTGCGTGGCCACCGGCATCACAGCCATCTGGAACTTTACTCCCGTGCGCATACGCGTGCGAGACGGCATCGTCATCCAGAATACATCAATATACTCCAATCTCGCCGTAATCTACAACCGCATGCAGTCGCTCTGACAGTCGCCGACTTCATCTACATGATATGAAAGCTTTACTCTTCGACCATTCATCGCCCGCAGATGTCCGACTCTATGCTGATTCGGCGATAGGACGGCCTTCAATGCCGCTGTTCGTACCCGATACGTTCGGCCCGTGGAGCGGAAAGGTGTGTCTGGCCGCAAGAGTGTGCCGTCTGGGCAAATGCATCGCCGAGCGCTTTGCCCTGCGCTACATCGACGCCGTCTCGGCCGTGCACGTGATGCACTCGCCCGCGGCCGGCAACCTCAGCTACATCGCCGACAACGCCATAATTCAGGGCGAATACGTGCCCTTGAGCGACTTAGGCGATACAATTACATTGAGTGTGAGCCGCGCCCCTCTCAAAGGGCAGGAAGAGCCCTCCGAAAGTGCCCGAATCACCGTAGGCACGGACCGTCTCGGCATAGCCCGTGCCATAAGCAGCCTCTCGGCCCTTACAACATTCAAGACCGGCGACATCATCATCTTTCCGTCGCCTGCGGTCGACACTGACCCTGAAAACAATAAAAATACATATATTACCGCGACCGTCAACGGCCGTCTCTGTATAAAATTTAAAATCAAATGAGCCTATCTTCCATATCTCGTTTCATGCATTTAAAAATATCTCTTTGTCTCGGTATTGCAACAATACTCTGCGCTGACCCGGCAAGCGCCGTCAGCTTCAAGCAGCAATCCTTGCTGAGCACAGGCAAATGGGTGAGAGTGAACGTAAGCAGCACCGGCGTGCAACAGATCTCTCACGACGACCTCCGCGCTCTCGGCATCGACCCGGAGAAAGCCACCGTATACGGCCGTCCGGCCACTCAATATCTGAACAACGAGTTCACCGACGACATGCCCGATGATCTGTTGCCCACCTATTGCGAAAACACATCCGACGGCCGGCTCATCTTCTACGGCGAGGGTCCGGCTCACTACGACATCGCATACAACGGGGAGCTCTACACTTTCAGCCGAAAACTGAGCACCTACTCCAATTACAGCACCTACTTCATCACCGACAGTCGTCCGAAAGACAAAACCGATGTGCGTCCCTACACCGCCTCGGCCACTGCTTTCGACACTCACGCATCTGTGTCGTATATCGAAGACGAGGTGCAAAACGACCGTAATGTGGGCGCTTTTTTCTGGGACAAGACTTTCAGATCGGCTTCCTTCGTGCAGACTGTCGGCATCAGCGACTTCGCCACCGCCGGCGTGCCCACTCAGAGCGAAACCGGACGCGAGACAGTGCAAACAGCCTCGATATGCAACTTTTTCGTTGCTTATGTCAACAATATCTTTTCGCTTGTGCCGACAGCGCCCTCAGGATGGGAAAAAACCGGTGCAATCGTAGACAACAGCATTTTTGCATTCTCCACACGCACCATCATGGGCGAGGGCTCCTACATCATGGCTGTCCGCCCCGCATCCGGCACCACCGACCAGACTCTCGCCGACTACACTTTCTCCTACCGCTCCACGCCCACTCCGTCTAACGCAGTGCAGGGAAGGGCCGGCACCGACTACCGCGCTATGGTTTACCCGCGGCACAACAGGATACCCTCGTCGGGACAACTTGAAATGCTGTATGCCGCCGGCAACAAGGGAGAAAACGTCAGAATCGCCGGCGCAGGCTCGTCGACCCGCGTCTGGAACGTAACCGATCTCGCCGACATTTACCCCTATGCCGTGAGCAACGCCGACGCATCGGGCAACGTTGAGTTCACGCTCGACACCGACTTCGCTGTCGGCAGCAACGCTTCGCGTTACATTGCTTTCGACAGCTCATCACAACTCATCACTCCCGAAATCAAAGGCGTGATAGAAAATCAGAACATCCACGGCACACCGGTGCCCGACCTTGTCATCATTTCTACCGATGCTTTCCTGCCGATGGCACGTCAGCTGGCTCAATACCACCGCGATTACCTTAATCAGGACGTGGCCGTATTCACTCAGCAACAGGTGTTCAACGAATTCTCGTCGGGCGCTCCCGCGGCTATGGCTTACCGCCGCATGGCCAAAATGATGCACGACCGCAATCCTTCCAAATTCCGCAATCTCCTGCTCTACGGTCCGGGCCACTGGGACAACCGCGGCATCCTCAACAAATTCAACTTCGAGCTTCTGCTCACTTACGAAACCGAAAACATCGGCGACCTCGCTTACGCTACGGCCTATGTTGCCGACAACTACTTCGGTATGCTCGCCGACAACTTCAAGACGAGCAACATCATGTTCGAGCCTCAGCACATAGGCGTGGGCCGCATCCCGGCCTCTTCATCGTCCGATGCTCAGAGCGTCAACAACAAGATATTGCGCTACATCACCACCTCGCTGCCAACTCTCGTCGCCAACTCCGCCCTCATGGTCAGCGACGCGGGCGACGACTGCGAGCATTTCAAACAGAGCGAGCAGGCTTGCAGCCTTCTGGTGGCTAACCGTCCCGAACTCACCATAACCAAAGGCCACCGAGCCGGATTTGTCACTGTCGAGAATATGTCGTCTATGACCAAAGAATTAATCAAGCAATCGCTTGTGGAGGGCGTGGCTCTCTTCGGCTACAGCGGCCACGGCTCGAAAGACGGTTTCTGCTGGGACAAGACTCTCAACACCGCCACCGACTACGACTATCCTCCCTTTGCAATGCTTTCGACCTGCGACCCGTACGACTTCCACATCATCGCCAACTCTCTGGCCGAAAGCATGCTGTACAAAGAACACGGCGGCGCCATCGGCGTGATTGGCGCCATGTGCTCGGTCTACCTGCCTTACAACCAATATTACAACCTGGCGGTGCTCGACTCATGGTCGCGTGTCCGCGCCGGCGACACATTCGGCGAGATACTCGTAAGAGCAAAACAATACATGCTCGACAATTACCGCGGCGTGTCGTACGCATCGCAGATGTTCACCAACGCACTGTGCTACAACTACTGCGGCGACCCGGCGCTGCCTGTGCCGACAGCCGCCTACGGAGTGAAAGTCGAGACAGTCAACGGCACGAAAGCTGCCGAGTCCGTAACCGTATATCCGCGCGTACCCGTTGAAATCACCGGCGCGGTGACTAATGCCGACGGCTCGGTCAACACCGCGTTCAACGGCTCGGTAGAGCTCTACCTCTACGAATCGCCGTTTGAGGGTGTGACACTCCCCGACGACGACGGCGTCACACATCCCTACGACGACGACCGATTCCTCCTGAGCCAGACTTCGGCAAAGGTCAAAGACGGACGTTTCTCAACTACCGTCATTGCTCCTCAGCCTCAGAACATCGATTCTCCCTCGCGACTCATGCTCGGAGCCACCGACACCGACGGCAACCGCGCAACAGGCGTGTACAACGGTCTGAGCTTCGGCCTCACCACATCCTCCACTCCCGGCACTGCCGAAATGCCGGCTCCTACAATAACCGACCTCTACTTCAACACCCCCGGATGCGGCAGCGGCTCGGTGATTGCGCCGACTTCGCGCTTTGTAGTCACCATCGACGCTCCGGCCGGACTCAACACCGCAATGTCGAACATCGGCTACACCATACGCGTCACTCTCGACGGCAACCAGCCCGTCGACCGTTCGCTGATAACCGTAGAGAGCGACGAGAACAACGTCTACACCATCAGCGTACTGCTGCGCGACCTCACAGCCGGACACCACGACATTGCCGTTTCGGCATCCGACAACCTGCTCAGCCGCGTAGACGCAGCAGCCACGTTCACCGTCGGCGATTCAGCCGCTCTCACGCTCAGTGTCGCCGACGACGCACTGCCTGCCCGCGAGTCGCTCACCTTCAATATCGAGGGTGACAATCTCGCCGGCACAACCGGCCGGCTCGTAATCGTCGATGCAAAAAGAGAAACCGTATTCAGCCGCGAAGTCACATTCCCCTACGAGTGGAACCTTACCGATAACGACGGCAACAACGTGCCCGAAGGCTTCTACGAAGCATTTGCCATCTGTTCGGCCTCCGCATCGTCGCAACGCCTGCCGGTGACCGTGATACGATGACAGCATTTGCCGCCACGCGACAGAAATAAAAAATTGGCAATCTTACCCTTTTTTCGTACCTTTGCAACAAATTTAATAAAAAATATAGCACATGAAACCGATAGACCGTCTCTTAGCTGAAAAACTTCTCAAAATCGGCGCTATTATCCTCCAACCCGACAACCCCTTTACCTGGGCCTCCGGGTGGAACTCCCCCATATACACCGACAACCGCAAGACTCTCTCCTATCCCGAGGTGCGCTCCATGATTAAACTCGAACTCACACACCTCATAATCGAGCGCTTCGGAATACCCGACGCCATAGCCGGCGTGGCCACCGGCGCCATCGCTCAGGGCGCGCTTATCGCCGATCTGCTCGGCTTGCCTTACGCCTACGTGCGCTCCACACCCAAAGACCACGGCCTGGAAAACATGATAGAAGGCAACCTCAAACCCGGCCAGAAGGTGATAATCGTAGAAGACCTGATTTCTACCGGCAACTCCTCGCTCAAAGCAGCCGAAGCCGTGCGTGCCGCCGGGTGCGACGTAGCAGGCATGGTAGCCATCTTCTCATATCAGTTCCCCGTTGCCGAAAAAGCCTTTGCCAAAGCCGGCATTTCCCTCGCCACCCTCTCCAACTATACAGCGATGATCGAAGAAGCCGTTGCTTGCAACTTCGTCTCCGACTCAGCCGCCGAAACACTCCGGCTTTGGCGCGAAGACCCCGAAAACTGGATGCCCTCGACCACAGAATAAGCATCCCGACATTATCAGATTTACAACACAAATATGTCAGAATACAAAGGAAAAACCGTGGCCGTAGGGCGCACGGGCGCCGAGATTGCGGACAAATTCGCCAATCTCCGTAACTTCCAACTCACCATCGACGCTCTCCCTGCCGAAGCTAAAGACAAGCTCAAAGGCCTCGAACTCGACGAAGACTCCGTAGCTTTCGACGTCAACATGGTCGGACGCGTCAAATTCCGCATCACCGAACGCACTCCCGAGCGCGTGCTTCTCACCGCCGAAGGCACACCCATGCCCTTCACACTCCGTCTCGACATGAAGCCCGACGGCGACGCTTCGACCCTTGTCACCCCCGTGGCCGACCTCGAAATCCCCTTCATGCTCCGCGGCATGGTAGGCCCCTACGTGCAGAAAGCCATGGACCAGATAGGCGGATTCATCACCACCCTGGCCGGAGCGTGAAAAAATACATCTTTATCATCCTTGCAGCCCTGCTCGCAGGCTGTCACCACATCGACGACGACCGCATACCGCCGGCCGCCGTGCATGTGGCGTTCAACACCATAGGCGATTGGCACACCTACGGCGTCTCCGGCGTGGGACAGCCACGCCTGTTCATACTCGAGCAGCGCCAGCCGTCAGGATTTCCCTACACAGCTACATCCCACACCGGCTTCGGCGGAATAATGCTTGTGGGCGACATCCACGGCAACCCAGTGGCCTACGACCTTGCGTGCCCCGTAGAAGCCCGCACAAGCACACGCGTGCAATTTATCAGCGACGACATGACCGCAGAATGTCCCGTATGCCACAGCGTATACGAAATAGTGACCAACTACGGCCAACCCCTCAGCGGCCCCGCCGCCGACCGCGGCTACGGCCTGCGCCGCTACCGCGTAGCCCCCGGCCTTGCCGGCGAATACATGATCATCACCAGATAAACAAACTCACCCCCGGAGAAACCCGCCAGGGCGTTTGATTTAGCAATCAATTATAAATCAACGCAACCAATCGATATTAATTTAAGAAACCTGCATCATATACATAATCTGCCGTACCGGAGTTGAGCAATAGACGAATACGGTGCCACCAACATTAAGTTTATTTTGTTGCCGTCATTCGACAAACCCAAAGTCTAACAAACATTGAGGCAGATTATATACTTCTATATTCCAGTGTAAAATCCAATAAGTCGTTATTAAACAATTATATTTCCTTCATTCCAATGCTCTTGAAATATAGATACGTGGTGTCATAAAATGATGGTAACCGAGTGGAATCTTCCGGAAATCCCTCAGGTGTATTATTTGCGTTGCCATTCGGAACGCATATTACCATTCCCTGACGAGCACGCGTAAGCAGTACTCGATATGCATTGAGCATGTATTTCTGAGTTTCGATATTATTTTCAGGTATCCACCTTGGTACTTTGTGTGTTAAAGGTGTCCATTTTGATGTATTGTTGAATTTCCAAAAAGACCATTCCCCATTGTCATATCGCATATCGGCATCCCAAAGCACACACGAAAAATCAACTTCGAGCCCCTGTACTTGTATTTCAGTAGCTGCCTCCTCAAGGTAGTTGGACGACCTTACGTCCGCTTTATCCTCAAGAAACCAATGCACCGCATTGTCATCGTCCGAAGGAAGTACATGCACGGCTAAGGGTTTGAATCTTGCAGAAACTTTTGATATAAGAATGCCTGTTTGTTGTGTTCCTCTGGCTTGTTGCCTAAGCCACTGACGTGCTTTATCCATGTTACGTGTAAGAACGATAGGATAACCATGACTGACAACTTCCTTATATAGCTCTACGGCATCTGGATTGAATGACAGAAGGGAATGTACAAAGCCGGAAAGCCTTTCGGCTCTGAAAGAACGCAGACTAACACCGAGATGCAGTTTATCAGAAAATTCTACGTTAGGTTTATTTTCAAGTAGTTCATTTATCTTGCCTTCGGCATATTCGGGTTCGGTTAGTTTGTCTGATATATAGACATCCCAATGTGGAAAATGTGTATTGAGTGCGGCAATCCATTCCGATATGCCGGCTTCACCAGTATTGATTTCCTGACCACCGCCAATAAGACATACAATAGTAGCCCAATCTTCTCTCTGGTCGAGCGACCATATCAGAAATGCTGCCTCCGACATCGGGAAATTAGGAACTTTAAGTTTATTGCCGTATGTACCACCTCTTTTAAGGTAATTGGCTATACGGCTTTGTGTCCAAGCTCTTTGCGCTTCGTCGAATATTGCCACATGTTCGACTTCACCATAACCGCTTTGCTTGAATTTAACAGCCTTTTCCGGGTCAATTTCAAGAATTCCGTTCACCACAGGATTCTTAATTTTTGCAAGCATATTGTCCCTGTATTGGTGGATAATCTGTATAAACTTCTTTACCTCTCGTTTAGAATCTGAAAGTTTCTTTTTTCCTCCTTTTGCTTTTTCATTCTTATAATTGTCACGAGCAAGAGCTTCAGTAAGAACCGCCACAAGCGGACCATTACCTGATAGGTATACCGCTCCATCTTCTTCGTTAAACGATCCATCTTCATTATAGGATTGTTTTACAGCTACATCAAGGCCAACCAATGTTTTACCCGCACCGGGTACACCGGTTACGAAACATATGCTCTTTCTGCTGTGATTTTTCGAATGGTTTATAACATTAAGAATAAAAGCTATAGTAGCATCCGTTGTGACTTTATCCGCTTCATGGCGGGTAATATTCTCGACCGAATGATTTTCATACAACGAACGCGCAGCTTCGATAATAGTTGGAGTGGGGGCATAAGGACTGATAATCCAATCTGTTATTGACCCCGGCAGGTATGCATTCTCGTGACGCAAAACCTCGACAAAAATATTTTGAAGTCCTTTCTCTCCCGTAATAAGGGGATTGTATATTGAATCATCATAAACCGACGGCACAAACCGGCTCGATGAAGATTTATGTTTCGTTGGTATTAAAATTGGAACAATTATACGGTCTTGGCTATAAAGGTGGAAATTTTTTAAATCAAGAGCATAGTCCATCACTTGTTCTACATCCGTCTGAGTCGCCTCCTTCTGTCCGACCTTAAATTCGAGACAAAAAATAATTCCTCTTAACAGAACAACAACATCTATGCGTTTCCCGAGACGAGGTATATCATATTCAAAAATAATCTCTGCATCTTCATTTTTCCAAGGCGAGAGAACATTCTGTAAAAGATTAATTTCTCCGATCCATGCTTCTTCGGAAGTTGTCGGTACGTTTCCATGATATGCATCGATAATACGGCCTAATACATGATACGGATCTGCTTTTGTGAATGATTTTAAGTCTGAATTATAAAGACATCTGTTAGTTTTCTTGGTAACCATTTGAAAAAGATTTATCAAATATAATATTAAAATTGACTACAAAAGTAGTGGACTGAGGCAAGTTTCATCAGGTCAATAGGTCTCAGATATTTTTGCAAATTTAATGATAATATCTCAAAGTTCCGTTATGTGCCCTAAAATTAGTAAAATTGGAGCGCAGTCGGACAAGGAAACCGTCTTAGCCGAAAAGTTGCAAGAAGCAACCGAGCCGCAACGTCGGGTGGTTTTTGAGGGTTTTGTGATGGTGCAACGGATTTTTTTTCGTAATTTTGCATCAAAATCCTAAATTTAAATTTATTATGGATATTGAGGCATTAAAAGAGAAAATTGCCCGTCTTAAAAAAGATAATAACGCCGTGATCATGGCTCATTATTATGTGCCCGCCGAGGTGCAGGATGTGGCCGACTTCATCGGCGACTCTCTCGCGCTTGCTCAGAAAGCGGCTACGCTCGACTGCGACGTAATTGTCCTCTGCGGCGTGCATTTCATGGGCGAAACTGCCAAAATCATTTGTCCTGACAAGAAAGTCATCGTACCCGACGCCGAGGCCGGTTGCTCGCTCGCCGACAGTTGCCCTGCCGCTGATTTTGCCGCTTTTGTGGCCGGACATCCCGACCATCTCGTGCTGTCTTACGTCAATACTTCGGCCGAGGTAAAAGCTCTTACCGACATACTTGTCACCTCTGGCAACGCTCTTAAAATCGTGGACTCCCTGCCTGCCGACGCTAAGATTATTTTCGGTCCGGACCGCAATCTCGGAGGATATATCAACTCCGTCACGGGGCGCAACATGGTGCTGTGGGACGGTGCCTGCCACGTGCACGAGCAATTTTCGCTCGAAAAGATTCTCGACCTCAAAAAGCAGCATCCGGGCGCCAAAATTCTGGTTCATCCCGAATGTAAGCGTCCTCTGGCGATGATTGCCGACAAAGTGGGTTCGACGGCCGCTCTGCTGAAATACGCACACGAGAGCGAGGCCACAGAGTTTATAGTAGCCACCGAAAGCGGTATTTTGCATCAGATGCAGAAGGATTGCCCCGGCAAGACATTCATCCCTGCACCTCCGGATGAGGCAGGCTGTGCATGCAACGAGTGCAGTTTCATGAAATTAAACACACTTGAGAAGCTCGCCCGTTGTCTCGAAACCGGACAACCCGAAATACACGTCGACGCCGAGACTGCCCGCAAGGCTCGCCGTGGCATCGACCGTATGCTTGAGCTTTCAAAATAAACACCCTATAATCCGTAAACGCTTACACCCAATCATCCGTATGGAATACAACCACAAAGATATAGAGCAGCGCTGGCAGCAGTACTGGCGCGACCACAAGACTTATCACACCGAGATTGACCCCTCAAAGCCTAAATATTACGTGCTCGACATGTTTCCTTATCCTTCGGGCGCGGGACTGCATGTGGGTCACCCGCTGGGATATATAGCCAGTGATATTTATGCCCGGTACAAACGTCTGCGCGGCTTCAACGTGCTGCATCCGATGGGCTATGACGCTTACGGTCTGCCGGCCGAACAATATGCCATACAGACCGGTCAGCACCCCGAAAAAACCACAGCAACCAATATTGCACGCTACCGCAATCAGCTTGAAAAGATAGGTTTCAGCTTTGACTGGGACCGCGAGATACGCACCTGCGACCCTGAGTATTACAAATGGACGCAATGGGCGTTTATGCGTATGTTCGGGTCTTATTACGACAACGCCGCCGGAAAGGCCCTCCCGATTGCTTCGCTTGTCGGACATTTTGCAAAACACGGCACCGAAGGTGTCAACGCCGCTTGTTCGGCCGAACTCTCGTTTACCGCCGACGAGTGGAACGCTATGACCGAAAAAGAGAAGAGCGACACTCTGATGAACTACCGCATAGCCTATCTGGGCCGCACGATGGTGAACTGGTGTCCGAAACTCGGCACCGTGCTGGCCAACGACGAGGTTGTCGACGGAGTCTCCGAGCGCGGAGGATATCCCGTGGAGCAAAAGATGATGTATCAGTGGTGTCTGCGCGTTTCGGCATACGCTCAGCGTCTGCTCGACGGCCTCGACGGCTTGCAGTGGAGCGAAAGCATCAAGGATACTCAACGCAACTGGATAGGCCGCAGCGAGGGCGCCGAAATGCTCTTTCACATCGACGGCACCGACATCGACATTGAAATATTCACAACCCGCGCCGACACTGTTTTCGGCGTGACATTCATGGTTCTCGCTCCCGAGAGCGAGTACGTGGAGATGATTACCACCGACGAGCAGCGAGAGGCAGTGAAAAACTACGTCGAAGCCACAAAACGCCGCACCGAACGCGAGCGCATGATCGACCGCAAGCCCACAGGCGTTTTCACCGGTGCATACGCCGTGAATCCGCTGAGCGGCAAGAAAATACCCGTATGGGTGAGCGACTACGTGCTCGCCGGATACGGCACCGGAGCCATCATGGCCGTGCCTGCACACGACAGCCGCGACTATGCCTTCGCCCGCGCTTTCTCTCTGCCTGTAATCCCCCTTATCGAGGGCGCCGACGTCTCAGAGCAAAGCTACGATGCAAAAGAAGGTAAAGTCATCAACTCCCACTCCGACCTGCTCGATCTCGACGGTCTTGATGTGAAAGATGCGATAGCAAAAACCAAACGCGTGATAGCGGAACTCGGTATAGGCAAGGTAAAAGTCAACTACCGTCTGCGCGACGCCATCTTCTCGCGCCAGCGCTACTGGGGCGAACCTTTCCCGGTATATTACAAGGACGGCATTCCGCAGATGATGCCCGAAAGCTCTCTGCCGCTTCTGCTGCCTGAGGTCGACAAATACCTCCCCACCGAGAGCGGAGAGCCCCCGCTGGGACGTGCGGCCGACTGGAAGACTCCGGAAGGCTACCCGATAGAACTTTGCACTATGCCCGGATTCGCCGGCTCGTCGGCCTATTATCTGCGCTACATGGACCCCCGCAACCCCCACGCTCTCGTATCGAAAGAGGCCGATGACTACTGGCGCTTTGTCGACCTATATATCGGAGGCTCTGAGCACGCCACCGGCCACCTGATATACAGCCGTTTCTGGAACAAATTTCTCTTCGACATCGGCGTTGTGTGCGACGACGAACCCTTCCACCGTCTTGTCAACCAGGGCATGATACAAGGCCGAAGCAATTTCGTGTACCGCATCAAAGACACCAATACTTTCGTCTCCTTCGGACTAAAAGACAACTACGATACAACTCCGCTGCACGTCGATGTCAACATCGTGAGCAACGATGTGCTCGACACCGAAGCTTTCCGCCGCTGGCGTCCGGAATTCGCCGATGCCGAGTTCATCCTTGAAGACGGAAAATATGTATGCGGATACATGGTGGAGAAAATGTCGAAAACAAAATACAACGTTGTCAACCCCGACGACATCGTGGAGCGGTACGGAGCCGACACTCTCCGACTCTACGAAATGTTCCTCGGTCCCATCGACCAGAGCAAACCCTGGGACACCAACGGCATCGACGGCGTGTCGCGATTCCTGCGCAAACTGTGGAATCTCTATTACCGCGGCGACTCCGCTGCCGTCACCGACAACGAGCCCACAGTCGAACAGCTCAAAAGCCTCCACAAACTCATCAAAAAAGTCACCTCCGACATCGACTCGCTGCAATACAACACCTCGGTGGCCGCATTCATGGTGTGCGTCAACGAGCTCACCTCTCTCAAAGCCGACTCACGCGCCGTGCTTGAGCCGCTGGCCGTGCTCCTTGCTCCCTTCGCTCCCCACATCATCGAAGAGATATGGCATACCGCCCTTGGCCACGAAACCTCGGTGTGCGACGCACAGTGGCCCGCATACGACGAAAAGTATCTCAAAGAGAACACAGCCACCTACGCCGTGTCGTTTAACGGCAAGGCACGTTTTTCCATCACCATGCCTCTTGAAGCCTCAAAAGAGGAGGTACAGGAAGCCGCGCTGTCCAATCCCTCGGCAGCCAAATGGCTCGAAGGCAAGACAATACGCAAAATAATAGTCGTACCCGGCAAAATTGTCAACGTAGTGGTAGGATGATGGGTATTAAAAATCTGCTTTTCGACCTCGGCGGCGTAATAATGGACATCGAGAAAGAGCGTTGCGTCGAGGCCTTCAGAGAACTCGGGCTTGCCGATGCATCGTCATTTTTCGGCGATTACGGCCAGAAAGGTCCGTTCGCCCTTATTGAAGAGGGGAAAATAAGTCCGGAAGAATTTCATGCGAGCCTGCGCGAAGTTCTGCCTGCCGGCGTTACTGACCAACAGATCGACAGCGCCTTTATAAAATTTCTCATCGGCATCCCTGTCGCACGTCTGCGACTGCTCGAAAAGCTGCACAAGCATTACCGGCTATATGTGCTGAGCAATACCAACCCTATAATGTGGCACACTTTCATAGCATCCGAATTTCGTAAAGACGGCCACGACATCGACTATTATTTCGACGGCATAGTCACATCGTTCGAAGCCAAAGCTCTGAAACCCGACGACAAAATATTTATCTATACCGAGCGCAAACTCGGCATCGTTCCCGACGAGACTCTCTTCTTCGACGATTCGCAAAAAAATCTCGACGCCGCGGCCCGTCTCGGCTTCCACACCTGTCTTGTGCCTGCCGGCGATGACATCTGCCGCATCATACCTGAAATAACAGGCCTATGACACCGCGCACACTCGCTCTCGGCGTTTTTGACGGCGTGCACCTCGGGCATCGCGGGCTCATAAGCAGTACGGCAAAGCTTGCGGCGCAAAACGGCACTGAGGCGTCGATAATGACATTCTCGCCGCACCCGATGGCCGTAATTGCTCCCGGGCGAGAGCCACGACTGCTCTCGTCTATCACAGAACGCGAAAAACTCATACTTGAAGCCGGCGCCGATGAAGTGATTGTCGAGCCTTTCACTCCCGAACTGAGAAAACTCACGGCTGCGCAATTTCTCGCTTTTCTGCGCGAAAAGTACAACGTAAGGCATCTTGTCACCGGATTCAACCACAGCTTCGGCAGCGACCGCATAAGCGACCCTGACGAATATAAACGCCTTGCCTCACGACAAGGCATAACCGTCAGCCGTGCCGACGAGATTTTGCTTCCTGACCTCGACAGGCCTTTGTGCAGCTCGTCAATCAGACAATACCTCAGCGAAGGCCGTCCGCAAGAAGCCGCTGTCATGCTCGGCAGACTCTATTCCATCTCCGGAACAGTAGAAAAAGGCCGCGGGGTAGGGCATAAATTCGGTTTTCCTACGGCAAATATGCGTCCTCATTGCGTAGAGCAGCTCGTTCCTGCCGACGGCGTCTACGCCTGTCGGGTCACCGTAAGAGGCACCACACACGGTGCTGTGGTCAACATAGGCACACGACCTACTTTCGGCCTGTCGGACTTACGCACAATAGAGGCACATATTTTCGGTATAAACGGCGACCTGTATGACCTACCGCTCACCATTGAGTTTATATCCCGACAACGTGGAGAATGTAGATTCGACTCAGTGGAAAGTCTGGGCAAGCAGATTGAAAAAGACAAACTACTGGCAAAAACAATCGTCAAGCCTTATTTGTAATATATAAGTATGACACCGAAAATATTTAGTTGACTAATTTACAGGGCATACTTAAGTAACAACAAAAAACACAATATACCTATGTATCAATCCTTTTTATTCCTTGCCGACGGTTTCGAAATAATTGAAGCCCTTACCGTGGTAGATGTGATGCGTCGCGCCTCGGTAGATCTGAAAACAGTATCTATAAAAAAAGAAAAAACAGTGACATCGGCTCAGGGCGTAACCGTAATTGCCGACCTCACTATCGATGAGGCTGATCTCGACAATGCACAATGGCTCATTCTGCCCGGCGGCATGCCCGGCGCAACCAATCTGCACAACTGCAAGAAACTTAACGACGCCATCATCCGTCACAACCAAAAACAAGGTCTGATAGCAGCTATTTGCGCAGCGCCTGCCGTTGCGCTTGCTCCCACCGGAGTACTGAAAGGCAAAAAAGCAACTTGCTATCCTGGCTTCGAAGAAGCGCTCGCCGAAGGTGGCGCCACAGCCACTTTCGACCGCGTGACCGAATGTGAGAATATCATCACCGCCAACGGCCCGTGCTCGGCCATGGATTTTGCTTTTGCTATTTTAGCATCGACAGCCGGCGAAGAAACAGCCGCCAACATAGCCGCCGGCATGCTGAAACCGACAGTCTGAAAAACATTGACATAAACTCTTATCATACAGAGTTTCATAATGCAAAAAAGTGCCGAGCGAGAACGTCCGGCACTTTTTCTATTTTTCATTATTAGCTGTTTTAGCTTATATATTCACGGCTGCAAAAGATCAATATACCAATTTCACATTGTCGACACGCAGGGTGAGGTCGAGGGTACCTATATATGCCTCTCCTGAGGCTGCTGAGAACATCACGAGCATATGTGTAGGTGTGGCATCGTCTTCATCCCAGCCTGTTTCGTGCACGGGCACCATTTTACCCTTGCTGTTAGTTGCGTAATAGCTGTTTTTCTCGGGGATGAGTCCCATATAGGGTTTGTAAAAGCTCTTGTCTGTAATGTCGCCGTAATGCACCGGAAGCATATAGCCGTTAATCCATTTGCCGGTGCTCTTGTCGAGATGCACACGGCCTGTGCCCACCCTTTTGGCATATATATTGCCATCCTTATCTTCCCAACGGCGCTGAAGCAAAATAAAAGCTTCGGCAACTTCAGTGCCCTGATAAACTTTCTTCTTGCCGAAGCCGGAAGAGTAGATGCGTTGATTTGTGGACGGGATGGTGAGATTGTAGTCGAATTTCAACGCCTTCGGCCTACCGGTGAAAGGCACGCCCATCTCCATTTTGCTGTAAGGATTGCTCGTGCTCTTGATGGGTTCTATCATCTTGCCTAAAAAAATAGAACCGGCAACCATTACCTCCATATTCACCATACCGAGCACTTTACATTCCTCGTAGCGTGTGGTGAGCTTGGCGCAACGGCCGCCTCCCGCTCGATTCTCGGGATAGACGGCATTGCTCGTCTTTACAATCCCCATTGGCGAAGCAAGGACATTAGACGTGGCCCATGGCGAACCTCCCATATTGGTATAAGGTTTATTGCCGGTAATGGTGGTCGTGGGCGCTATCTCGTAGATAGTCTTATCCTTGCCTCCGAGAAGACGCGACTCCTTGATGTTGCGCGTGACCCAGTTTTCGAAGTCGCCGTATTTTATCAGCTCCTCTTTCTGAGCGTGCGCCGTGAGCATTGACACACATATTATAATAAGGGAAAACAGATGCTTCATAATAGAAATTTATACCTATATAATAAAAAACAGAGCAAAAGTAATAAATAAGTGGTTAATGACAAAATTAGCAGCCATTATTTCCAACTATTAAGATAAAAAAGCAATCTTGCACCCGCAGGGACTTATGATAAGGCGTTCTGCTACGGGGGAGTTGTTTTTCATCAGTTGTTATTTTATTTATATTTTTAATTTTTCAAAATTTAAATTTTAATAGAACAATAATGCCTGAAGATAAGTATAATAACTTTTCGGCCATTTTCTTGCTTTTTTGAGTTATTGATTCAAAGATGCAGGTTATCAACATATACTAATTTTGTAAAATAAAGTAAATAAATGATTTATATTAGTTATCTACATCATGTTGATAACTCGTGTGTAGATAAATTTTTATGTTTTTGAGGCGTAAAAGTGAAGATAACCCTGATTAAAACTGCTTAAAAACTTCTCTGTAACAATTACTGATGATTTGAAATGAAAAAGTATATGCAGTTTTTGTCGAGAAATGCAAATCAAGTTATTGAAAAGTTATTGCAAGTTATCAACAGAGTTATCAACATCTATTTTTGCTGTTTACTATACTCTGTGAAGAGGACAGATAAAAAGGCAGCCGGACATCATGGTCCGGCTGAAAGTATTGTTCTTATCTTTATAATTATTTAAGTTTGAGTCCTTTGACTCGAGCTGCGTGGCGGAAACGGCGTGCGTAATACTCTTCTTCGAGATCACTCTCTATCACTCCTTTCGACGACGATGCATGGAGAAAACGTCCGTTGCCGGTATATATGCCCACATGATTGATTTTGCCGTGCTTGATGTGTCGGAAAAATACGAGGTCGCCGGGGCGGAGTGCGTCACGGTCGATGCTGTTGCAAGCTTCGCTTTGTTCGGAGGTGGAACGCGGAAGCGAGAAATCGAGAGCGCGGCGATATACCTCCATTACATAGCCCGAACAGTCGGTGCCTCGGCGCGAATGACCCCCGTAGGCGTAAGGAGTGCCTACCCAGCTGTATGCTTCATCAAGAAGCGCGCGGGCCGAGGCTGAAAGGTCTTTATCTCTATCGATCGGTTTATTATTGACAGGAGACGGACGCGACTTTATTTTATTAGATTTGGTTTCCGTGTAATACACATCATCACCGTAACCCACAGCCACCTGTTTGGGCTTACACGAACACAAAAGAAGCACAAAAAAGCAGCAAAAAAACAAGCGATGCAGCTGACGGGAGAGCAAGAGATGAGAAATCATTAAAAAATCTGTTTTTGAGAAGCCAAAGTTAGCCAAAAGTTTAGCTCTATGCAACAAAAAATGAATAATAATTTTAAGACATTGTTAATAAAGACAGGGCACTTCACGTCATTTTGTGTTCACGCGGAGCCACTGGGAAGTCGTGAGCGGCCCGCTCACGACAACAACACCAACCGTAATCTGTGTGCCGCGCGAGGCCGCACGGCACTTCCCAGTGCTACGCAATCACACCCCCGAGAAGTATTGTGCGGATGCCACCGGGAAGTGCCGCCCTCACCGGGAAGTCGTGAGCGGGCCTGCTCACGACAAAAGGGAGAGAAGATGGTGATATTTTTTAACAGAAGAACAGTAGATTGCAGAATAACAAGATATCGTGTGTTTAAAAGGAAGTACAAGCTAATTTATGTGTTGGAAGTGCGGCACTTCCATGTGGGGGCATATAAATGTAAGGGAGATTGTGTAAAAACACAATCTCCCGGTGTGATGTAGCCCATAGCAGAATCGAACTGCTCTTTCAAGAATGAAAATCTTGCGTCCTAACCGATAGACGAATGGGCCGCACTGTATAGCCTCTTAATCAGGCTGCCAACTTGTTGATGTGGAGCTGGAGCTTGCTCTTGAGGTTGGAGGCTTTGTTTTTAGAGATAACGCCTTTTGATGCAAGACGATCGAGAAGGCTTACGAGTACCTGATATTTGGCCTGAGCCTCAGCTTTGTCGGCGCATTTGCGTATTGCGCGCACAGCGTTGCGGGCTGTTTTGGCATAATAGCGGTTGTGAAGTCTGTGCTTGATGGTCTGACGTATTCTCTTTTTTGATGACTTATGATTTGCCATTGCTGTTAATATCGTTTAATCAATTGATTTGTAATTATGTAGCCCATAGCAGAATCGAACTGCTCTTTCAAGAATGAAAATCTTGCGTCCTAACCGATAGACGAATGGGCCGGCAAATTTGTAGTGTTTGCGATTTTTGCGAGTGCAAATATACGCACTTTTTTTGATGTGGCAAAATTTTTGTGCGTTTTTGCTTCGTTTTTATATTTTTTTATTGATTTTTACCTCGTGATGGTGCTGTAATAGTCTTTTTTTCGTAATTTTGCGTTGATGGAGAAGATTATTAGATTATGGAAAAGAATGTGACTTGTATAGCTTTGCGCGGTGTGAGATACGGCGATGACGGTGTTATGCTGTCGCTCTGGAGCCGTGAAGCCGGGTTTATTTCGGCCGCCGTGCGCATGGGGCGTGGCCGTGAAGCGCAGCGCCGCAAGGCTCTGATGATGCCTCCGATGGCATTTGAGGCTGTGGCGCACGACAGCGCAGGCTCGGAGGTGGTGCGTCTCTCTGATGTCAGGTCTCTTCCGTCCATGGCTTCGCTTTCGATGTCGCCTGTGAGGATGATAGTGGGGACTTTTATTGCCGAAGCGCTTTCGTTGCTTTTGCGTAAGAGCGGTCCCGACGAGCCTTTGAGCGCTTTTATTTTTGAGCACTGGTTGGGGCTGGCATCTGCCTCGGGCAGGGAGCTGGCCAATTTCCACATCGTGTTTCTTTCGCGTATGACGCGGTTTTTAGGCATAGAGCCCGACGTCTCCACATGGCGCCGCGGCTATTGTTTCAATATGCGCGAAGCAGTGTTTTCACCGTCAATGCCGGTGAGCGGAGCCGGGATAGACGCCGATGGCGCGCGCGTTGTGGCTATGTTGCTCCGTATGGATTTTAATCAGGCGTTGCGTCTTCCTGTCGGCCGGGCGTTGCGTTGCTCGATTCTCGACAAGATTTTGGAATATTATTCACTTCATCTTGCACCGATGCATTCGCTAAGGAGTTATTCGGTGCTCAGGGAGATGTTTGCCTGACGGCCTCCGAGCTCTTGCAGGGGTATGAGCACGAAGGGGCGGCCGGCGGCCCGGGGATGGGGCAGTGTGAGCCGAGGCGATGAGTATTGGATGTCGTCGATGTCGATTATGTCGATGTCGATGCGGCGGTCGCGGTAGGTGCCGTCGGAGTTGCGGTGCGAGAGGCGGCAGATGAGTTCTTCAGCTCCTTGCATGATGTCAAGTACTTCTTCGGGATGCAGAGTTACGGGGATGTCGACGCGCAGTCCGAGATTCAGAAACCGGTTGGGCGATGAGTAGCCCCATGGCTCGCTCTCTATCATGCGGGAGCGGGTGATGACGGCCTCTTTGCTGAGTCTGCGGAATGCGGTATAGAGCAAGCCGACCGCTTGCTCTATCTGAGCGCAGCGGTCGGCTATGTTGCTTCCGATATTGAGTTGGATGGTCATTTCATGTACCGGTTGAGGCTAAAAGACGGAGTGTCAGTCGATGGTGCGGCTCACCTCTTTCTCCTCGAAACATTCGACCATATCGCCTACCTTGATATCGTTGAATCCGGAGATAGAGAGACCGCAGTCGAGACCTGCGATAACCTCTTTGGCATCGTCTTTGAAGCGTTTGAGCGAACCGAGCTCGCCTGTGTAACGCACGATACCGTCGCGGATGAGGCGTACTTTTGTGCCTTTGCGTATGCGACCTTCTACTACCATGGCTCCGGCGATGGTGCCGACTTTGGAGATGTGGTAAGTTTCGCGCACTTCGGCGGTGCCTATTACCTCTTCTTTGATTTCGGGCGCGAGCATGCCGCTCATAGCGTCTTTAACCTCCTCAATGGCCTGATAGATGACAGAGTAGAGTCGTATCTGCACGCCATCGCGTTCGGCGGCGCGACGGGCGGCGAGCGACGGACGCACCTGGAAGCCGATGATGATGGCATCCGAAGCGGCTGCGAGGGTGACGTCGCTCTCGGAGATTTCGCCCACGGCTTTGTGGAGGACGTTGACCTGAATTTCTTCGGTCGAGAGTTTGATGAGCGAGTCGGAGAGAGCTTCGATAGAGCCGTCGACGTCGCCTTTGACGATGATGTTGAGCTCCTGGAAGTTGCCGATTGCGCGACGTCGGCCGATGTCTTCGAGAGTGACCATCTTGGTGGTGCGCATACCCTGTTCGCGTTGCAGCTGTTCGCGTTTGGTGGCAATTTCGCGTGCTTCCTGTTCGGTGTCGAGCACATTGAAAGTGTCGCCGGCGGTGGGAGCGCCGTTGAGACCGAGAATGAGAGCCGGAGTGGCCGGACCGGCTTCTTTGATGCGCTGGTTGCGCTCGTTGAACATGGCTTTGACCTTACCGAAGTGTGTTCCGGCCACAATCACGTCGCCCACGCGCAGCGTGCCGTTCTGCACGAGCACTGTGGCAACGTAGCCGCGACCTTTGTCGAGCGACGATTCGATAATCGAGCCGGTGGCGTTGCGGTTGGGGTTGGCTTTGAGGTCGAGGAGTTCGGCTTCGAGAAGCACTTTCTCCATAAGCTCGTTCACACCGATGCCTTTTTTAGCCGAGATGTCCTGGCTCTGGTATTTTCCGCCCCAGTCTTCGACGAGATAGTTCATGGCGGCGAGCTCTTCCTTGATTTTCTCGGGGTTGGCGTGCGGCTTGTCTATCTTGTTGATAGCGAATACGATGGGCACACCGGCAGCTGCTGCGTGATTGATGGCTTCGACGGTCTGGGGCATCACGTTGTCGTCGGCGGCAACTATGATGATACAGAGGTCGGTTACTTTGGCTCCTCGGGCGCGCATGGCGGTGAAGGCTTCGTGACCGGGAGTGTCGAGGAATGTGATGTGGCGTCCGTCGTCGAGCTTGACGTTATAGGCGCCGATGTGCTGAGTGATGCCGCCGGCCTCGCCTGCGATTACGTTGGCGTTGCGGATGTAGTCGAGCAGCGAAGTCTTGCCGTGGTCGACGTGGCCCATGACGGTCACGATAGGCGGACGCGACTGCAAGTCTTCGTCTTTGTCTTCGTCCTGCTGGATGGCGTGAGAAACGTCGGCCGAAATATATTCGGTACGGAATCCGAACTCTTCGGCGACGATGTTGATGGTTTCGGCGTCGAGACGCTGGTTGATAGAAACCATTACTCCGATATTCATGCAGGTGGCGATAACCTGGTTGATGGGCACGTCCATCATGACGGCCAGGTCGTTGGCCGTTACGAATTCGGTGAGTTTGAGCACGCGGCTTTCGGCCATTTCCTGCTGTTGTGCTTCGCGCTCGCGTTCGGCCTGAGCCTCGCGTTTCTCTTTGCGCCATTTGAGACCTTTTTTGAGGCCTTTGTCTTTGGCGGTAAGACGAGCGAGCGTTTCCTTTACCTGCTTCGAAACGTCTTCCTCGCTCACTTCGGCATGCACTGCGGGAGCGGGCCGGCGGTTTTTGCCGCTGTTTTTGGGTGAGTTGTCGCCGCGGCGTTCGTCTTGACGGCGTCCGGAGGGCTGGGCTGACTGCTGAGCAGCCTGTCGGCCTGTTTTTTCGATGTCGACTTTCTCTTTGCCTCCGATACGTTTACGTTTCTTGCGGTCGGTGTTTGCATCGCCCTGAGCGGCGCTGCGACGGTCTTCTTTTGATTTCTTTTTGGGGCGTGTCGACGAGTTGATGGCCGAGAGGTCGATTTTGCCCACGATGTTGATGTTGACAGTAGGTTTCGGCGTTCCGGTGGTGAATATTTCTTCTTCTTCTTCTTTCTCCTCTTTTGCGTCGTTGTCGGCAGTTGTCGGACTCTGAGTGTCGGCCGGTGCTTTTTCTTCGGCGGATGTTACGGTTTCGGTCTCCTGAGCGGGAGTGTCGACAGTTTCTTTGGAGGCAGGCGATTGGGCTTGGGGAGCCTGTTGTTTAGTTGTTTCGGCAGCCGGAACTTCCTCGTGGCGTGCAGCTTGGGGTTGCTCTTGTGCAGGAGTTGCGTGAGCCTCTTCCTTAGTGTTAACTTCCTCTTTTACAGGCGTTTCTTCCTTCACGGGGATATCGTCTTTCACCGGAGTTTCATTTTTTGCGACGGCGGGTTCGGACTCGGTTTTTGCGGCGGTTTGTGTTTCGGGATTTTTGACTACGGGGTTGCCGTTGGCATCGAGTTCGAGCTTGCCGAGGATGCGGGGTTTGGGGCCTGTTTCCGAGTCAAGTTTGATTTCGGTCTCCTCGGTACGCTGAGGTTCTTCTTTGTGAGTCTCCGGTTTTTTGAAGTAGAAAGGCGCCGGTTTAGGTTTCTCCTCGGCACCGAATTCTTGCATCAGCATAGTCACCACTTCGTCGTCGACGCGGGTGTTGATGTTGAGTTCGGCTTCTTCGAGGATGCCTTTTTTACGCAAAAAGTCAATGAGCGTATTGGTGCTCACGTTGACGTCTTTTGCTACTTTGCTTAGTTTTGTTTTCGGCATATTTTGTATTGTCCTGTTTTCTTTTGGAAGTTAAATTACTGCTCGGAATTGTTGTCGTCTTCAAATTCGGCGGCGAGTACTGCGAGCACATTGTCGACGGTGCCCTCTTCGAGGTCGGCTTTTTCGATGAGCTCTTCGCGAGGAGTGCGGAGCACGGCTTTTGCGGTCACGCAACCCATATCTTTGAGAGCGTCGATCACCCATCCGTCGATTTCGTCTTTGAATTCGTCGAGGTAGATGTCTTCTTCGTCGGCGTTGTCGGCGTCGCGGTATACGTCGATTACGTATCCGGTGAGCATCGATGCGAGTTTGATGTTGGAGCCGTTGCGACCGATAGCGAGCGACACTTCTTCGGGGCGAAGGAAAACTTCGGCGCGTTTTTCTTCTTCGTCGAGGCGGATAGATGAAATCTTGGCGGGCTGGAGAGCGCGCTGGATGAAGAGCGAGGGATTGGATGTATAGGGGATGACGTCGATGTTTTCGTTGCGGAGCTCGCGAACGATGCCGTGGATGCGCGAGCCTTTTACGCCCACGCATGCGCCTACGGGGTCGATGCGGTCATCGTAGCTCTCAACGGCCACTTTTGCACGTTCGCCGGGGATGCGTGCCACTGCGCGGATGCTGATGAGGCCGTCGTGTATTTCGGGCACTTCGAGCTCAAAGAGGCGGCGCAGAAATTCGGGATTGGTGCGCGAGACGGTAATCTTGGGGTTGTTGTTTTTGTTGGTCACGCTGTGCACCACTGCGCGCACTGTCTCACCTTTGCGGAAGAAGTCGCCGTGAGCGCCGGGGATTGATTCGCTTTTGGGCAGCAGCAGCTCGTTTTTGTCATCGTCGAGCAGGAGAGTCTCGCGGCTCCATGTCTGGTACACTTCGCCGGTCACGATTTCGCCTTCGAGCTCTTTGAATTTATTATAGATGGCTTCTTTCTGAAGTTCAAGGATGCGCGACTGCAGTGTCTGGCGCAGAGTGAGGATGGCGCGGCGGCCGAAGTCGGCAAAATTGATTTCGCGTGCAAATTCTTCACCAACCTCTGCATCGGGGTCGTCTACTTTTGCGTCGCTCAGGGCAATCTGCATATTTTTACGCTCAACGGCGCCGTCGGCCACTACTTCAAGGTTTTGCACTATCTGCACGTCGCCGGTGTTGGGATTGAGCACGACGTCAAAATTCTCATCGGTGCCGAATTCGTTGGCCAGTACTTTGCGGAACGAGTCGACGAGCACGGTCATCATTGTCGCTTCATCTATGTTTTTCAGTTCTTTGAACTCAGCGAACTGCTCCACCATGTCGGGAGCTGCTTCTTTCTTTGCCATAAGTTGTCGTATTGTTGTGAGTGTCGCAAGCACCCGGACCTTTTGCGGCTCAGTCGGCTTGCATGGGTGGAATATATTTTACTGTAATTTTAAAATTTCAAATCGTGGCGGATGTATTTTATATCATCCATTTTCAGCGTTTCGGGTACTTGCTGCAGCGAGGGACGCTTTGCGCCGGGCTCCTTGACCTTGACCGATGTCTCGATTGTGAATTCCGACGCCGGAGCGTTTACGGCCGCGAGCACGCCGTGGAGCTTGCGTCCGTCTTTGGTGAGCACTTCCACGTCTTTGCCGAGGTTTTTGGTGTACTGCTCCACGACTTTGAACGGAGCTGTGAGTCCGGCCGAGCCTACTTCGAGCGAGTAGTCCTCTTTGTCGCGGTCGAACGCGGCTTCTATCTTGTCGTGTATCATCGAGCAGGTGTCGATGTCGACGCCGTCGTTGGAGTCAATCTCTACTACGATGTCGTTGTCGGCGCTCACGCGGATGTCGACGAGAAACACTCCCGTACCGGCTATGGCGTCTTCTACGGTTTTTTTCAGCAGGTCTTTATCTATCATATTTTCAGCTTGTTTTCTGTTTCGCGCATTTGATGCAAGACTTCGCGCGAGTGCTGTATACAGCCCGAGGGCTATATAAAAAGAGGAAGCCCCTCGGGGCCTCCTCCATCTCGTGAAGTGATGCAAAGTTAACGATTTTTTACCGGCTTTGCAACCATCGGTGCTGTCAGAGTTGTAAATACTCGATGTTATCTACTTAAATTAACATAATTTACACATTATTAACCATGTTTATTCGAGCGACACGGCGTAGAAAGCTCGTTTGCCGGTAGGATAGATGCCTTTGATAAACATCACCTTGTCGTCGGACGATGCCATTATAGCCGAGTAGATGCGGTCGATGTCGGAGGGTTCGTTCACGCGTGTGCCGTTGATGGTGATGATGATGAAACCGTCGCGCACGCCGGCCTCTTTCATGGCGCCGTCTTCAAGGCCTTTGACCTGGACGCCGGAGGAGATTTCGAGCTGTGCGAGTTTCTCTTTGTCTACGGCAGCGAAGGCACAGCCGAGGTCACCGACCGAACCTGCTCGGGTGAGCGAGGTGTCGCCCTTGTCGTTGCGCAGCACTACGTTTTTGACGTATTTGCGTCCGTCGCGAATGTAGACAATGCTGATTTGGTCGCCGGGGCTGCATTTTGCGATGGCCTCCTGCAGTGCGGCGGTTGTGGTTGTCAGTTCGTTGTTGATCATATATATGACGTCGTCGGGCTGAAGTCCGGCTTCTTTGGCAGCCGAGCGGTCGGCCACGGAGATGACGAGGATGCCGGCGTTGACATCTTTGATGTCTTTTTTCTTAATGATTTCGGGGGTAAGCTCGGTGAAGGTCACGCCGAGGAAGGCGCGCTGCACGGTACCGAACTCTTTGAGGTCGGCCACGACTTTCTTTACAATCGAAGTGGGGATTGCAAACGAGCAACCGGCGTAGGTGCCGGTCTTGGAGTAGATGGCGGCATTGATGCCCACCAGCTCGCCGTCGAGGTTGACGAGGGCGCCTCCGGAGTTGCCGGAATTGAGGGCGGCGTCGGTCTGGATGTACGACTCGATATTGCCCGAGCTCATGCTCTGAGTCGAGGCTCCGATGTTGCGGCCCTTGGCGCTGACGATGCCGGAGGTGACGGTGGAGGTGAAGCCGAAGGGATTGCCCACGGCCAGTACCCATTCGCCCACGTGCAGGTCTTCGGAGTTGCCCATCGGTATCACGTGCAGGTCGTCGGGAGCGTCGATTTTGATAAGAGCCAGGTCGGTGGCCGGGTCGCTGCCGATGACCGTGGCGTTGAAATTGCGGTTGTCGTTGAGAGTGACTTCAAGACGCTCGGCGTCGGCTATGACATGATTATTGGTCACGATGTAGCCTTCCTTATCTATGATGACGCCGGAGCCCAGACCTATCTGTTGCTGTTCGGCCTTGGGTTGCTGACGCTGACGGGGCTGTGGCGCTCCGCCGAAGAAATATTCAAAGAAGGGGTCGATATACATCTCCTGATTGCCGTAACTCATGCGCGGAGTGGCGTAACTTTTCACCGAAACCACACCACCCACAGTGCTCTCGGCTGCCGAGATGAAAGCCTCCTGCTGAGTCGGAGCAACGGCCACTGACCTTCCCGAAACGAGAGATATTGCCAAGAATGTGGCGCCGGCCGACAGAGCGGCGATGCCCAGAACTGTAAGTTTTTTCATATAATGTCTACTTTAAATGAGATTATAAGACTAATAAGACTTATAAGATTTATGAGATTATGGTTTTAAACTTATTACGCAAAATCCGTGCCGTATATTTTATATTTCTCACGTGTTTAACCACATTTATAACATGGTGTGTTAACATTAAGACTCATTTCATTAAAATAAGTTTAAAAAGTGAATCGGCCGCCCCTGATGCGAAATGTCAAGGGGCGGCCGATTTGGCGTATGAGGCAGCGTATGCTGCGGAGTTTATCTACCGATTATTTTACCATCACCTTGCGGGCTTTGGAGTCTTTGGACTTTACGATGTACAGACCGGGAGCGAGCGAGCCTACCGATGCCGGAGCGGCCGCTTTGAGCACCTGCACGCCCGAAAGGATGAATACGTCTACATTCTCGTTCTTGTCGCTGTCGGCGAGAATGTCCTCGATGCCTGAGCGGTCGACGGTCACAGGCACGGTCATAAGCGTGAGGCCGGGGAACTGTGCGTTGGTGAGCAGACCGGTCACATAATTGTCGAATGTGGTGTGGAAAGAGGTGACTCCGCCGTCGACACTGAATTCGGGATTCTCGGGGTCGTCAATGTCAGAGTAGAGAGCCTCGCCGGTGTATTCCGACGTCTCGGTGTCGTAAGTGACGTCGCCCAGATACCATTTATATTCGGTGTCGGTACCGTTGACAGAGGCTTGTGACGAAAGGTCGACAAGGCCGTCGGCGCAGGAGGTTTCAATCTTGGCCTGTCCGAGATAGCCGTAGACAAGCATGAGAGGGCAGTCGGAAGCAAGCGGCAGCGTAGCGAAGGTGAACCGGTTGTTCGAGATATCGAGAGCGCGAAGGATGTCTTTTATCGGAGTCACGTCGAGTGTGGCGAATTTGTTGCCTGAGAGGTTGATTTGTGACAAGGCCGGGCATCCGTCAAAGGTTATTTCTTCAAGTTCGTTGTTGTCGGCCATCAGTCCCCACAGTCTGTTGTTGCCGCCGAATGTCAGTGAGGTGAGCTTGTTGGTTGAAAGATACAGAACGTCAAGAGAGGGGTATTTCGAGGCGTCGAAACTTTCGTAGGCGTTGCCGGAGAGATTGAGAGAGACGAGATTGTGGAAGTACTGCGAGAAATCGGTGCCGGAGAAATTGTTGCCGGAGAGGTTCAGCTCTCTGAGGTCGGAGTCGAGGGGAAGTCTGAGGCTGTTTTCATCCAGTCCGCCGCCGGATACGGTGAATGCGATGAG
This sequence comes from Muribaculaceae bacterium, assembly GCA_051871795.1. Lineage (GTDB taxonomy): Bacteria > Bacteroidota > Bacteroidia > Bacteroidales > Muribaculaceae > CAG-873. Next base: position 21,351 of record JBJEDE010000040.1, on the reverse strand, counting down.
CTTTTTGAGTGGGGAGGCATCCATGTCGGTCATCGGTATGTCGCTGATCGAGAACACCGAGATGTCGTCTGCCGACTCGTAGGTGTAAACCTTGACGTTGGCGCCGGCGTAGGTTGTCTGGTTCAGATATGCGGTATATGTTTCGTCGACGACGGGGTATTGCACGTATTCCGTGCCGTCGCCGCGCCAGTCGATGTATAGAGCGGTGTCTTTATGTCCGGTGAATACCACTTGACCCAGCTCTGTGTCGGCCGATGTCGTGAAGCTTGCCACAACTGTGGTGGGAGCGTCGGTGACCGTTGTTTCTGTGGTTTTGAAAACATTATCGCCGGCTAAGTCGGGGAAAGCCGCGTGAGTCATCTCGCAATATACCTTGCCCAGGTCTACGTTGACGAACTTATACGCTCCGGCCTCGCATCATCACAAGGATTGTGTAAAATTTTTTCATCAGAAATGTTTATAATTGGTTTGTTAAAATTGTAATTTCTTTGTGACAAGTAACTGGCGTGATGATTAAGATATCAAACTAATTTCAGTTTGCGTTTTAATATTTTGCCGCAAAGTTACACATTTTGCTAAAAAAAATAAAAATTTTCGCTGAATTTTTTGAAAAATATTTAATCACTCTACACCCGGGGGCTTCGATTATTGTCTCGTGTTGTGTCAAGTGGGACACCATATCAATTATTTACATTTGCAAAACCGACTGAAAATCATAAACAACTAAAAATTAAATAAATACAAAAATGTAGATAACTTTTGTAAATTTTTTTTTGAAGTTTATTTGTAAACCACACAGCTTTTCAGTAACTTTGAGGTCCAAAATCCAAATTACCTCATCAGAGCATAAACCACACGTTTTACAGTGAGTTAGCATGACCTCTCAAGCTTATCACATACCTGCGTTGCTGCAACCGGCGCTTGATGCGCTTGTCACCGACCCCGAAGGGCGTTACGCCGACGTAACTTTCGGCGGAGGCGGACACTCGCGCGGCATCCTCTCGCGGCTCGGTCCGGGCGGAAAGCTCTATTGCTTCGACCGCGATACAGAGGCCATAGAGACCAACGCCATCGACGACCCCAGGGTGACGATGATCAACGGCAACTTCCGCTATATTAAAAACTACCTCCGCTACGAAGGCGTGGAGCCGGGTACAATGCAAGGCGTACTGGCCGACCTCGGTGTGTCGTTTCACCATTTCGACGACCCCGCGCGCGGATTCTCATTCCGCTTCGACACACCCCTGGACATGCGCATGAACCGTCTCGGAGGACGCACAGCCGCCGACCTGCTGGCCTCCGCCACAGAGGAAGACTTAGCCTCATGGCTCTATAACTACGGACAGCTCAACGGAGCACGCCGCATGGCATCGGCCATAGTGAAGGCCCGAGCCGCCGAACCCGTGACCACGGCTTCGCGCCTTGTCGACATCCTCACACCGCTGATATCGCCCAAGCAACAGAAAAAAGAACTCGCACAGGCCTTTCAGGCGCTCCGCATAGTGGTCAACGACGAAATGGCCGCGCTACGCAACCTGCTCAACGGCGCCCTCGAGATGCTCGCCCCGGGCGGCCGCCTTGCAGTCATCACCTATCATTCGCTCGAAGACCGCATGGTGAAAAATTTCATGCGCACAGGCAACGTCGAAGGTCGGGAGAACAAAGATTTCTATGGCCGTTCGCTATCGCCGGTGCGTATGCTCGGAAGCAAACCAGTGGTGGCCGACGAGCATGAAGTGGAACAAAATCCCCGCAGCCGCAGCGCAAAACTCCGCGTAGCCGAAAAAATCGCCACCAACCTCTAACCCCTCAACTCCTCAACTCATAAACACCCCAAAACACGATGGCAAACGAAAAAAACAAAAAAAGCACCACCGCATCGACAGGCGCCGAAGTGCGCAAATGGTCGCTGCAACTGTTTTTGGGCGATTTGATTTCAAGCAAATTCTTCACGCGCCACAAATTCTCGATTATCGGCATGGTGGTGCTTCTTATTCTATACATATCATTCCAGTACGAGTGTAAAACACGCATGGAAACCATCGACAACCTCAACAAAGAGCTTGCCATCGTACAGTCGGAGAGCATACGGCAGAAAAGCACATATCACTCGCGCATACGCGAATCGGTGATGCAACAGATGGTCGACTCCATGCGATTGGGACTAAAAGTGCAGGACCAACCACCTTTCAAAATCACATACACAAATGAAAACTAAACGCACAGCAATCTTCTGGCGCTACGCACTCGTGTCAGTCGCAATCTCCGCTCTCGCCGTAGCCATAGTATGGTCGGCGGTCAACACCACAGTAGTCCATGCCGAAAAATGGAACGCAAAAGCCGACTCGCTGCTCAGCCGCGTCTACTTCGCCATGCCGGAGCGCGGCGACATCCTCGCCGACGACGGCACCGTCCTCGCCACCAATGTCGACACCTACTCAATCTACATCGACTACCGCGCCAACGCACGCAAAGACTCGGCCTTTGTGGCTAACATCGACGCTCTGGCCGACTCAATGGCCGCGCACTATCCCCGGCGCGACAAAAAACAATGGAAACAATATCTGGCGGCACCGCTGGCTGAGAAAGCCGAAAAACGCAAAACCAACCACCTGCTGCTGCGCGACGTCAGCTACGGCGAATACGAGCTCATACGCACCTTCCCCTTCTTCCGCGACTATAAGAAAAAATACACCCACGGACTCTACACAACCTCGCGCAAGACACGCGTCACCCCCTACGGGTCAATGGCCCGGCGCAGCGTGGGTCGATGCAACTATGTGAGCATACCCAAATTCGAAGGCGCCACACGCCGCCGCGACTCCACCGACGTCCTCCACGGATATTCCGGTCTGGAATACGCCCTCGACTCAATACTCTTCGGCCGTCCCGGCACTTCGCGCATGACACAGCTCACCCACGGCGTGCGCTCGCGCGTGGCCGACCCGGCCATCGACGGCAGCAGCGTGCACACCACCATCGACATCGACATACAGGACATAGTCGAGAGCGAGCTTATGGATATGCTCAAAACCACCGAGGCACAGTGGGGCACCTGCATCCTCATGGAGGTGCCCACCGGCAAAATAAAAGCCATCTCCAATCTCGACCGCGACCCCAAGACCGGCGAATACATCGAAGCCATGAACTACGCCGTGCGCGCCTACGAGCCCGGCTCGGTCATGAAACCCATATCGATGATAGTGGCCATGAACAAAGGCTACGCCTTCCCAGTCGACCGCGTGATGTCAATCGGACATTCATATTCTTATGCCGGCGGTTCGCCCATCCGCGACTCTCACTCGCCCGGCGCACTGCCCGTGAGCCGCTTTATCGAATACTCCTCCAACATCGGCATGACCAAGCTCCTCTGCCCCAACTACGACAACGACCACCTCAACGACTTCCGCACACACCTGCGAGAAATCGGATTCTTCGAACCGCTGCGCACCGGTATCGCCGGAGAGCGCGTGCCCTACGTGCCCACCATCAGCGCCGATGCCGGAGGCCGTGTGTCGCTCTCGCGCATGGTCTATGGATACTCTACGATGATACCGCCTCTGTACACCTGCGCTCTGTACAACGCCATCGCCAACGACGGCAAATTTGTGCGTCCGCGCATGGTGCAGGCCGTGATTGCGCCCGACGGCACCCGTCATGAGATGCCCGTGAGCTACGTGCGCGACTCTATCCTTTCCAAAAAGAACGCCCGGCTGCTGCAAGCCATGATACGCGAAGTGGTGTGGGGCGAAGGCGGCACGGCCAAAGCGCTCCGCAGCGATGTGGTGGAGATAGCAGGCAAAACCGGTACGGCACGCATCACTCGCGACGCCGTGCGTGACTCCCTCACCGGCAAAATCATCACTCCGGCCTCATACGTCGAAGGACACTACCGTCTCGCCTTCTGCGGATTCTTCCCCTATAAACAGCCGCAATACACCTGCATGGTGCTCATCTCCGACCCCTCGCCGGCCTACCGAGGCGCCGGCCGCACATCGGGCATGGTGCTCAAAAACATAGCCTTGAAAATGCACGCACGCGGCATGCTCGACAATAGCAGCGACTACCGCGAAGGAGCCGAACCCACAGCCTCCTTACCGACACTTTACGCCGTCGACGATAATACTCACAGCCTTATCAAATCTGTGGCCGGAGCGGCCGGAGCACATCGTATGCGCCGTCCGGCACAGGCACAGGCCGGTGTGATGCCCGACTTGCGCGGGCTCGGTGTGCGCGAGGCTCTCTCGGCTCTCTCCGAAGCCGGTTTCTCACCCCGTTTTCACGGCACGGGCTACGCCGTGCGCCAGACCGTAGAGCCCGGACAGCACCTTGCTGCCGGATCAAAAGTCGACGTATATTTCACATCACGATAATCCGACGCCACCGTGCGTCAGCAACATATATAAAGAAACATACGATAATGAAACTATCACGGCTCATAGAGCACCTCTCTCCTCAGCAACCTCTCACAAGGCCCGATTTGGAGCCGGCCGACGTCACCTCCGACTCCCGAGCCGTTGTCCCCGGAGGTCTTTACGTGGCCGTGCGCGGAGCAAACATCGACGCACACAGCTTTATCCCCGACGCCGTAAGCGCCGGAGCTTCGGTGATAGTGTGCGAAGAGCTGCCGTCCGACCCATCGCCCGAGGTGGAGTGGGTGACAGTGCCCGACAGTGCCGTCGCACTCGGTGAAATCGCTTCGGCATGGTACGGACACCCTTCCGAAAAGCTCACTCTGGTGGGGGTGACCGGCACCAACGGCAAAACAACCATCGCCACGCTACTCTACGAAATGGCACGCCGCATGGGAGAGAAAGCCGGACTGCTCTCCACCGTAATAAATAAAATCGGCGACCGCGCGGTGCCCTCGACCCACACCACGCCCGACCCCCTGTCGCTGCAGCGCCTGCTGCGCGAGATGGTCGATGACGGTTGCTCGTTCTGCGCCATGGAAGTGAGTTCGCACGCCTGCGCACAGCATCGCATAGCCGGTCTTAAATTTGCCGGAGGCATATTCACCAACCTCACCCGCGACCATCTCGACTACCACAAGACATTCGACAATTACCTCGCAGCCAAAAAAAGCTTCTTCGACAGCCTCGGACCCGAAGCCTTCGCCCTCACCAACGCCGACGACCGCAACGGAGCCGTGATGCTTCAGAACACACGCGCCCGCAAAGGCTCTTACTCGCTCCGCGCCCGCGCCGACTATGTGGGCAGCGTCATCGAAGACCGTCTCAGCGGCATGCTCATGCTCATCGACGGCACCGAGGTCGAGACACGCTTTGTCGGCCGCTTCAACGCCTCCAACCTCCTGGCCGTATACGGCGCCGGACGCCTCATCGGATGGGAAAAAGACGAAGTGCTGCGGGTGCTCAGCGCACTGGAGCCGGTGGCCGGGCGTATGCAGACTTTCACCAACGGCACGGTGACCGCAATCGTAGACTATGCCCACACTCCCGACGCACTCGACAACGTGCTCTCCACCATCACCGAGGTCGTGGATGACGACAGCCGCATCATCACCGTGTGCGGTTGCGGCGGCGACCGCGACAAAGGCAAACGACCGCTGATGGCGGCCACGGCGGCGGCTTACAGTTCGGTTGTGGTGCTCACATCCGACAATCCGCGCACCGAAGACCCCGACGAGATACTCAGCCAGATGCTCGAAGGCATCCCCACCGGCGAGCGAGGCAAGACTCTTGTCATTCCGGATCGCGCTGAAGCCATTGCCCGCGCCGTGGACATGGCGCGCAAGGGCGACGTGGTGCTCGTGGCCGGAAAAGGGCACGAAGACTATCAGATAACAGGCACCGTGAAGCATCATTTCGACGACCGAGAGCAGGTGTGCCGGCGGCTCGGCATAGGCCCCAAACAATAGTGCGCAGAGATGTCAGGCCTGATATAAATTGTTAATACTCCGTGCATTAACTGAAATATAAAACATTCGTTCATGTTATATTCATTATTCAGAACTCTAAGTGAAAGCGGCTGCGACGTTCCCGGCGGACGACTGATGTCGTACATCACATTCCGCTCCGGCGCGGCCTTTGTGCTGGCCCTGCTCATTGCCATCTTTATAGGCCGACGCATCATCGACCGTCTGAAATCACACCAGATAGGCGAAGATGTGCGCAATCTCGGCATCGAAGGCGAAAAAGCCAAAAAAGGTACCCCTACCATGGGCGGAATCATTATCATCATATCGATAATAGTGCCCTGTCTGCTTGTGGGCAACCTCGGCAACGTCTACATGATACTGCTGCTTGCGGCCACCCTCTGGCTCGGCGCCATAGGCCTGCTCGACGACTGGCTCAAGCTCAAATACCATAATAAGGACGGTATCAAAGGCAAATACAAAATCATCGGTCAGGTGGGCATCGGAGTCATTGTCGCCGCCACGATGTATCTCAATCCCGACATGGTGATTGTGAAAAATCAGGAAGTGCAGAACCGGGTCTCGGGCGAGATCGAAAACGTGATCTACTCCGAACAGGAAGTGCACACACCCGAAACCACCATACCCTTTGTCAAAAACAACAACTTCAACTACTCATGGCTCACCTCGTGGATGGGCTCCTACGCCGAGACGGGAGGCTGGATAGCGTTTCTGCTCATCACCATATTTCTGGTTACGGCTACATCCAACGGCGCCAACCTCAACGACGGCCTCGACGGCCTGTGCACCGGCGTGTCGGCCGTCAACGGCGTGGCCCTTGCCATCATGGCCTATCTGGGAGGCAACGTCATCTACTCCTCATACCTTAATATAATGTATATACCCGGCTCGGAGGAAATGGTGGTGTACATGATGGCCTTCATCGGCGCCCTTGTGGGATTCCTGTGGTACAACGCCTCTCCCGCTCAGGTATTTATGGGCGACACCGGCTCGCTCATGCTCGGCGGTGTGATTGCCGTATTCGCGATACTCATACACAAAGAGCTGCTCCTGCCCGTGCTCTGCGCCATCTTCTACATCGAAGATCTGTCGGTGATAATCCAGACCGCCTATTTTAAGGCCACCGGCGGAAGGCGCGTGTTCAAGACAGCTCCCATCCATCATCATTTTCAGAAAGACGCCGGAGTGATCGACGCCCTCATACAGGCGCCGGCCAAGGCCATCCCGGAGCAGAAAATCGTAACCCGTTTCTGGATTGTGGCCATTATCCTCGCCGTGCTCACTTTTGTAACATTAAAAATCAGATAACCCTATATGAAAAAACGTCTCGTAGTGCTCGGCGCCGGCGAAAGCGGCACCGGCGCAGCCATCCTCGGCAAGGACAAGGGCTGGGATGTGCTCGTGAGCGACAGCGGCGCTATCGCTCGGAAATATAAAGATATGCTCGATGCCGAGGGCATCCGTTGGGAAGAAGGCGGACACACCGTAGAACGCGTGCTTATGGCCGACGAAGTGGTGAAGAGCCCCGGCATACCGCTCACGGCCGACATCATCGTGCGCGTGATGAAGAAAAATATCCCCGTAATCTCCGAAATCGAGTTTGCCGGCCGATACACCGACGCCAAGATGGTGTGCATCACCGGTTCGAACGGAAAAACCACCACTACGCTGCTCACCTACCACATTCTGCGTGAGGCCGGTCTCAACGTCGGTCTCGCCGGTAACGTGGGCAAGAGTCTGGCGCTGCAGGTAGCCCGCGACCCGCACGATGTGTACGTGATAGAGCTCAGCTCGTTCCAGCTCGACAATATGTACCGTTTCCATGCCGACATAGCCGTGATACTCAACATCACCCCCGACCACCTCGACCGATACGGCTACGAGATGCAGAACTATGTCAACGCCAAATTCCGCATCGTGCAGAACATGACCCCGCAGGACGCGTTCATTTTCTGGCAGGACGACCCCGTGATAGCCGCCCAGCTGCGCAACCACGAGATTGAGGCGCGTATGCTCCCCTTTGCAGAGAACGTCGAGGAAGGCACCGCGGCATACATCGACGGCGAGAAAGAGCTCAACGTAATCACCCCTGTCGAATGTTTCTCCATGCCACGTGCCGATCTTGCGCTCAACGGCCTGCACAATCTCTACAACTCCATGGCCGCGGCTCTGAGCGCCTGTCTGCTCAATATCGGTAAAGACACCATACGCCGAGCCCTCAGCGATTTTGAGGGCGTGGAGCACCGTCTTGAGCCCGTGGCCGAAATCGACGGCGTGCATTGGGTCAACGATTCCAAAGCCACCAACGTCAACTCAACCTACTACGCCCTCGAGAGCATGACCACACCCGTAGTGCTCATCCTCGGCGGCAAGGACAAAGGCAACGACTACTCCGAAATCCTCCCTCTTGTGCGCGAAAAAGTGCGCGGCATCGTGGCCATGGGTCTGCACAACGAGAAAATCCTCGACTTTTTCGCTGACGAAGTGCCGGAAATAGCCGACACCCACACTCTCGCCGACGCCATAGAGGCCTGCCGCAAGATGGCGCTTAAAGGCGACACCGTGCTGCTCTCGCCATGCTGCGCAAGTTTCGACCTTTTCTCCTCATACGAAGACCGTGGCCGGCGTTTCAAAGACGCCGTGCGCAACCTTAAAAATCAAGATTAAAATTATCCTCTAAAAAACACACTAAAATGTCAGACGCACCTCTCCAAAATCCATCAGCCGAGGCTCCGGCCGCTCCCCGGCGCACCGACCATCAGATATGGGGTATATACATCCTCCTGTGCATCGTGTCGATAGTGGAGCTTTACAGCGCTTCGAGCCACGAAGTCACCGCAACAAACATCTTCGGCCCAATCTTGCGGCACGTGATGTTTCTCCTTGTCGGTCTCATAATTATGCTTGCGTTGCAACGCACTCATTATAAATATTTTCTGCGATGGATATGGCCTTTTGCCATAATCTCAGGTGTGCTGATGGTGGTAACGTTGCTTTTCGGCGACTACATCAACGGCGCAAGGCGCAGCATCTCGCTGGGCCCGATAGCCATCCAGCCGGCCGAAATGGTAAAGATATCTGTGGTGCTTGTCATAGCCTCGGTGCTGTCACGTTCGCAGATGAAAGGCGAGACCGATGTGACCACAAAAGGTATCGTGCAGGTGTGCGCCGCATGCGCCGTGGCCTGCGGGCTGCTCGTGTCGCAGGGCCTCACCAACACTCTGTTGCTCATGGCTATTGCCATGTCGATGATGCTGATCGGAGGCATTTCGGCCAAGAAGTTTTTTATAATTGTAGGCGTTTTTGCCATCTGCGGAGGCCTCTTCGTGGGCTATAAGATCATGAAGTCGTCGAGCAAGACCGAAGAAAAAACCGAAACGGTGTACACTGCCATCGAGGGCACCGACGTGCAGGCCATCATCTCCGGCGGCGCGCAGGGCGGAGACCGAGGCGGCACATGGAAGGCCCGCATCAAGCGCTATCTCAACAAAGAGAAGTACAAAGAACCCATCACCGACCTCAACCAGCAGGAACAATATTCCTACATCGCCCAGGCCCACGGCGGAGTGCTGGGCGTGATGCCCGGCAATTCGCGCGAGACAGCGCGTCTGCCCCTGGCTTTCTCCGATTATATATATGCCATCATCATCGAGGAGCTCGGTCTTGTGGGCGGCATCTGTGTGCTCATCCTCTATCTCTGGCTGCTGGCCCGCGCCGGGAGGGTGGCCTATCGGTGCCAGACGGCGTTCCCGGCTTTGCTTGTGATAGGTATGGCGGTGTTCATCACGTTTCAGGCCGTGTTCCACATGTGCATAGTCACGGGAGTCTTTCCTGTGTCGGGACAGCCATTGCCGTTGATATCAAAAGGCGGCACGTCGATACTGATAACCTCCATGGCGCTTGGCATAATGCTGAGTGTGAGCCGCTTTGCCGCCCGCAAAGGCAAGAAAGCCGAAATCAAAGAAGAGCTTCAGGAGCTTCCCGGCGAAGTCAGCGCCGAAAACCCCTCATGATAATTACCTTTATGATATGACAGATAGTGTAAAACACAGCGGACAAGTATTTACTCCCGATTATCTCGTCAAGAACATACTTGACGAGGCCGGGTATTTCGGCCCTGTCATACTCAAAAAGCACTGCATTGACAATTCATGTGGTGACGGAGCGTTTATATGCGAGTTTCTCAGAAGATACATCGAAGCATATAAACAGTCATATGGAACGATTGATGATATTGCCGGCGATATTAAAAAATATATCCACGGTATCGAAATTGACCCGGTGGCCTACGCTTGCTGTCTTGAAAATGTAACTGCCGTATTGGACGAATATGGATTGACCGATTGTGAACCGGATTTACTGCTTGGAGATACGCTTAACAATCGCGATTTTGTGAATAAGATGGACTATGTGATAGGAAATCCTCCTTATGTGCGTGTTCACAATCTCGAAGGGCATTTTAATGCAGTAAAATCTTATTCATTTGCTTCGGCAGGCATGACAGACCTATATCTTGTCTTTTTCGAGATAGGTTTCAGAATGCTTAAGAATGGAGGCAAACTGTGTTATATCACTCCAAGTTCCTGGATCAACAGTGTTGCAGGGGCTGCTCTGAGGTTTTATATCATGACTCACAGAAATTTGCTTTCTATCATTGATTTGGAGCATTATCAGGCATTCCCGGCTACCACCTATACGATGATATCATTGTTTGAAAAAGGAAGGCGCAATGACAGTTTTGCCTATCATATCTACAATGCGGAAAATTTACAAAAAAAACACGTATGCGACATTAATTTTAACGATGTAGAAATAAACGGTTATTTCTATTTTGCAGACAATAACACTTTGGAGTCGCTTCGAAAAATATTAACCACTCCGTGTAAGAAATATACTATCGTCAAGAACGGTTTTGCAACCTTGGCCGATAAAGTGTTTATTTCATCCTCTTTTCCGTTCACGGAATATACGATTCCGACCATTAAGGCGTCGACCGGAAAATGGTATAAGGCTTTTTTCCCTTATGATGAAAAAGGGAAGCCCTTGTCGAAAGAGGTTGTTTTTTCCAATCACGAGATAGCCGCATATCTCGTGAGCAATAAGGACGCCCTGTTAAAGGATTCGACAGAGGAAAAAACTCCGGATTGGTATCTTTATGGACGCACTCAGGCATTGAAAGATGTGTATTTGCCCAAAATCAGCATTAATACCACAATTAAAGACATCAATAGTCTTAAGATTAATTTCGTTGACAAAGGTTGCGGTTTATACAGTGGATTATATATTCTCACAGACATATCATACGAGGTGATTAAAGAGCTTTTGGAAAGAGATGATTTCATCAATTATATCGCCTCGCTCAAAAAATATAAAAGCGGAGGGTATTATACATTCAATTCCAAAGACCTTGAGCTTTACCTGAATTTTAATATATCACAAAGAATCAAAAATGGCTCACTCACAGTTAAAAACAATGACGAACACAGACTTTTTGAAAGCGGTCTCTCTCTCTTTCAAGGAATTTCTTAAAAAGGGCACATCTCGCAGTACCGATAAGCTGAAGCCTCTGCATGGTGCGATTGCAGAAGATTTGGCTCAAATGTTCGGAGCTGACTATGAAGTCGCGTCACAAGGCTATAATCAAGATAAAGAAGCCAATATTTCAGGACGGTATTTCAGCAAGAGAGTTGACATCACGATAAAGAAAAACAATAAGGCGATTGCGGGAGTAGGTGTGAAATTCGTAATGCAGAATTATTCTCAGAATTCAAATAACTATTTTGAGAATATGCTTGGCGAAACGGCCAATATCAGAAGTGCCTGCTATCCCTATTTTCAAATATTTATCGTTCTCGACCGGATGCCTTATTACGATAAGGATGGGTCGATAAAACGTTGGGAAACATTTACAGTACACGATAGCGAGAAATATAAAAGATTGTCGGACGATAACACCGATGTGTTTTTCCATACTCCGAACAAAACATTGATTTTTGTAATTCACATTGACGTTGAAGAAGAGGAAATCACAAAGCGTCAGGAGTATCTGAGCTATTATCGTGAGCATTTCACAACATTCAGGGCTTCGGAAGATAAATACGAGGGGTTCGGAGGCGCGGTTATCATAAACGACTATCAAACTTTTATACAGAAAGTCTATCATACAATTAAAGCTCTTTGAGGGTCTGCTCATTGAGAAAGGTTTAAAAAGAAAAGAATGAAAGTACTCATCAGCGGCGGAGGCACCGGAGGGCATATCTTCCCGGCTTTGTCAATCGCCAATGCAATAAAACGACGCTATCCTCAGGCTCAGTTTCTCTTTGTCGGTGCGGAAAACCGCATGGAGATGGAGCGTGTGCCGGCTGCCGGATACGAGATTGTGGGTCTGCCTGTGGCCGGATTCGACCGCAAGCGCCTGTGGCGCAATTTCGGCGTGCTTTGGAAGCTTTTCAAGAGTATGCGCATGGCAAGACGCATCGTAAGCGATTTCGCCCCCGACATCGTAATCGGGGTGGGAGGCTATGCCAGCGGTCCCACGCTTAAAGCTGCTCAGCGCAAGGGTGTGCCTACACTCATACAGGAGCAGAACCAGTATCCCGGGGTCACCAACAAACTTCTGGCCAAGGGCGCGCGCGCTATCTGTGTGGCCTACGATCACATGGACCGTTTCTTTCCTGCCGACAAGATAGTCAAGACCGGCAATCCGGTGCGTGCCTCTCTGCTCGGGTGCGCGCTCACTGCCGCCGAGGCCCGCAAGGAGCTCGGACTTGACCCGGAGAAGTTTACCATACTTGCCGTGGGCGGTTCGCTCGGAGCACGCACCATCAACAGCGCCGTGGAGGCTCTGTTGCCGTCGCTGGCAGGAATGCACGCTCAGGTGCTGTGGCAGACGGGTAAGTACTATGCCGAAGAGTGTCGCGCAGTGGCCGAGGGCAAGGAGGGCGTGCGTGCTCAGGCATTCATCTCCGACATGGCCGAGGCCTACCGTGCCGCAGACATTGTGGTGTCGCGGGCCGGAGCTGGTACGATTTCGGAGCTTCAGCTTCTGGGCAAGCCGTCGATACTCATACCCTCGCCAATGGTGGCCGAGGACCATCAGCGCAAAAACGCGCAGGCTCTTGTCGATGCCGGCGCGGCTGTGATGATACTTGATGCCGATGCCGTGGAGAAACTGCCGGCCGAGGTCGAGGCCCTGCTTTCCGCACCGGAGCGCATAGCTGACTTAGGCCGAAACATTGCCCGCATGGCGCTTCCCGAAGCCGACGAGCGCATCGTCGACGAGATTGAAAAAATACTTAAAAAATGAAAGAAAACTATATCTACTTCGTGGGCATCGGAGGCATCGGTATGGCCGCGCTTGCCCGTTACTATCTTGCAAAGGGCTGCCACGTGGCCGGTTATGACCGCACACCCTCGCATCTGACCGACGAGCTTGCCGCCGAGGGCGCCGTCATCAGTTTCGAGGACTCGATGGAGGCAGTGCCTGAAGATTTCCGTCACCCCGACCGCGTGCTCGTGGTCTATACTCCGGCTGTGCCCGACACAAACGTTCCTCTCGACTATTTCCGTAAAAACGGCTTCCCGGTGCTCAAACGCGCCGCAGTGCTCGGCCTCATCACCCGTTCGTCGCAAGCTATCTGCTTTGCCGGCACTCACGGCAAAACTACCACATCGTCGATGGCGGCTCACATCCTGCACACTGCGCCTGTGGGATGTACTGCATTTCTTGGCGGCATCCTGCGCAATTACGACAGCAATCTCCTGCTCAGCGCCACGTCGCCCTGGTGCGTGGTGGAGGCCGACGAGTACGATCGTTCGTTTCACCGTCTGTCGCCCTATATCGCGGTGATTACGGCCACCGACCCCGACCATCTTGACATCTACGGCACCGAGGAGGCATATCTCGAGAGCTTCGCTCACTTCACCGAACTTATCTCGCCCGACGGATGCCTGATTGTGCACGAGGGGCTGAAGTTGCGCCCGCGCCCGGCCAAAGGGGTGAAAGTCTATACCTACAGCCGCGACAAGGGCGATTTCCACGCTTCCAACATCCGCCGTGCCGACGGTGAAATCGTCTTTGATATGGTGCTGCCCGGCGGTGATACAATCAGTGACATCTCACTTGGAGTGCCGGTCGAAATCAATATTGAAAACGCCGTCGCCGCCATTGCCGCCTGTGTGCTCACGGGCGATGCAGGCCCGGAGGACATACGCAAGGCTATGGCTTCGTTTATGGGCGCCGAGCGCCGTTTTCAGTTCATGCTCAAAGAGAAAGGCCCGGGCGGCCGTGTCGTGATTGACGATTATGCGCATCATCCCGACGAGCTGCGGCAGTCGATACTTTCTGTTCGGGCCATCTATCCCGACCGCCGTCTCACAGTGGCTTTTCAACCTCATCTCTACTCGCGCACCCGCGATTTCGCGCCGCAGTTCGCCGAAGCGTTGTCTTTGGCCGACGAGGTGATACTCACCGATCTCTACCCGGCGCGCGAGAAGCCCATCCCAGGAGTGAGTTCGAAAACTGTTTTCGATCTGGTGACTTGTAAAAATAAATCATTGATTTTAAAACAAGATTTTGTCGAAACGATGAAAAATCGTAACTTTGAAGTCTTATTGGCTCTCGGCGCGGGCGATCTCTCCGGTTTCTTGCCCGAGCTTTGCCGTGAACTTACGACAAAATATTAATTATCAACCTTTTGCCTCCGGCCACTGCTGTCATGGAACGAAAAAACGTGATACGATGCATCCTCGCCATCCTGATGATGATATATATCGGGTGGGCGATGGTGTTTTGTCATCACAAGGCCGCAGCACGCACGTGCAAGGGGGTGAAAGTGGAGGTCTTTGACCCTTCGCACAACAATTTTGTCACCTCAGAGGCCGTTTTTCATAACCTGGCCACGCTGGGGATTGACCCCACCGGAATGTTTCGCTCGCAAATCGACCTTCGCAACCTCGAAAACACACTCGCCGGCTGCGACAATATCGAGACGGTCAACTGTGTGCTCCTCACCGACGACTCGCTCCTTGTAGAGGTGCAGCCCATAGTGCCTCTGCTGCGCGTCTTCGACCGCAACGATCAGGATTATTACATCAACCGGGCAGGCAAGCGCATGGAGGCCTCGTGCCTTTACCGCATCGACGTGCCGGTGGTGGTAGGGCTGTTCGATGAGAAAATCAAACCTGTGTCGGTGTTGCCCTATGTCGACTATCTGGCCGCTCACCCCGAGTGGGAATCTCTTGTGTCGGCTTTTGAGGTCAACTCCCGCGGTGACATTATCATGGTGCCGGCTATCCGTGGCCATGTGGTCAATCTAGGCGACACCTGCGACATAGACAACAAATTTCGGCGCCTCAGCTCGTTCTACGCTCAGGTGATGCCGGTCAAAGGCTGGCAATACTACGACACTCTGTCGGTGAAATGGCGCTCGCGCGTGATTGCCTCACGACATGATCCCAAAAAGCAAGAAATCATTCCCGATGACGAGACCTATGACGAAATCGACGATATCTCTACCATGACATCCGAGGCCGACTCGCTTTCGGCGTCGGCTCCGAAACCGTAAACCCACAATCTCCTATACCTTTGATGACAATGACCCAAAACGACGAGAAATACATAATAGCAATTGAGCTCTCGGGCACTTCGGTGCGCGGGGCTGCCGCCCGTGTCGGTGCAAAAGGCTCTGTACCCGAAATCATAGCCGCCGAAACGGCCGATAACGCGGCTTGCGTGCAGTACGGCCGCGTGCAAAACCTTATAGAAGCCGCCAACCATACGTCTTATGTAATTAAAAAGCTTGAGAACAATCCCGCCCTGCGGCAGGGTAAAATCACATCGGTCTACGTTGCTCTGGCCGGCCGTACGCTCTCTACCGTCAAAACTACGGCCGAAATTTCTCTTCCCACCGAGATGGAGATGACCGAGGAACTGCTGCGGCGTCTCTACCGCGATGCCACCCGCACCATCGCTCCTGACCGCAGTGTGCTCAAAGTGATGCCGCGCAAATTTATCGTCGACAGTCATCCGGTAACTAATCCGGTGGGTGCGATGGGCTCAAAATTCAAAGGTGAATTTACGGTTGTTGTATGCTCGCCTGTCAATCGCCGCAATCTCGAGCTTGTGATGGATGAGCGGTTGAATATGCCGGTGGCGGGATATATCGTGACACCTCTGGCCGAAGCTGCAATGGTTCTTACCGAAGAAGAGAAGCAGCTCGGATGCGTTATGGTTGACTTCGGAGCGCACACCACCACAATCTCAATTTATAAAGACCGCTCGCTGCAGTACATCGCCACTCTGCCCCTCGGCTCGAAAAATATCACCCGTGACCTCGCCGCCGGACTTAGTCTCACCGACGAGCGCGCCGAGCTCACCAAATGCACGCTCGGAGCGGCCGTGACGAAACCAAACTCATCGGCCGAAGCAAATCGTGTGAACGGCTACGTGCAGGCGCGTCTGGGCGAAATTCTGGCCAACATCGTCGCTCAGATCGGTTTCGCCGGATTCAAGCTTTCCGACCTCGCCGGAGGTATGGTGATACTCGGCGGAGCTGTGAAAATGAAATTTTTCGCACAGTTTGTCGAGCAGCAGACCAAAATCAAGGTGCGCCAGGCTTCGGCGGGCGCATCGTTAAACCTCGCCCTCGGCATTACCGCCACGGCCGAGCTTCTGCCTCTGTTTTCGATTGTCAATATGGCGGCTGCACGCGCCGATATGGTTTCATGCATCGAGTTGCCTGCAACCGAAGTTGAGGACATTGCCGATGATGAACCCGATACCGCGTCTGCCGACGAAGACGATAATTACGACGATGCCGACGACGACGAGAACTGGGACCGTGACGACGACGAAGTGGAGCGCCGACGCATAGAGCAGCGACAACGCACTCAGGAGCGCCGACGCAAGCTCGTGCGCGATGAAGAGCAACGCCGCAGGCGCAACGAGGAGGAACGCCTCCGCGAGCAGCGTAAAATCAAAGGAGATGCAAGTCTCGACACCCCCGACGATGAGCCGCAATCATCGGCCGAACACAAAGAGTCGCTCCTCGAACGCATCAAAAACAGCGTTACCAACATCTTCAAATCCGCTCCCATCGACGATGACGACGCTGATCTCGACGACGAGCAATAACCCAACACTAATCCAAAGGCTTAGTAATTTCTCCAACAGCTTAAACATCAGAATATAATGGCTCCAGAAGATATACAGCAAAATCACGAATTTTCTACTTCTCCCAATGCCGGTCACACCTATTCGCCCGACAAAATCAAGGTAATCGGCGTGGGCGGCGGCGGCAATAACGCCATCAACCATATGTACAATCTCGGTGTGCGCAACGTGTCGTTTATCGTGGCCAACACCGACCGTCAGGCTCTGCTCAATTCGCCTGTCCCGACCAAGCAGCTGCTCGGTCCGAACGTGCTGCGCGGACGCGGCGCCGGCAACGACCCCGAACGCGCACGACTCGCCGCCGAAGAGAGCGCGGCCGAAATCAACGAGCTCTTCGACGACGACACCGACATGGTGTTTATCACCGCCGGCATGGGGGGTGGCACTGGTACGGGCGCTTCGCCGGTCATCGCACGCATAGCCCGTTCAAGAGATATTCTCACCATCGGCATCGTCACCATTCCCTTCCTTTTCGAAGGCCCGAAAAAAATTCTTAAAGCTCTCAACGGCGCAAAAGAACTGGCAAAAAACGTCGACGCCCTTCTGGTCATCAACAACGAGCGGCTCAGCGAAATTTATCGTGATTACGATTTCCTGAACGCTTTCGGCAAAGCCGACGACATCCTCTCTATGGCCGCTATGAGCATTTCGGAGATTGTCACTACCGACGGTTACATCAACCTTGACTTCAACGATGTGGACAATACACTGCGCAACGGCGGCACGGCCATCATCTCAACCGGATACGGCGAGGGTGAAAACCGCGTGACCAAGGCTATCGAAGATGCTCTCCATTCGCCTCTGCTGCGCAACACCGACATTTTCGGCTCGAAAAAACTCCTCTTCAATCTCTATTTCTCGCGCGACGCTCAGGATAAATTCAAAATCGACGAAACCGACCAAATCACGCAGTTCGTGTCGAACATCGACCCTGATGTCGATGTCATCTGGGGCGTGTCGTTCGATGAGACTCTCGGCGACAAGGTGAAATTTACCATCCTTGCATCCGGATTCGACATCACTATCTCCGACGATCAGGCCTCCGGCGGAAAGCTCAAGGCAAAGGAGAAAGCCGACCCTGCTCCCGGTCCGTCCCTCAATGCCGATGATTCGGCTCACGATGCCCTCGTGGAGAACTATGGCGCGGATAAAATCGAAAACATGACCCGAGCCAAAACCGAGCAGCGTTACATCATCCTTCAGCCCGACCAGCTCGACGACGACAGCGTGCTCGATGTTCTGGAGCACAATCCGGCTTTCAACCGCGACCGCGCGATTGTCTCGTCTGTCAAAAATGCAGGAGCAGCCCAACCGCAAAGCAAAGATAAACCGGAGCAGACACCGGGCGGCACTATCGACTTCTCCGACCTCGATTCTTGATTCACCGTTTGTCGTAAGCAGCTTAAAAATCAGTTACAACTGTGGGATTGGCTAAGGACACGGCTATTTATGGTCTGAGCAGCATCATTGGCAGGTTTCTCAACTGGTGCCTTGTGCCGCTCTACACCAATATCTTCTCAACGGAGGCTTACGGTGTGGTCACTTTCGTGTATTCGATTGTGGCTTTGGCGCTTATCATCCTCACCTACGGCATGGAGACGGGGTTTTTCCGCTTCGCCAACCATGAGCGGTGGCATGACCCGATGCAAGTTTATTCCACGGCTCTTGTGTCGCTCGTTACCACCGGCACGGTTTTCTTCATAGCCGTATTGCTGTTCCTCGACCCGCTCACAATGTGGATGGAGTGTGCGCCACACACTTCTTGGGTGTGGATTATGGCTCTGTGTGTGGCTGTCGACGCCTTTACGGCCCTGCCTTTCTGCTATTTGCGCTACCGCAAGCGCCCGGTGCGATTTGCCGTAATCAAACTCGTGAACATTGCGCTTAACATCGGCCTTAATCTCTTTTTTCTCATTTTGTGCCCGTGGCTCGACAGCCGCTGCCCCGGCGCGGTCGACTGGTGCTACCGGCCTGATTATGGTGTAGGTTATATCTTTCTCTCCAATCTCATCGCATCGGTGGTTACTCTGGTGATGCTGCTGCCGGAGCTGCGCGGGTTCCGCATTGATTTTTGCTTCAAGTTGTGGCGTGAAATGATTGTATACTCGGCGCCGCTGCTGGTGCTCGGTGTAGCCGGCATCATGAACCAGACACTCGACAAGATACTCCTGCCCTCGCTTTCCACCGCGCCCGACCCCATGCAGGAGCTGGGCATCTATGGAGCCAACTATAAGATTGCCATCGTGATGGTGATGTTCATACAGGCTTTCCGATTCGCTTACGAGCCGTTCATTTTCGCTCAGAGCAAGGAAAAAGGCGCCGACGCCAACGCCGCCTACTGCCGGGCCATGAAATATTTCGTTATCACCGCCCTCTTCATCTTCCTCGGGGTCATGTTTTTCCTGCCCGTTTTTAAATACTTCATCTCGCCGCGGTATTTCTCGGGCCTCGCCGTGGTGCCCGTGGTGATGATAGCCGAGTTGTGCTTCGGCATCTTCTTTAATCTCTCTGTGTGGTACAAACTTTCCGACCGCACGGTGTGGGGTATGTGGTTCTCGCTCGGCGGTCTGGCCGTGACGATAATCATGAATGTGTTGCTCGTTCCCCGATACGGGTATATGGGCTGCGCCTGGGCCGCGCTTTCGTGCTACGCGCTTATGATGATCGCAAGCTACATAATCGGCCAATATAAATACCCCATCGATTATCCGGTACGCCGTCTCGGATTGTGGACTCTCTTCGCAGCTGCGCTTTACGTGCTCGGCGTCTACGTGCTCGATTTCTCCTCGATGTGGCTCAATTACGCAGTGCGCTCATTGCTCCTCGCTCTCTTCGTTGCCGCCGTCGTGCGCTGCGAAGGATTGAAACTCAATGCTTTGGTCGAACCGGTTTTACATAAATTGCGCCGATAAATGCAAGTCGTACTCATCAATCACAGCGATACGCTCGGAGGCGCCTCCGTGGTAACTATGCGTCTGATGCAGGCTCTCGTCCGGCACGGAGTGGATGCGCGTATGCTTGTGATGCACGCTTCGCATCCCGACCTGCGTGTGGCCGAGGCGGCTCCGCGTTGGAGAAGCAAAATCTCTTTTCTGGCTGAAACGGCTCAGATTTTTCTGGGCAACGGATTCAACAGAGACGATATATTCAAAGTCTCGACGGCGTGTTGCGGTCTCTCAATCCATGATCATCCATGGGTGAAATCGGCCGACGTCGTAGTGCTCAACTGGATAAATCAAGGGATGCTCTCGCTCTCGGAAATCGCACGTATCGAAGCCCCTGTCGTGTGGACAATGCACGATATGTGGCCGTTCACCGGCGTCTGCCATCATGCCGGCCTCTGCAACCGCTACCTTGCCAAGTGCGGATTTTGTCAATATTTATATAATGGTACGCACAGGCACGACCTTTCTACTTCAACTCACGACCGTAAAGCCGCTCTTTACGACCGAAAAGATATTCATTTCGTGGCCGTAAGCAATTGGCTTGCCGAATGTTGCCGCCACAGCTCGTTGTGCCGCGGACGCAACGTAAGCGTTATTCCCAATGCTTTCCCAATCGACTCCTACTCCGTCACGCCGAGCGTCACCAGAGAAGCGCTCTCACTCCCCGAGGGCAAACTGATAGCCTTCGGCGCAGCCCGTATCGATGACCCTATCAAAGGCCTTCCGCTTGCTGTCGAGGCTCTTAACCTACTGCACGACTCGGGCACAGCGGCAACCGCCGTATTCTTCGGGGCTATGCGCGACCACGACGCGCTATCTTCACTCCGACTGCCTCATGTGCATCTCGGCATGATTTCCGACTCCGGACGCATACAGCAAATACTCGCCCATTCCGACGTCATCCTATCCTCGTCGCACTATGAAACACTACCCGGCACACTTATCGAAGGCATGGCCGCCGGATGTATCCCCGTAGCTTTTCTACACGGCGGACAAGCCGACATTATAGACCATCTCCGCACCGGTTATCTCGCCCGATACGCCAAAACTTCCGACCTCGCAGCCGGACTCGCCTGGGCGCTCAGCCTCGACCGCTCCGGAACCATTTCACGCCAAAGCCAGCACCGGGAAATCAACCGCCTCTTCAGCGACCAAGCCATCGCCCAACGCTACATCGACCTCTTCCTCAGCATCACCGACCCAACCTGACACAACCCTTTATCTGGAAGTGCCGCATACAGGGAATTGCCGACCGGCCCGGTCGGCACAAAAATCATGGGAATTGCCGACTATCCCGGTCGGCAAATGATACTGGGAAGCGAAGCGCGGCCTCG
>JBJEDE010000039.1:0-30579 GCA_051871795.1 Muribaculaceae bacterium | reverse complement strand
AGTTTGTTTGATAATATTAATTTTTAACCCCGTCCATTTTTAGTGGACAGTAGTGTGTAAGGATATAATTTGTATTCATTACCCGGGAACAGATTCTCAATTTTGTAATTGAAACACTTCTCCGCTTCATTGTAATTTCCGACAGCGGTTGATAATACTTCTTCTTTCCCGGACCCGTAGTACATCTCGCAGTACTTTATGCCGGCTTCATAAGCTTTGAGGTCGTCATAGTTACCGTCATATCCCAAAACTTCACCTTCTATTTTCCCTTCATATGTTTTGGGACCAGAAATCCCGACACACCTTGAATATGTTACGGGGATGGAGTTGGCAAAATCCTCACCCTCGTAGTTGAAAATCACATCGTATTTCTTTTTAGGCGAAATATGAGTGATTTTGTATTCACCATTGTCAGGGGTAATTTTCGCGTCTTTGAATGTCACTGTGAGTTTGTCTTCGGAGGCGTCGCCATAATATCCGATTTTGAATTTATAGCAGTCGATCATACGCACATCGTCAATAATCCACGCTTTCAGACCGAAAGGAATAACTTCGCCGACAAATTTCTCCTTACAGGTGTCGTAGATTGAATACCGACATTTCAGTTTGGTTTTGTCTGCATCCATATTTGCGATAGCGTCGTAAAATCCTTGGGTCACGTCAATGGCGTAGTTGGTCAGTGTGCCTTCAAAGTTGCTGAAAGCATCGTCAGAATAGATCGCTTTAGCTCCTTTTTTCAAGATTATCTCTCCTGTGAAGCCTTGGAATTCCTCTCCGAATGCAGGATTGCCTTCGACGATGATACTTGATATCTCGGAATTTTTGAAAGAGATATTTTCCAACTCATTTACCATGTATACTTCGTTGTCATACTCAATGCACTCAGGCACCGTTATGATGCCGTCTGCAATGGCATTTGAGTTGTAATCGCATAGCGAGATGTGATTTACTTTATAATCCCAACGACCGAAAACATTCTTGCTTGCTTTGAAATACACGTTGTATTTCAGGCTGTTTTGCCAGACAACTTCCATTTTGGCGTAGTTGTCGGAATAGCGGTGGTCGGCGCTCAATCCTTGTAGGTGTACTACAAGAATCACCGCAAAAAAAAGCAAAAATTTTAAAATTCTTTGCATAATGATGTGATTTGACGGTCGGAGCCATTCCCAAATCCGACCATGTACGAAAGAGGCGTGGAATGATGTTCTTGTTTATCCCTAAGGAGGCATCGCCAAACGCCTGACACGAAATAAACAGTCCACTCCCACGCCATATCGAATATCGATTTCCCCTTGTCGGGGAGTGGATATACGACAAGCATGAGCGTTTTCTTGACTGCTCTTTCCTTCGTGTTTTTGAAATTGGCGATTTCCTTAGGAGGATAAAGCTCGAAACGCTTCTGATTATGTTATTGCGGGATAATTATTCCCACGTTGCAAAGTTATAAATAAATTCGTTTCCGGCAAATAATCTCGTTTATTATTTTGTAATTTTGCGGAACAAACTCGTGCAGAAGCTTCAAATTGTGCGGCTGAGGTAGTGAATATTTCTTTTTTAATAGGTATCTTTGCAGTGAAATTTTGCATCGCCGTACAATGCGTCTGCACTGTGACGGGTTATATATTTTTGCGATTATGTCTACAATATTTATTACAGGCGGAGCAACCGGTATCGGCCGGGCTTCAGTGAAAAAATTTGCCGATGAAGGCTGGAACGTGACTTTTATGGACTTTGACTCTGATGCAGCCGCTCGGGCACTTGATGAGTCAGCTTCGGATAATGTGATGTTTGTGCATGGCGACACGCGGTCGGCGGAAGATTGCCGAAATGCCGTCAAAGCCGCGGTCGAGCGTTTCGGTGCGCTTGATTCGGTTTTTGCCAACGCCGGCATACATCAGAGCAACACAATTCTTGACATCAAAGATGAGGATTTGCACCGGATAGTCGATATAAACATATTCGGCACGATCAATGCTCTTCGCGCCACGATTGAGGAAATAAAACGCGGAGGCGGCGGTTCGGTCGTCATCAATTGCTCGGACCAATGGTATGTGGGCAAGCCCAACAGCTTCGCTTACGGTCTTACCAAAGGCGCTCTCGGACAGATTACACGCAGTCTGAGCATCGATTTGGCTCCGTACAATATCCGTGTCAACGCTGTGTGCGCCGGCACAATCGACACTCCGCTGATGCGTACGGCCATAGAGCGTTCGTCGCTCCGCACCGGCATTTCCTGCGAACGACTTATCGAAGAGGAAAAGTCGCTTTTCGCTCCGGGAAGGTTGGGACGGCCCGAGGAAGTGGCCGAGATGGTATATTTCCTTGCGTCGCCGGCGGCGGCGTTTTGCACCGGAGGACATTACCTTGTCGACGGCGGTCTGGTGGCTAAGTGATTTTTCTATGGTTTACCGGGCCTGAAAGAGCAGGGGAGCGAGGCGGGTGAGATAACGCCGCCAGTTGCGCCATTGATGGCTTCCGTCGCTCTCATGATAGGTGTACGGATAACCGCCTTCGTCAAGAAGGTTGCGGAATATTTTGTTCTCGTCGTAGAGAAAATCGTCGCGTCCGATGGCTATCCAGTAAAGTTTCGGCGAAACGGCGAACTGACGTGCGAGTTTACCCTCGATATCGTCGTAAAAGTCGCTGTGCGTCTTGCTGTGTGGTATGGTGGCGGCCGAAAACAGGCCTATGTAATCGAACATATCCGGAAAGGCCATGGATATGCGCTGTGCGTGCAATCCGCCCATCGACAGACCGGCTATCGCTCTTTTTGATTTTTCGGGCAAAGTGCGATAGGTCGAGTCTACGAATTGTACGATTTCGGGAAACGAGCGTTCGAATTCGCCGTTCATAGTCCGGGGCAGGTCGGCGGTGGGCTGTCGGTAGCCCCATGACGATTCTCCCGGAGCCGCGTCCATGTCGACGTTGCCGTTGGGCATCACTACTATCATAGGCATCGCTTTGCCTTGTGCAATCAGATTGTCGAGTATGCGGGAGGCGCAGCCGAGTTCGGTCCAGGAGTTTTCGTCGCCGCCCATTCCGTGGAGAAGATATAGTACCGGATACCGGCTGTCGCCGTTTTCGTATCCGGCCGGAGTGTAGACGGAGAGACGGCGGTCGCTGCCGGAGGCTGCGGAATGATACCAGACTTTGCCGAGCGAGCCGTGCGGCACGTCGGTCACCCGATAATAATCTGCTTGTTCGCCGCCGATAAGAAAGACGTTTTGCAACGAACCGATGTCGCGCATCACGTAAGCGTTGCCCGGGTCGGTGATCCGCACCCCGTCGACGAGAAAGTTGTAGCTGTACAGTTCCGGCGCGAGAGGACCGGTGGTGTATTGCCATACGCCGGCCGAGTCGCGCTGCATTAGAGCCGAACCTGATGGCACGGCATCACCGGTCACCTTCACCTCCGAAGCGTGTGGAGCGCCGAGGCGAAAAGTGACAGAATTGTCCAAGTTGACTGTCAGAGATTTATTATCTTGGTGCAAGTTTATATTTTCCTGAGCCGCGGTTGATAATATAGCCGCGGCCAGCAGGATGGCGCATACCGAATGTCTCATTATCCTGTGCTTTCAGCAGATAGGACCTATGAGAAATGCGGCCACGTCTGTATCGCCGAAGAAATCGGCAAATGTGAGCCATACCAAAAGCAGAATTATCAGCACGATAGCGCCGATGGCTATCCACATCGATGTGCGGTTTTTGTGTTTTTTGTCGTAGTCAGTCATAATGTAATAAATAGCAGGTTGTAACGTTCTTTTTAAATTTATAACGCCGAACATTAAAAAATGTTTTTGATTTTTTTGAATATTTTGTTTAACTTGTGCAAAAACATCACGGTACTTGTCACATTGTGCCTGCGTGTTTTAATAAATGACTTTTAATCCGGGCGATGAACAACAACCTCGCCCTTTGTTACTTAAATATTATACCTATGAATATTACAATCGATGAAGCAGGCGGTGTCGTTTCAGCTGCCATTTCAGGCCGGCTCGACACACTTGCCGCCACCGAGAGTCAGGGCAGTTTCGCTCTTTTGCATAATCATGCTTCCGAGAAAATTGTGCTCGACTGCGGCGGTTTGGAATATATCAGCAGTTCGGGACTGAGATTGTTTCTGGCGCTGCTTAAAGATGTCAAGGCTCAGGGCGGGGAGCTCGAGCTTCATAATGTCAACGACGAGATAGGCAATATCTTTTCCATAACCGGTTTCGACAAGCTGTTCAACATCAAACGTTGACAATCTCTGACATGTCGCTCAGCAACCGTCTCAGTCTCTACGTGTCGATAGCGATCATTGCAATGTTTGCAGCGATTGTTACGGTCTTCTTTCGTTACGGTGTTGAGCTCGAAGAGCGATTGGCTGCGTCATTTGCCCGCGAGATGGTGAACGGACGCATCAGCAGGCTGTCCGACGAATTGGACCGTGTGGAGTATCACCTCCGCAATTCCGCTCCGATGGTTGCCGACAGGCTCGGGCGTCACAAAGAGCTTGCCGGCGCAGTTGAGAGAATCGTAACAACCGATTCCCTGCTTATGGGAGGCTCGGTGGCGTTAGTGCCTGATGCTGCGGGATCGAGACTTATGGAATACGTCTCAATCAAGCCCGATGGCACAATTGAGCACAAACAGCTCGGAAACACCGATTATGATTATACGACAATGTCATGGTTCACCGACGCCGTGGCCTCAGACAGTACGATGTGGAGCGATCCATACTATGACCGCGGAGCCGGCGACGAGCTCATGGTCACTTGCAGTCTGCCTCTGCACGACGGCGACGGACGCACTTTGGCCGTGCTCACTGCCGATGTGGCGTTGAGTATGATGCGCAGCGAAGTTTCGCGTCTGAGTCCGTTCGACGGCGCATACTCATTTATTATCAGCAAGAAAGGTCGCTTTTTATCACACCCCGACAGCACGTTGCTGCTTTACGACGGTATATTCTCTTACGCCCGCGCTGCTCATTGCAAGCATCTTGCCGATATCGGCTGGCGCATGATGCACGGCCAAAGCGGCACTGTGCGCACCGACATCTGCGGCACCGACGCAATAGTGGTCTTCGATAAGATTCCGGGCACCTACTGGTCGATTTGCTGTGTATGTCCTTATGCATCCATCATGTCGCAGCTCGACTCGGTGAGCGTCAAAGCGGTAGTTTTTCTTATTGTCGGTCTGCTTATCATCATTATATTGGTGAGATGTGTGGTTTTATACTCGATGAAACCGCTTACACGGCTTACATCGGCGGCGACAGAGATTGCCGAAGGCGACCTCAATGTGAGTTTACCCGACCTGCCGGGCCGTGACGATATAGCTCGTCTTAACAACGCATTTGCAGAAATGCAAACATCTCTGCGGCAACAGATGGCGCAACTCGTAATCACCACCCGGGCAAAAGAACGTATCGAAAGCGAGTTGAACATCGCGCGCAGCATACAGATGAGTCTTGTGCCTCACGATTTCTCTCCGTTTCCGGACTATCCCGGACTCGAACTATACGCTTCAATACGTCCGGCACGAGAAGTCGGCGGCGACCTCTACGACTATTTCATCCGCGACTCGCGTCTTTACTTCATTATCGGTGATGTTTCCGGCAAAGGTGTCCCGGCCGCTCTGTTTATGGCTGTGACACGTACGCTCTTCCGCAGCAGCGCCGAGCGCACCGACTCTCCGGCCGCAATTGTTACCGCTATCAACGATACAATAGTCGAAGGCAACGACGCCTGTATGTTTGTAACACTTTTTGTAGGAGTCCTTGATCTTGCCAAAGGCAAACTTACTTATTGCAATGCCGGCCACAATCAGCCTGTACTCATTTCAGACGCAAAGGCAGCACTGCTGACCGTCAGACAAAACATCCCGGCCGGTGTATTCGGAGGATATGACTACGAGCAAGAGAGTCTGACCCTCAGTTCCGGCGACGCTCTTTTCCTGTATACCGACGGCCTCACCGAAGCCGAAAATACCGATCACCAATTGTTTGGCGATGACAGAATGCTGTCGTTGCTCTCGTCGCAAGACTCGCCACGCGAGATTATCGGAGCAGTCGATGCCGCCGTGAGCCGCTATGCAGGCTCGGCCGAGCAGAGCGACGACCTCACAATGCTGTGCATAAGATTTCATAATTAACCCTGCCGACAACGGTTGCAACACTATATTTTACATTGCTCTCCACTCCTGAAATATTTACCCTCAGCTCATCAATGCAGACAGTGAGCGAGATACCCTGTATCACTTCCCGGCTCGTCGAGCGTTATCACCTGCCTCTCAGTGAGAGCGGACGCATCAATCTCCTGCTCGAAGAGGCATTGGTCAACGTGATTTCTTATGCATATCCACCCGGCCAAGAGGATGACATCAGGCTCGTTGCGCGGTATGACGACATAGCGGGAGCGCTCACGCTCGAAATTTCCGACACAGGAAAGCCGTTCGACCCTACGGCGGCTCCTGAGCCTGACATAAATGCACCGGCCGAAGAGAGGCGAACGGGCGGACTTGGGATTCACCTCGTACGCGCACTCTCCGACGATTTGCAATACTATCGCAGTGCCGAGCGCAATCATCTTGTTATCAAATTCCTCATTTCTGATTCCTAATTCCTAATTCCTAATTCCTAATTCCTAATTCCTATCTCCTACTTAGAATGAAACGCAACAGCTATCTGGTAAGCCGTGCTTTCCGCAGTTTCCTCTTCGCTTCGGTAATGACCGTGGCAGCCTCTCAGATGGGAGCGCTTGTCGACGGACTGATGGTCACGCGCCTCATCAGCGACACGGCAATGAGCGCCATCAATATTGCCATGCCGGTGCTACAGCTATATTTCTCTCTATGTCTGCTTCTCGGCGTAGGAGGTACGATTATGGCCGGCAAGGCTATCGGGGCTCACGAACGCGACAGGGCTTCTCAAATATTTTCGTTGTCGACAGCAGCGGCTGTAGTCATCGGTCTTGTCCTTGGTCTCGCCGGACTCGCGTTTTTCAATCCGATAGTAGAATTTCTATGCCCCGATGCCTCGATAGAAGTTTTCGCCAAAGAATATATGGTAATCACCATACCGTCGGGCGCCTTGTATATGCTTATGATAGTGCTGCAAATGTTTGTTGCTCTTGACGGCGAGCCAAAGAGAGTAACGGTAGCTGTGACCACGTGCATTGCTGTAAACCTTATCCTTGATTATGTCTTTATGGCATTGTTCGGATGGGGAATGAAGGGCGCAGCGGCGGCAACAGTGATCAGTTACTTGCCTGCAATAGCTATACTTCTGGGACATTTCCGCAAGAAAGATACACTGCGCCTGAGAGCCGGCGGCAGGTTGAAAGATTTGTACGAAATTTCCCTCTCAGGCGCGCCTTCGGGATTTACCGGCTTGCTGATGTCGGTGCAGATATTCGTTTGCAACATTGTAGCTATCGATTATCTCGGCACCTCTGGCGTGATAGTGTTTGCAGTGTGTATGTACCTGCTGAGAATATCCATGATTATTCTTACCGGCGCCATCGACTCGTTTCAGCCTGTGGCATCGATTCTTGCCGGTTCGGGCGACAACCGCGGCGTAGCGATGGTGATGGGCAAAGCTTACTCGTTCCTCGGCGCAAGTCTGGTTATTTATGCCGGTTTTATGATTTTCTTCCCTGACTTTATCGGCGAGTTGTTCGGCGTTACGGCCGACACGCTGTCAGTAGCCGAGGTTGCCATTCCGGCATTCGCCTTCAACGTGATATTGCAATGCGCCATAGGGTTGTTGATACCCGTTTACCAGGTTTATGGCAACACAACGCAGGCGATGGCTGTTTCGGTAGGTCAGCCTCTGTTGCCGATGTTTTTCTTCTGGATTTTTGCAGCCGCAGGCACCGGCGCCTGGTGGGGATTTGCCGTCGGGCAGTGTGTGCTGCTGTTGATTCTGCTGCTGATGGTTATGAAGAAGAAGAAAAGCGTCGTTATGCCTTTCTTCTTGATACCACGTCAGTCGGCCGACAATATTTTCGATACAAGCCTTAAGCCGGATATGCAAGACGCCGGTGCACAGCTTCATGAGGCAGACACATGGCTGCAATCGGCCGGTATTACGACAGCCTTGCGCAACCGTGTGGTGCTCTCTTGCGAAGAAATTATCAAGAATATCATTGACCATGCAGGGAAAATTAATCGAAAAGTGCCGTCGATCGACCTGCGCATTTCGCTTCTTCCCGACAGTGTCACCGCAGTGGTCCATGACTCCGGACGTCCGTTCAATCCTGTTGAGCAAGACCCGCGCACCGGGCTCGGCTTAATTATCGCCAAGAAGAGCTGCGATGACATGAAGTACGAGTTTATGTTCAATCAGAATATCCTGACAATGACTTGGAATAAGCCTGATAATTTATAATCATTTCTGAAAATAATCATTACACATTATATAATATGAAATCATCACCCCTCAGTCAAAGCCAGACCGGCATCTATCTCGGTTCGGCTTATCGCGACGATCTAATATACCATATAGCCTACGCTTTCCGCTTTGGCGCCGGCATCGACCCCGAACGGCTTGCCGCGGCTGCTTATGCAATTTTAGGATATCATCCGGCTCTGATGGCCGAAATCACCGAGGACGATGAAGGCGTGCCGCGTATGCGGCAGGGCACCCGCCCCGACATCCGTGTGGAGCGTATGTCCGACGAAGCTTATGAGGAATACAAGAAACACACAATCGGTCATATCGACATCCCCGGAGGTCACCTGTGCCGTTTCACAGTCGTCGTGACACCTTCGGCTGTATGGCTGGTAATGCTTGTGCACCACATCGTGTTCGACGGCAGTTCGCTTCGAGTATTGGTGCGTGACCTAAGCGCAGCCCTCAGAGGTGAAGAGCTAAAACCGGAAGCTGTCGATGCATTCCGGATTGCCGAACGAGAAACCGAAGCCCGCAGCGGAGAGCAATTCGACAATCAAAAGCAATATTATCTCTCCACTTTCGGCGATTTTGATAGCGACGGCTCGGAAATTTACGCCGATGCCAAAGATGGCATCGGCTACAGTCACAAGGTCACACGGCTTGCAATGCCGGCCGACCGTTTTCACGGCGGCGCGTCGATGGCCAATGCCGCGATGGGCGTGACTCTCGGAGCCTTCACAGGTCGCGACGACGTGATGTTCTCTACTATTTTTCACGGCCGCACCACGGCCGACGTCGCCGACACTATCACAATGATGGTAAGGACATTGCCGGTGCGTTGCCATATAGGCAACGGTGTCAGCGTATCTGACCTTCTCAATGAGATGAACGACGAGCGCAATCGCACACGCGCCGCAGACTTATATTCGTTTGCCGATCTTGCCGCCGAGACCGGGTTCAAACAAAGTTTGCTCTTTGCCTATCAGGGCCACTTGCTTGACTTAAACTCAATCTGCGACGGCTTCACTGCCGAGCGTTACGACATCGGTGAGACGGGCGTTCCACTCTCGATGCAGCTTTATCTCACGCCCGAAGGCATAGATATGGATGTTCTGTGGGACACTTCGCTCTATACCGAAGCCACAATCGACCGTCTCGTCGCAACTTTCGACCTTGCGCTGCAACAGCTGTGCACGCCCGGTGTTGAAAATGCGCCTGTTGCATCGCTTCGTCTGACAGATGATGCGGCCGAACGCGAATTAAAAGGCATAGAGAGCACACCGGCGCTTGATTTCGACAGGTCTGTACCCATCGAAGGCGTTGTGGCGCGCATTGCCTGCGAGATGCCCGACAAGGCGGCTGTAGTGTCGCCGTCAGGACGAGTTTACACATACTCCGAGCTTGACCGCACATCCACTGTCATGGCCGCTGCGCTGCGCAAAGCAGGTGTAGAGCCGGGAATGACAGTGGGCGTAATGATTCCGCGCAGCGAGTGGATGGCCCTTATACCCCTTGCCGTGATGAAAGCCGGAGCAGCCTATATGCCCCTTGACCCGACTTTCCCCGAAGAACGCCTGCAATTCATGCTCGACGATGCCGGAGTGAAATTCGTAATCACCGTCGACGGTCTGCTTCAAAAAGTGATGCCGGGCTATGTCGGAGAGGTCATAGACGCGTCCGAAATATCCGCAACCGACGACCGACTTAATCCATCGGCTTACACATACGATCCTGAGTCACCGTTTGTGATTCTTTACACCTCCGGCTCGACAGGCAAGCCCAAAGGCGTCACGCTCACACGCGCCAACATACTCAACTACTGTCACGACTACGTGAAAATTACCGCCCTCGGCTCTGAAGACCGCGTACCGGCTTATGCCAACTTCGGTTTCGATGCCCACATGATGGACCTCTATCCCACCATCATGGCTGGCGCTACATTATATATACTCGACGAGGATACGCGTCACGACCTTGACGCGCTGCATAAATTCATTGACCAAAACCGCATTTCTGTTGCGTTTGTCACCACACAGATAGCATGGCAGCTTGTCAGCCTTTACGAATTTCCTTCATTGCGTTGGCTTGCTACAGGCGGTGAAAAACTGCCTCCGTTGGGCCGGCAGCCTTTCCGCTTCGCCAACCTCTACGGACCCACCGAGTGCACTGTAATCGCCACAAGTTTTGAGCCTCAGGGACCCACCGACGGTTCGGTAATAGGCCGACCCATTCCGGGCTACGAGCTTCGGGTGCTTGATCGCTATTGCCGGCGTGTGCCTCGCGGTGTGCCGGGCGAACTTGTCATCCTCGGCGCCGGTGTCGGCGTTGGCTATCTCAACCGTCCCGAACTCACTGCCGAAAAATTCATAACAATCGACGGCCGACGTGCTTATCGCACAGGCGACCTCGTGCGCTGGAACGAAGACGACGACATACAGTTCATAGGACGCATCGACGGTATGGTCAAGCTGCGCGGACTTCGCATTGAGCTTGGTGAAATCGAAGCCGTAGCGACACGTCACCCCGACGTGCGCCAGTTTGTGGCTGCGGTCAAGACCATCGGAGGCAACGAGCAGCTTGTAGGATATTATACAGTCAAGGACGGCGCAAGTCTCTCGGCCGACGAGCTCCGTGACTTCCTGTCACAGGACCTGACCGAATTTATGATTCCCTCGGCCATCATTCAGCTTGACGCGCTGCCTATGACAACCAACGGTAAGGTTGACCGAAAGGCGCTTCCGGTACCTGAAATTAAAATCAACGACGAAATGGTGCCTCCAGCCGACGATGCCGAGCGTGAGATGTGTGAAATTGTCTCCGGAGTCATCGGTCACGACTCTTTCGGCGTTACCACCAATCTGCTCAAAGTCGGTCTTACCTCGCTTCTGGCGATGCGGCTTGTGGCCACTATCGCAAAACGCCTGGACGTGCCTCTCAAATCGAAGCAAGTGATGGCTGACCCGACCGTGCGCGGCATTATCTCGGCCATTGGCGCAGCTTCGGCCTCCGCCACGCAGCAGCAGTCAGCCGCCAAGCGTAAATATTATCCCATTACCGAGAATCAGCGCGGCGTGCTTATAGACTGGGAGCGAAACCGTGATGCCCTGCAATATAATGTGGCTCAGGTGTTCAAAATCAAGCCTGATACGGATATCGAGCGTCTTCAGAAAGCTATTGAAAGCGCGGTGAAGGCCCATCCGGCTCTGAACGCTCGTTTCGTGAACCGAAGCGGCGATATCATGCAGCAGCGTCTCGCCCCGGAAAATATAAGTATCGAACATCTAACTATCGACCACGTGCCCACGCGCGAGGATATGCAGGCTCTTATGCGCCCCTTCGACCTCTTCGCTGAGCCTTTGTATCGTTTCGTGATAGTGCATCACGGACAAGAGGCGTGGTTGTTTATGGATTTCCATCACATCGTGTTCGACGGAGTGTCGGCCATGGTCTTTTTCGATTCGCTATCCAAGTCTTACTCCGGTGAGGCTCTTGCCGAGGAAACTTACAGCGCGTTCGAGTGGGCCGACGACGAAGCAGCTTTGCTCAGGAGCGCCGAATATGAGGAGGCTGAAGGCTGGTTCGAGAAATTACTCTCCGACACCGAGACCACAGTATATCCGCACAGCACTGTTTCCGAAGCGGTCGAATCCGGCACGCTTTTCCGCCTCAACAGCGAGATTGACGGAAAGGCGATTGACAGTTTCTGCAGCTCCAACGCCATCACACCAAGCAACTACTTCCTTGCATCGTTGATGCAGGCACTTCACCGCCTAACACGTAACGAAACGATTGCCATTACCACTGTTAATAACGGCCGCGGCGATGTGCGCCTTGTCGACGACATCGGTATGTTTGTCAAGACACTCCCCGTGGTGTCACGTATCAAGCCGAAAGAAGCTCATAGTTTGTCGCCGGTTTCTATGGCTCTTGATATGCAAAATCAGTTCAACACCACGCGTGGCTACGATTTCTATCCCTTCACCGAGATTGTAAGCCGCTACGGTATCTGTCCCGAGATAATGTATGTCTACGAAGGCGGTGTCTCTCTCGACGCTGACGACGGTCCTCTCTCAAACGAGAAAATTTCAGTCGCACTCGATACAGCCAAAGTGCCTCTCTCACTTTTAATCTTCACACCCGGCGAAGGCAAGTATCGTCTCGAACTTGAATACGACGCATCGCTATACAACAGCGCCGACATGGCTACGCTGCTCGATATGCTGACAACAGCAGCCTTGACGATGTCCTCATCCGAAACTGTGGCCGGCATATCTCTGCTTTCACCTCAGGCCGAAAGATGTCTCGACGGCATCCGCGACGGTGTGGCAGGAGAAGTGCCATATGCCTCCTATCACGGCGCATTCGAACTGCAGGCAGATGCCGCGCCGGATGCCACGGCACTTATCGCAACCGACCGCACACTTACCTACGCCCAGCTCGACGCCGAGGCAAACCGGATAGCCAACGCTCTCCGTGCCCGCGGTGTGGACCGTGGCGACAAGGTAGTCGTGCTTTTGCCTCGCGATTCACGACTTATTGCCTCAATCTACGGCGTGATGAAATCGGGAGCCGCCTACATCCCTTGCGACCCGGACTATCCCGTAGAACGTATCAGGCTCATTACCGAAGACTCCGACGCCAAGTGCATAATCACAACGGCCGACCGCGCGGGCGATTACCCCTCGGCGGCAGTGGATGTCGACGAGCTGCTTGCGTTCACCGACAATTCCCGTCCTTGTGTCAAAATCGACCCGGATATGCCCGCATATCTTATCTACACCTCCGGCTCGACCGGCCGTCCGAAGGGCGTGGTTATCCATCACGGAGCCGCCACCAACTATCTGTACGGCTACCGCAAGCTCATATACGAGTCAATGGGCAACGACGAGCCAAAGGTGAATATGCTCATTGTCACCATCTCCTTCGACGCCTCGCACGTCGATCTGGGCACATCGCTCACTTCGGGGCATACACTCGTGCTTGCCAACGAGGAAGAGTGCAAGGATGTGGCCATGCTCGCCTCCCTGATGCAACGCACCGGAGTTGAAGCCTTCGATGCCACTCCGAGCCGTCTGGCCGCCATGCTCGAGTTGCCTGAGTTTTGCGAAGCAATTTCTCATTGCAAATTGCTTAATATCGGTGGCGAGGCAATTCCGGCATCGTTGCTGCCGAAGCTCGACGCGGCAGGATTCCGTGGCCTCACTGTCAACGAATACGGTCCCACCGAGTGTACTGTGGGTTCAAATCACGCCGTGCTCACTGTGGGTAAGCCTGTAACGGTAGGTCCTCCTTTCTACAATTACCGAGAATACGTCACCGACGCATGGGGCGGAGAGTTGCCTGTAGGCGCCGTCGGCGAACTTGTCATTGCCGGGCGCAGTGTGGGCAAAGGCTATCACAATCTCCCCGACAAAACAGCCGAAAGTTTCATCATCTATCACGAAGAGCCGGCATACCGCACAGGCGACCTTGCACGCAGGTTGCCCGACGGCGACGTGGACGTTCTCGGACGCATCGATCATCAGGTCAAGCTCCGCGGTCTGCGTATCGAGCTTGGAGAGATAGAGAGTGTGGCCAACAGTTTCCCCGGCGTGAAGATGTCGGTTGCCAACGTATGCAAGATACAGAACGTCGACCATCTCTGCATCTGGTACGAAGGTGAAAACATCGACCCGGAGGAGCTCCGCGCC
Source organism: Muribaculaceae bacterium (assembly GCA_051871795.1). Lineage (GTDB taxonomy): Bacteria > Bacteroidota > Bacteroidia > Bacteroidales > Muribaculaceae > CAG-873. The sequence continues at coordinate 16,512 of JBJEDE010000039.1, read as the reverse complement.
CACCTCTCACGTCACCTCACCGAGTACATGGTGCCCGACAGTTTCAACCCCGTTGACCGCATCCCGGTCACACCCAACGGCAAACTCGACCGCAAGCACCTGCCCGAACCGGTGCTTGAAGAGCTTGCGCCCTATGTAGAGCCGGCAGAAGGTGACGAGGCTACCATCGCCGAAGCATTCCGCCACACTCTGTCGCTTGACCGCGTCGGCGCCAACGACGATTTCTTTAAAATCGGAGGCACATCGATCAACGCAATCAAAGTGGTGGCCGTTCTGGCTCAACACGGCATAAAAATCAAATATAAAGACCTGTTTTCGACCAAGACGCCGCGTGCTCTCGCCGAACTCCTTGCTCACGCAGTCTCCCCTGACGCAGATACGGCTCCGGCTGTCTCAAATAATGTCGATGAGCATGAAGAACAGTTTGCCGGCGTGCTTCGTAAAGGCACTATCGAGGCTTTCTGCAACGGTACATCGCAGGCCGTAGGTAACGTGCTCCTTACCGGCGCAACCGGTTTCTTAGGCGTGCATGTGCTGCATCATCTGCTCGAGTACACCGATGCCGTGGTGAGCTGCGTGGTGCGTTCGTCCAAATCGTTCGATGCATCTTCGCGCCTGCGCACACTTCTGTTCTACTACTTCGGTTCGACATACGAAGAATTGTTCGGCTCTCGCATCCGCATCATTCGCGGTGACCTTAACGACGACGATACACTCGCCGCGCTCGACCCGGCTGTCATCGACACCGTAATCAACTGCGCCGCCTCGGTCAAGCATTTTGCTCCCGGACGCGAGATTGAGCACGCCAATGTCGACACCGTGCGCCGCATCGTCGACTGGTGCGTACCCAAACGGCGCCGTCTCGTGCATATTTCCACAGTTTCGGTCGCAGGCGACGCTCCGGCAGCTGTAGCCGCCACCAAAGTTCTCACCGAACAGTCGCTTGACCTCGGACAGGGACTCTCAAACCAGTATGTACGTTCTAAGTACGACGCCGAAACCATAATCCTCGAAGCCATTCAGAATCATGGTCTCAATGCCAAGATCATGCGTGTAGGCAACATATCGCCTCGCGCTTGTGACGGTGAATTTCAGGCTAATTTCCGCACCAACGCTTTCATGGGCCGTTTGCGTGCCTATCTCGCTCTCGGATGTGTTCCTTACAGTCACCTCGACTCTACCTGCGAGTTCACGCCCGTCGATCAGCTCGCTGCTTCCATCATCCGGCTTGCATCCACTCCGGCTGACAATGTCGTGTTCCATCCTCTCAACAATCACCATGTGCCGCTGTGCGACGTGATAGATGTACTCAACCGGTTGCTTCCGCAATCAATCGAGGCGGTAGAGACCGCAGTCTTTGCCGAGCGGTTAAGCCGGGCCATGTCGTCCGACGGCGACGCCGTGACACTCCTTCAGCCGCTGGTGGCATATAACAGCGACGACACCGACGCGGCCTATATCCCATGTACGGCTGCCTACACCAATCAGATACTCTTGCGTCTCGGATTCCGTTGGAGTCCCACTTCCACGGCTTACATAAGCAGTTTTATCGAAGCCATATCGACGTTGGGATACTTCGACTCGGCAATGGATAAGAAATAATTCTTTATGACCCTGAAAATCAGTGCTTATTCTTCCGTGATTTGACTTGCTGACGGCAAAGTATTCAATAACACCAATCCTGCCCGAACGCGACTTGCCTCGCCTCCACGACCTGCTCTCACAGCTGCCGCCGTGGAGGCGGCAACTGGCGCTTTCTTATCGCAACCCTCTCGACAGGCTGCAGAGCGCTTTTGCTTATCTGACTCTCGCCGCATTGTTGCGTAATGACTTTGGCATAGACGACTTTAAGCTCATCTATGACCATAACGGCCGTCCGACACTCTCCGATTACACTTATTCCGGCAGTTATCGTCATCGGCTGCACATTTCGCTCAGCCATTGTCGGTGTGCTGTCATGGCGGCTGCGGACGTGAATCCGGTAGGTTGCGATGTTGAAGAGATTGTCCGTCCTTATGACCCGACGGTGGCCGACTACTGTTTTACCGCCGACGAACGTCGTGAGATAACCGAATCGGATGACTCGGCCACTGCATTTGCAAGACTTTGGACCATAAAAGAGAGCATTTACAAACTCGACAACTCTATTGCAACGGATATCTCGTGTGTCTCTACGGCCGTTTTGCGAAGCAAATTCAACGTCATATCGCAAACCGCTTCAAACTATGTAGCCACACTTGTTACAATCTGAACAGGTTCGAAAAAGAGATGTCAAGTCAGTCGGCCGAGCGCCAGACAGGAAACAGTTGACGGAAACGCTCCATGCGTGATTTTGAAAGAATATATATAGAGATATCGGCTGTGTCAGGTCCGGCGAGACAGCCGCTTTCAGTTTCAGTCTCTGCTTCGGGTCTTAGAGAACTGTTGACAGTCAGGTTTTCGCTTTTCATCACGCGGCCTTTGTAGTCTACGATTTCTGACAGACCGTCATAAAGGCCGAATCTGTCTTCTCCCGAACGATTGGCGCCTGCGATATACGCCTGATTTTCAATGCCTCGGGCAATAAGCAGCTGATGCCAGGCGTAGCCGCGGTCTTGGGGCCAGTTGGCCGGCAGCAGCAAAAGGTCGTAGCTTAAATTTCCGTCGGTCACACGGTTGCGGAGCCAGCAAGGGAAGCGCAGATCATAGCAAACGGCAAGAGCGATTTTCCAGCCTGAATATTCCGTAATTGCCAGTAAATTTTTGCCGGGCGTATAGATTTCAGCCTCGCGGCCAAGAATAAATAGGTGACGCTTATCGTAAGTTGTGAGTTCGCCGCCGGGAGTGATAAAGAAGCAACGGTTGAAGAAGTTACGACCATCGTCGTCGGTGGCAATGAAACTGCCGCAGATGGCTATATGTGTTTCAGATGAAATCTTTTTCAGTACGGTTAAGGTAGGGCCTGAATTATTTTCGGCCAACCGGCGGACGAGCTGAATGTCATCGACGTATCCGGTAGAAAAGAGTTCGGGCAGAACGGCAATGTCGATTTCTGCTCCGGTCAGTGATGAAATTGCGCCGCATGTGTTTTGCAGATTGGCCTTTTTGTCGGCGTCGACAATGTTGAGGCTGATAATGGCTGTACGGAGAGTTTCACTCGTCATCGGTGCAGAAATTCTGAGGTTTGATGCCTTTGTAAGGCCGGTAATAAGATTTGATGAAGCGCATGTCGGCCTCGATGTCGCCGGTAGGGGTGAAAGTGTCGCGTACGATCACCGTTTTATGTTCGGCGTCGATGACACCGAGCAAACAAGGCACACCGGCCTGAATAGCTATTTGCAGAAATCCTGTGTGCCACTTGCAGGTGCGTGAGCGCGTACCTTCGGGAGTGATGGCGATTGCCAGTTTCGGTTCGGTTTTGAACCTTTCAACGATGGTGTCGACGAGCGACCTCTTGTTTTTGCCTTTACGCTGCACCGGTATGCCTCCCATAGCACGGAAGATGGGGCCGAGCGGCCAGAAAAACCAGCTCTCTTTCATCATAAATCCGCCCTGACGGTTTACCGACGCATATGCGAGCTTTCCGAGGATGAAATCCCAGTTGCTTGTGTGGGGAGCCACACAGATGAGGCATTTGTCGGGTTGTGGGGCGGTGATGTCGACTTTCCACCCTGCCAATTTTAAAATCCATCCGGCAAAGTTCATAAGTAGCGGTTTAGCGTGATTGATTAAAATTGAGATATAGCCTTGCACAGACACAGCGCAGGGCTATATCTCAAAACTTCGTTCAGTGAGGGGTTGAGACGAAAGAGGAGAAGCTGTTATTTCGCAGCCTTGTTGATTTCGTCGAGGAGGGTTTGAATTTTGGCCAGGAATTCGGTGTAGGCCTGATTGCATACCTGACGGATATAGGCTGATTTTGCTTTGTGAAATTCGGCCTTGTCGGCAAAATCTCTCATGCGTTTGTCAAAAGCCACGCTCAGTCGGGCGAGAGTCTGAGTCTGTGCGAGTGAGATTTCAGCGATCATTTCGTGTGCGCGTTTTTCGGTAATTATACCGGTGCTTACGGCATGAGGGAGTACGTTGACAACAACATTCTCCGAGAGGTTTTGGATGAATTTTTTCAGATTGCGTTTTTTTGCCATAACAGCTGATATTAAATATGATTGAATTTGCTCAGGTATCGCTTGAACGCGGGATACGTGGGCGGAATTTTAACGGTTGAGGGCATTATACCCATAAAACGAGTGAGAGAGAGCGGAAGTTCGATTGCACGGCCCGTAATTTGTGTCATTCTGTCGATCGACAGAGCGGGGTGCGCGGTGGCAAGCACTATGCCGGTGGCTCCGGGAGCGAGGTTGCGTTTGAGAGCGATGTAGGCTGCAGCTCCGTGCGGATCGAAAGTGTAGCCGGTGCGGGCGTAGACATCGTTGATGGTATCGGCGATATCATCGTCAGTGACACGGTCGTAAATCACTTTGTCGCCAAGAGCCTTGATGCGCGGACCGTTGGATGGTTGCTCTGTGTCGAGTGCGAAAGCAGAAGAGGGGTAGGAGACCGGAACGACTGCAACCGGGGGCAACATAGGCAGCCCCATATGTGCTGCCGTGAGTGATGCGGCGAGCGATGTGCCGTTGGCCATTGGGATGCCGAATTGCACTTCAACATGTCGCGCACTTTGCTTCACGGCTTGGGCGTATGCGTAAACAAAAATGAATGTGAGTGGAAGCATTAACGCCAGACTGGCAGAAGTTGCTGAGGATATTTTGTATTTATCGGTGAGACCGGGCTCTTGCATCAGAGTATGACATAAGCGCCGGCAATCATCAATCGTACCGTCAACCTCCACGGCCCGTACATTTTCTGATATACCCGTGAAGCGAGCCACAAGCGTGCGAGGAGTACTTTTCGGGAAAAGCACGAATACTCTCACGTTGTCGATATTTTGCAGACAGTTGGCAACGGCTGCTCCCTTGTTGCCCGTCGATGCTATTACGATATTCAGGTCTTTTGGTTTTATAGCCTTTATCATCTGTGCCATGAATCGCGAGGCGATGTCCTTGATGGTCATTGTCGGACCGTGGAAAAGTTCGAGCACAGAGATATTGTCTTCGATATTTTTCAGATGTATGGGGAAAGAGAGTGATGCGTCAACAATATCTTTTATTGTTGAAGAGGCGAGGTCGGTGCCGAACAGCAAATTATCCACTACGTAGGCAATCTCGTTAAGCCGCATCTCGGAGCAATTGTTGAAAAACGCCCGGGGCATGCGAGGCAACGAGTCGGGCATGAGTACGTGCCCGTCTACGGAGCCTGTAGAGAGCAGGGCATCGCTGAGTGAGAGGCCCGAAAGATCGGATGTAAGTGAATGATATCGCATGGTTTTTTACTCTCTGAAATATATGCGTTTTACGCGGGGAGAAATAGATGTCAGAATCTCATAAGGGATAGTGCCCAAGGTGTCGGCAAGCCGTAAGATGTCGGTAGCCGAGTCAAAAATTATGACCTTGTCGCCGAGCTTTGCGTTTGCCTCGGTCACATCTACCATACACTGGTCCATACATATATTGCCCACTGTCGGACATTCGGTTCCGTTGATTCTTACGGTGGCGTTGCCGTTGCCAAGACGCCGGTCCATGCCGTCGGCATAGCCGATAGGGATAGTGGCGATAATCGAATCACGGGATGTCACGCCTTTACGGCTGTAACCGATAGCAGTACCGGCGCTCCATCGGCGCAGAGAGATGATAGTGGTGATGAGCGAGGCGACGTTCTGAAGCGGTACGGGAATATTCGATGGCAGGGGAGACAGTCCGTATAGTCCGATGCCGAGACGGGCCATGTCAGAGGGGTAATCAGCGAAGCGCAAGATGCCGGCGGTGTTGAGCAGATGGCGTTTGACAGGGTAGGCGAGTCCTGCCGACAGCTTTTCGGCGCCTGCGGTATAGAGTTTGATTTGTGCCTCGGTGTGGATGTCCATGTCGAGGCAATCGGCAGTAGCCAGATGTGAGAATACAGAAGCCGGGCGAAGGCGATGACCGGCGTTCAGCGCATCGGTTAGCGCGTCAAGCTCGTCGGGTAGAAATCCGAGCCTGTGCATTCCGGTGTCAAGTTTGATGTGCACAGGATAGTCCGACACATCATATATTTCTGCATATCGCAGGAGCGTGTCAAGCTCGCCCATAGAGAATACCGACGGCTCGAGGTGATAGTCGAAGAGCGCCTTGTAATTTGTGCCCATCGGGTTCATAACGATTATGGGCATAGTGACGCCGGCACGTCGCAGAGCCACGCCCTCGTCGACTACTGCCACAGCGAGCATGGCAGCGCCCTGCGATTGCATGGTTTTGCTCACTTCAAGAGCACCTACGCCGTAAGCGTCGGCTTTGACCATCGTAATGAGCCCTGTGTCGCGCGGGAGCTTTGATTTGAAGTAATTATAATTATTGATAAGCGCGTTTAGGTTGACCTCCATAATTGTCTCGTGGCGCGGCGCTTCGAGATGAGCGGTGATTTCATCAAATCCTTCGGAGTTGCTTCCTTTTATCAATATCAGTTCTGAGCAGAAATCACTTATGGAGTAATTCTTTATAAACTCGCGGCTGTCGGCGACAATATCGAACGTTCTTACGGCTTTACGGAGTATCTCGGCCGATGCTCCGGGCAGCGAACCGACAATAATCAGCCGCTCGACCCCTTTGTCGCTAATCATTTGCGCTACTCGGCGGTAGCCGTCTGTATCGAGATCGGAAACAGGGGCAAGAATCAGAGTAGAGGTGCGCTGAGGGGTGGCACGTTTGTGCATGAAGTTTAGAGCCTCGTAGAGAGAACGCTCGTCGTGTGTGAAAGTGTCAAAAATCAGGAGACAGTCTTTAAGAGCCTGCAGCACGTCGATGCGGGTTGATATCTGAGAGAGCGGCATTTCAGCATCGGTGAGGGAGAAGCCTGCTTCACGCGCAGCTTCGTGAGCCGCAGCTCTGGCGATCGAGCGATTGTCGGCCCGGGTGGCGACAAGTCTGGCCGTAGGATTGGCACGTTCAATAGCTTTTAGTATTGTTTCATCGCCTTCCGGATATACGATGACTCTGGCTGAGCTGAAAAGCTGTGCTTTCTCAGAGGCTTTCTGCTCCTGCGATGTGAAGTTTTCGCTATGTTCGTCGGTAAGAGAGGTGAAAACGCCTACTGTGGGCTGTATCATATATTGCAGCGACGACATTTCGCCCGGACATGAGATTCCGGCCTCAAAAACGCCTATGCGGGTGTCTTGCTCAAGTTGCCAAAGGGAAAGAGGTACACCGATTTGTGAGTTGTAGCTTCGGGGAGAGCGCACTGTATGGGTTTCGTGGCGCAGCATCTCGTATATCATTTCTTTGATTTGCGTTTTGCCACGGCTGCCGGTAATGCCGATGCTCACAAGCTCTGGAAAAGTTTCTCTTACACCGGTGGCAAGGACTTGCAATGCGGTGAGGGGCGAGTCGACGAGCAGAAAATCAGCGTCGGCGTATGTCTCGGGTATCGTGTAATCTTTTTCGACTACAAAATTTCTCACTCCGCGATTGTAGAGTTCGCCGATAAATCGGTGACCGTCGGCAGTGGATGTGCGAAGTGCAAAAAATAGCGTGCCACGGGCAAAATTGAGTTCGCGGCTGTCGCACAGAAGAGTGCTGACCATATTGTTACCGTGGCCGCGGAGCGAGACCGTGAGGTGCGCTTTTAGTAATGAGTATATGTCTTGTAAAGAAAGTTTCAAAGCAAATGTGTCTTTATAATTGATAATTCTCCTGTATTTACGTGTATTTACGTCTGGTCATTATCCAGAATCGGGCGGTGTGAAGCGGCTTTGTGGAGCTTGCGGTTTTGTCGTGCTGTCTCAATAGTCAGGGGAGAGAAATATTTCAAGGCGAATTTTTCATATACATAATGCACGGCACTCTCGGATGGATGCTTGAGGTCGGCGCCATAGAACCGATAGTCGCGCAGGTCGTCGTTAAGTATCTCGAAAGCGGGGAAGTATTCGGCCCGGTCGCAAAATTTCAGTGCCTCCTCGACAGCAAGCAGCAGGTGAGCTTTGCTCAGATTGTTGCCGTGAAGTCCGTAAGCCGTATGGCGCACGGGGCTGACGGTGAAGATGATTAATTTGGCATTGGGAAAAGCCTGAGTTATGGCTGCGAGTGCGTGGCCGCTTTGAGCAAAATTGAAAAATGTTTGCTCAAAATCGCTCGACGGGAATTTGTGACAATTGCCGACAGTCTGCCATGTGGGTTTATATATGTAGGCGTAAGACGAGCCAAGAGTAATGATTGCTACCGAGGCGGCGGAGCAATAGTCGGCGAGAGCAGAGATGTCGTGATTTATAATATCGGCAAGCGCCGAAGGGTCATGATGACGGTAACGCGAGGCGAAATCGAGACAGTGATAATATCCGTCCGCTCCAAGTATGAATTCTGATGGGTTGTAAAACGCATGATTTGCGGCCCTGTTCAGGCAGTTGGCAATAGACATCGGATTGTAGAGAGGTCCCATGATATTATGCACTGTCTGAAAACCGTCGGCGTCAAGTTCCGACCCGATGGAGTCGGTGAAGCAGGAGCCGAGCATGACGATGGTGTCGTTGTGGGTAATTTGCTTGTCGGCCGGTGATTTTATAATTTCAATTTCGGTACGAAACTGCATACCCGGATTGATTAATACATTTGATAATCTATACTAAGAACTTGAAATTCGGTGCGACGGTTGATTTGGTCTGCGGCTTCCTGGTTTTCGGGCGAGAGGGTAAGGATATATTCTTCGGTAAGCGTCTGACCTTCCTCAAACTGAGGATAGAGTCGGGCAAGCCTTTTTGTGATTGTTTTGGGTCTTGACTCACCGTAGCCCTGACTTTGCAGCCTGTCAGGAGCCACGCCGTGGGCTATAAGGTAATCGGTGACAGCGCGTGCTCGGCGCGAAGAGAGGCTGATGTTATATTCATCGGTTCCTTTTCGGTCGGTGTGCGATGCCATTTCGATAGTTACGTTGGGGTTGTCGTTGAGCACCTGCACGAGTTCGTCGAGAGCTTGCGTCGACTCCGGACGAAGTGTGGCGCGGTCGAAGTCGTAGAAAATATTTTCGACCACAACAGGCTTGTTGATTGATGCAAGGGTGAAGTCAATGCCGTATTCGGCGTCAACTTCCGTAGTGTCGCTCTGGAACTGCTGCCGGCTGTTGAGATAGCCTCTCGCTCCGGCCATCATTACGTATTTCACACCGCGTTGGAGCGGAAAAGAGAACGAGCCGTCGTCTTTGGCTACTTGTTTCTGATTGCTGCCGTCGTCGCCGACAATACGGATAACGGCGCCGCGTACGGGCTCTTCGTCGCGGTCAACCACCCAGCCGGAGATATTGATCTTAAGGTCGGGCAACTCGAACGAGTAAATGTGATCGTAGCCTCTGGCATCGTTGCGGTTGGATGAGAAAAAACCTGATTCGCCTTTGCCGAATGTTATGCCGAAATCGTCGGCCGGAGAGTTTACCGGCTTGCCCATATTGGTAACGTTCCAGCCTCCCGAGGGCATGAGCTCGGCGCGATAGATATCAAGTCCGCCGTAACCGCCTCGGCCGTTGGACGAGAAATACAGTATTGAGTCAGTGCGGAGATATGGAAACATTTCGTCGCCCGGAGTGTTGATCCATTCGCCGAGATTCTCGAGGCTTCCCGCACGCTCTTTAAGATTGATGCGCCAGATGTCCTTACCGCCGGCGCCTCCGGGATAGTCGGCGGTAAAGTACAGATAAGTGCCGGATGGGGAGACGGCCGGATGGGCATATGATGAGAGTGTGTCGGCTGTGATTTCAAATTTTTGCGGAGCCGACCACTTGGCGTCGTTGCGTTGTGAGGTGTAAATTTCCACTCCGGTGTTGCCTGAGGTTGAGCGCAACGCGCGTGAAAGATACATCGTCGAGCCGTCAGGTGAGAATGATACGGCGCCTTCGTCAAATTCGGTATTCAGTTCGCCCTCTACAAGCTCCGGGCGCTGCCATTGGCCTTTTTCGTCCTTGCGCATTACCCAGATATCGCCTTTCTTCATGCCCGTGATCTCGCTGCGGTGCGTACCGGTGCTTTTTTCGGTGGTAGACGTAAAGTAAAGTACGTCGTCTGCGCCTGGTGCTAACATGGGGGCGTAGTCGGAGCGTTGAGAGTTTGCCAATTTGAAATTTTTGACCACATAACGTGTTTTCTGACTTGATGAGGCAGAGCGGGCGCCGGCGAGAAGCTCACGGGCGAGACCGTCATCGGGACGGACCTGCAAATATGTTTCATAACTTGCGATGGCGGCGGGATATTTGCCTTCGCTGTGCTGCTCTCTCGCGAGTTTAAGATATAGTGTCGAATCGCCGTAGCCGTAGCGCAGTGCGTTTTGATAAGAGGCTGCGGCGCGAGCGTGCTGGTTGAGACGCGCATGGCACTCGGCGAGTTTGTATGCCACTTCGCCGCGCAACGGGCGTTCGGCGGGTTTTGTGAGCTTGTTATATATTTTGCGATATGTTTTTGACGCGTCGAAATATTCGCCTCGCGCCATTTGCTCGTCTGCCGTAGCGAGTTTGGGACCGCCGCAGCTGCACAGCAAAGCCGTGATTGAGATTGAGAGCAGGATTATTTTTGCCAGATTCATATATCTGATTGGGTTAAATTCGATTCAGGATTCTATTATTACTAACGCGAGCGGGCAAATGATTATTGCAGTCAGCGGCGCCTGAATTGATGGAGGAAAATTACAAATACCGTGTATATTTCGAGACGTCCGATAACCATGATTGCCGACAGTACCCAAAGTCCGGCCGAAGGGATGGACTCAAGATACGTACCGTGACAGTCGCTGGTAGCATTGCCGATTGTGGTAAGCGCAGCAATCATGGCATCGCCCCCCGGCACATTGAGCAAAGTCAGAATCAGCGCTCCGGAAGCAATCACTGCTAAGTACAGGAATATAAATGCAAGCGATTTGCGCACGGCATCTTCCGGGAGCACTGTATTGCCGGCTTTTACGGCAAAGACGCTGTTGGGGATGAGAGCGCGTCTTGTTTCGTTTGCGGCGAACTTGGCGGCGACTATCGCGCGGTCGAGTTTTGCTCCTCCTGATGTCGAACCGGCACAACCGCCGAAGAAGATAAGAGGAAGCAGGAGAAACGAGGCAAGCGAGCCGTAGCTTGACGGAGTGCCAATTGAATAGCCTGTTGTGCTCACGGTGGAGACGACTCTGAATGTCGAATCGAGGGTGAGCGTTTCGAGGTCGGTGACTCCGGCCTGATACCATGAGGAGAATATGAACAGCACAATGCACACGGCGATAAGCGCTATGTAAAGGCGAAACGTGTTGTTTTGCCACACCTCGGCAAATTTCAGGTCTATCATCTTGAAAATAAGCATAAATTTTATACCTCCAAGAATCATAAAGACCGTAATTACAATTTTCACATATACGGAGTCGTAAACGTCAATGCCGGTAGGCGATGACGAGAAGCCTCCTGTCGAGAGTGTGCCGAAAGCATGGCATACGGCATCGAAAGCGTCCATCGGACCTAACCATAGCAGCAGGGCGCAGGCAGCAGTGAGTGCGATGTAAAGTTTCCACAGGGCAATTGCCGTTTGCGAAATTCTGGGCCGCAGTTTGTCATGTGTGATGCAAGAGATTTCGTTATTGAACATCTGCATTCCGGCCGCCGAATTGAGCATTGGAAGCACTGCGAGAGTAAAAAGGATGATGCCGAGGCCGCCCAGCCACTGCATCAGCGCTCTCCACATGGTCACTGCATGGCTCATCGAAGCCACATCGGTGAGGGCGCATGCGCCGGTAGTCGTGAAGTCGCTGATTGCTTCGAAAAACGATACGGTTACGCTCTGCGGTGTAGAACAAAAAATAAACGGCAACATGCCGAAGAGTGAGAATATCACCCATACCATGGCAATGAGAAGGAAATTTTCACGTCGTCCGGTCGATGATGCGCCTGGAAAAGAAAAGCGTGCGAGCAAACCACCGACGGCAGCTGTGGCAGCCGCCGTGACGGCGAATACCCGCCAGTCGCTCTCACCGTAACCCAGACCTACAATCACCGGCACAATCATGAATCCAGCTTCTATCATGAGCAACCAGCCCATGATGCGCAGCAGCATGCGCCAGTTGAAACTATGGAACGATCTGCGTTGCATCAGTTGAAAAGTTTTTCGATTTTATGCAGAGAGCCGGCCAGACAGAATACCACCACGTGGTCGCCGGGGAGGAAACGCGTCAGGCCGGTCACGAGTTCGCCTTTTCCGTTGCGGATGAGGCCGCCTATGGTCATTTCACGGCTCAGGTGCAAATCCTTCACTGCCGCGCGTGTGATTTTGGAGCCGGGTTTCACCTCCAGGTCAGCGACTTCGGCGTCGGTGAGAGCAAGGCATTTTGAGGTTGAAGAGTCACTGTCGAGCAATAGTTGGAAAATTGCGCTTGATGCGAGCAGCTTTTTGTTAATCACTTTACCTATATTAAGCCCTTCGGCCTGAGCCACATACGGTAAATCTTCGACTTCGGCGATAGTTTTCTTTACGCCGCTCTCTTTGGCCGTGAGGCATGCAAGAATGTTTGACTCGGAACTGTCGCTGAGAGCGATAAAAGCGTCGGCTTGTTCGATACCGGCTTCTTGCAGCACCTCCGGGTCGCGTGCGTCGCCGTGAAACACATGGGCATCGGGGCACTTTTCGAGCAATTTGCGGCATTTGTTTAAGTCGCGTTCTATGATGTTGAAATCAAACTCATCTCCGCAAAGAGCTATAAGGCGGTTGGCGATTTTTGAACCGCCCATAATCATTATGTTATGCAGACGATGATTGCGCTTGCCGCACAGACGTATCAGTTCGTCGGCGTGCTCGTTGCGAAGCGTTACATATATTATATCTCCGCTGAGCAGGTAGTCGTTGCCGCCGGGGATGATGGTTTCATGTCCGCGCTTAATCGCCGAAACATGAAACTGACGGTTGGTCGTAGCGAATTCTTTAAGTTGCATACCCACAATGGGCGCGCCGTCGCGGAGTTTAACGCCGGCCACAACAATTTCGCCTCCGAGTATCTCAAAATAATTGCGTGCCCAGGTGATATTGAGCGCCGAGCGTATTTCGAGCGCTGCGAGGTATTCGGGATAGATGAGACGGTCCACGCCCATGCTTTGCACAAACTCAGTGTTCTGTGCGTCCATGAAACCGTAGTTACTGATACGTGCCACTGTGCGTTTGGCTCCAAGACTCCTGGCCATTGAACATGCCACGATATTGTTTGACTCTGTGGGCATAACGGCTATGAAGAGGTCACAATTGCCGGTATCGGCCTCCCGAAGCGGGGCGAACATGGTGGGATTCCCTTCGACTACACTGAGGTTGTAGCGGTCGTTAAGTTCGTTCAAGTGCTCGGTGTTGGAGTCGATGACAATTATATCCTGATCTTCGTACGAAAGCATCGCCGCGAGATGCGACCCCACCTCGCCGGCTCCTGCAATTATAATTCTCATTGTTTGCGGGCGACTTTTAATATTGTATCATATATAGCGTCGGCATCGAGATGGCACAATTCAAGCAATTGCGGTACCGTGCCCTGCGTAATGAAACGGTCGGGAATGCCGAGGCGGTGCAACGCGTTTCCGTAGCCGTTGTCGGAGAGAAATTCGGCAACGGCCGACCCCAGACCTCCATTCACGGTTCCGTCTTCTACTGTCACAATGGGTTTGCCGGTACGGGCCGCTTTGTGCAGCAGCTCAGTGTCGAGTGGTTTAAGGAAAATCATATCGTAATGAGCCACCGAGACACCGTCCGACACGGCTATCTCAGCTGCTTTTGCAGCTTCGTCGGCTATTGTTCCGATGGTAATAAGGATGACATCGACGCCTTCTTTCAGGCATCGCCCGCGACCTATCTCGATTTCCTTCATAGGTGTCTGCCATCGAGGATTTTTACCTTTGCCACGTGGATAGCGTATGGCAAAGGGTCCGAACTTGCCGGTTGCTGCGGTGAACATCAGGTTGCGAAGCGTGGCTTCGTCGGAAGGCGCCGAAACAATCATGCCCGGCACTGCACGCAGGTAACAGAGGTCAAGAGCTCCGTGATGCGTGGCTCCATCCTCTCCGACAATACCTGCGCGGTCGATGCAGAACGTCACGGGCAAGCCTGTCAGCGCCACATCATTGACAATATTGTCGAATGCTCTTTGCAGAAATGTCGAATATATAGCGACAAACGGCAACATTCCGTCTTTGGCCATACCTCCGGCAAATGTCACGGCGTGACCCTCGGAAATGCCGACATCGAATGTGCGCTCGGGCATCACCTTCTGCATGATGGCAACGCTTGTACCTGAGGCCATGGCGGCTGTCACGGCCACGATGCGCTGATTGTCCCGGGCAAGTTCGAGAAGCGTATTGCCAAACACATCCTGATACTTGGCCGGCGCATTATCCGAAGTGGATTCGCTTTCGGCCCGCTTCCCTGTTGCCGGGTCGAAGCGCCCGGGAGCGTGCCACGTGGCCGGGTCGAGTTCGGCGGGACGGTAGCCTTTGCCCTTGACAGTGCGCAGGTGCAGAATACGAGGACCGTCGATGTCGCGTATGTCGGAGAGAACTTTTACCAATGTTTCCACATCATGTCCGTCGAACGGGCCGAAATATCTGATATTCAATCCCTCGAAGATGTTCTGCTGGTCGGTGATGAGCGATTTCAGACTATTGTTGAAACGCAGGATGCGACCGCGCCCGCTGTCGCTTACCAAATGAAGCTTTCTCAATAATTTGTATAAACGGTAGCGGAGATTGTTGTAAGGCTTCGAAGTTGTGATGTGAGCCAGATACGAATTCAGCGATCCTACATTATCATCAATGGCCATATCGTTGTCATTAAGGACGATAAGAAGATTGTTGGGCGTATTGGCCGCATTGTTCAGGCCCTCGAAAGCAAGTCCGCCGCTTATCGAAGCATCGCCTATCACAGCCACGACATTGCGCTTGGGCGTCTCGCCTTTGAGTCTTGACGCTACAGCCATACCAAGGGCAGCGGATATGGAATTTGACGCATGACCTGCCGAGAATGTGTCGTACTCACTTTCGGCCGGGGTGGGGAAGCCGCTCAAACCACCCAACGAACGTAAAGATGCAAATCTGTCGCGGCGCCCGGTAAGCAACTTATGACCGTAAGCCTGATGCCCGACGTCCCATACTATGCGGTCGTAGGGCGTATCGAACACATAATGAAGAGCCACGGTCAGCTCCACAGCGCCCATGCTCGATGCAAAATGTCCTGGATGCTCGCTCAGAGTGTCGATAAGCGTGCGGCGGATGTCGGCGCACACTTGCGACAATTGCTCAACAGGCAGTTTGCGCAGGTCGGAGGGCGAGTCGATTTGACTTAACAGAGGGCAATATGATGTATTATCCGTATGATTCACTGCTTTTTGGTAAATTTTTTATAAAGCGGAACAAAAATTATAATACCCGAAGCCACGACCCAAAAGAGAGACAGCAAAGTCACCTTTGGCACAGTCAACAGGTAAAGCACCACAAGCACCAACCACAGTGCCATGAAGAAAAAAAATATTATTAAATCCGACGTTTTCATGTCCTGTCGATTTATGACTACAAAGGTAAGAAAAAACTCCGAAAATGACAAACACCCCTTTCCGTACTGAGACTTGTCGATATCGCACGCTGTCCGTTCCTGAAAAAGGTTGACTCGAATTTGTACGTTTACTGATTCAAGTTTAAGTTATGTCTGTGTTTGGTTGACTGTCCGGGGATAAGGGCAAACTTACAAAAATTTTTTACACTCTATACTCGTTGGTTAAATTATAAATCCAAATATTTATATATGGAGAAGTTGTACATATTGTTGATTTTTAGTAATTTAGTGGTGGCTAAACCGGTTGTATACTATCTATCTGCTTATGCGTAACTTCATAGCAATTTTCGTCAGAATCTTCGGAGTCTGCAAAGATTTCGCCGGAAATCGTGTCAATGAATTGGGAAACGTTCAGCGATGCGGAGTTGTTCCGAAGTTCTCCGACCTTGAAGTCATCGCTTTGGGATTCACCGCCGAGGCGTTCCACTTCGACAGCGAAAACTATCTGTTTTATCGGCTGCATCATGAGTGCAAAGATGATTTGCCAAATCTTTTTAGTCGCAGGCAGTTCAACGCCAGACGAAAGCTGACGGCTCGGCTTGCAAAGGAAATACGCAGGGATGTTGCGATTGCCATGGACGGCGCGAGGATTTGTTCTGTGTTGATTCCAAGCCCGTAAAGGTATGTCAGAACGCAAGTGCCAAACGCTGTGCAATGGGCCGCGACAATCCCGAAGCGGCTCCGGACTTGGGTTATTGTGCATCGCAAGGAATGTATAATTACGGATATAACTCCACGCAGTCTGTGGAATACGTGGTATAATCCATTCCTACGACATGACCGCGGCAAATGCCACGACCTCCATTACTGGAAAATCCAAGAGCGATTGACCCCCTGCGGCAAGAGCGATTGACCCCTGAGGA
>JBJEDE010000038.1:0-30722 GCA_051871795.1 Muribaculaceae bacterium | reverse complement strand
AAATACTAATATTTTAATAACAGTGGTTAGATTTTTATCGCACCACTACTAATTCATCATTATGGACGAGAAAAAAGACAACAGCACAAATAGCTTCGACGAATATCGCGCTAAAATGCATCCCGAGCAGGAAGAGGGACGCTCCGTAATACCTACCCCTAAGAAATCAGTTGCCTATGCATTCGGCATCTTCATGATTCTGGTCTATGTGGGCGTGGGCGTACTCATGCTCATCAACTACTTCAAATGGGGCGAAAGCTGGACGGCCATGCGCTACATAGTAGGCGTTATGCTCATCATTTACGGCATATACCGCGGTTACCGACAGTTCTCAGGCACAGATTATTACAGTAAATAAATTACAGCATCTTGACTATGTCATTAAAACGTTACGCAGTCATTGCCGTTGCCCTGCTGGCCATGGCAATGACCTCGTGCATCCATCCCGAAAAACCGCGGAACACAGCCACATCGGGCACGTCGACCATTTTTTGCGACAACTCGTTTGAGAATATTCTCGAGCAGGAAATCGATGTCTTCGAGTACATTTACCCCGACGCCCATGTTCTGGCTCGCTACGGCACCGAAGCCGAAGCTCTCGACTCACTCCTGTCGCTCAACACCCGCACCATAATCATTCCACGCGAACTGACAAAACAGGAAGAGAAATCCATCAAGGCCAAGAACCGCACTCCGCGTTCGGCCAAAATTGCCGTCGACGCAGTGGCTCTGATTGTCAACAACGACAACCCCGTCGACTACCTCTCGATGAAAGAAATCTCCGAGATACTCTCCGGTGAGACATCATCGTGGGTCGACATCAACCCGCATGCGCCCGACCGTCCCATTTCGATACTCTTCGACGACGCCGGCTCGGGCATGGTGAAATATATGCGCGACTCGCTGCTCAACGGCAAGGAGCTTGGCAAAAACGTATATGCTCAGGGCTCTATCTCGAGCGTGGTAGACGCTGTAAAAAAAGACCGCTCGGCCATCGGTGTCATCGGTGTGAGCTGGCTCACCACCGACTTGCGCAAAGTGGCCACTATCGACTCTATTGCCGCCGAGGTCACTGACGAAACACGCGCCGTGCAGATGGACGACATCAACAATCAGGTTAAAAACTCGGGCGTGAAAGTGCTCGGTGTGATGCGCCCCGACGACCGCCGCGCATTCCGCCCCTATCAGGAGAATATCTACGACGGCTCTTATCCCCTCACACGCTCTATCTACATGATCACCGTGGCTCATTCCGGTTCGCCGGCCGGTGGTTTCTATACTTTCGTCACCGGCTACACCGGACAGAAAATAATAATGAAAACCGGCATTCTCCCCGCCCGAATGCAAATAAATGTGGTGGAACTGGTACAATGAACCGCGTTTTATGTCATTGCCGATGCAATAGAAACAAAAATATCACGTTATTTATATTATACGAGCACACTCTCTGACACTTATTCACGCTCTACAAAGACAATAATAATAAACCTAAATAACAAGAAATGAAAGTAAAGTTTTTCTTATCCCTTCTTCTTGGTGCAGCCCTCACAGCTTCGGCCGAAGGCTACAAAGACGGTATTGAATATTACAAAGCCGGACAGTACGAAAACGCCAAAACCATCTTGAGCCAGACTCTCAACCGTCCCGACACCGACAAATCCACAGCCTACTACTACCTCGGCCAGATTGCCATTGTCAACAGCAATGTCGAAGAGGCAAAAGCCGACTTCGAAAAAGGTATCGCAGCCAACAGCGAAAACCCCTACAACTACGTAGGTCTCGGCTCTGTGGCCCTTCTGCAAAAGAACACCGGGGCGGCCAACGAATACTTCAAAGACGCGCTCAAACTCGGTAAGAAAAATCACGAAATCACCGTCGACATCGCACGCGCCTACTACAACGCCGACCCTGTTGCATTTACCAAAGAAGTCGAGAAATATCTCGCAAAAGCTCACAAAGACAGCAAGCACACCGAGCCCGCTATCTACATCCTCGAAGGCGATATGCTCTTCGATGCCAAAGACCTCGGTGGAGCTGCCGGCAAATACGAAATGGCCACCACATACGACATTGACAACCCCGAAGGCTACGTGAAATATGCCAACGCATACATGGGTGTAAATCCTCAGTACGGTATCGCAAAACTTGAAGAGCTGCTCGCCAAACAGCCCGGTTCGGCCCTTGCCCAGCGCGAACTCGCAGAAAAATACTACCACACAAGCCAGTGGACAAAAGCTGCCGAACAATACGGCAAATACATCCAAAACCCCAACCACTTCCCCGAAGACCGCGCCCGCTACGCCGTGCTCCTCTACGCCAACAGTGATTACGCCAAATCGCTCGAAGTGGCCAAAACTCTGCTCGCTGCCAACCCCAACGACTTCCAGACTCGCCGTGTAGAATTTCTTGACCTCGCAGAGCTGAAAAACTATCCCGATGCCGCAAAAGCCGCCGAAGACTTTCTCAGCCTTACACCCAACACCGCCCGCAACGAGAAATTCAACCCCAACGACTATATAACCTACGGTTCGGTGCTCATGCAGCTCGGTCAGGACTCTCTGGCCCTGGTACAATATGAAAAAGCCGTAGAAATCGACCCTGCTAAATTTGACAATTACAAAGTTCTCGCCGAGGCTTACACCAAAGGCAAAGAGTACCTCAAAGCTGCCGAAGCCTTCAACAAATACATCTCCGGCAACCCCGACCCCTCGCTCACCGATTATCTTATGGCCTCCGGCCGTTGGCTCAATGCCGCATCCCATGTCGATAAAGAAGATGTAGCCGGCCGCGAAAACGCCGCCAAAAAAGGTCTTGAAGCCATCCAGAAAGTTATCGACGAGGCAAGCACAGCCAGCCCTGTCTTCTATCAGCGCAAAGGCCGTCTGCACTACGCACTTGCCGGTAAAGCTGACGAGAATGTTAAAGACGACTACACCAAGGTAATCGAACTTCTTGATACCGACCCCGCCAACGCTGATCCCGCCAACGCATCAAACAAATTGTCGCTTTACTCCGAAGCATACCTCTTCATCGGCAGCTACTATCAGGAGCAGGGCGATACCGAGCAGCAAAACGCCAATTACGCAAAATCCGACTACTACAAGCAACTGCTCAAAGGCGACACTCAAGAATAATCAATCTCCACAACCGCATATACGCAAGCGCACCGGCTACCCCGGCGCGCTTGCCGCTTTAATAACGCGACAGTCACACTGGGAAGTGCCGTGTGGCCCGCGCGGCACAAAATACTGTGAAGTGCCGAACGAGACCGTTCGGCAGCTACGAATCGCCCTATTCGGCACAAAATGTTTACTATCCTTAAATGCTTTGGCAATGTGGATTTTTTTGCGTATCTTTGCAAGTTGAGGTAAGACGGTTTTTGTCTTGTCTCATACTGATTTTTTAATCTTTTAGTGATGAAATTTTTAATTTTCAATATATCTGTTTTATTGCTCGCTTTCGGAGCATCGGCGCAGTTGCGGACCGGCAGCGAGTACTCTTCACGCACCGGACAATCGTCGGCTTATCGCGCACAGCTTCGGGCTAAAGCATCCGGCGGCCTAACGCCGTCGGCCTTCCGCGAAGCAGCTCAAGACAAAATCAGGTTTACGGGCACTGACTCCTCTCCGATAGAATACAGTCCCGACGCACAGTCGGGATTGCAGGCGGTGTATGTGCTCCGCTCCACCTCTGGCGTAAAAGCCGTTTATACTGCTTCATCTGCTACCGTCACCTGGCAGCAGTACAGCAATCTCGGCGGCGGTTATGCGCAGGAACTCAATCCTGAAAAATCAGGCAACGAATACACTGTTTCGCTCTCGGGCGACATGGGATACATCATCACCGACGGCTCGTCGCAATTTTGTTTCTGGGTGGTCGATTATGCCTCTCACCTGCTCGATTTGCAAGCTCTCATACTTGCCGATGAGCAAGACTGCGACCGTGTGAGCCTGCATCTGGAAGGCAATGCCTCACCTATCTCATATTTCACCGTCAACGGCGCTCCGCGCGTGCTTCCGCGTGACCTCACTCTCTCCTACACTACCCTCGCCTTCGATGCCGAAGCTCACGCCTTCTCCACTGAAACACGCACCGAGACTCTACCGTCGGTCAACGTCAATGGAGAATTCTACGTTCAGGACGTGTATTGCAACACGCAGTTCACCCTCTCGGGCGATGCTTTCCTTACTTTTTGGGGAGCGGAGCAAAGCGTCGAATCGGAGATGTTTACCGCCACCGCTGTCACGGCAGAAACCTCGGCAACGGTCGAGGAGCATAACACAGAAAACGAGCAGCCTGTCGAAGGAAGCGCCCTCGGCGGTTCGGCGCCCGTCAACATTACTTTTACCGCCTCCGTCACCGACGCCGCGGCTTTCACCGAGTGGGAAATTGCGACCGACGAGGAGTTCGGCAACATTGTTGACCGATACAGTCAGACCGAATTTCAGTACTCCTTCACCGAAGCAGGAACTAAATATGTGCGCTTCAATTGCGCCGACGCTTCAGGTAAATGTACCTTTACATCAGAGACTTATGAGGTATATGTAGGCGAATCGGCCCTGCTCTGCCCTAATGCTTTCTCACCGCTCAACGACGACGGCGTCAACGACGAGTGGCGCGTAAGCTACAAGTCAATCATAGATTTTGACTGCCACATCTTCAACCGCCACGGCAAAGAGCTGGCTCACCTCACCCATCCCTCGCAAGGCTGGGACGGCACCGCCGGGGGCAAAAAAGTGTCGCCGGGCGTTTATTTCTACGTCATTAAAGCAACCGGCAGCGACGGCAAAGAATACAACCTGAGCGGCGATATCAATATAGTGGGTATGGGCAAATCACTGCCGGGTTCCGCTACTCCTTCCGAATAACGCCACACACAAAAACACACATATAATAATTACACTGATATGACTAACCGAATAACCTATATGCTGCGCGGTGCGGCAACCGCCCTTGCGCTCTGCGCCGTCGCCACAGTTTCAGCGCAGCACTCCGACGTATTTCCGAGCACACCCAATCCTGTCACACCGCAGTCGGTGCACATCTGCGGCGAGAAAATCGACCTCGACCGCCTCGATATGTGGGAGCGTTATGACCGCGAGCTCACATCTATGGTCTATACTCACGGCAACACTCTGCTCACAATCAAGCGCGCCAATAAATATTTCCCCGTAATGGCCCCGATACTTAAAAAGCACGGTGTGCCGCAAGATATGCTCTATCTCGCGTGCATCGAGAGTTATCTTAACCCCACTGCCCGCTCAAGCGCCGGAGCGGCCGGTATCTGGCAGTTCATGCCGTCTACGGCAAAGCAGTACGGACTTGAAGTCAACGACTACGTCGACGAGCGATACAACATTGTGAAGGCCACGGCCGCCGCTTGCCGATATCTGAAACGCTCTTATAATAAATTCGGCAACTGGCCGGCTGTAATGGCCGCGTACAACGGCGGCGACGCCCGCATTTCCAAAGAACTTGAAAGTCAACAGGTAAACCGATTTTTTGACCTTCATCTCGTAGAGGAGACGCTGCGCTATCCTTTCCGCGTGATGGCAATGAAAGCCATTATGGAGAATCCACGCTCTTTCGGATTTATTCTCAAAGACGACCAGCTCTACCGTATGCCCAAGCTGAAACCCGTTACGGTAAACTCCCCTGTCGACGACTGGGCTCAGTGGGCAAAGGACAACGGCACAACCTACGCTCAGCTCCGTCGCGACAATCCGTGGATACGAGCCAAATCTCTTCCGAACAAGTCAAAAAAAACTTATACCGTCTTAATTCCGGCCGACTCGCGCTCACTCTCGCGCAAGCACATCGGCACTGACACTTATTCCGAAAAATGGACAATCGACTGACTTCCCCCTCTCCCGCCGTGCCTTCGCTGAAGGTGACCGGAGCCCGGGTGCACAATCTTAAAAATATTGACGTCGAAATTCCACACGAGAGCCTCACTGTGATCACAGGACTCTCCGGCAGCGGAAAATCATCTCTGGCTTTCGACACAATTTTTGCCGAAGGCCAGCGCCGCTATATCGAGACTTTCTCGGCCTACGCTCGCAACATGATAGGAGCCCTCGAGCGGCCCGACGTGGACCGTATAACCGGTCTCAGCCCCGTCATCGCCATCGAGCAAAAAACCGTCAACCGCAACCCTCGTTCGACTATCGGCACCACTACCGAAATCTACGATTTCCTGCGACTGCTGTACTCGCGCATCGGACAGGCACGAAGCTATATAAGCGGCCAACCGATGCTGAAATACACCGAAGAAAAAATCGTCGCGCTCATCAACGAGCGTTTTCTCAATAAAAAAATTTATGTGCTCGCCCCCCTTGTGCACAACCGCAAGGGCCACTACCGCGAGCTCTTCGAAAATCTGATTAAAAAGGGATTTCTCCATGCGAGAGTCGACGGCGACATCGTCGACATCACTCCCGGCATGAAACTTGACCGATACAAGAATCACTCAATCGAGCTTGTGGTCGACCGGCTCAAAGTCTCCGGCATCTCCGACGAGCGGCTGCGCGACACCGTGCACAACGCACTCATCCACGGCGAGAATCAGCTCATGATTATCGATGCCGACCTCCCGGATGTGCCCAATCACTACTCACGCATGCTCATGGACCCCGTCAACGGCATCTCATACCGCGAACCGGCCCCTCACAACTTCTCTTTCAACTCTCCCCAGGGAGCCTGTCAGCGCTGCAAGGGATTGGGCTACGTCGACTGCATCGACCGCGAAAAAGTGATACCCGACCCTTCGCTCTCGATACATCAGGGTGGCATCGCACCTCTGGGCAAGTACCGCGACAATATCATTTTCTGGCAGATAAGCACAATATGTCAAAAGTACGGATGCACGATAAAAACACCCGTCCGCGACCTGCCCGAAGAAGCCCTCGACGCTATTCTTCACGGCACTAACGAGCGCCTCGACATAAGCCAATACACCTCCTCGGCCGGCAATTACTTCGGCCTTTATGAGGGTCTGGTGAAATATATAGAAATGCAGCAGACCGATGATGCATCGTCAGCCGCACGCCGTTGGAGCGGGCAGTACTACTCACGGCTCACGTGTCCGGAATGTAAAGGCGACAGACTCAACCGTGAGGCCCTTCACTTTTTTGTCGACGACAAAACTATCGCCGAGCTTGCAAAAATGGATATCGAGCAGCTCTACGCCTGGTCGCAGTCGGTGCTCGACCGTCTTGACTCCCGCGACCGCGCCATAGCCGCCGAAATCATCAAAGAGATTAAATCGCGCCTGCGTTTTCTTGTTGACGTGGGTCTGGGCTACCTGAGCCTCAACCGTCCGTCGGCCACCCTCTCGGGCGGAGAGAGTCAGCGCATACGGCTTGCGACTCAACTGGGCTCGGAGCTTGTCAATGTGCTTTACATCCTCGACGAGCCCTCAATCGGCCTGCATCAGCGCGACAATCACAAGCTCATCGACTCGCTCAAGCGTCTGCGCGATGCTTCCAATTCAATCATTGTTGTTGAGCACGACAAAGACATCATGCTCAACGCCGACTACGTCATAGACATCGGCCCCGGAGCCGGCCGCAAGGGCGGCGAGGTGGTGTTTGCCGGCACTCCCGACGAGATGATGCGCACTTCCACACTCACGGCCGACTACCTCAACGGCCGACGCAGCATCGAGGTGCCTCGCGAACGCCGCAAAGGCTCGGGCAAAGCATTAGTGCTCAGCGGATGCACAGGCCACAACCTTAAAAACGTAACGCTTCGGCTTCCCTTGGGCACTTTTACCTGCATCTGCGGCGTTTCGGGCAGCGGCAAATCGTCACTCATCAACGGCACCCTGCAGCCCATCCTTTCACAGCATTTCTACCGCTCTACGCAACAACCGCTGCCTTACGGCTCGATTCAAGGAATAGAAAATATCGACAAAGTTGTGACAGTCGACCAGTCGCCTCTGGGGCAGTCGCCTCGCTCCAATCCCGCAACTTATACAGGCGTTTTCACCGACATCCGCAACCTCTTCGTCGAATTGCCGGAAGCTAAAATCCGCGGCTACAAGCCCGGTCGCTTCTCATTCAACACTCCCGGCGGACGATGCGAAGCCTGCAACGGCAACGGATACAAAACCATCGAAATGAATTTCCTCCCCGACGTGCTCGTACCCTGCGAAGCCTGCCGGGGAAAGCGTTATAACCGAGCCACCCTCGAGGTGCGCTTCAAGGGCAAATCCATTGCCGACGTGCTGGATATGACTATAAACCAGGCCGTCGAATTCTTCGAAAACGTGCCCTCTATCCTCCGTAAAATAAAGGTGCTGCAAGACATAGGTCTTGGCTACATCCGGCTCGGACAACCCTCGTCGACCCTCTCGGGCGGCGAAAATCAACGCGTAAAACTCGCCACCGAGCTTGCCAAACGCGACACGGGACGCACACTCTTCATTCTCGACGAACCCACAACCGGGCTGCATTTTCACGACATCAACACGCTTCTGGGCATACTCCGGCGTCTTGTCGACAAGGGCAACACTGTTGTGGTAATCGAGCACAACCTCGACGTGGTCAAGTGCGCCGACTACGTCATCGACATGGGACCCGACGGCGGCGCCGCAGGCGGAAACATCGTAGCCGAAGGCACACCTGAGGAGGTTGCCGAAAGCAATTCTCCGTCTGCCGCCTTTATCAAGAGCGAACTCCAAACCACCCGGCCATGAGCATCTCACTTCTCATCGAAAATCTCACAAAGAGCTACGGCGACCGAATGATATTCAGCGATTTCACCCTCGGCGTGAACGAGGGCGACAAAATCGGCATCATTGCTAAAAACGGCGCCGGAAAATCAACTCTTCTGCGCATTCTCGCCGGCAAAGAAGACTGCGACAGCGGCAAAATCACACTGCGTTCGGGTTTACGCATAGGTTTCCTCGAACAAGAGAGTATCTTCAAGGACGGAACGTCTGTGCTCGAGGCCTGCCTTGATGCCGCTCCCGAGCCGGAGAATCTGTCGCACCACGACGAGACATTCTCTTACCGCGACCGCATGGCTCAAATGCTCTCACAGCTGGGTATTTCCGATCCTGACGCGCTCACGTCCAACATCTCAGGCGGATGGCGCAAACGCGCCGCTCTGGCCTGTACACTCGTCAGCAACCCAGACATTCTGCTGCTCGACGAGCCCACCAACCACCTCGACATCCCTACCGTCGAATGGCTCGAAAATTACCTCCGACGCGCCCGCATTACTCTTCTTATGGTCACTCACGACCGGTATTTCCTCGACCGTGTATGCAATAAGATAATCGAAATCGACCGCGAACAGATCTATCTCTACGAAGGCAACTACGACTACTACCTGCGACGGCGCAGCGAACGCATCGAAGCCATGAGCGCCCAACTCGCCAAAGTGAAAAATACCCTGCGCCGCGAGCAGGAATGGATGAGCCGTCAGCCACAGGCCCGAGGCACCAAACAGTCTGCCCGCATCGATCGGTTCCACGCCCTCAAAGACGCATCAAAAGTGTCGCTTAACGAGCGGCAGCTGACTCTCAACGCCGGCGCCTCTTACATAGGCTCAAAAATTTTCGAAGCCGAACACATTTCCAAACGTTTCGGCGACAAAGTGATATTAAAAGACTTCTCCTACACATTCGCCCGCGGTGAAAAAATCGGCATCGTGGGACCTAACGGCGTGGGCAAAACCACTTTCATCAAGATGCTACTCGGCCTCGAGCCACAGGACTCCGGCGAATGGAACGTTGGCTCGACCGTGCGTTTCGGTCATTATAGTCAGGAAGGTATCGCCCTCGACAGCCGTAAAAAGGTCATCGATGCCGTTACCGACATTGCCGAAGACATCGAGCTCAACGACGGCGTGCACATCTCGCCATCGCAGCTGCTGTCTCAATTTCTGTTTCCCTACGCCGACCAGCAGAAATTTATTTACAAACTCTCGGGCGGAGAACGCCGACGGCTCAACCTTGCCATCACCCTCATGCGCCGTCCCAACTTCCTGATTCTCGACGAGCCCACCAACGACCTCGACATCGTGACACTCGGCCTGCTCGAAGACTATCTCGCACGCTTCGAAGGCTGCGCTATCGTCATAAGCCACGACCGGTATTTTCTCGACAACATCGTCGATCATATTTTTGTAATGGAAGGCGACGGCGTAGTGCGCGACTTTCCGGGAGGCTACTCCGATTATCGTCTTTGGCTCTCAAAACAGAATAAAGAGGCCTCCGCCGTGCCAAAGGAAGAAAAAACCGACAGGAAGCCTCGTCCCGACCGACCGCAAAAACTGAGTTTCAAGCAGCGCAAAGAACTGGAAGAGCTCGAGACCCGCATAGCCTCTCTCACACAAGAGAAACAGCAAATCGAGACGCTCCTTTCATCCGGAGGCAATCCCGAAGAAATAAGAGTAGCATCGGAAAGATATTCAATCGTAAGCAAAGAACTTGACGATACCGAAACCCGCTGGCTCGAACTCAGCATTGATATTTAAATCAACACTCCCGCATAAAACGAACCTCCAAACTACATGAAGAATATCTTTCCTCTACTCATTATTATTTGTGCGGCTACAGCCGAAGCCCGTGTGCATCCGCTCTCAATGCTGAGACTTCGGAACGAATCACAATCGACGCATCTGAAAGCGCCCGAGCAACTTTCGCCTTATATCCCGGCTCTTATGCTCCTCGATGACGATACAAACACAAAGACCGAACTTGAAAGTCTCGACGTGGTCTTTCACAACCGCCGCGGCAACATTTACGTCACCTCAATCCCTCGCGACAAAGTGAACGAAGTTGTGGACGTAAAGGGAATTATCGACATATCATGTGCCAACACGGCGTCGGTGTGTATGGACGTGGCACGCGAATTTTCGTTTGTCGACGCAGTGCAAGCAGCTTCGGCCGACCGTCCTGCTTTCAGTGGCAAAGGTGTGGTGACAGGCATCTCCGACATCGGATTCGACCCGCGGCACATCGCGTTCGCCTCCAATCTGCGCAGCTTCGGCATTTTTAGCCCCGAGGATAACACTTCGACCGTCTGGAGCGGACTGTCATTGTCGGAAGCGGCAACAGACAACGCCGATCAGAAGCACGCGACTCATGTAGGTAACATCCTCTCCGGCAGTTATCTCGACAATCCCTACTACGGCGTGGCTCCCGGCTCTGATTTTGTGGCCACAACCAGCTCGCTCAACGATGCCGGCATACTCATGGGTGTGGAGCATATCATCGACTACGCCAAATCTCACGGTCAGAGAGCAGTTGTCAATCTCTCGCTGTCAACTTCTATGGGACCTCACGACGGCTCGTCGCTCATGGCCTCTTATCTCAACTTCGCCGCCGAGGATGCAGTGATATGCATATCATCGGGCAATCAGGGCGATGTCACTTGCTACGCTGTCGCCGATTTCACATCTTCCGTCACCGAGGCCACGGTTGGCCTTACGGCCCGCAACAACCTTGTCCTCGACAATTACGTCGACCTATGGAGCTCTGACCACAGACCATTCGGTGTGCGGCTCAACCTGTGGGATCGGACAACAAATCAGACCGTGTACTCGTCGCCATGCTATCGTGGCGAGAGCGACGAATCCGTGAAAGTTAACCCCGACATCATCGACGGTGCCGTCACTTTTTACAGCTATCTCTCACCTGCCAACAACCGCTACAATATCACCCTGCATCTCGACTATCAGACATCCGAACTGATTCCCGACGACAACCGGGCCCGCTACGTCCCCTACCTCACCGTCAGCGCCGACGAGGACGTGAAAGTTGAAGCCTGGACCGACGTCTCCCCCCTTGTCTTTACTCCGTCGCCATGCGGCAATAATAAATTTGAAATCACTGCCGACGGCACTGTCAACGATATGGCCACAGCCGGGGATGTAATATGTGTGGGAGCGGCAAGTTCGCGAAACGTCGTACCTATCCTTCCCAAGGGTGAGCGACGATTCGATTACTCGGTCGGCAGCGTGGCCGAATGGAGCAGCTACGCCTCTCGTCTGAGCCGTTGCCGCCCGTTGCCCGACATCTGTGCCCCAGGGCGAAATCTCATATCCGCCGGCTCATCACCTTACATGGCCACTCATTCATGGTTTGTCAATTCGGCTGTAAGCACTGTCAACGGCACGGATTATTACTGGTTCTACGATCAGGGCACATCGATGGCCTCACCCTTTGCAGCCGGAGTTATCGCCCTGTGGCTTGAAGCCGACCCCACGCTCACAACAGACGAAATCAAAGAAATAGCGACCAAAACCACACGTACCGATCTCATCGGCTATCCCTCGGCACAGTGGGGAGGAGGATGCATCGACGCCGACGCCGGCATCGATGAAGTGCTCCGCCGCGCCGCCGGCATTGTCTCTGCGCTCCCCGACAGCGACGCTCCCACGGCAATATATACCCTCTCGGGGCTGCTGCTGCCTCACACCGATACCGCTCTTCTGAGACCGGGCGTCTACATTGTGGTCTCAGACTCCGGTGCGCACAAAATCGACGTGAGATGACGACCCGGCGGTAATCTTTTATTCATAAGCGTGACTATCAGTCCGTTGCACATTTCGGTAAACCCCGGTTAAATAAATAAAAATATAAACAGCGGTAAATCAGCTGTTTATATTTTATTTTAGAAAACTTTGCGTTTCGCAGTCAAAATATTTATGATAAATTTGGAAGTTTAGAATATTATTCCGACCTTTGCCAAAGTGCGACCTAAGCAATCATAGGGCGCCACTGCCACCGGCTGAATTTTAAATCAATCACATATCAATATCGTGGAAAAAAATCCTTATAAGTACGAAGACGTGTACCAGAGCGCACTCGAATACTTCGACAATGATGAACTTGCCGCAAGGGTATGGGCAAGCAAATATGCCCTCAAAGACTCACAAGGCAACATCTACGAGCTCTCGCCCGACGATATGCACCACCGCATCGCATCGGAGATAGCACGCATCGAGAAAAAATATCCCAACCCCATGAGCGAGGACGAAATTTTCGGTTTGCTTCAGGGGTTCCGCTACATTGTGCCTCAGGGCAGCCCGATGGCCGGCATTGGCAATAACTATCAGGTGAGCTCGCTCTCCAATTGCTTTGTAATCGGTCTCGACGGTCGTCCCGATTCTTACGGAGGTGTGATACGCATCGACGAGGAGCAGGTGCAACTGATGAAGCGACGCGGCGGCGTGGGCCACGATCTGAGCCACATACGCCCCAAAGGCACACCGGTCAACAACTCCGCTCTCACCTCTACCGGACTTGTGCCCTTCATGGAGCGATACTCCAATTCAACGCGCGAAGTGGCCCAGGACGGCCGGCGCGGAGCCCTGATGCTCACCGTTTCGATCAAGCATCCCGACGCCGAGTCGTTTATCGACGCAAAAATGACCGAAGGCAAAGTTACGGGCGCCAACGTGTCGGTGCGCATCACCGACGACTTCATGCAGGCAGCCACCGACGGCGTCACATTCCATGCTCAGTACCCCGTCGACGCTCCCGAGCCGATGATTGTAAGAGATGTCGATGCCAAGCGCCTGTGGGAGAAAATAGTTCACAATGCCTGGCGCTCGGCCGAGCCCGGCGTGCTTTTCTGGGATACAATACGCCGCGAGTCGGTGCCCGACTGCTACGCTGACCTCGGGTTTGAAACCATCTCGACCAATCCCTGCGGCGAGATACCCCTTTGCCCCTACGACAGTTGCCGTCTGATTGCCATCAATCTGTTCAGCTATGTAAAGAATCCGTTCACCAAAGACGCATATTTCGATTTCGACCTCTTTGCCAAGCACGTAGGCCGTGCGCAGCGCATGATGGACGACATTATCGACCTCGAGATGGAAAAAATCGACACCATACTGCGCAAGGTTGACGAAGATCCTGAAACCGAAGAAGTAAAATCGGCCGAACGCAACCTGTGGCAGAAAATACGCAACAAAACACTCAAAGGACGCCGCACCGGCGTGGGCACGACTGCCGAAGGCGATATGCTTGCCGCCATGGGCTACAAATACGGCACTCCGGAGGCTACCGAATTTTCTGTCAGCGTACACAAAGCTCTCGCCATCGCCGCCTACTCTTCGAGCGTAGACATGGCCGCAGAGCGCGGAGCCTTCGAAATCTACGACGCCGAAAGAGAAAAAAACAACCCCTACATAAACCGTCTGCGCGAGGCCTCGCCCGAGCTTTACGAACGTATGGTAAAAACAGGACGCCGCAACATAGCGTGCCTCACCATCGCTCCCACCGGCACCACTTCGCTGATGACACGCACAACATCCGGCATCGAGCCGGTGTTCCTGCCCGTATACAAACGCCGCCGCAAGGTCAACCCCAATGATGCCGACGTGCGCATAGACTATGTTGACGACACGGGCGACGCTTTTGAGGAATACATCGTTTATCATCCCAAATTCATCGACTGGATGAAGACACAAGGCATCGATGTGCGTCAGGACTACACTCAGGAGGAAATCAACGACCTCGTGGCACGCTCGCCCTACGCCGGCGCCACCGCCAACGACATCGACTGGCTGGAAAAAGTGCGCATGCAGGGCGCCGTGCAGAAATGGGTCGACCACTCGATATCCGTAACCATAAACCTCCCCGCCGACGTTACCGAAGAGACAGTGGCCCGGCTCTATTACGAGGCATGGAAGGCCGGGTGCAAGGGCTGCACCGTCTATCGCGACGGCTCGCGTTCAGGCGTATTGGTTTCGATCGAAAAGAAAGCCCCCGAAGAGCCCGAAATCAAGCCCCACGTAGCCAAACGCCCCATCGAGCTCGAAGCCGACGTGGTGCGATTCCAGAATAACAAAGAGAAATGGATTGCCTTCGTGGGTCTTATCGACGGCGCGCCTTACGAGATTTTCACCGGTCTGGCCGACGATGAAGAAGGCATCTTCTGCCCCAAATCGGTAACGCACGGAAAAATCGTTAAAGCATTCAACCCCGATGGCAGCAAGCGCTACGACTTCCAGTTCGTGAACAAACGCGGCTATAAAACCACTATCGAAGGTCTCTCCGACAAGTTCAATCCCGAATTCTGGAACTACGCCAAACTCATCTCGGGCGTGCTGCGCTACGGCATGCCCATAGACCAGGTGCTCAAGCTCGTAAGTTCGCTCGAACTCGACAGCGACAGCATCAACACCTGGAAAATGGGTGTGGAGCGCGCTCTGAAAAAATACCTGCCCAACGGCACCAAAGCAAGCGGCCAACGCTGTCCCAACTGCGGCAACGAAACGCTCATCTATCAGGAGGGTTGCCTCATCTGCACATCGTGCGGCACCTCGAAATGCGGTTAACAGTAAAGAATGAGTCACATAAACAGATTTTATCGTTAAATTAAGTTAAAGGTAGGAATAATCCAAAAATTGTTCCTACCTTTACCTAATCATAAGAGATGGCATCATTTATCTTAAAGATACAACTTACTTATCATGAAAATAACTTTTAGCATAAACTACCGCACCAACTGGGGCGAATCGCTCTATGTATGCGGCTCGGCAGCAGCTCTCGGAGGCGGCGATCCCGAACGAGCCGTAAAGCTCGACCTTGAAGGATCGGACAAATGGACCGGTGAAGTAAAGCTTCCTGCCACTACCCGCCAACTTGATTATTTCTACTTTGTGCGCAACGACAACGGCGCAGTGAAAAACGAATGGGGCAGACATCACCTGCTCGTATTGGCCGGAAACACCGACTGCCAAATCAACGACCGCTGGCAGGATCAGCCCTGGGACAAACCTTACTACTCATCGGCATTCACCGACTGCATCTGCCACCGTCCTGCCCACAACGACGAGGTGAAATCGGATGCAGGGATGGTCACAATTGCCGTTTCCGCTCCTCTGGTCAAGGAAGACGAAGTAGTTGCCGTGAGCGGCTCATCGGAGTGTCTGGGCAAGTGGGACATCAAAAACGCCGTGCGCATGTCGGACGCCGAATTCCCGGTATGGCGCTGCAATCTCCCCGCCCACGGCCTCACAAAAGGCACTGAATACAAATTCCTTATCATCAAAAAAGCCACCGGCGAGCTTGTGTCATGGGAAGGCGGAGAGAACCGTCGCTTTGACCTCACGCCCGACAGCAATGTTGCCACCGTATTCCAAGGCATGCGCTTCATCAATATGCAGGCTCCCTGGCGCGGCGCGGGCACAGCGATCCCGGTATTCTCGCTCCGCAGCGATGCCGACTTCGGCGTAGGCGACTTCTACGACCTCAAAGTCATGATTGACTGGGCTGCCGCCACCGGTCAGACTTTCATCCAGATTCTCCCCATCAACGACACCACGATGACCGGAACCTGGACCGATTCATACCCCTACAACGCCAACTCGACATTCGCGCTACACCCGATGTTCCTGCGCCTGAGCGAACTCGGCCGTCTCAACGACGCCGAACGTCAGAACTACTTCGATGCACTCGGCCGCGAACTCAACGGCCTCAAAGAAATAGACTACGAACGCGTCAACAACGGCAAAAACCAATTCACCCGCGAAATCTTCGCTCAAGAAGGCAAAAAAGTAACAGCTTCGGCCGACTTCAAAGCTTTCGTTAAGAAAAACGCCGACTGGCTCACACCCTACGCTGCCTTCTGCGTGCTCCGCGACCAAAACGGCACCCCCGAATTTGAGAAATGGGGCGAATACGCAGACTATACTCCCGAAAAAATTGCCGATTTCGTCGCTAAAAACACCTCGGTCATCAACTACGTATATTATATACAATACAACCTCGACAAACAGATGCGCCACGTGCGCGACTATGCCCACTCGAAAGGCATCGCCCTCAAAGGCGACATACCCATCGGCATCTCACGCACCTCTGTCGACGCATGGAAAGAGCCACGACTCTTCAACCTCGACTGTCAGGCCGGTGCTCCGCCGGACGACTTCTCCGTATTAGGCCAGAACTGGGGATTACCCACCTACAACTGGGAGGAGATGAACCGCGACGGCTTCGCCTGGTGGAAAGCCCGCTTCAAAAAGATGAGCGAATACTTCGACGCTTACCGCATCGACCACGTGCTCGGTTTCTTCCGCATATGGCAAATACCCATGGACGCCGTGCACGGCCTGCTGGGCTACTTCGCCCCCGCCCTGCCATTCTCGCCCGAAGAGCTCCGCAACAACTACGACTTCTGGATTGATGTGAACCTGCACACCACTCCCTACATCATGGACTACTTCATCGGCGACTTCTTCGGCGAATACACCGACGAAGCACGTCAGCGCTTCCTCGAGCCTCTGGGCTACGGACGCTACAAGCTCAAAACAGAATTCGACACACAGCGCAAAGTTGCCGAATATTTCGCCCGCGAAGAGAAAAACGAGAAGAACAATCGTCTGTGCAACGCGCTCAACGGCCTCATCGATGACGTGCTCTTCATCCCCGACCCCGACCAGCCCGGCCACTACCACCCGCGCATCTCAGCTCAGTTCACCTACATCTATCGCTCGCTCACCGACTACGAGCGCTGGTGCTTCGACCGCCTCTACAACGACTTCTTCTACCACCGTCACAACGACTTCTGGTACGGAAAAGCAATGTGGAAACTGCCCCCGCTCATCGACTCGACCGACATGCTCGTCTGCGCCGAAGACCTCGGCATGATTCCCGACTGCGTGCCCGCCGTGATGAACGCCCTGGAAATCCTCTCGCTCGAGATCCAGCGCATGCCCAAAGACCCGCGCGCTCAGTTCGGCAACACATGGTCCTACCCATACTATTCGGTATGCACCACCTCAACCCACGATATGCCCGGCATCCGCGCATGGTGGGAAGAAAGCCGCGAAAAGACACAGGCCTACTACAACAATGTGCTCCACGAAGCCGGCGCCGCACCCTACTACGCCGAGCCCTGGGTGTGCGGCAAGATTCTCGACCTGCATCTCAAATCACCCTCGATGCTCTGCATCATCCCCTTGCAGGACTGGCTGTCGATGGACGGCGCACTCCGTCGCGAAGATCCGCGCGAAGAGCAAATCAACATGCCATCCAATCCCCGCCACTACTGGCGCTACCGTATGCACATGACCCTCGAAGACCTGTGCCGCAGCGACCTCTTCAACGCCACTCTATCATCAATGATTAAAGAGTCCGGCCGATAAACCACACCACAACCACCTCGACAGGCTTCATCAATGGATGCAGCCTGTCGTTTTTTTACCATAAAGAGACATCGTACCACACCGAGAAAACGATATATCTGCAGTGAAATTGAGCGCAGATGTGCCATTCTGACCCGACTGCAGAAAATCATAGAATCAAAGGGCAATAACGCTCTGATTTCTGCTATAAAACATCAACATTTCCGGAATTACAAGACAATCGAAGATAAATAGACCTTGCATTAAGTGTAGAATAAATTGCTTTTAAGAGCGTCTAATTCAAAATAAATGCTTACCTTTGCCAACGAAGACTGAAGAGAAATACTGTCTTCAGAGAAAAGTGTCAAGCTTTCTTTCTCAGTCATATCGAATCGCCAATTCAACTAACACACTGAGACAGAGTAAGATTAGACGCTCTTTCTGTGTTGTAGTATCTGCTGATGCGACCATTTACGTCGTATCTTCGCATACACAATTCAGAGGGGCAGTTTATTCTACCCTCATATATCATTCAGTGTGTAGGCTTTGGCGAGCCTGATATGACTATGATAGAGGTGAGATAAATTCCCCTCTTTTCTTTATACTACAGGTGCCGAATTTGGGGAATCAGGAGGCAGCAACTCGAAGGTCCATTCCAATAAGACAATGGGATTGGGCGAAAGAGTGCACAAAATTATGTTTGCTTATGGAGCAAGCCCAATCCAAATCAAAAAAACGGACGGCTTATTTGGCTTGATGTAATCAAGGGACTATCAATTATTATGGTGATTTATGCTCATCTCTTAACGAAAGACAATCTAAGCGTAATTAACTCATTGTATCAGGTTGCGAGAATGCCTGTCTTTTTCTGCATCAGCGGTTTCTTCATGTATAGCATTTCTTATGATTTACAGCTGTTGTGGAAGAGGATGCGCAAGAGGCTGAGAGTACAGCTGATGCCAACGATAATTTTCTTCTTTTTGTTTGTTTTTGCTTTTAGAAACAGTGACTTTGAAGAGTACATTTTTGATACTTACAAGTCCGGATATTGGTTTACCTACGTGTCGGTGCTTTATTTCTTTACGTTGGCGCCGTTGCTTGTTCTCTTTAGTCGGTTTCGTATAGGAGATGTCGGAAGAATAGTCGTGTTTCTGTCAATCATGGTTGTGTCTGTTGTCTCACTATCTTTAGCCAACAGTACGGGTTTCCTTGATACAAAACTCGGAGGTTTGTTGAGCTTTGAACATTATATCGGATATTTGCGATTTTTGGCTGTAGGATGCATTTTTAGGATATTATGGAATAAATATGCGGATAAGTTGATGAGGTGGCAGGCATTTGCAGTAGCAATAGTTGTATTTGCCGTGAGCTATATCTTCGGGGGACTTTTGTCATTAACCACATCATTCGCGGGAATTTATATATTGCTTTACAGCAGCTATATTCTGTCTTCATTTTTTGCCGGGAGTAAAGTAGTAGATTTCTTAGCTTTTCTTGGTTCACTCACGCTGGAAATATATTTATTGCATTATTTCGTGGTTGAAATGATTTTGCTGTCTGTGGACGGTTACTCTGGATTTATTTCAAATATAGCGAACAAACCTTGGGAATTCTTCATTATTTTCGTGATGAGTCTTGCAGTGGCATTGATATGTTTACTGATAGTGAGATCTCTTGATTTCATAAAACTGAAGAAACTGATATTCGGAAAGTAATTCAAACAAAAGATAGCACTGCACGGGGTTTTATTCAATCTTGTGAGCAATGCTGATGCCACCGGGAGGTCGTGAGGAGCTGGGAAGTGGCGAACGACTTACTGGGAAGTCGTGAGCGGCCACTGGGAAGTGCCGAACGGCCTCGTTCGGCACAAAAAGATAATCGATAGTATCTTGTGCAACGTTAGCCGCGCGGCACAAAAAATATAGGGTCGCTTGCCATTATGTCGTGAGCGGCCCGCTCACGACATAAGGAGAGACGAAAGGAATCTTATGATCGCGCGAGGCCGCGCTTCGCTTCCCAGTTTGTGCCAGCCGAGCCGAGGGTGCACTTCCCGGCCGGTATTACACTCAGTCTCCGATGGCTATCGGTGTGAACTGCATTGTCAGGGTATCGATGAGCAGCAGCGTCGACGTCAGTGACGCACCGACTCCTGCGAGTATTTTCAACGCTTCGGCGGCTTGTATCGAGCCTACTATTCCCGGCACCGGTCCGAACACAGGACGGTTTTTCTCCGGCTCGGCCTCACCTGCTTCGGGAAAAATATCGCGATAGGTCGTTCCTCCGGGGAGATGCGTGTGCACCTCGCCGCGGAAGCCGTTGACTCCGCCGCACACACACGGTTTGCCCGCTGAAAGTGCGGCGTCGGTAACGGCATATTTTGTGGCTGCGTTGTCGGATGCCTCGACCACGAGATCGAAATCATTAAGACACCAGCGCAACATTTCACAATCCATCTTCACGCCGAGCGCGGCCACAGTAATTTCGGAATTTACAGCTCTGAGACGTCGGGCAAGCGTTTCAGCTTTGGGTGCGCCGGCGTCAGCTTCGGTATAGGCAATCTGACGCTGCAGATTGGATAGCGATACAGAGTCGAAGTCGGCCACGGTAATGTGCCCCACCCCGGCTCCAGCAAGATACAATCCTACGACAGAACCGAGCGCGCCCGCGCCCACGATGAGCACACGCGAGAGCGAGAGCTGCTCCTGTCCTTTCTCACCTATTTCGGGCAGCGATGTCTGGCGTATATATCGATAATCGTTCATCTATATTTCTAAAAATCAATCGAAAACCGAGTCCCAGTCTTTCCAAACCACGTCGTAGCCTCCGGCTCGGATGGCGTCGGCTACGGCGCGGGGAGATCGTTCGTCGCTGACATGAAATTGCTCAAGCGAGTCAGGCGATGTGGCGTAGCCTCCCGGGTCGGTCTTGCTGCCGGCGCTCATCGAGGTCACGCCAAGTTGCATCATGCCGGCTCGGAAGCGCGGTGTCTCGCGTGTCGAATATGAGATGTCGACATCATGGTCAAAGATACGGAAAGCGCAGGTGAGTTGGGCAAGCTCACGGTCGGATATCACAACGTTGGGCTGGAATCCGCTCTCAGAGGGGCACATACGGGGAAAATTGACGCTGTATCGCGTGCGCCAGTATTTGCGCTGAAGATATCTGAGGTGACGGGCCATCATCGTGACGTCGATGCGCCAGTCTTCAAGGCCGATGAGCACGCCCATGCCAATTTTGTGCACTCCGGCCTGCCCCATGCGGTCGTAACCGTTGAGACGCCACTCGTAGTGCGATTTCATGCCTTTGGGGTGATAAGCCTTGTAACGCTCGCGGTTGTAGGTTTCCTGAAAGCACACCACGCCGTTGAGGCCGCTTTCGGTGAGCCTGCGGTATTCTTCCATTTTGAGAGGCTGTACCTCGATGGTGAGGTTGTGGAAATAAGGTCGGCATGTGCGCAACACCTCCTCGAAATATTCCACACCGCAACGAGCCGGAGCTTCTCCGCTCACTATCAGCAGATTCTGAAACGGACCGAGACGCTTGATGGCTTCACATTCGTTTTTGACCTGCTCCATAGTGAGCACAGTTCGGGCAAAAGGATTGTTGTGGTTGAATCCGCAATAGACGCAAAAATTGGTGCAGAGGTTCGTGACGTACATGGGGATGTACATCGATATTGTCTTGCCGAAACGCTCCTGTGTGAAGTGACGCGAGAGTTGCGCCATCTCTTCAAGAAAAGGAGCGGCTGCCGGCGATATCAGGGTCATGAAATCGTCATCGTCGAGCAACTTGGTGTTGCGGCGTGCCTTGTCGAGCACGCGCCGCACATCGTCGGTGGTTTTAGAGCCTATGGTCTCGCCTGTGCCCGACCAGGAATACCGGTCGATAATGTCGGCGAAGCCATGGCCCCAGAGTGAAGGTTTTGTTTCTTCTGTCATTTTGTCGATTCGTTGCATTTGTCGATAGTGTTCTGCGAGATGCGCATTGCACAGAAGTTGGGTCCGCACATGGTGCAGAAGCGGTCGTTGGCATCGGGAGCGTCGCGCCGCGATTCGAGATAATAGCGTTTGGCCTTTTCGGGGTCGAGCGAGAGGTTGAACTGGTCTTTCCAGCGGAAATCGAAACGCGCTTTGCTCAGAGCGTCGTCGCGCACCGAGGCGCCGGGATATCCCTTGGCAAGGTCGGCTGCGTGAGCGGCAATTTTGTAGGCAATCACGCCTTCACGCACATCTTCGAGCGTGGGGAGCGAGAGGTGCTCCTTGGGCGTGACATAGCATATCATTGCAGTGCCGAGACGCGAGATGATGGCAGCGCCGATGGCCGACGTGATGTGGTCGTAGCCGGGCGCGATGTCGGTAGTGAGCGGGCCGAGGGTGTAGAACGGCGCTTCATGACACACACGACTCTGGCGTTCCATGTTATCGGGTATTTTGTGCATAGGCACGTGGCCCGGGCCCTCGATGAGCACCTGTACGCCGTGGCTCCATGCCTTTTCGGTGAGTTCGCCGAGCACGTCAAGCTCGAGAAACTGGCTGCGGTCGTTGGCATCGTGGATTGAGCCCGGACGCATACCGTCGCCGAGCGATACGGCCACATCGTATTGGGCGAGTATTTCACATATCTCGTCGAAATGTTCGTATAGGAAGCTCTGGCAGCCGTGCATCACCGCCCACTCTACCATAATCGAGCCGCCGCGGCTCACACAACCGGTGAGACGCTCGCCGAGCAGCTGAGCGTGTTCGCGCAAGGCGCCGGCATGGATGGTGAAGTAGTCGACGCCTTGCTGAGCCTGCTCGATGAGTGTATCGCGATAGATTTCCCAAGTGAGATCTCTGACGCTGCCGTGCACCTTCTCGAGAGCCTGATAGATGGGCACTGTGCCGACGGGCACAGGCGTGTTGCGCACTATCCATTCGCGTGTTTCGTGTATGTTGTCGCCTGTGGAGAGGTCCATGAGCGTGTCGCCACCCCAGTAGCAGCTCCACACGGCTTTTGCTACCTCCTCCTCGATGCCCGACGAGAGAGCCGAGTTGCCGATGTTGGTGTTGAGTTTCACAGCGAAAGCGCGTCCGATAATCATAGGCTCGGCCTCCGGGTGGTTGGGATTGGAAGGGAGCACGGCCCGGCCGGCGGCTATCTCCTGCCGTACAAATTCGGGGGTTATGTAAGATTCGATACCTCGGGCGGCGTTGTCGAGATTTTCACGGATTGCCACATATTCCATTTCGGCGGTAATCACTCCGGCGCGGGCGTAATCCATCTGAGTGATACGGTGTCCGGCCTTTGCGCGGCGAGG
Organism: Muribaculaceae bacterium; assembly: GCA_051871795.1. GTDB lineage: Bacteria > Bacteroidota > Bacteroidia > Bacteroidales > Muribaculaceae > CAG-873. The sequence continues at coordinate 7,336 of JBJEDE010000038.1, read as the reverse complement.
CTTGTAGCGCAAGGGAAAACGGATAGCGTCGAGCGAGCGGTCGGCCAGACGCTGACGGGAGTATTCGCTTGTGATATCGGGCAGTTCTTCGGTGTCGCCGCGGTCAATCACCCATTGCTCGCGCATTCGGGGCAGTCCGGCGTTCACGTCGTGTTTGAAACCGGGGTCGGTGTAGGGTCCGGATGTGTCGTAGACGGTGACAGGGGGATTGGGATATTCCACTCGCTCGCCGTTTTCGATTTTAACCGTAGGATACTGATGGATGCGTCGCATTGCCACGCGGATGGGGTGAAGCGTGCCTTCGACATATATTTTTTCGGAATTGGGATATGACGATACGTCGATATTTTGAATTTTCATTTTGGCGGTATCTTTTGGTACAGTTGATTAATCAAGAAATGATGTGAGAGGGCTTGTGGCCTGAGCATAGTCGGAGACAGCGCCGGGTCCGGCGAGGTATGCCTTTCGTCCCGCTTCGGTGGCCAATCGGAAAGCGACAGCCATTTCGACCGGGTCGGATGCTACGGCAATGGCCGTATTCACCAGCACGGCGTCGGCTCCGAGCTCCATGGCTTCGGCGGCATGAGAGGGAACGCCCAGACCGGCATCGACCACCACCGGCACCTGACTCTGCTCGACAATAATCTCGATGAAATCGCGGGTGCGGAGTCCCTTGTTAGTACCGATCGGCGCGGCCAACGGCATCACGGCGGCTGCTCCGGCCTCTTCGAGCCGCTTGCACAGCACAGGGTCGGCCTGCACGTATGGAAGCACTACGAATCCCTCTTTTGCCAGCTCTTCTGTGGCGCGGAGCGTCTCTATGGGGTCGGGCATCAGATATTTCGGGTCGGGGTGTATTTCAAGTTTGATGAAATCGGTACCGAACACTTCGCGGCTCATCTGAGCGGCAAGTATCGCCTCTTCGGCCGTACGCACACCCGAGGTGTTGGGCAACAGCTGCACGTGCTCTCGGTTGATGTGTGTGAGCATATCGTCGGTAGCCTCATTCATCATGTTCACGCGCTTGAGCGCAACGGTTATCATCTCAGAGCCCGAAGCCTTGATGGCGTCGAGCATCTTGTCGGGCGAAGCGAATTTACCCGTACCCACAAACAGGCGCGAGCCGAATTCTCTACCTCCGATTATCAGTTTATCAGACATTATTATAATATATTTTTGTGTAATGATTTCAAAAAATTTTCGGTTGCTTTCTTGCGATTGGCGGCGAGGTAGATGGCACCGCTTACCGCCACGCCGTCTACGCCGGCAGCCATCAACCGCGGCACGTCGCGACATTCGATGCCGCCTATGGCAACCACGGGGAGTCTGCGGGCGGCTTCGTCAGCCATTATTTCGCTGTAACCTTCCAGTCCGAGCACCGGGGAGAGTCTTCGCTTGGTGAGAGTGAACCGATAAGGCCCCAGACCGATATAGTCGCTCGCGCCGAGCGACGTGACGGCCTCGATGTCGGCGAGCGTGTTGGCCGTCGAACCTATAATAGCATTTTCTCCGAGCAACTTACGTGCTTCGGCCGGCGACATGTCGTTTTTGCCAAGATGTACGCCCGAAGCAAGGACTCTGCCCGCCAGATGCACCCTGTCGTCGAGCAGACACACGGCACCCACAGCTCTGCACAACGGCACGACACGCATGGCCGCCTGCTCGACTACACTGTCGGGAGCGTCCTTCATGCGTATCTGCACCCAACGGCACCCCCCACGCAGCACTGCCAGCACTTCTTGCTCAACCTCTCCCGGGGAAACGCCATTTGTGATGTATTGCAAAGCAAAACCGTCGCCGGCGAACATACGCAACTGACGCAGCCGGGCATTAAACTCAGGCAACTCAACGTCAAGCCATCCCAAGAGGGCCGCACCCGAGTAGCCCCGTCGGCGCACTTCCGGCAAACGGCGTGCGGTGACTCCGCCAAGGGCAACAATGCCCGGGACCGGTATGTCGAGCGACGCTAAGCCGGAACTGTATCCCTGCTTGGAAATCGAAGGGAAGACGGGCGAGAGTGTCACATAATCGTAATGCGCGACCGAACCAATCTCGCTCACAGCCTCATCGAGGCTGTGACACGAGCGGCTCACTCTGCCATGCCAGCCTTTCGGAACTCGCGTATTGCGGCTGTTAAGATGCACGCCCCCGAGGCCGTAAGCCTCGGCCAGATCGAAATGGTCATGCAACGTGAGGCGGCTCCGCAACCGCTGCGGTATCGACTCGATGAGCCGGCGCATCTCGTCGCGAGTGGCTAAAGGCTGCCTCAAATGAGCGTAAATGAACAGGCCGCTGTCGAGGGTAAGCGTGACCTTGTGCGCGATGTCGGCGATGTCTCCGCTCTCGGGCGTGAAATAGACAAGAGGCAGATTATCCTCCATAGGATGCGCTGATTACGAGTACGTTGTCCGACGGCTGAAGTTTTGTCTCCGTCCACTTGTCCCGGGGCACGTGGCGAGAATTTACGGCGATTGCGGTGCCCTTGGAGGGTATCTGACGGATGCTTGCAAGTTCGGCCAACGATATGCCGTCGGGCACGTCGACGGGCCGGCTGTTGATTATGATTGTCATTTCAGGATCAGTTAAAATATTATCAATTCGGTTCGGGAGTAAAATGGCACACCGGACCGTGTCCCCGGCCTATTTCGTAGCTGCTGCCGCGCTCAATAGCGCACGACAACCATTCTATTGCGCAGGCACATGCCGTGGGCACATCGTGACCTTTGGCAAGATACGACGCGATGGCCGACGAGAGTGTGCAGCCGGTGCCGTGAGTGTTGCGGGTGTCGATTTTGGGATGTGTGAATGAATAGACGCGCCCGTCGTGGAGCAGTACGTCGGTTATCTTGTCGGATGCTGAATGTCCGCCTTTGAGCAGCAGCGATCCGCACCCTATCGCCCCGGCCACCGGAATTACCGCCCTGCACAGGTCGGCATCGTCGGCGATGTCGATGCCCGAGAGCGCCAGGGCCTCAGGGAGGTTGGGCGTGAGGAGGCTCACGCGCGGAAAAAGTCGCTCACGGAATATCTGCATAACTTCGTTGCAGCTCAGAGCGTCGCCCGACGTAGCCACCATCACGGGGTCGAGCACAACATTGGCAAGATCGTACCGCTCTATGCAGGCGGCAATGACTCGTGCAGCTCGGGGAGTCGGAACCATACCGATTTTGACTGCATCGGGCCTGATGTCAGTGACCACCGCCTCAATCTGTGCCTCAATGTCAGACTCGGAAATGCTGACAAAACTTTTTACCCCGCAGGTATTTTGTGCCGTGACTGCCGTGATGGCTGTCATGGCGTAGACTCCGAGAGTCTGGCATGTCTTGATGTCGGCCTGGATGCCGGCCCCTCCCGACGAGTCGCTCCCGGCAATAGAAAGGACAGTTGTATAATGTAAATTTCGGCTCATATCCACCGTAAAATTAATAAATTAGTACAATGCGGGGTGGGAATGGGCCGAAGACGGCTTTGTCAGAAAAATATATACTCTCCCTACGGCGGCGTGACCCGCATCAGGTAATAAGGGTATAATCTCAGCCGGAACCGAAGCCCGACACCCCCGGAAGCGCCATAAAGGGCAACTACATTATAAACGCACCCGCTGCCCGAATTGTTGCATATTTTTAGTTAAATTTTTGCAGCGCTCGATCTTTTGGCCGTTCGGTTATAATCGCTATCTTTGCACCATATAATCCAAAAACGTATCAATCATGAATTATAAAACGCAAGTCATCATTTACAATACAAACAACGCCATGCTTCTGTGCCGCCGCAACCGCGCCGATGGCAAATGGAGTCTCATAGGCGGTGCACTCGAAGGCGAAGAGGAAGCGAAAATATGTGCGGTGCGCAAGTTGCGCGAACAAACCGGGCTCGATATCACACTCGACAGACTCACGCTTTGCGACATAGCCTACGGGGCTCACGACGACCCCGACCGGATAGTGACAATAACATTCAAGACCTCAGTTGACGAACCGTTCACACTCCGTCCAACCGACCCCGAAATTTCAGAAGTGGTATGGAAAACGAATGTCAGCAACGTAGACTGGTCAAGCGATGAAGAGAAAAAAGCCGTCGCTAACTACTTCGAAAAAAAGAAGCAGGAAGAGGTGCTCGCTCAACTCCACTACGCATCGTTCCGCAACGAGGAATGGGTAAAGCGCAGCGGCTTGTGCGGATGCTTCTATTGCCTAAAGACCTTCGCCCCGGCCGACATCGTCCTATGGGGCGACGACAACGACCAAGACCCTCGCACGGCATGCTGCCCATATTGTGGGATAGACTCAGTGCTTACGGAATATGTGCCCATAGGCCATATCACCAATATGCCTCAGGTATTGGCCGCCATGCGCGACAAATACTTCCCCTCGCACTGAATGTCATAAGTCGTAACTATTCAGCCATTCAATTATGTGGAAATTAACGTTGTAGGGACGCACCACGGTGCGTCCGCGGCCATTTAGGGGTCGTATTTTTGCTTGAATCGGACGCACCACGGTGCGTCCCTACATTGATTATCAATATTTTATTGCTTTTAATCCGCTGAATAGTTACCATAAGTCACTACGCCAATCTCGATTTAATGATTTTTAACATAATTATTGCTGATAATTACAAAAATACACAAAAAAAAGTATTATATTTACCAAAAATAAAAAAACTAATACGAATGAAACAATTTTTAGCTATCTTTCTGCTCAGCCTTGTTTTCGCTTCCTGCCAAGACAACGCCGAGCTATTCGACGAGGTCGAAGAAAACGTAACTGACGAACTCTCGCTTTCTAAATTCCGAACGCCGGAGCAGGCGATGGAAGCAGCTGCCGATATCGCATCTCAATTCTACGGATCAAATTCGCGTTCAACAAAAAGTGTTGACCGCAGTTCTGTAGTTTGCATAACAGGCGGTACAAGGAGTGAAATAGACACACTGCTTTATATCGTAAATTACGGCAACAACCAAGGTTATGCTATGATTGCAGGTCCAAGCAATCTCCCTCCAATTTATGCAATAGTTGATTCCGGTCAATTTACATCGGCTGAGGATATTACAAATCCCGGATTGCAGGCATTCTACAATGCTGCGCTTATAGACGCTTCCGAAGGTATAAGTGGCGGAAGAGAACCTTATAAATATCTTACCGTTGTCAAAGATCCCGTAATTGAATGGGACATACAACCGAGAGCTAATTACAAGTGGGGGCAACAAGGCATTTATGCTAATTATTGCCCTAACGGGGTAATAGGTTGTACTCCTTTGGCTTGCGCTATTGCTATAACTTATCTTGAACAACCCACCTCGTTAGAAATCACTTTCCCTAACGCTCCCGTCAATCATGTTGAGTTTGATTGGAGTAGAATCAAAGCCGGGTTTGATGGGAATGCCATAGCTTTGCTGTGCAGAGAGTTGGGACATCGTATGGGGTCTGATTACTCCACAATCGATTACACAACCGAAACAGAACTTAGCAACGCATTTCAAGTAATGAGAGAATTACTGAATGACAGAGTATCAAGCAGATACACATCTCTTGGCTATCACGAAGAATTATATCCACATAAATACATACGAGATTCCGGAGTTCTTGTTGTTAATGGATATCCCAATACTACAACAGTCGGTCATTCCTATATTGTAGATGGATTTAAGTATTATCGTTATGAAGAGAGGCTGTATGAAGTTACAGAAGGTGGAGAAAACACCGGGACTCTGACACCTACATACGAACTTGTTAAAGTACTTGTTCATGAAGAAAACAACCTCGTTCATGTTAATTGGGGTTGGTTCGGATATGACAATGGTTACTTTAAAGGTAATCTCTTAGCCAACAAACAAGGAGAAAGTTATGATGATGAGAATCTTCATAATCCTGATGGAGACGGCTATATATTCAATTATAATTACTTTTTCACTGTAAAATAAAAAATCATGAAATCCTATAATCTCATTTTCTGCGCATTGGCTTCAGTCTTTTGTGCTTGCTCCGACTCGGAGCCAGCCGACAATAACGTACCTAAGGAGTTCAAGCCGCTTTCTGTTCCGGCAAGTCAATCGAGGGTATCGTCTCAGACAAATGACTTTTCGCTTACTCTGTTCGACGCTACAATCAATAATCAGGGCGACGAGAATGTGCTTTTTTCTCCTCTTAGCGCCAATATCTCACTCTCTATGCTCTGCAACGCAGTGAACGGCTCGACTCGCGCCGAACTTATCGACGTGCTCGGCTTCGGCGACGACCTCGAATCGCTCAACGCCTACAACAAGTCGCTTTTAGATTACCTCCCGTCGGTCGACAATACCGCCGAACTGTATCTTCTCAACTCGTTTTGGTATGACCTCGACGATATTAAAGCCCAATTCAAAACCAGACTCACCGACCTGTACTCGGCAGAAACATCTTTCTGCGAGAAACAGAAAATGCCATCAAAGATAAACAGTTGGGTAAGAGAGAAAACAAAAGGAAACATTACCAAGATACTCGAAGAAAACGAACATGGGCCGTTTGCATTCATCAACTGTCTGTATTTCAAAGGCATTTGGGGAAATCCATTCGATAAGAGTATGACTGCAAAAGCCGATTTCAAGAATTACGACGGTAGCGTGAGCAAGTACGACTTCATCACGGGTGAAAAGCACGTAAAAAATGTCGGCGGCGAGAATTTTACAGCAATCTCTCTCGAGTTTGGCAACAAAGCCTTCTCTTTTGACATCTTCCTTCCCGACGAGGGCTTCACCACAGAAGATGTAATGAAAAGCCTTAAAGAAAACGGTATCCCGGAGTTCTCGTACAAGGAAGTTCTGAATATAAAAATACCCAAAATCGCCCTCAAAAATCAGATTGACCTTAAGCCCGTATTGAAATCGCTCGGAGTAAAGGAAATATTCGGCCAACACGCCGATTTCTCTGCTATGACAGACCAAGCCGGACTCACCGTCGCATTTGCAAAACAGTCTAACGTCGTTGAGATTGACGAAGACGGTGCAAAAGTAGTTTCGAGCACGGCAATAGGCGGAGGGCTAACATCACCCGGACCGGTACTGAACAGTTTCGTGGCTGACCGTCCGTTCGTCTTCCTTGTGCGCGAACAGAGCACCAAAGCCGTGCTCCTTGCCGGCCGCATCAACAAGCTCTGAACATATCTCCAAATACAAATCGTCACCCCGGGTCAGTCTTCACCGACACTCCCGGGGTGAAATATTTTTGCCCCGATGTGACAACAGAAATTCTTGCATTTCCGCCACGAATTATTTCCGGTTTTGCCTTTTTCGATACGACGGGTGCAGATTCTACCTGCAAGTGCAAAATTAAGCATTATATTTGAAAAATTCAGCGAC
>JBJEDE010000037.1:0-88995 GCA_051871795.1 Muribaculaceae bacterium | reverse complement strand
GCAAGTATCTCAAAGGCTTAATCAACGAGCGTGGCGAGATTGTAAACCTCACCGCCGCTTATTACCGACTTGCCGCCGCTGCGCGTATCGCCGCAAAGGAGCGGTCGATACAGGTTGCCCGTGAGACTGCCGAGGAAACTTACCGCGACTCGTTCAAGGATTGGGCGAAGAAGTTACAGGAGTCGCTTATCAACGAGGGCAAATCTCTCAGAGACGCTGTCCGCATAACTAATCAGGTCGTGTACCAGTTGCAGACCACAGGCACACTCTCGCAAGACCTTGTAAACGAACTGCAAGCCATAAAGGGCAATACTTGGCAAGCAAACGGTTTGGCTACCCACCCGGTCAATATCGTAAACGAGATGATCGGAGGGCAAACCGAGTATCAGGTTACAATGGATGAAATCAAGCAGATTGAGCGAAACGACAATCCGCTTGCCACTTACTCGCAGTCTATGTTGGAAACCTTTATCCGCGACAACCGGGATAAAGTCAACAACAATCAGGGAGGGCGTATCATTTTAGGTCTTAACGAGCCTAACCCCACAATCCGCGACCTTACCGCCGCTGAACTGCGGGAGTTTTTAAGCGAAGCTGAGGCTCGCTTATCGGTAATGCAGACTCCGAAACAAGAGGTAGTGTCGGGTAATCCCGATTTTACTCTCGATGATTACACTCCATACGAAACCGACGCTGACCGCCGCAAGGCTGAACAGGAGCGCAAGAAAGAGGAAGCCGCTCAAAAACGTGCCGAAATCAAAGCCAAGCAAGAGTTCAAGGCTGAACTCAACGACGCAAAGGGCGTTTGGGAAGCCGGCGAAGCGCAGAACATCTCCGATTTCACGGCAGGTCTGAAATCGTGGACGCAATTCCTTCTCGACAAACATCAGCTCGAAATGGATTACTTCGCCGAGCGAGAAAAGATTTACCAAAATTGGAATCTTACCGAGGACGAGGACTATCAGGAATTTCTCAAAAAGAAAGCCGAGGCTGAGGCGGCATGGCTCAAAAAGAATGCCGCTCTCAAAGTCGAGGAAGCCAAACGCTTGCAACAAGCCGATGAAACACAGGCGCAGATGGACTTCTACACGCCCGGCAATGCGCTTTATGGCAAGGAGGAAGCCCTTAATCAAAGACTGTTTGAGATTCGCATTAAGTACCTCAAACAAATGCGAGCTGCCTATCAGAACACAACCGAGGAATATCATAATTACACTGTTCAGATAGAGCAAGCCGAAGCCTCCGAGCAACTACGCCGTCAGCAGCTTCTCGCCCAGCGTATTGCCGAATGGAAGAAGAAGTACGAATATCAGACCGCCAAAGAACGCTACGACCTCGAAAATGAATTGCTCCTTGACGCTTACGACAAAGGGCTCATTTCCTATCAGGAATATCTCGCGGCTCAGCGCGACTTGAAGAAGAAATACACCGATGAGTATATGCCTGAGTCCGCCAAACCCTCGTCGGGATCGCCGGAACAACAGGCTATCGCTATGCTCCGCGACCTTGACATCGTCAAGTCGCTCTACTCGCAGGGTCTTATCGACAAAAAGCAGTACGAGGAAGCAAAGGCGCGTATCGAGCGCACCTACAACAAGAAGTCGCTTGACGCTGTCCGCAAGTTCGGCTCTACCGAGACTAATCAGCTTCTCGACATTTACGAGGCGTGGAAAAACTTCTTTGACTCCACCGAGGAAGACGGCGGCAACTGGGCGACCCGACTTGCCGCTCTTGCTTCGTCAGTCTTTGCCGTGATGAACGCAGGTATGCAACAGGCTTCGGAGTTCATTCAGGCGGAAGCCGACATCGAAGTGGCAAAGACTGAAAAGAAGTACGACCGCGAAATCGAGCTTGCCGAGGGTAACTCGTACCGCGTCAAGAAAGCCGAGAAGCAGAAAGAGGCGGAAATCGCCAAGATTAAGAATGACGCTAACCGCAAGCAGTTCGCTATGAAAGTCATTCAGGCTGTGGCGCAGACCGCCACAAACGCCCTCAATGCCTATGGCTCGGCGGCGCAGGTGCCTGTCATCGGTTATATCCTCGCACCTATCGCGGCGGCTATGGCTGTCGCCGCAGGTGCTATCCAAATCGCTACTATCAAGAAACAGCAACAAGCAAGCGAGGCGCAGGGCTATGCCGAGGGCGGTTTCACACCTCCCGGCGGCAAGTACGAGGAAGCCGGTGTCGTTCACAAAGGGGAGTGGGTCGCTTCGCAAGCCCTTGTCAATAATCCCCGAACCCGCCCATTGTTGGAGGCTCTGGACTACGCGCAGCATACCAACACTATCGGCTCTATTACTGCCGCCGATGTGTCGAGGACAATAACAGCACCTGCCGTTATCGCAGCGCAGCCTTCTGCTCCAACCGTAGTGAACAACACCACCTACAATCAAGCACCTACTTCTGATGAAAGAATGGTTGCCGTTCTCGACCGTCTCGACTCCCGGCTCAACGAGCCTTTCGTTACCGTGAACACCGTTACAGGTGAACACGGAATACAACACGCCCAAGACGAGTACGACAAACTTATGCGTAACAAATCACCTAAATCTCAAAAGTAATGGAAATAAGAATTGACGGCAAGGTTGCCGCTCTCAAAAAGGGTACTTCTTTCGAGTATGTCGCTGAAAACCGCCTCTTTTCAGGAAGTGACGGTTATACGCTATCAATCACATTTCCACTCCGCGACTGTCCGCAGAACCTCGCTATCTTCGGGCAGATACACCGACAGGACGTGATAGCAGGTAAGGTTATTTTCGACTGCGAAATACGCGACACGAGCTTCTACAAGTTCGGCTCTATAACCGTTACCGAAATCAACGACGCCGAGGTAAAGACGCAATTCCTCGAAGGCCGCTCGGAGCAGAACTTCGATGTTACTTTCGATGATATTTATATCAACGAACTTGACCTCGGCTCACCCACGGAAACTAATGACGCTACGCCTGTCAATGCCTGGGACCCGCACATCAACAAAATGAAGTGCGTTGCCCTGCCGTGGGTCAATGATTACTCCGGCAATATCCAAAATCTTGCCGACTATCACCCTGAGGAACGCAACAGCGACGGCACTCTCAAAGCTAACGCTTACTATTCGTGGAATAGTGATTGCCGGGGTCGCTCTTGGCAGCCGTATCTGCTTTACATCGTCAGGAAGATATGCGAGGCGGTAGGCTATGGCTGTAACCTGTCGAAGTGGGAAGCAGTGGAAGAATACAAATACCTCCTAATCTGCAACACTCTCCCTTATGCTTGGAACACCAACAACTTCGCTCGTGCGCTTCCGCATTGGAGTGTCGCAGAGTTCTTTGAGAAGTTGGAACTGTTTTTATGTGGTGAGTTCACAATCAATCACCGGGCTAAAACCATCGACTTCGCTTTTACCGAGGCTACTCTTGCCGCATTGCCACCTGTCGAACTTACAAAGGTAGTGTCCGAACACTCCGTAGAGGTGTCGGTCGAGGACGACAAGTGCGAGTATTCCGAAGCGAAGAACCTTGTCTACAAGGAGTGCGACAATGAAATGTGGAAGTTCTACTCTTGCGACTGGTTTATAAAGGCGTGGAAAGGTGGCTCAGTCCGCTACAACACCATGAGCGAACTGCTCGACGCCAACCGATGGCTCGCAACTTGGAACGGATCGACCCAACGAGGGTCAAACCGCGACAAGCTGCTTTATGCCGCCGACGTGGACGCTTACTTCATCGTGCGCTCACTCTCCAAAGAACTTGTAGAGAAACGTAGCGGTTGGATGCCTAACGTCTACGCCTACAAAATGGAACTGCGCCCGGTAAACCTCTTTGGCGGTCGTATCGTCAACGACTCCGAGGACGCTGACGAGGTGGAGATTGAGTTTGTACCTGCGTGGATTGACGAGACCGAGGACAAATATGGTCGCTTACTCTTTCTCTCTTTCTCCGGTTATGACGAGAACGACAGCACCTCTACGAGTTGGAGCCGAGACCCTGACGCTCGCAAGGCTGAGATTGACGCTACACTTTATCAACCTTTCGCCTTTCAATCACTCGCCGCAGGGGAACGCACGAAGAAAGCGGAGTATTACGACCGTATTTATGTGGCTTGGTGGAATGGTGCAGGTGTACCGCACAACGGACAACTCCCGCACCCTTACGCCGAGGACATCGAAATCTTGCCCGACTGGAGCAACTTTATGAACGTCCACTTTTCTATGCGTATCAAGAACCGCTCCCTCGCAGGCAGCTCTGCTTCGTACTCTATCAATCAGAAATTGAAGAAGACGTTTAAGTTCCTCTCCCATTCAATCCCCAATCCTCGCTCAGTGTTCTTCATCAAGGGCAAGAAGTATCTATGTGAAAAACTAACTGCGACCTTCACGGAGAACGGAATGTCACAGTTAATTAAAGGTATCTTCTGGCCCATTGTGGACGACTGATTTTTGTACTGACTTCTCCAAAATTATTTTCATAATTTGTTAGGTTCATTTTTGGTAGTGTCACCAAAAATTTGTAATTTTGAACTCAGAAACGAGAGCGCTCGTTTTGGCTTTCAGCCGTCTTTGAAACGTCTGCAAACAAGCCCACTTTGGTGACACCTTGGTGACACCGACAAATAGAAGAGTTTAATCTTTTGATTAGCAAACATATAGGAAGCAGGTTCATTGCCCTGTCTTTCCGCAGGAAGCAGACGGGTCGCAATTCTTAGACTTGCGACCCGTCTGACTTTAGCGAAAGCGAAAGAGTGGATGACCCCGGGCTCGTAATCGCGGGTCAGCAGCAAAACGGGTCAGCAGCAAAATCCGGTTGAAAAGTTAAAAAACTACCCGAGTGTACATTTATTTTTAGGCGCATAATTTTGACAGGCGGAAAAGAAAGAAAGGGATATCGGTAACACCACGGAACTGACTGCGGAATGCCTTGACCTTGGCGTTGAAAGCCTCGGCTCCTGCATTGGTCGAGCGGTTGACGAAGTAGTTCAGTATTGTATCATAGTGATTGCGAAAGGTTTCCGTCACGGTACGGAACTGTCCTCCGTCCATTTCATCGACCTTGTCGTACCAGCGCGCAAGATTCAGCCTTGCAACATCCTTGTCAACTTTCTGATTGAATATATCCGTAAGATCCATAGCAAGGTCGTAGGCTTTCTTTAGTTCAGGATAGAACTCAAAGATTATGTCAGCTCTCCATTGCCGGGACTTTGTCCATTTTGTGGCATGTTTGGTGAGAATGTATTTAGCTCTGGCCAGCAACTGTTTGCGTGTGTCTCCGTTGGCATAGCGGAACGGCACATAGGCAATGCCTTCCCTCCGGCAGCGTGCAATCTCTTCGTTTTCAAGATCACGGGCCATCCACCGCAGCGTTATGCGCAGGTCATCTAAAGCATCATAATAGAGCTTATGAACGTGAAAACGGTCGTTTGTGACGGTGGCTTTTGGAAACGACCGCCGCGCTATGAGCATCATCGACGATGACAGGTCAAGAGTTATCTCTCTGAAAGTCTTGCGTCTGGCAAGCGGTATCTTTTCGAGAACGGCAATGACGGTCTCCGCTTTGGTACCCCGTATGGCCGCCACAAGCGCACCTTTGCCGCCATGGGCGTCATGGTTGGTGACAAAGGTGTAGAGTTCTCCGCAGCTTAGCGAAGATTCATCGATGGCCAGATTAGGGCCGATGTTATGAGGATAGAGGATATATTCTCCGGCATGATCAAGCTGTCTCCAATGCCGGTAATCGCTGAATTTCTCCTTGTACTGCCGCGACAGGGAGGCACCGTTCACTCCATAGTGTGCTGCGATCGAACGGATACTCTCCGGTGTGGACTCAATCCGCTTCTTTTAAAAAAGCTACGAACTCAGGGGTAAGGCGACTGCCCTCTTCCGTCAGATCGTAGTCGTAGGTGAAGATGCTTCCGTCTTCCCTATCGCGCCACTTTCGGCGCCTGACATGAAGAAACACCGCCTTGCCGCGTATGGGAAAGTCCTGTATCACACGTTCTTCGGTGAAACCGTATTCTCTTACAGTTCCTTTCTTGTAGTCCTCGCGTGACATATAACCTCGCTCATCAAGCCAGTAGTCCAGACGGTCTGCACCTGCCTCGTAGTTGACGAACTCAAAAATTTCCGTTATTATCTCCGGAAATATCGTTTTTAATACTTGCCATTGTTTCATACTGCAAAGTTAGTTAACTTTGCGCATATTTTAACAACCTGATTTTTACATTGATCCGATATTTTGAGCGTATTTCCGAGCGATTTGTGTGAGTACGTGGAGGAGCGATGCGGTCATCGTTACTGAGCGGCATGGCACAAAGCGCAGGAAAGAAGCCAAAAGATGCGTTTACGAATCAATACATTAAATAATTTCGGTGTCACGTTAAATAAATTCGATGTCTTGCTTAACTATCGATTTGAAATTGCAAATTTCATAATAAAGTCTCCAAGTCAGAAATTTTCAACGTTCAAGTTTGTACTCTTACGGTCCGGGGCAACCTATATAAACAAGATACTTTGTACTGAGAGATGTACTCTGGCAGTCCAATGGTTGAGGTACAGAGAGTTACAGTTGATTCTCTCCGGTACACGGCTCTTTAATTTAAAACTAAATTGGTGAAATAGCTACCCTTACCCGGTCTATTGTGAATCGGGCGATTTCTACAATATTGAATAACAGCAATCTATTTTTTGTTGTAACTTTGCGCTGTATAAACAACAAGAGATATGAACCAACTGCTAAAATACACCTGGCTGATTGATACAATCCGCCGAGCCGGGAAAATCTCGCATAAGGATTTGTCCTATCGGTGGGAACGAAACAAGGATTTGAGTGACTGTAAGCCGCTCCATCGTGCCACGTTCAATCGTTGGCACGATGCCATATTCAGCCAGTTCGGAATAATCATTGACTGCCAGAAAGCCGGAGGATACTTCTATTATATCGCCAATCCGGAGGACATAGACGAGGACAAACTCAAAAAATGGATGCTCGATACCTTTGCAGTTGGCAATCTTATCGGTGAGAATCTCTCTCTGAAAGGACGTATCATAATCGATGAGATACCGTCAGGGCGCGACCATCTGACAACAATACTTGAAGCGATGAAAGAGAATAGGGTTGTCAATATAGCATATCGTCCGTTCGGGCGCGAGCATGGCTACACATTTCCGATTGAGCCGTATTGTGTCAAGTTGTTTGAGAACCGCTGGTATGTGCTCGCACACAACAATCGCGACGAGATAAAAATCTATGGTCTCGATCGTCTGGAGGGCGTTGAAGTGACCGATGAGACGTATATGCTGCCGAAGGATTTCGATGCCGACGATTATTTCTCAACGACTTACGGCATTGTAACCGGCTGCGATGTCAAGCCCGAAAGGATTGTGATACGCGCCTACGGGAACCATAAGTATTACCTGAAGTCTTTGCCGCTTCATCACAGCCAGCGACTGATAGAGGACTGCGGCGAATATGCTGATTTTGAGCTATATCTTTCGCCGACCTACGATTTCGTTATGAAACTACTCCAAGTGGGTGCAATGATTGAAGTTATAAGTCCTGCGTCGCTCCGTAAGCAGATGAAAGGCTGGATCTCGGAGATGAGCGAGCTTCATATGGATGAGCGGCTTCCAGCCGCTGAGGCTACCCCCTTTCCCTACCTCGATCATCATGAAGAAATCACGACCGCAACGGGTGACCTACCTCACTGGCACCAGGATGGCAAATTACAATTCGTCACTTTCAGACTGGCTGATTCTCTTCCACAAACTAAGATCGCCTATTTAAAGCAAGTTGTTGACAAATTTGCCGCTGCTCATCCTCGTCCCTGGACTGAAGATGTCAAAAAAGAGTATTGGAGCCTTATAGGTCCCGTAGAAAGTAAACTCCTCGACAATGGATACGGTAGCTGTATTCTTAAAAAACCAAGCGTTCGGAAAATTGTCTCCGATGCAATTCTCTATAAAGACGGGATAGACTATGATGTCCTATCCTTTGTGATTATGCCTAATCATGTTCATTTGTTAATTCGGCTTAGAGGAGATTCAACTATTATGAAAGTGATGCATTCTATAAAGAGTTATACGTCAAATAGCATAAACACATTTTTGGGCAGGACTGGTGCAGTGTGGAAAAAGGAATATTTCGACCGCATAATCCGAAGCGAATCTCATCTTAAGAACTGCTTGGATTATATTCGGGAGAATCCCAAACATTTGTGTGAAAGTGATTATCAGGTATATATTTCCTCAGCAGCTGGAAACTACTCATCCATATGAAGGACTTTGTTGCAATAGATTTTGAGACAGCCAACGGACGACGGTCAAGTGTATGCAGCGTTGGCATTGTGGTGGTGCGCGGAGGTGAGAGTTTGGACAAGTTCTACTCTCTTATTCAGCCGACTCCCAACTATTATACGTATTGGACAACAAAGGTACACGGTCTCACTCGACGTGACACAGACGGACAGCCCACCTTTCCAGAGGTCTGGGCGCAGATAGAACCACTCATACAGGGTCTTCCGCTTGTCGCCCATAACCGGCCTTTTGATGAAAGCTGTCTGAAAGCGGTGTTTGCTGCGTATGGGATGACATATCCCGATTATGAGTTCCACTGTACGCTGGCTGCATCACGCCGTTGTCTCGACATCCCCAGCCATCAGCTGCATCTCTCGGCAGCGGCTTGCGGATACACTATGGAGAATCATCATCATGCCCTTGCCGATGCAGAGGCATGCGCCGCCATCGCATTGAAAATTTTATAAAAAACCTATCCTGTCACCAATATTGAGACAGCTTAATGTTACTTTTGCAGCGTAAACTTAATTATAACCAAATATGTCACTCTTTAAGGTAACAACAAAACGCCTCCTCCTTAGCGGAGGCAAGCGACTCGAAGCCGGCATGACATCCGTTTATCACGGAGATTGACTATAATAATGCAGCCTGTAAATATGTTGTAAAACATTTTTTTGTCTCACCGATATTTTATAATTTTGCGATTGAATAGCAATCGAAATTTTAAAACATAAGGAAGACAAAGATATCTACATAACGATTTGCATTAACTTGCATTGACTAAATCTCGATTCGGTTAAATCCGGTAAATCTAACTGAAGGGTCGAAGGAAAAGGTCAAAGTTTGCTCGGTGCGTCCTCCCACGAGGGCACAGGCTGCTTTCTCTAATTCTTGACCCAAAGGCAATACCGGAGCCTAACCGAAAAGAAAAAGAAAAAGAGTGTTGTGCCCTCTTTTTGATGCAACCGGAGAAAGCCGAAGCCCGTTAGACGGAGGCGCAAAACTACCCAAATATCATGGCAAACTATTACTGTGAGTATTGCGGACATAAATCTTCGTCCGTGCAGACTTTGACATCCGGCTGGTGTCCGCGTCATCCGCTTGGCCCCAACAACGGCAAGCATAAACTATATGAAGGCAAAGAAGAAGCAAGCTATGTCTGCGAATATTGCGGACATGAGTATTCAAGTATCTCTTCTATGACGTCTAGCTGGTGTCCTCGTCATCCGCTTGGTCCAAACAAAGGCAAACACAAACCGTTTGAAGGCGGTCTGAAATCACGATACACATGTAAATATTGCGGGCATGAGTATTCAAGTATCTCTTCTATGACATCCGGCTGGTGTCCGCGTCATCCTCTTGGCCCAAACAAAGGCAAACATTCTCCGGCAAAATGAAAAAGACATCACTATCAGATCTCCCCTTCAACGAAAATGTCAACGACTTTGGCACCGTGCGATATGTAAATGGATTGATAAAATTCATTGAAAATTGCTCTGCTCCTATTACGATTGCTTTACAAGGGGAATGGGGTAGCGGTAAGACTTCCCTGATGACGAGGCTTGAACGGTCGTTGTGCTCAGCTCCTGATTCGAAGTTTATCGGAATAGAAATCAACACATGGGAATATTCAATGATGTCTACCCCCGAGGCAACGGTGTACAGAATACTGGCACAGTTGGTCATGGAACTTGCCAAAGATGATTCGGCCTCAAAAAAGACTTTCAAAGGATTTTTGCGCGGGGCCGCCGGTTTTCTTTATCGGGGTGGAAGGGAAAGTCTCAAGACAATCCCCGGTTTGGGCGGTCTGCTGGCTGTTTTATTAGAAGGGGCTAACGTACCGGCTCAACTCCCGGGCAATTCGGAGTCTAATGAAACGGCATCACTTTCCGACTTGAAGAAAGCTCTGTCTGTAGCAGTACAAAAATCAATCAATGATGCAAACAAACGCGGTGTAATCATTTTTGTAGATGATCTTGATCGCCTGAATCCTCCTGTGGCTGTTGAGATTCTTGAATTGCTCAAGAATATATTTACACTTGACAACTGCATATTCGTACTTGCCATCGATTATGATGTCGTCGTAAAGGGATTGAAACCGAAATTCGGTGAACTCACAGAAAAGAATGAACGCGAATTCCGTTCGTTTTTCGACAAGATCATTCAGGTGCCGTTTTCTTTGCCTGTAAATAACTACAGACCGATGGATTTTGTCTTCAAATCGCTGGTAGAAATCGGTTACATCAAGGAATTCGACACAACTAATCCACAGGTCAAGTCGTTGTTTTCAACTGTAATAGAGGCGTCTGTAGGTAAAAATCCCCGTTCGATCAAGCGACTGATAAATACTCTTTCGTTACTGGATTGCATAGCCCAATGTGGCGAAACACAAGGTAATAAAACCACAGACGATACTTTGGATGATAAGTTATTGAACCTCATCACTGTTTCTATGCAAATCTGTTATCCAAAGATTTACCGTATGCTCTCACGGAATCCGGGCTTCACCGGCTGGAATACGGAATTTGCACAGGAAATGGGAATTCAAATGAATATAGATTCCGCGAATAATGAATCCGGCAAACAATGGGAAAGTATACTTGAAGCTGCTTGTGCTCCCGATGCATATCTTACTCAGCGCCTCAAAGACATAACAACTCTGTTGAATCTCATTACCGATATTCTCGGAAAAACTAATCAAGCCGGCGAACAACACCTTGGCAATAAAATGAAAGAAATAATGGATAAATCATCCGTAACAGGTATAAATGCAGACTTTAAGGCTGAAGATTTTGACCGTAGAAATCTGATACAGAAACTTCATCAGAATGTAATGGAACAAATCCATGAGCTGCGTCCTGACATTGACAGATGGCAGCTTAAAAGGAATACGGGAAACGGTGGTGTCTATTTCTGGATAGACAATGATACCTGCTTCGACGTTACATTCACTCCGTCTGTGAATTCAGAAAAACAGATATCACTGCGTCTATGGCTTGATTTCCATGTAAGTCGTCCGGAACGTTTGAAAGGTAAATCTTTTGACGAACTGATGCAGGAACCGGTCATCGCTGATAACCTCAAAAAGCTGGATGCAGTACTCGCTCCGCTTCTGAGTGATAATAAAAACTCGTGGTACTTTAAGGGTCGCATTTACGAAGGCAACGAAACTTACTTCCCGAGTTACATCGATGAGTTGAGATACATACATGACAAAGGATGGATGGCCGGTGACATAACCAATAATCCACAATTTTGGATTGACCTTAAAAAGCCATCTCATTTCGAGGAAGATAAAATCGTAGATACGATTGCCCGAGTACTCATCGCCAACTATGATTTCCGCAAGGCAATGAAAAATTTTAAATGATGAATCCGTTGATTTATCCGGAGCTGATGACAGCTCTCAGAAGTCGTATTGGAGAAATACGACCTGATTCTTGCCTTTATCCTGATAAGGAATGGGTAAGGATCTGTGAATGGTTCAGACAGCGTCATTATAACAGATGGATTCAGGTCTACACTCCACTCCCGACCGAGGAAATCCATTATGAGTATTATGGCGGTTATGCGTGTCTGCACCTTGAAGGGGAATATGCGGGCAAGAAATATGTCCGTCAAGTGCGTGAATTGAAACGCCGCAGCCGCGAATATGATGAAATTGAATGGCTTGCACCGGACCCCAATTGCATAAGCTGCATCGTAAAATCGGAGGTAGACGGCGAAGACGATTTAGTGCGGAAACTTCATCGTCTCGTTGAGATCTTTGATAAAGACCTCGTCGAGCTGTATGGTGATGAGGGACTTACCGACACAGAATTAAAAGGCAACTACATACTGCCGCAAGAACTCTCCGGGAAGATTTTGTCGGAAGACGAAGTCTCCATACAGAATCTCGGTATAGCGGCTCTGTTCAACCTGCCGCTGTCCATACCCGACTATCAGCGCATATACTGCTGGGAGAACAAGCAAATCGAGATGCTGTGGGATAGCCTTTCGACGATAAAAACCGGTTCGCCATATCATTTGGGAACCATAATCCTGCAGAACCGCGAAGGGAAATATGAGATTGTGGGCGGCCAGCAAAGGCTCGTCACCATGTCGCTGATTCTGTGGGGACTCGGTTATAAAGGCAATATACCTCTATTGAACGAGAGATTTAGCAATTATGACGCCATAAAGCATGTCAAAAATGCAAAGGCTGTAGTATCGGCTCTTCTGAGAGAACTGAGGAACTGCGATATTCTGGCTGCAATTATCGATTCGTTGAGATTTTCGGTTATTGTAATCAACGGCGATAATCTCGATCTCGGATATACGTTCTTCTCTAATCAGAATTCAAAGGGCGTAAAACTTACCGACTATGACCTTTTGAAAGCACATCATCTCAGATATATACTGTCGGAGGCTCAGGCCATACATCTTGCCGGCGGCTGGACAAAACTTACGAAAAAGGATGATGAGAGCAGAATGCCTGTCGAGATTTCTCTTGGCAAGCATGTTTATCGGTTAAGAAAACTGCTGCGTAAGGATGATTTCAACGAATACGGCCACTATGTACGCGATGAATTTCGGTCGGCGCCGCTGATGCCTGATGTCCCTCCGTTCGGCGAACGGTTCGACTACTCCGAACCCATTCAGGGCGGAGCGCACTTTTTTGCCTTTGTCAGACACTACAATGACAAATTCTTACTCTTTGAATCCCTTCCGCAGGTGAGGACTCTCAGAGAAAAATTCCACCGCAGGCACAAGATCTATGCGACTTTGGCAGAAACTATCCTCTTTGCATATTTCATCAAATTCGGCACCGAATACCTTTCAGAAGCGCTGTACTGCATAATGTCGAAATTGGCTGAACACCGATATATGAAAGTAAGGGCACTGGAGCAGCAGGTTCAGCGTTTTGCTAAAGACTCAAACCTTGTGCAGTTTATCCGGTTCTCCACTTCTCCTACGTTTTTCCTCGCCTCGGCGCTCGAAAGCATCCGGACAAGTATAATGGACTATGACATCAACGATGGCATACGGTGGGATTTTTATAAACAGATGTGCGAAATGTTCGCGTCATTTAATGACATAACCGTAGCCGGAATAGTCAAACAGATCGAAAATGAATACAAATGAACCATATTCCGGGAAACTGACTCCGGAAATTATTATAAAGAATGATGTCAGGTTTCTGGTGCCGCTGTATCAGCGGCTGTTTGCCTGGTCGAAAGATGAGGTGTCAGAATTGCTTGATGATCTCAAATTCCATTTTGAGAAATGGCCTGATGCGAACCCCTCCGACATACACTTTCCATATTATCTCGGCGTTGTAACCACAGTGCCTTTTAAAGAGCGTCATTGCCTTGTAGACGGACAGCAACGCTGCACGGTGCTGATGATTATGGCAAGCGTATTCGGAAGAATATCAACAGAATGGAAAGCGTTTTTTGAAAACGGAAACAGGCTTGAACTATTCGCCCGCGAAGACGATGCAAAATTTCTCAAAAGCCTTGCCGACGGCATCCCTCACGGGAGGTATGTCAATGTGTTGATGGCAGAGGCTCACCGGACAATCGAGAAGTTTATAGCAGGTATGGACTCGGAGCAACAGAAGTCATTCGTCGACGGCTGCTTTTCCAGAATCACGATTCTAAACTCGATTCTGCCTCCGAATTATCTGCTGGAGCCGTCTTCTCTGAACCGGTATTTCGAGATTATGAACTCCGCCGGAGTGAATTTGGAGCAGCACGAAGTATTGAAAGTTTCCTTACTTAAAGAGCAAAAAAATCAGACAAAATTACTCCGGATATGGAACTTATGCTCCGACTTCTCCACTCCGCTTCTGCGTAAGAAAGAAGACGTAACAGAGAAAGAGTATTCCGATAAGTATTTGAAACTGCTCTCTCAATCAACCGATGAGTCAATCAATTCCATAATGCGGTATAACAATATTGCTGAAACCTCAGACCAAAGCAGCGGTCTGTATCCTACCATAGCCGAAATAGACGTAGAACCGCAGCAATTTGACAATCCTCTGAGCGAAATCAGCGAGAAAAGTGTCCTTTCATTCCCCGAATTTCTATTGCTCACGCTGGATATTTATAAGAATCTTAACGGAGATTGGAAATATTACAAGACAGATGCTCTAAATGAACGTTTTAAGCAAAATCTCCTGAACGAGCCTACCGATGTCGGCGGATTTTATGACCTGCTCCTGAAGTTGCGCATCGCACTTGATTTCTTTGTAATCAGGCGCAAAATCGACGGTCAGGAGAGCGATTACAGCCTGATATTTAAAGATACAGACGATAAGACTGATAACGATTGTCTGGAACAATATGAGGCTATGCTGTCCGTTTCTACTCCATACTATAAATGGCTTAAGATACTGCTTGAATATGTTATTGACTCTCAAACCGACAAAACATCCGGCTCTATCTTAGCGGCACTGAAGCGATGGGACAATGAGCAGCATCCATGTCCCGCTTCGGTTTCGGAACTCAGTTACGGAAACGTGGACCGATATTGGTTCTGGAGGCTGGATTACTACCTTTGGGAGCAGATTGCTAAGCCAAAAGAGCCTGAAGATGATACCGCAGAGGATTTCCGTCAGGCCAAGCCATATCGTCAGGCTATCCTTGACTATACGTTCCGCACCAACAGGTCTATTGAGCACCTCCATCCACAGAATGAGGCCAACAACGCCTCATGGGGCAGAGCAGATATTGATTCATTCGGCAATCTTGCCATGATTTCCCAAAGTTTCAATTCTCAGCAGAGCAACGAGGATGTGCATGTAAAATTCTCGCGTATTGAGACACAGGCTCGCAATAAAGCACTGCAAAGCATCAAATTGCTAAGAATGTATCTGTCAGTCAAGGGGAATCCGGAAGGTTGGACCCCGGAGGCTGCTAAAAAGCATGAAGAAGAAATGCTGAAACTTCTCTCAAAATCCTATCAGAAAGATTAAGAGCCGGCTCTAAGAGCCTAATACCCGGCGGTGGTGTGCTGCAAAATGCCGCGCCCGTCAGCGGATGGCTGACGGGCGCGGCATCGGCATTTTTTTTATGAAAAGCCGCTATGCCAGCAGCAATATCAGTGTCTGGGCGGCCACTACGCGCAGGAACATGGTGAGCGGGTAGACCGTTGAGTACGATACGGCCGGTGCGTCGTTGGCCGTGGAGTTGCTGGCGTAGGCCAGGGCGGGCGGATCGGTATAGCTGCCGGAGACAAGACCCATGATTGTGAGGTAGTTGGTGCCGTACTTCTTGCGGGCTATGCAGCCGATGACAATCAGGGGCACTACGGTGATGACGAAGCCCCAGATTACCCACCACATGCCTTGATAATTGAACACTGCATCGTAGAACCCTTTGCCGGCGGATATACCCACCGAGGCAAGGAAAAGACAGATGCCCAGCTCGCGCAGCATCATTGACGCAGAGGTGGATGTGTAGGTCACGAGTTTGAGCTTGTAACCGAAACGGCTGAGCAGAATGGCCACCACGAGAGGGCCGCCTGCGAGTCCGAGCTTCATTCCGAAGCCGATGTTGATCGAGCCAAGCACGATGCCGACTATGATGCCGATGAATATGGTAATGAGGTTGGGCTGGTTGAGGCGCTTCATCGAGTTGCCCATCAGAGCTGCGAGGCGGTCGATGTCTTCGAGGTCGCCTACGACGGTGAGGCGGTCGCCTACCTGTATGCGCAGACCGGGTGAGGCCAGCAGGTCGACACCGGCGCGGTTGACGCGCGTGCAGTTGAGCCGATAGCCTTTGTGCAGGCGTAATGAACCGAGCTTCACGCCGTTGAATTTGTTTTGTGTAACAAGTATGCGTCGCGAATAGACCGGGGTGGGGGTAGTCTCCCAGTTCATTTCGGTTTCCACACCGAGCACGGCCAGAAATTTGTCTTTGTCCTGCATCGAGGCCACGATGAGCAGTATGTCGCCGATGTGGATTTCGGTGGTGGATTTCGGTATCACAAGCTCGCCTTTGGCGGTGAACATGCGCGATACCACAAAGTTGCATTGTATGATGTCGTGTAGCTGAGCCAGGGTGCGGCCGTCGACAAGCGTGTTGGTCACTTTCAGCGAAATCAGGTAAGGCTTGAGCAGCGAATTTTCCTGCTCTTGTTCTATTTCTTTAATCTCGTTGTCGGTGCTGATTTTGAACACGCCTTTAACCACAAACATGGCCACTATTATGCCGATTACGCCCAGAGGGTAGGCGGCGGCGTAGCCCGAAGCCATGATGTTGGCCTGTGCGGATCCGTCGGCCGACATTGTCGAAATTGTCTGCTGTGCCGCGGCCAGACCGGGTGTGTTGGTCACGGCTCCGCTCATCACGCCCACGAGGGCGCAGATGTCGTGCACGTTGCCGAAGTAATATATCAGCAGCACTATGACCACGTTGAGCGCAATGCCCAGCACGGCAAGAGCGTTGAGCCTTACGCCTCCCTCCTTAAACGAGGAGAAGAAACCCGGACCCACCTGCAGACCGATGGAAAAAATGAAAAGGATGAGGCCGAACTCTCGTACAAATTTCAGAATACTGTCGTTGACCTCGTAGCCTAAATGTCCCATGAGGATGCCTACGAAGAGCACGAAAGTAACGCCCAACGATACGCCCTTAACTTTTAGTTTACCTAAAAAAATGCCCCCGGCGATTACGAACGAGTAAAGTACCAGCGTGCTCGCGATGCTCGTGTTGCCCGGGAGAAACAATTCACAAATCCAGTCCATTTTTACATTAGAATCGGAGAAACCTTAAAATTTTTTGCAAAGTTAAGATTTTTTTACAAGAAATCCAAATCTCTTCTCTGGGCATCTTTCACGCAAGATGGCCGGGAGCACCGATTTTACCGGGAAGCTCCGTGCGTCCTCGCGCTGCACAAAAATTACCGTCGGCAAATGTCGTGTCGTGAGCTGCCCGCTCACGACTTCTCTGTGGGCGCTCAGATGGCGGAAGTATCGGCGGCGATGGCTATGCGCAGTGCGTCGGGGTCGAGCCAGCGTGCGGCGGCTCGGGCGATTTTTTCGGAAGTGAGAGTTTGCAATGCCTCTACACGGCGACTGAACATATCCTCGGGAGTGAGTCCGGCCAGACTGTACAGGTATGGTTCGGCGGCGCTGAATGGCGAGTCGACAGTGGAGGCAAGGTCAAGGGCAATGTTCTGCCGGAGCCTGTGCAGTTCGTCGCCTGAGGGCGGACATTCGGCCAGCCGTCGCATTTCGTGCCTTGTCTCCTCGATTACGGCATCTACTGTGCTTATGTCGGTCTGAACGCTGATGCGTACCGACGGACCTTCTCTGTGGTTGAGGATGTAGGCCTGGATGCCGTAGGTGTAACCCTTGTCTTCGCGTATGTTGCTCATCAGTCGCGAGCCGAAATATCCGCCCAAGGCGGTAACGGCGTTGCTAAGTTCGGCATACCCCCTCTCGAAGGGCGAAATGGCCGGCAGACCCATACGCAGACCGGCTTGCACAGCGCCGGGTACTTGTTCGATGTAGCGGCCGGGAGCTTCGGGATGATAAGGGGTATCGGTGATTGCTGAAACCGAGTCGCTGGGGAGATTGAGCAACATCTCCTCGGCGCGCCGCAGATTGCTATCCGTGTAGTTGCCGCTGAGCACGGCCACGGCCTCTGACCCTCCCCGCAGGGTGCGGCGGCAGAAGTCGGTAACCTCGGCGAGAGTTATGGCGTTTATATCACCGACCGTGGGATTGACGGTTGCCGGATGCGACGGACCGCGCATGATGCGGTTGAGGAGCAGTCCGGAGCGTGTGTCTACATCGGCGAGCGACGTGGCATAGCGCATGGCCACGATGTTGCGCATCACTTCATGCGTTTTCTCTTCATATACGGGATTGTGTATGATATCATCCACAACGTCGGCCACAGCGTCGAATTTCGATGTCAGAGATGTGAGCGTGAGTATCGTGTGGTGATTGATGACGGAGACGCCGAAGATGGCTCCGTTGAAGTCGAAAGTAGCTGACACAGTGCCTGATGGGTAACGCTTCGACGCTTCGGGGATGAGAAGTGAGGCTATCTGTGCAACCTGAGGCAGACGGCAATCGGCTTCGCCGCCGCGAAAAGCGATGCGCAGACGCAATACGTCGGCATCACCCCCGTGCACGCGGCAGAACTTGAGTCCGGAGCCGAATGTGGAAATCTCGGCTTCGGGCAACCTGATGTCTGTGAACGGACGTACCGGCGGTGGCGTAATCATAGCTGTGCGAGATACTGTTCGGCGCGACGCAGGTCGTCGGGTGTGTCGATGCCGATAGTTGAGAGCGCTGTGAGAGCCGTCTTGATACGGTAACCGGCTTGCAGCCAGCGCAGTTGCTCGAGCTTCTCGGCCTGTTCGAGCGGAGATTGCGGCAGCCGCGTTATCTCTTTGAGCACTTCGGCTCGGTAAGCGTAGATGCCTACATGGGCAAGGTAATCATAAGCCTGCGGCCATAGCTCCGTATCGATGCCTCGCTGATAAGGAATCACCGAGCGCGAGAAATACAGTGCGAAACCGCGGCTGTCTACAACGACCTTAGGTGTGTTAGGGTTAGCGACGGTGCTGTAATCGGCATCGCGGTCGAATTTGCGTACAAGAGTAGCAATCTGAGTCTGCGGGTCGTCGAAGCAACCGGCCAATGCCTTGATTTGCTCCGGGTCGATAAACGGCTCGTCGCCTTGTATGTTGATGACAACATCGGCATCGCATGAGCACGCTGTGTAGGCTGCGCACACGCGGTCGGTGCCGCTTGGTAGCTCTGGAAGAGTCATCACACACCGTCCGCCGAAAGCGTTTACGGCCTGCATTATGCGGTCGTCGTCGGTGGCTACCACGACATCGTCGATAGCTTTTCTGGCCTGAGTGTAGACACGTTCGATTACGGTTTTTCTGCCCAGTCGGGCCAAAGGCTTGCCGGGGAAGCGCGATGAGGCGTAGCGCGCAGGGATTATAGCTGTAAATTTCATAATGTGCTTTGATGTAGATGGATATGCGGTTCAGTCGTCTTGTTGAGTGACGTAGAGCTGAGCGTTTTCGAATTTTACGACCGATAGGGCCTTGCCTGCATCGATAAAGCCCGATATCGACACTGCGTCGAAGTTCTCGTGACCGATGCGAATTTTTCCGGCCGGACGCATATCGGTTACTGCCAGGGCCTCGCAACCCACATAGCGGGCAAGGCTCATGTCCACGCCGACAAATCCGTCGGAGTCACGAAGCTCGGTCTGCAGTTCCGAGTGGCGGCGCACCCACTTCGGGCCGTGCTGCGATGTGAGATACCACACGGCACCAACGGCTATGACCACGCCCGAGAGTGTAATCAGTATAGACGAGAGAATGTCGGTGCCGTAGACCGGCGAAATGCCCCCGTCGTAGAGCATTGCTCCAACGACCGAGCATAGAATGGCCGCGATGCCGCATATTCCGCAGACTCCGAATCCGGGTATGACAAATATTTCAAGAGCCAGCAACACCAATCCTGAAATGAAGAGAAGTATTACCCAGGCCGGCATCATGCCGGTAATCATCGACGGCAAGAAATAGAGTATGGCCGACACCACGGCAACTGCCGACGGAAATCCTAATCCTGGCGAGTGCATCTCCATCCATATTCCGCCCACGATGAGGGCAATGAGCAGTGCACGCACTACCGGCGAGGCCAAAAATCCCATTATCGCATCGGTGAGTGTGGAGGTGAATTCCACACGCCGGTAATCGTTGTAGAAATGGTTCGAAATCATGCTGTCGAGCGACTGAGCCACACCGTCGGCCATGCGGGCCTCCACAGCTTCGTCGGAGGTGAACGACAGAGCCTTGTCGGGCATCACCATAGCCTCGGCGGTGGCCGGGTCGCGGCGCCACACCCAAGTGGAATCGGCCTCGTTGAGATACTTGCCGTGATGCTGTGCTGTGGAGCGCATTATCGATTTCATGTACGACTGATACTTCTCCGGCATCGGCGAGCCGGTGCCGTCAACCACAGTAGAAGCGCCCATCGAAGCGTCGGGCGACATATACACCGAGTCGCAGGCAAGAGCGATGAGCGCTCCGGCCGACGCGGCGTTGTTGTCAATATAGGCGACGGTGGGGATGGGCAGCCGCAAGAGGGCCGTGCGTATCGAGTCGGCGGCATCAACAGCGCCGCCGTAAGTGTTGATGTGCACCACAAAGAGGTCGGCGTCCTCGGAGGTGGCTTGAGCAACTGCGCGGCGCAAGTTGAGCCACATGTGAGTGTTTACCTCGTCTTGCAGCGGAAGTACAAACACGGTTGGACGGCCGGCAAAAGCGGCAATGAGCCATATCAGGCTCAGCATCAGGGCGGAGAGTCGTTTCATATTATTTCAGGATTGATTCTTTACGGTTGTAGATTGATTATCTTCGTCGTCGGAGCCGTCTCGATTGTTTTTATTGCCCGTGAGGTAGCCGGGCACGAGCACGCAGCCGATGACAAGATATATATAATAAGTGATGAGACGCCAAACCAAGGCTATGGTCAGCGCCAGCGCCGGAAGCCCGATGAGATCGCCGTAATATTCGGTGAACATCCATTCGCTCACGCCTGAGCCGCCGGGAGTGGGGCTGACCATGAGCACTACCCATACCACAAACTGGCGGGCGAACACCAGCAGCATCGACACCCCTGGCACGAAGCCCCAGAAGAGGGCGTTGACTATCAGATATCGTGAAAACCACGACACGACAGTGGCAAAAAACACTTGCAGCCACCAGCGCATCGAGCATTGTTTGACCCATTGCGAAGTGGCCTCCATATTGCACATTGCCTGCTCTATCGAGGGCAGCCACCTGCGCAGAAAAGGGAGAGAGAAGAGACGCAGCATCACGCTTTTTACCAACGACGGCTTCAGAATGATGCCGGTAAACAGTATGGCTGTCCAGATCACTATGCCGCCATAGACTATCCAGAACGTGATCTGTACACCCTTCATGAACGCCGCATCGTGAACCGAGGCGCCGAAAAGGTCCGACATGGGCAGGAGCAAAAGTATTACGGGACAGAACACTACGAAGAAAAGCTCGTCGAGAAACAGTGTGGTGAGCGTGAGCGTGGTAGCGCGCCCCACGTTCAGCCCTTCGCGGTTCAGAAAGAAAATAGCGAGTGCGCTGCCGCCCACCGCCGACGGAGTGATGGCCGAGGTGAACGCGCACATCAGGTCGACCCTTAGCGAGCGCCGCCAGCTCAGGTCGGGATGCGCTATGGTGTGAAACCTCCATGTGAGGCCGAAATCCCTGCCGACAACAAAAAGCAAAGCTAACAGGATGCCGGCTATGGCGCGTGTGTCGAAATTTATATCTGTCAGTATTCCGGGCCTGAACTCGCTGCGAAAGAGCCATAAGCTCACACCCGCGCCTATCGCGACAGGCACGAGCACTTTCCATATTGTCGATTTCAGAGACAGTTGCACCGGAGCAGAGTTAAAGATGGAATGTCATGCTACATTGTGTCGGACCGATGCAGGATGTCCATCGCACGGCTTGTGGCTTCGACAGGGTCGGGAGCATCGGCAATGGAGTTCCCGAGCTGCACGCCGCTCACTCCCGTGGCCATAACGACGTCAATTTCCATAACATCGTAATCTCCGCGTGCTACGATGGCCGTGCGGTCGCCTTGGCTTCGCACTTGATTGACAATGAGGGCGATATTCTCTAACGTGCAGTCGGGTGGCAGCACGAAATAGTCCATGTCCTTGCCGCGCAGCGCTTCGATGCCTGAGGCTCCCCCCACGCATACGCCTATTATTGCCTCCGGACCGAGCTGTTCTCTTACCTCGGTGGCCGAAGCTGCCGACGAGAGCTGTACGCCGTGTATGTGCATTTCGCGTGCGGCCTCAGTATGATCGACTATGGAGAGGATGGTTTCGTTCTCACGGCACAGGGGTACGAGTTCGGTGAGCGTGTCGCGCACGGCATCGTCAGGGAGGCTTTCAGGGTCAAAAATCACCCATTTCACGCCGCCTTCGATAGCCATCTGAGCTTGCTCGGCCACTGAATACCGCTCTGATGATTTAGCTACAAACTGGAGCATACCAAAACTGAAAATTGCAAGATTATATTTGGCAAAATTAGCGATTTTTTATTAAATCCCCAAGTCGGAAGGAATTATAATTCACGTCGTCGGGTCAATATTGCAGTCCGGTACAGTGATTGGCACCTGTCAATCAGTTTTGAATATACCTGAGCGAAGCGGCATAAACAACAGATGCGCGGCAAGGTGTGCCACGCATCTTGTATGTCATGTATGTGGTGCAATAGCTGAAACGTGTGGCTCTTGTTACTTTTTGAGTGATGTTTTGTCGACGTAGGCGGATGTGTGGCCGGCAGGCAGATAGGATGCGTCGGGCACAACTTCGATGTCGTAGTCGAGGGCGGCGACAGCCACTTCTTTGTCTACGGCAAGGACATTGCAGGTGATGTCGAGATCGTAATCGCCGACAGGGGTGTCAGGCCCGGTGATGTCGCGGCACGAGAAAGGCGGCAGGTTGGTGGTGCCCAGATAAATGCCTTCAAGGTAATAGCTGAGGTTGGCGATTGCGGCGCCTTTGTTCGGCTCGTTGTTCTTTACGGTAACTGAGGTAACGTTGAGCACGTCGCCCTGCACGACGTAGATGTCGCCGTCATCGTCGAATACACCGCCTTCGATTGATACTTCGAATGTCACGTCGGGAAGGTCGTTGTCATCATCGCTGCAAGAAGTGAAGCCGGCGCAAGCGCCCAATGTGAGCGCTGTGAAAAGTAGTGTGCGAATCTTTTTCATAATATCGTGTGTAATTTTACCTTATAACAACCGATAGTTGCCAAAGGTTGCTGTCAAGGGCATTTATTTCAGGAAACTGCGCAGAACGGCGGCAAATTGAGCAGGTGCGTCGAGAAAACTGTAATGCCCGGCCCCGGTGAAACTCACTACGGCGGCGTCGGGGATTAGTCGTTCCATTTTGCGAGCGTCGCTCAGCGGAGTCGCCGTGTCGTTTTCGCCCCACAGCAGCAGGGTGGGAGCTTTAATAGAGGGCATCAGGTGACAGAGGTCCTCGTTGACCGATTTTGACATTACCGCACGCATCTTCGGTGTAGACGAATTATAATCAGCCGAGCCTGATTTGCCTCGCCATCGTTCTATCGCCGCTTGTCCGCGTTCACGTCCCAAGAGCAATGGCGCGAGGAATTTAGCGGCCTTGAACGAGTATACTTTCAGATAATATTTAAGCGGTCGGCGCGGTTTCACACCGGCTGCATCGACCAGCACAAGACGGTCTACATCGTGGGCGGATGCGTAAACGATAGCCACGCGGCCACCGTAGGAGTGACCGATAAGGACGGGGCGCGTGAGATGCAAGGCGGAGATGAACTGGCTGAGGAGTGTGGCGTAATCGTATGTGCCCCACACCTCGACAGGCTCAGGTGAAAGCACCTCCACAACGCCGGGCGTACCGAAACCGGGCAGCGAAAGACTGTAGACGGTATGGCTTTCGGCTGCAACGGCAGCGACAGAAGCCACGGTAGAGGAGTTGCAACCCCATCCGTGCATCAGCACAAGGTCCGGTCCGGACCCCTGCACCGTATAATGCACCCTCCCCGCCGGCAGGTCGATGAAGTGTTCAGTCTTATTCATCATGAAGATTTTTGCGAATTACGCGTGCCGGAGTGCCAAAGGCCACAACGTTGTCCGGAATATCGGAGACTACCGTAGAGCCGGCTCCAATCATGCAGTTTTTGCCGATTTTCACACCTTGAATCACTGCAGCGCCGGTGCCGATCCAGGTAGCTTCGCCCACCTCGACGTTGCCGCAAATGGTGCAGCCGGGAGCAATGTGCACGAAGTCGGCTATTCGGCAGTCATGATCAACGGATGCCTTGGTGTTGACTATGCAATGCCTGCCTATTGAGGCTTCGGCGTTGACGATAGCTCCTGGCATCACCACCGAGCCGATGCCTATGCGTGCCGATGGCGACACGACCGCAGCCGGATGGATAGCCGTGGCAAAGTCGTGAGAGGAAAGGGCATCGACTATTTTGCGTCGGATATTGCAGTTGCCGATCGAAACGATGATGGGATTGCAACCATCGGCGCTGTGCCTCACTTCGAGACCGCGAAATTGCGAGAGAGAGGGATTGTCGTCGATAAAGCCATGCACGGTCTTACCTTCGGCCTCGATGATGTCACTTATGACTTTGGCGTGGCCGCTTGCGCCGTAGAGATATATGCCGTCAGTTGTTTCCATTGAAAGGTTCCATTGTAGAGCAAGTTGCAGACGAGATTCCCTCGCGTTTGATTACCGTACGGATAGTGTGGAGAATGACCTTGCAGTCGGTGACGAAAGAGCAGTTATCAACATACCATACATCGAGCTTGAATTTCTCGCCCCAGCTGATGGCATTGCGGCCGTGGCATTGTGCCCAGCCTGTAATGCCGGGCCTGACATCGTGACGTCGTGCCTGCTCAGGTGAGTATAGAGGAAGATACTTGGGCAATAGCGGTCGCGGACCGATGAGCGACATATCGCCCTTCAGTACGTTCCAAAGCTGTGGAAGCTCATCGATTGAGAGAGAACGTACAAGTCGTCCTACTTTTGTGAAGCGCTTGTCGTCGGGAAGAAGCTTCCCATTTTCGTCGCGCTCGGCAATCATTGTCTTGAACTTGTATATTTTGAATATTTTGCCATGCAGACCCGGGCGTTCCTGAGTAAAAAACACTCCTGCTCCCTTATTGGCGAAATGCAGCCATATGGCTATAAGCGCCATAGGCAAAGCCAAAACAATCAGGGCCAAGCCACTGACAATAATGTCGATAAGACGTTTGAAGAAATGGCGGTACATTAGAAATAAATAGAGGTGTTGCAGGCTATTGATTGCAGAGATTAATCGTTGAAATCGTTGACTGTTGTAGTTTATGGTGTTTATATACTTGTTGCAAAGATAATGAAAATAATCCGTATAATCTTTCTGATGGATGACTAATTGATGGCATGCAGAGAAGGATGGTCAGAGATTTTGGTACATATGCAGCATGGCACAATGAACGTCTTTTCGGTCGAAACGCTCGGCAATCATGGGTCTGGCATTTTTTCTCATTTCGTCGGCGAGGGAAGGATTCTCAATCAGTTTGTTCATTGCGCGTTCGAGAGCATCGGTGTCGCGGACGGGTACGATCAATCCGTTTTTTTGAGGTACGATGATTTCGTTGGATCCGTTTATGTCCGTGACGATGCAGGGCAAAGCCATCGCTCCGGCTTCAAGTATCACATTGGGGAAGCCTTCGCGGTAGCTTGGATGCACGAGCGCATCAGATGATTTGAGCCATGGGCGTACATCGTTTTGATATCCCGGAGTGATTATTGCCTGATGTTTTTTTATCGTTTCGGCAACTTCGGGCGAAATAGGGTCGAGTTCAGGTTCGAAACGGCCTAAAAGAATGAGTCTCGTCTGAGGATATCTGTCGTTGACGCGTACGAACGCCTCCACAAGCTCGTGGATGCCTTTGTCGCGCACCATTCGGCCTACGAATATGAAGTTGAACGTGCCCTTTGGCGCATCTTCGGCTGCTTCCACAGCATCGGGGGAGGAGTAATTCAGGTCAACGCCGTTGAGGTTGCCATTGTGCACAACCTGTAAATCTTTTGATGTGATGTGCTCACGTATGAGGGTTTTCTTTACTCCCAGACCTTCGGGGATTACCTTTGTGGCACAGGCGCATGTGAGCTGTTCCATAGCGATGAGCAAGTGGCGGAAGGGGCCTGTTGCCGTTTCGAAGCGCAGACCGGTAACGGTGTAGATGCGATGCTTCACACCTGCCAAACGTGCTGCAAGCATTGCCAGAAGAGAACCTTTAGGCGTGTTGGCGTGCACTATGTCGGGTTTCTCGCGTCTGAAAAGCCGATAAAGACTCCAAAGACTGCGCAAGTCGGCAAGTAGCGAAATCTCACGGTGCATAGCCACGTCCACGGTGCGAACGCCCTCTGTGCGCTCCACCTCTTTCAGCTCATCGGTAGTGGCACCCTCGCGCCGTGATGCAGAATTATCCGCCACAGCCACTACCTCCAGACCGTTATCGCTGAGAAAACGCAATTGCCCTTTTAGCAACCCGAGCGAAGTGGCGACAGTAGTTATACGCAGAAGTTTCATATCAAAAGCCTATAAATCACTAAGGTCTGAATATTTTTACCGGATTATATTTCAAACACATGGTATGTTTATTCGGTGTATCGAAGCACAGTAGCACCCCATGAGAAACCAACGCCGAAGCCAGCTATGAGTACGTCGCCCGAAGCTTTTTGCTCTTTTTCAGCATGATAAAGAGCAATTGGAATGGACGAAGCGACGGTATTGCCGACTTTTTCCATATATACATAGAAATTGTCCTTTGGGATCTCAAGGATTTTTCTCAGATAGTTGATCATATATTTGTTAGCCTGATGAAAAACGAAAAGAGAAATGTCATCCATGGACAATTTATTTTTGCTCAGCGCGTCTTCTACCATTGGAGGTACGGATTCGCTGGTGAAGTCGAAAACGGCTTTACCATTCATGTGAAAATAGTCGTCGCTATATGGATTCCCTGATTCATCATAGTTTACGATACCTGTTTTTTCCGGATTTCTCGCATAAGCGGTTTTTACTACGAGGTTATCCCATCCGGAGCCGTCTGTTCCTAACGAGAAATTCAAAATTTCAGCTTTACCGGTATCTGAGATAAGAGTGGCTGTAGCAGCATCGCCAAATATGGTCAGGTTGCCCTTATCTTCGGGATGGACGTGTTTTGTGAGTGTATCTGCAGTAAGGAGCAGGACATTTTTAGCAATGTGAGCATCGACTAAACCCTTAGCCACTGCCAAGCCATATACAAATCCTGAACACCCTAAGTCAATATCAAAGGCACCGCACGAAGTGGGTAATCCGAGTTTGTCTTGAAGTATGCAAGCTGTAGCAGGCATATTATAATCGGCGTTCTGTGTGCATAGAATAAGGAAATCAATGCTTGCCACATCGATATTGTGCTCGGAGAATAGTTTTTTAGCCGCCATAAATGCCATATCTCCGGCCGTTTGGTCCGGAGCAGCGATGTGGCGTTGCGAAATTCCGACTTTTGAAGCAATTTTTTCGGTTGTCCATTCGGGAAAAAGTTTGCTTAGCTGCTCGTTGGTTAGGACGGTTTCGGGCAGAAAATATGAGATTGCTTTTATGTAGGCCATGTGAGATAGTTTTATTTAAGTCCGCCGGTAATGTGTATGTTTTCGCCTGTCATCCATGAAGAGACGTCTGAGAGCAAGTAAGCAACGAGGTTCGCTACATCGGCAGGCTGTCCGTATCTTTTAAGCAGGTAATTGTTCTGATCTTCTTTGAGCGTGTATTCGTCGATACCGTCGGCAGTGATCAAATCTGTCCAAATCATTGCAGGACTAACGCAGTTGACGCGGATTAATCGTTGCGCCAACTCCACAGCAAGGACTTTGGCATATGCAATTATTGCTGCTTTTGATGCGCTGTAGATTGCGTTGCCGGCTGTGGGCTTATCCGGAGCCATTGATGCTATGAATACGATTGATGCCGATTTTGTGATTTTCTTTTCTCTGAGTAAAGCGCTTTGTAACAACATTGGTGCGAAAGTGTTGACGGTGAACACTGCATCGATGTCGCTTTGCTCAATATTTTTGCATATAACACGTGATCCGATGCCGGCGCAATGCACCACGCCGTGAAGCTGAGGAAGATTATCAACTAATGTTTGAAGATCGGATTGAGAGGTGAGGTCGCAGATATGAGCTTGATGACCGGTTCCATCCAGTGCTTCGACTGTCTGGTTCAGGCGAAAGCTATTACGGCCTACGGCGCAAACTTTAGCACCGAGAGAGGCACATAACAAGGCAATTTCTTTTCCGATTCCTGATGAGGCACCGGTCACCAAGATTGTTTTGTCTGTCAGGGCAGCAGGATTAATTGCCGGCGATGATGTCATATAGATCTTTGATTGTTTGAGCGTTGCGCATATCCTGCACAGAGATTTGTTTGTTGTATTTTCTTTTTGCCATGTTGATTACGGCAATACCTGTCAGTGACGACCATTCTTCCAGGTCGCGGAAGCGGGTGTCGGGAGTGAATTCAGAAATATCGGTGTCGTCAAACTGATCGGCAAAGTTTTTAATGAACTCTTTCATTTAATGTAAGTATTTAAGTTATTATATTGTAGTAGTATATTGATTTTTGAATGATGTTATATTATGTCGTCTGATGAATATACGATGTGCTTTTTAGTAGGCGATTCATCACGTGTAATGATTTTCCCGGGGTTGCCGATGACTATGCTGTTGTCAGGAACATCAAAATTAATGAATGCTCCCGGTGCAATCAGCACATTGTTGCCGATTGTCACACCTCCGACAATTATTGAATTGGCACATTGCATACAATTATTGCCAATAGTGGGAAAACCCTTACGTTTACCGGCATCACCTCCTATCAGCGCTCCTTGAGCGATGGTGAAATTATTCCCGATTTTTGCTTCCGGATTTATAACAATCGTACCGAAATGAAGGATGCGGAATCCGTAACCTATATGTGTCTCGACGGGAATCTGAATACCCGTTATTATTTTTGTTATTTGAAGTAATCCGCGACTAATGGCGCGGATAAGACCAAAACGCGAAGTTTGTGCTTTACGGAAAAAGTAGATGTAAACGATACCGGGCGTGAAAGGCACATAGCGCAACTTCGTGGATAAGTTCTGATAGCTACTGCCCACATAACGGTAAAAATCTTTCTCAAAAGCCGATGGCATTGCTTTGTTGATTATATAATTGGTTTACGACGATTTAGTAAGTGTGTCAATGCAAGCTTCAACGAGTTTTTGGGCCGATTTTTCCCAACTGTTGTCAATTGAATACTGCCAGGCTGCTCTTTTCATTGCAACAAGACGTGACTCATCATGATACAGTTGGATGATTGCATTGGCCAAAACCGCCGGATTGTTGACAGGAACAACAAGTCCACTAACATTATTGTTAATTTGAGCCGGCAAACCGCCTAAGTCAGATGCAATTGCAGGGTTTCCGAAACTGTTTGCTAAAGGTATTACACCCGACTGCGATGCTTCAATATATGGCAACACAGCAATGTCGGTCTGCTGAAAAAATCCGCTCACTTCATCGTCTTTTATCCACCGATTTTGAAGCACGATGTTGTCTTTGAGCTCTTCAATCTCTTTACTGGCATAAGTTATATCACCATTGCCTACGATATAGAGCTTTATTTGTGGTATATCTTTGATTATCAGTCTTAATGCTTTTAGCATCACGTTCAGGCCTTTGTATTTGACCTGTCGGCCAAAAAACATCAGTCCGAATTTTGTGCTCATGTCAGGCTGTTTGTTGTCAGAGTACTGTTTGAACGAAGCGTGAGGAATCACTATTATATCTTCACGAGCATAATTGTATTTTTCGACCATCGTATCGACAAATACATCGCTGAGAATTACGCACTTGTCGGTATGAAAAGAGAATGACGAGTACAGTAGTCCCAAGTACCAGTGGTTTTCACCCTCGTGCATGGTCATATCGTGATACGTCTTGACTTTTGTCGGACATTTTACACGAGAGAATATAAACTTATCCCAAAAATTTCCGAATGGGGAATAAAGAATATCCGGAGAGAACTCGTTGATTCTCTTTGCGATGAAAGTATATCGAGTAAAATTTAAAGTCTGAATAAGGAAAGATGCTAATGTAGTATAAGTATTTACTTCAAGAATAGAAAAATTCGGATTTGATTTTTCTTCTTCTCGCCAAAGTTGGATATTTTCGGCATATGCACTAACCACAGCAAAAATTGAGTGGTTGGCAGAAAGAGCTTTGGCCATTTCAAAAGAATACATAGGCCCGGCGCCACGACGACCTAACGCAGTTATGGCAATTTTCATTTTTTGAGCTTATAAAGAATGAGTGAATGAATGATAAGTCCGGCGGGAATTGCGATAATCGTGAGAACAGGTGCAGGGGATTTTTGTATAAAATTCTTATCTTTTGAAAATATAGATGATGAAACGTAGTGAGCCGCGTCGATAAATTTCCTATACCATGGTAAGTGGCGCGAGAGCATGTAAACGCGCCGAAGTTCGGCAAAACTTTTAGGTGAATTTTGATATTGACGGTATATGCCCGCACCCATGCCATCAGGTTGATAGTCAACAAAGCAAAAATTATGATTTACGACCATGAATTTGTGGTTCTCTCCCACTTTTATGTAGTACCAAACCGGATTGAAATTTTTTTCGCCGAACGACGGTATAGGATAAAACTGCCTCATCAAATCGGTGCGACACACTATTTTTGTGTCGCCATTGTGTGCAAGCTTATATTTTTGTTCGAAGAAATGGTAATTACCCTCGTGACTGAAATAGCCACCTACCGGTCCTGACCCTATAAAGAAATCGAGGCCAATAATCCCGGCAATGTTATTATTGTTGTTCGTTTGCCACAAAGTCAGAATCTTCTCTACAGCATCGTCAGGCATGAAGTCATCAGAGTCGATGCAAACATTCAGCTCAGTGCGAATGTTGGCGATAGCGGTGGTGTAACCTGTATGAAGACCGCCGTTAGACTTTTTTATATAGCGAATTTTTATTTTGTATTCGGCAATCCATGAAAACACGTGCTGCTCGGTGTTGTCCGTCGAGCCGTCGTCGATGATAAGCCACTCGAAATCTTTGCACGTCTGCCGGCAAAGGCTCTCGTAGGTGCGCATAAGAGTATGTGCGCGGTTATATGTCGGAGTGAAAACTGTAAGAGTAGGATATTGCATCGTGTGAGTCAAAGCAGATTTGATAATTGAGTCATTGAAAGCGAATGCATGCCGTATTCATTCTTGCAAGAGGTATAATGTCTGAGAATTTCTTCAAGAAAAATGAAGTTTTTGTCTGTGTCGGCGCCGAAATTATGCGGATGCCACCATAAGTGATATAACTGATGCTTTTGGGCCGCAATAGTCATCTCTTTGCTAATGCGTGAGAGTTGGAGACGGCGAAACGGCGAAAGCAAAGAAGAGTATGGAGAAAGGAACCGCGATGCTCGAATGTCTACCATGCCGTCTTCTTTTAAAGTATCGTAGTCGTAGGTAGTTGAGTTGTTAATCGGCAGGTATGTGTCGATAAGGCGACATATAC
The DNA here is from genome assembly GCA_051871795.1 of Muribaculaceae bacterium. Classification (GTDB taxonomy): domain Bacteria; phylum Bacteroidota; class Bacteroidia; order Bacteroidales; family Muribaculaceae; genus CAG-873. The sequence goes on along the minus strand of JBJEDE010000037.1, from coordinate 57,565 downwards.
GATTGCGCAGATTGCCCAAACGCGATGATGAGTTGAAATATTTCAGCGCGTTGCCGCGATATGTGGTCACACCAAGTTCACGACAGATATTGAGATATTCGGCATTTACTTCGTTTCTGGGAAAAATAATGCTTTGAAGGTCAATATCGAAGTTTTTTGCTATCTTTTTTGCGCTTTCAAGATCCTGACGAAATTGGGTCGCATTCTGTCCCGCTTCGTTGCAATAGTAGTGGCAGAAGGTGTGAGTGCCTACTTCGATATTCGGACATTCTTTGAGCCGGTTAATAATATCAGGGGCAAAATATAAGTTGAAATGCTCGTGAGCTATGTTTTGAATGTAATTGTCTGTGTATGGAGAAAGATCACCGTTCACGTAAGAGGGCAAATCTTTGGGCTCAAAATTTGAAACTTCGGAAGGATCTTTGGCAAAAATTAGTCCGACGGCGGCGACGGTGGCATTTACGTTGTATTTCTCAAATAATGAAATCAGTCGGTCTATTACAACCGAGACGTTGGCAACGTGGGACTGCCCATAACCATCCGGTGTGGCTATATCTTTCATGCCCCACATTAGCTCAAAATCAAGAGAAATGACGAATGTACCGAAGTCTAAATTTTTATTCATAATAAATCTCTCCGTCTGAGTCGGCTAAAGTAATTAAAGCAAAGTTACGACTTTTTATTCGATTTTTAAAATCGTTATAAACTTTGGGACCCATAAAGGGTCTGGGACGCCCAATGGATTTGAAATGGTGTGCCTCAAGCACTTTATCTGTCGCCTCGAGAGATGATCCGGCTATAATGATTGAAATGCGAATTTTATTTGCAATCTGTTTTAATGTCGAATAGATACTTTCGAACTTTTGCGATTTGAAATTTATACGGTAGTCGACCAGAACAAGTGCACGCATTCCCTTGAATTTTATCTCACGCACTACGAAATATTCATTCGATGATTCTCGGACATAGAAATGATAACTATGTGTGGAGTTGAAAAATCTCCATTTGAGGAATTCTTTATCTCGTGATGGTTCGAATATATCGCTGTTGTAAGGCAACGCATACTCAGAGAGTTGTGCAGGATCGGTAATTTCCTTAAACACGCAATCCGGTGCCGTAACTCTTTGTGGAAATCTGTCGCTGCCGCTGATGAATGCAAACGGTAGCCACCATGGATTCACAATTCCTACATATTTCCTTATTTCGCCGAGATTTTGCTCGCCCATGGCAAGGTTGATTTTCTGAGCGTCGGGCCCGGAGCCGATGCAATATGTGTCCTGAAATTCATTTCTGCCCCACATCATAAATTCAAGGCCGTAGTTATCTTTGCGCATATCCTCGTCGACATAGAGGTCAAAAGCCCAGTACTGATTTTCTATGACCGAACTGAAATAAAACGACATTTTGCTGAAGAATGTTATGCCTTTGATTTCATTTGTCTCAGAGTCTTTAATAAGGATGATGTCCTTATACGATTCAGGATCTCTCGATGCCCAGAAGTCATAAAGTTTTTCAGCTGAGAATCTTTCCGGAAATTGCCGTGTAAGATATTCTACAATAGCTTGTTTATCGATTTTATCCGAGTGAATAAAATTATAACTCATAATAAATTGTTTACCCGATTATATATTTAGAAAAGGGAAGTTTGGATATGAGCCAAACCAATATTGTGGAAATGATTGTTGTGAGAGCAAAGATTACGAAGCTTTGCAAGATGTGAGACGGTATGCCGATGATTATACTCTGATTCCAGATGAAGTAGCGCATGACAGCTATGTGGATCAGGTACACGCCGAAACTCAGCGACGACAGACGTGCAATTACTTTTTTTGCACGTTCGCTCAAGCCATCTATCGCTTTGGAGAATCTTTGAGCAGTGGCGAACCAAAAGATTGACATTATTACAACCGGGAGCGACAGATAATTTATCATTTGCCAGAAGTATTCACGTTCTCCGCAAATAAGGAATACTGCCGGGAGAGCAAGCATTGCCGCATAGGCAAGACACAGATAGCGCCAGCGTACATGGAGCCCAAAGCGCTCCATGTAACATCCCAAGAGGAAATAGCCGCCATAAGATGCAAAATAATAAAGTATGTTGGAGGTTGAACTGTCCAAATTTACAATCTGTTTTAAAAACGGATAAGTCGTGGAGATGAGGAAAAGGGAAATATATAACAATACTTCTTTTGATGTGGCTTTTTGCAACCAGGGACTTATTATCGGAATAATCAGATAAAAGCCGATGAGCGCATACATAAACCAAAGCACCCCGGTGCCTTGTGCTGAAAATGGTATTGATAGTAGCGATTTGAAAATATAATTATTCCCTTCTCCATTGACTGATTGATATATAATTATATACATAACAGACCAAAAGACGGCGGGCAGTAACACCCGTCCGAGACGTCGTTTCAGAAACTCGGTGGCAGTAGCGGTTGCAGGCAGCAGTAGAGCTCCGGATACCATAAAAAACAGTCCGATACATGGCTGGGTAAAATAAGAAATGCCTGAAAGGAAAAACGAGGAAGGTTGCGCCACTGTATTAGGCGATGGCGCATGCATTAATATCACCAATAGACACGCGAATATGCGCAATATATCAAGATAATATTTTCGTTTCGATTCGTTCACTTGAATATAGATGTAAGTTTGTTCATAAATGACTTGCCGAAAAGCCGGTAGCCCAAGTTCTTTAATTGATGAAGGCGGAAATGCATCGTGTTGTGGTCGATCCATGATGCTGTATAGTGGTGTATGGCCACTGTGCGAGAGGTGAGGGTGGTAAGGCCTGTCGTATGATCCATCGGGCAGAAATAGTCGTCAGGGTAAATGGTAAACTCACTCACATGTTGTATTTCGTTTCTATTCTCAAATCCTTGTTTTAGGAGAAACGATGTGGTTATGTTTACTATTGTTCCGTCTCGGTCGGGATTGAAGTCAAGATTGTTGTAAATATCAAGAATACCCTTGATGATTGTAGATTTCGGCTCAGACGCGAGTCCGAGCCCAGGAGCAACTCCTATTTGCAGACCGCTGTCTGGATTTTCCGTGGCCGATGATTTCTCAATTGCCATAAACGGACCGTTTGACAGTATGGAATCCAAAGGTTTAATAACTTCGACGTCCGTGTCGAAATATACACCGCCATGATGATACAGAATATAGAATCGTGCGTAATCACTCACAAAAGCATATTTTTTTGTTTCGTAAGCTTGCTTTACATACGGGCAACAATTGATGTCGAAGTTGTCCTCATTCCACTGCTTTATCTCATAGTCCGGAAGATATTTCTTCCAGGATTCGATGCATCGCACGGCATCTTTCGGCAACGGATTGCGCCCGAACCAGCAATAATGTATTATCTTGGGTATCATTAAGTCGTATTAGTATTTATTGCAGAGTAGTTACCAATAAAAAACATTCATAACCACGGTGAAAAGTACGTATAGCATCAATATCTGCACCGTCTTGCGGTCTTGATCTTTCCAAATTTTGATTTTAAGAAGTGGATAAGCTAAGACGATTGGATACAAAAACCATGACAGATAAGCAAAGCGATTGGAACTGCTGGATTGAATCACCATCACCCAAAAAGAGTTGGCCAAAGTATAGGTTACAATAAGTAATTCATATGCGCGGTCGCGGATTTTCTTTTTAATTACAATGTAATAGCTAAAGACGATAGGTACCGCACTGAACAACAAAAAGTCCCAACGGAAGCCTGTGTGCGAGAATTGATTGCTAATTCCGGTGTCTTTTACTAATGTTCCGGCATAGGTCTGCATTCTGTCGTCAAAGCCGATATTTGCAAAGAAAGATTGTATTTGCGTTCCGGCAATTAATGACAAAATAATAGAAAGCAACCAAAAATAGTACGCCCACTTAAAATTCATCTTGGTGAAATAAGCAACGAGGGCGCACAATGCTGGCAATGCCGCACTTCGGTGTATGCCCATGGCTATAAATGTCCAAAATATCAGCCAAAGCACACCGGTTTTGTTTGAACGTAATAAATAAGTCAATGCAAAGAGCATTATCGAGCATGCCACACCATTTCTCAAACCGTTGTAGCTGAACGAAAAAAAGAAAAATGAGCTTATGCAAAAAAGAAGTGTCATCCACTGGTTGCAGGGGGTAAGCCTTCGGATTGCCAAATACATAAATGCGGTATATCCGCACTCGACTACAAAGAAAAAATATTCAATATCTATATGCGCCTCGGCGAAGGCTGTCATAAGAGAATTCCACAACCATTCGGCATTAGTGTCTATCTCAATATTGATCTCAGGTATATCTGAAGATTCCATAATGCTCACCGTACCCATAATGGCATTGTATTGTCTTCGATAGTTTGAAGAGTCGGCCCAGAAGCCTAAATCCATAGGCCGGAATCCCATCCAGAATGTGAAAACAATTAAATATGTAATCGTGGCTATAGATGCAATGCGTCGCTTTTCCAAGAGCGTACATCTGGTTGAGTTGATATATTTTAGAAATATTATCAAGCAAAAAACAAATGAGCTCCAAAGCCAGATATTGTGATATAATTGTTCAATTCCCATTACTTCAGCATTTTATATATCTTTCTTACCTCCTGCTCGTTGCCATAATCATGAGCTTTAAGGTAAGTTGTTATTTGTTGTTGTATATGTGCTTCTGTTATGAAGCTGGCCAATGCGCAGGCGGCGGCGTCTGTTTCGTATGGCAGTATGACTCCGTCGACTCCGTCATTGACTTGTGAGGTAGCTGTAGGATAGGCGGTAATGGCCACAGGCTTGCACAGAATCTGAGCTTCGCGCACGGTCACGCTTTTGCCTTCGTAACGCGATGGCTGAGCGTAGATGTGGCAGCGTCGTATGTAGGGGTAAGGATTAACTTTCTTGCCTAAAAGTATCAGAGTGTCGGCTACGTCGTATTCTTCGATCGTACGGCGAATTTCTTTGTCATCGCCGTATCCGATAATATACCAGCGGAATTTAGCTCCCATGTCGAGCATAATCCTGCACATACGCGCTACCTCGTCAAAGCGCTTGGGATATGAGTATCGTCCGATTGACAATATGCGTGTCTCTCCATCGCGCTCGGGCATCTCATCCTCCGGGTTAAATTCATCGGCCTGTGTGCGTATCATCTGCGGTGACAGAATGTTCTCTATTTCAATGATTTTCGGAGCAAGTTCGGGGAATGTTTTGACAAACGCTTTGGTGCAGTCTTCCGAAATGCTTGCGATATAGTCATAGCCGCTCCATACAGGCAACTCCATTTCGCGGTTGATATGGATAGTGGAATAGTCGGTGTGTATCCAGCATATTTTCTTCTTGGCCCGCACTTTATGAAGGACGAAATTATGCGGCTGGAGAAAACTGATTGCCAAATCGTATTCTCCTAAATATGATAAATCCGGCATCAAATTTTCTATTTCCGAAAACACGAATTGGAAAGCGCTTGAATCAATTTTTTTTATATCGGCCGGAAGAGAATCATGATATATTTTCGCTTTTCTTTTTGCTATTAATCTTTTGAGTGCAATGCTTAACTCTCCTTCAAATATAATATTTTTTATTGGCCTCTCAATGCATGAATATTCCTTAATCTGTGGCAGAAGATTGACATTCTTGGGGATGTATTGCATAAACTCACCGGTATGTTGATTTACAAATAGATCAACGTCATATTGCTCCTTGTCCAAAGCATTGAGCAGTCCGATAAGTGCACGTTCGGCTCCCCCGATTTCGAGATAGTGGATATTTATCAGTATTCGTTTGCGCATAGCCTGAAGGGTTAAATCATTTTTCTAACGTATTTCGACACCTTCAGCAGAGCGCCGGCGATGGCATTGCCGCTCATATATGAAATAAACAGCTTTACGCTCAGGCTGATGTCCTTGGCTATTTCCGCCATTTCCGGGCAAATCCGCTTTTTAAAGAGGCTGATGGCCTCAGGGAGGTAAGCCTTGTCGATTGTGATGTATACACTGTACATTGCGATAATCATTGACCGGAAGAAATCCTTGCGATATTCATCAAATTTGCCATTCTTTTCGAGGTAATCTCTCAGATAATCATGCACATAGATGAAATCGAGCAATACTTTGCCTTTTTTTCTCGATGTTTGCCCGGCAGAAATCCGATATCCATAGAGCCGCTCGGGGATTATTGAAATTTTGTCCATCATGATGCACGCAGCCCAATGCACGGGCAAATCCTGTTTAGTTCGTCCCAAGGGGAAGGGCAGATTGAGTTCCCTGAGCGACGATGTGCGGAAAAGGTGAGTCCACATGAATGAGCCGATGTGGCATAACTCTTTTCGCGACATATCTTCTCTGAGTCTTGACGGGTCATTTTTCTTCATAAGCCGATATATCTGCTTCCCGAATTCGTAGAAATCCCAAATTACCATGTCGGCCTTGTCTTCTTCGGCTTTGGTTACGGCTTTCTCTATCATGTCCGGGTCGCAGATGTCGTCGGCGTCGCAAAGGTACAGATATTCGCCTTTAGCCTCATCGATTGATATATTGCGCGTGTCGGAAAGTCCGGCGTTGTGTTCTTTTTCAATAATGCGATAGCGAGGGTCGGACTCGGCGTGACGGCGCAGGATTTCTACGCTGTTGTCGTTAGAGCAGTCGTCGATGCAGAGTATCTCCATATGAGGGTATGTCTGCTTTTCGTAGCACTGAAGGCACTCTTCAAGGTTGGCGGCGTTGTTGTACACGGCCAGCGCTACGGTGACTAACGGCATATTCCGATTCGTTGAATCGCTCATTGTTTTAAATTTTATATTTGTATATAGTTTAAATCAATTTTATAATGGCTTTTGCTCCTGAGGTGCAACGTAATTTGAGCATAAGAGCTATGGCTGCAAAAACGTGAGGAAGTCCGAAGATGTCTTTTGCTGGAATGTCGTTGATCATTTTTCGCAGAGGTTGCGATGTGAGCAAACGGTTACATTCATTATCGTAGCCGGCTTTTGTCATGGCGATGGCGTGGCCGATTATCGATGTCAGTCCGGAAAGGAGAATCTGCACCTGATATTTGCCTCCGATTTTATTATTGACATCAAGAAGAATGTCGGTGGACTTAAAAGTCTGCCATGCCTCATCCGGGCGAACGGTGTGCATCACGCTACCTGAATGTTGGCGGTAGTTGTAAAGAGTCTCGTCGATAGCCACAAAGCGCGGATAAGCCATAAGGCATTGCAGATTAAAAAGCCAGTCCTCGGCTCGCACTCTTGTTTCGTCGAGGCGCAGTCCGGCGTTTTCAAGCCATGAGCGCCGATAAAGCTTGTTCCACAGACAGGCAAGACCTTCGGCTTTGCCCGGTACGAAATAACCGGGAAGAATATGTTGATGTATTGCGTCGCCTGATATCAATGTGTCGGTCGGACATATCGTCCGGCTGTATACTACGTTAGCGTCGGGATAGATAGTGGCAGAACCGCACATTACAATGTCGGCGTCATATTTTTCAATTGCTTCAACGAGCTTCTCCAAAAACACATCTTTAACCGTATCGTCGGAGTCAATGAAAGCTAAAAATTCCCCTTTGGCGACGTCAATACCCACGTTGCGAGCGTGAGCCGGACCGGAATTGTCGATATCAATCACGCGGATACGGGTGTCTGTTTCGGCCATTTCATGACACAATGCCGACGAATTATCGGAGGAACCGTCATTTACCAATATCAGCTCAAAATCGGACATAGTCTGAGCCTGTACACTCGCCACACATTCGCGAATGTACTTCCCGGCATTGTATACCGGAATGATAACGGATATTTTTGGCTCAGACATATAGCAATATTCGTTTTATGACAGCTGACAAAAATTTTGATGCTTTCGAGTTTCGCCACTTTTCGGGAAGGCTCAGGCGCCAAAGCATATATCGGAGCACTGCAGTGTGCTTAAGGTCTTTAAGTGCTGAGCAGGTATCCTTGATAGCAAGTTTAATGGCTTGCACGTCGGAGTTTTCAATGGCCTGATCAAATCTTCCGGGAGCGAGAAATTCCATGGCCAATGCATATTGTGCCTTTCTTTGCGATGTCTTTTCAGAAAGGATTTTCGCAACCTCCACAACAACTTTAAGTGTCGAGCAGTAAGAGCGGGTCATGTCTTTTTTGTGCATCTCCGAACCCCCGTTGTCGTCATTGTAAATGTAAACAACCTTTTTGCATTGAGCGACACTGCCAAGATGGGCCATCAAGGTTGTGCACCAAAGAGGATCCTCGCCCCGGGTTATTCCCGGAACAAACAGTACGTCATTATTGATGACAACATCCCTGCGCACGAGTTTACCCCAAGCCGAGAAACCGATAAGCTGATAAATCGTGAATTTTGAAATAACATCGTTGTTTTCGATAAAATCCGGCATGGAGTCACGTTCCGAGCCGAGTGTTTTACCGTTTCGGGTGAAATATCCTGTAATGAGATCAATGCCGGGGTGAAGCTTTTCGATTTCTAAGAAATTGGCAAAAGCGTCGTGCGACAATTCATCATCAGCATCGACAAATGATAAATATTCGCCTGTGGCAGCCTTAATCCCGGTGTTTCTTGCCACAGAGACTCCGTTGTTGGCGGTGTGGATTGTTTTAATACGCTCATCGCACGAAGCAATTTCATCACAGATTGACCCTGAAAGATCTGTTGATCCGTCATCGACCAATATCAGTTCAAAATCGCCGACGCTCTGAGCTAAAATGCTGTCTACACATCGGCGGATATAATTCTCGGCGTTATAAACGGGTACAATTACTGATATTTTGGGTTTGACTGTCATTTAGCGATCTTGTGAAGGAGACGTTCTTTTAATAATGTCTTATACTCAGGCGAGAGCATAAAAAGATAGGTGGCAGAACCGATAAGAATAATATATGACGAAGTTATTATTATCAGTCGTATGAATGATGGCTGGAACAAATCGCGAAGAAAAAAGATGGCAATTGCAGAGATTGCGACAAGAGCCAATGTCTTTAATTGGGCAATTATGAATTGTGCTGTTGAAATCTTGTTACATAGGTATTTTATTATCAATAATGACGAACTGGTCATTACTCCAATACTGAATACTCCAATCCAATATGCCCAGTTGGCATCGGCTCCATGGCGGAACATAATCCACAATACAGGGAGCGTGAGCAGGCTTATGCTGCCATTGATGAAACTCAGAAATTTGATATTTCCTTGCGCATGGATTGCGATAATCAAAACTCCGTTGGCAAAACCAATGATTGACGTCAGAAGCATGATTTGTGAGAACGACTCGGCGTAAGGCGGCACAACGCCCAGCCACAGGTGCAGCACATATCCTGCTTCAAGGCAAAACGGAATGGCGAAACACGATTGAAGCACCGTGCCGAATATTATGGTCTGCTTCATCAGCGATTGCACACGCGCATAATTTTCGGCAGCATATTGCTTAAGTATCTGCGGACGTATTGCCATAGTGATATTCGTTATAAAAGCGGAAATATTGCCGGTAACGACATTGGCGATAGATGCGCCGGCATTAAGAGCCACACCGAAAAACATATTAATCAAAAAACTGAAGCCTTGCTGCTTGGCAATCATACATCCGTTGCCGTAAAGGTCCCAGCCGCTGAAAGTGAGCATCGGTTTCAATATTTCTTTATTCCAAATCCAGTGCAGGCGCGATTCTTTGAAGTTGCGGATGCAGTAAATTCTGTAAATCATCGCGATTATAACCGACACCGACAATGTGAGGATGCCATAGACAATCAGTTTGTCGCCGGGGAGGAAAACGAGCATCAGCACGATTGCCAATTTTAGCACCGCTGCAAGTATCTCGACATAGGCAAATACATTCAGACGCTCATGAGCTATGACAAGCGAATTATATGGCACCTGAGTGATGCTGATCATCGTTGACAATACCGAGAGCTGAAATACCACATGTGCGGCAAACATTCTCTCGGGCGGGATAACCAGCTTGTAAGTCAGGAACCATAGGCCTACCGTTTCCGAAAGCACAAAAATCGCAAAAGCCAGAATGCAATGCACGATGAAAGCCGTGGAGAATGTGTCTTCCAACCGTTTCTTATCCCCTTTGCCGAGCTCGTAGGCGAGGAAACGCGATGTCGCTCCGTTCATTGAGGCGCTGAGCACGGTAAAGAGCACGACCACACCGCCAACAAGGTTGTAGATACCGTAATTGTCAACGCCCAGCACCTGCAATATCACGCGCGAAGTGTAAAGCGAGATTATCACCGTGATAATCTGCCTGACGTAAAGCGCGAGAGTATTGTTGATTATGCGTCTGTTATCGGATACGGGCATATTATATTTTTATAGTTTAGAACGACCGATGACGGCTGTCAGAAGCCGAGCCGGCTTTTTAATTCGTCTCTTACAAGGCGATAATCCTCTCTTGTCCGTGAGTATTCTTGATTGAAGATACCCTCTTGGTTCTCAGATAGTTTATAGCCGAGCGACTTGTGGTAATGGATTGAAAGTTGGTTGTTAGACAATATATGGATGACACATCTTCTCAGACCAAGATTGTCATATAAAAAGTCACCCATACACAAACCGGCATGGTAAGAAATTCTACCTTTGAGGTAGTCATCGTCCCAGATAAAAATACCGGGTTCGCCTTCTCCCTTTTCGTAGTCTATGTCACGGATGTTGATACAGCCGATTTCCTTACCGTCGATTTCGATGATGAAATAATAATTGTTTTCATTGTCGATGCGGTTGAACCAGGCAATCTGTTGCTCCGGAGTGATTTCCTCACGGTATTCCATATACTTCTGAATCTTGGGGTGGTTACGCCAGTGACGCAGAAGTTCGATTTTGTCGGAGGTGAGTCGGCGTAGTGTCACGCCGTAGCCTTCTACTATATTGAATCTTGCCATATTAGCGTCTGTTATTCTTTGACAAAAAGGATGAAATCATCCGACCGGCGTTGCAGGGGCATCTTTTCGTGCAGCATACCGTACATCAGCGTTGTGGTGTCGTTCGACAGATAGAGGTATTGCATCCCCAGTGGTGCGCGATTTACGTGCGACTCGATGGAATCGACATAAGGTTTTTTTTGATAGTTGTCACGCTTGCCGAAGGCTTGGCGGAGATATGGGTTGATGTTGTCGAAGATTAATTCATAGAGATAAATATTCACGGTATCGCCTACGACAAAAGTATCTTTGCCATCGGTAAGGTCAATGGTACGGTTAATTAAATTCACCCTTTCCTGCGTCGTGTGCATACCTTTAATTACGGCCGGTGCATCTATTGTTTCAGTCAGGTAATGCATACCGGCGTCGTTGAATGAACTTGCGCAAGCTTTAGAATATCTGAAAACTGACGAGCTCAAAAAGAGTACCGCGCCGCAAATAACGGCAGTTCTGAGATTTTGTCGGTTGACAATATATGCCAAAGCAACAAGTGTTGTGGAAAATGATACGAATTTCAATAGTCCTCTGTCGCTGCCAATCACGGAAATATAGCTCACGGCAAAAAGGATGAAACTAACTGGCAGATTCTTAGTCATTGCTACTACTATAACAGATATTGCAATGCAAGGCCAGATCAATCTTGCTTCTTCACCGAAGTGTATTATGTTGATATAATGATTGACAGCAATGCATAATACCATAGCAATTAAAATTATCCATAGCTTTGCATTGCTTATCTTAAAAATAATGTAAAACAGCGCCAAATAGAAAGTGATGTATGGCAGTATACGTACAACGTCGATCAACCCCACTTGCAATAGTGTTATGATAGATCCGTGTTCCGGATTGTTGTTAAGATGAAGATATTGGATAAATACCGAAGGGGAGCCATAAATGATTATAATGCCAGTAACAGCTAAGATTATAGATATTGAGGAGAAAACCGCGACTTCACTTATTTTGCGAAACTTCCACCATATGAAAGCGGAAATGACAGGCACAAGAACAACATTGGGCGCTTTTATCAAAATGGCCAAACCTGTAATTATTGACAATAGTATAAGGATTGCTTTTTTGGGCCTGTCGCAATAATATAGGGTAAAACATAAAATTACGGTGAGAATGAGAGCCGCGAGACAATCCCAGCCATACAATCTGAAAAGCAAAGGCGAGATTGATTCATAAACGACAATGGAAGAAGTAAATCCGACAGATACCAACCAATCTCGTGTCTTCCACAGAAGAAAACTGCCGGCGGTAAGGATGGCAAGCAAGTCGAACGTCCATGCCAAATACCTGAAATTAAGATAATTCCATCCGAATATGTTGCCGAACGCGTGGCCAATCAGGGCGTTGAGCACTGTCAGGGGCGCGTTTTTGTAATCCATGGCATTGAGGATGTGGTATGGCTCGTCGCTGAAGTTCATGCCGTAGGCGCACATGCGGTAGCCGTTAAGAATGCCCAGAAGCAGTATCACGCTGAAAACTATAAGCAGCGTGTACCGTACTCCTTTTGAGAGGCCTGAGGTGAGATTCTGCCCGAAGTCATTCGTGTCGGCAGTGATTGTATTTGTCATCTAAAAAATATTAATTCTGTATATAGCTTTATCGGCTGAAATTTAGAAATTCAGAATATCCCGGTTCTATAAGGGAAATTGTAAGAACCGGAGGTGGAGTTTATGCTTCAGGTTCGAAAAAATTGCGGATTGTGCCTGTGATTTCACTGATTTGCTCATGGGTGAGCTCGTAGAAAAGCGGCAGACGCACCAGACAGTCGGCGTACCGGTCACACTCCGGCAGCTCGCGGCCGTCGTGCTTGTCGGCGTAATATGCGCTTGAATGGAGGCTGAGGTAATGGAACACAGCCATTATGCCGTGCTCTTTTAGGTGTGAGATAAGCCGCGAGCGTGTTTCCAGATCGGGGAGCACGATATAGAACATGTGTGCGTTGTTGGTCGCATAGTCGGGAATATGCGGCAATGAAAAATATCCTTTTTCGGCAAGCGGCAGAAGTGCTTGCATATAGCTGTCCCATAGCTCTCTGCGCCGGCGCTGTATGTCGTCGAGGTTCTCAAGCTGAGCCCAGAGGAATCCGGCCGTGATCTCGCTGGGGAGGAACGACGAGCCGGTGTCGCACCAGCCGTATTTATTCACCTCGCCGCGGAAGAATTCAGCGCGGTTGGTGCCTTTCTCCCAGATGATCTCAGCGCGGCGGATAAAGCGCGGGTCGTTGATGGTGAGCAGTCCGCCTTCGCCGGAAATGATGTTTTTAGTTTCGTGGAATGAGAATGCGCCGAGGTGACCGATGCTGCCGAGCGGACGGCCTTTGTAGTATGAGTCGATGGCCTGAGCCGCATCTTCTACGACAATGATGCCGTGACGGTCGGCTATTTCCATTATCTTGTCCATATCGCAGGCCACGCCGGCATAATGCACTACTACAATGGCTCGGGTGCGAGGCGTTATCAGCGATTCGAGCTTGTCAGGATCAATATTCGGATTACTCTGTGACGAATCTGCGAAAACTATCTTTGCGCCCTCGCGGATAAATGCCAGCGCCGATGATACAAAAGTGTAGGAGGGCACAATCACCTCGTCGTCCGGTTTGATTCCGGCAAGCATGGCACACATTTCCAGTGCATCGGTGCCTGAGGTTGTGAGAAGCGCTTTCTTGAATCCGTATCTGTCTTCGAGATATTTCTGGCACATTTTTGTGAAAACGCCGTTGCCGGAGAGCTTGCCGGTATATACGGCCTGGTACATATAGTGTGCTTCTTTGCCGGTGAGGTATGGCTTGTTGAATGGAATCATATTTATGGAAATGTTTTATTCTGTTTTGGAAGAGTTAATGACTTTGCGTATCACAACGTATGGGCGGCCTTTCACCTGATCGTAAATCTTGCCTATATAGAGGCCGATAATGCCGCATACAAACAGCAGAAGTCCGCCCACAAACCATATTGAGAACACTGTCGTGGTGAATCCTTCTACGCTGATGATGCCGCATAGTTTAGCGATAAGATTGTAAAGGGCCAATAAGAACGACACAGTAGACATCACAAGACCTATCTCAACAGTGATGCGCAGCGGCTTGTTGGAGTTGGCGATGCAATTTTCAAAAGCGAGTTTGAGAAGTTTGGCCAGAGTATAGCCGGAGCTGCCGCTCATCCTTTCGGCATGGGTTACGTCAATTGCTGTGCTGTTGAATCCCAAATGATGCAGCAGACTGCCGAAACCGCGGCTCAAATCCGGGATGCGGCACACCTCATCTATGACAATTCGGTTGTAGATGCCGAAATTGGCTATGGTTTTGTCTGTTTTATATCCGGCGAGCCAGTCGTAGACGGTGTGGAATATTGTGCTTGACAGACGTTTCCAATAACCGTCCTGCCGCTCCACGCGACGGGCATATACGATGTCGTAGCCCTCCATAGCCTTGCGATAGAGAGCCGGAATCTCTTCGGGGCGGTCTTGCAAATCGCAATCCATCACCACCACCCACTCGCCGCGAGTGAGGCTCAGTCCGGCCGAAATAGCGGGGTGCTGGCCGAAATTGCGACTCAGATCCACCCCGACTACCTTAGGGTCGGAAGCGCATATCTGAGTGATTATTTCCCAAGAATTGTCGGGTGAATGATCATTTACCAATATCAACTCGTAATCGTCGGTGATTGTGAAGATTGCTTTTTCGCATCTCTCAACGAGTGCGTGTAGCATATCGGCTCCTTTATATATTGGCGAAACGACAGAAATTTTCATAAGTCGTGATCACTTGGTTTGCTATCATGTAAGCCGCCTTTGAGAGACTCAAGCCCGAGGCGGAGAGATAATCGGGGATGTTACTAAGAGGTGATAATCAGGTGATTGGCCTAAATGCCGCGTAAGGTCGGATAATGAGGCCGATTAGATGTGCAAAGTTACGAATTTTTTTTCAAAATCCACAAATCGCGCCTCGCACGGCGAACCAGGTAATCATTTGCCGGCCGTAGCGGTGGCCCTTCGACGCGCTGAATAGCCCTGCACGCTACCTTAGCTAAATTAGCTATTATAGCTACCTTAGCTAAAAAATCTGCGCGCCAAACGCCGCACGGCTAAGGTTTTGAGAGGGTCAGTAGTCGTATTCGAGGTTGAAGTTGTCGAGGTAGAGCACGGCACCGTTGGCTCCCACGAAGTAGTCGCCGTAGATGCTTGCCGAGGCGGTGACAAGGATGTATTTGGGCCGGCGGTCGGTGGCTTTGTAGTCGAGCTCGACGGTGAATGGGGCGTAACTGTCTACATTTTCGCCGCATATCATGCGGCCGTAGGCTATCACTTCGGGTCCGTCGGGGTCAAAGAGCCGGCGGTTGGAGGGATTGGTGCGTATCTCGTAGGGCTCGTCGGAGTCGATGAGCGCACACCATACTATGCAGGTGTCGGGACGGCCCTTTAACGGGGCGAAATCGCCGGAAGCCGAGCTGATGGGCGCTGTTTGGTATTTGAAGTAGCCCGTGAGACGGGTGGGTCGCTCGGTAAATTCGCGTCCGAACGCGAGTATGCCGTTTGTACCGTCGGTGCGCACGTAGCGCCCGGCGAAGATGTTGCCGGCGGCGAGCTTGCCTATGATGCCGATGCCAACAAATTTTGTTTCAAGGCGGGCAGCCTGTCCGGTGCCGTCGACAGTGTCGTCGGTAGGTGTGGTATTGCTTGGTCCGAGTGTGGTTGCGCCTTTGTTGCCGGTGTCCCAGAACGATGTGCCGTCCTGTGGCCAGGGGTCCCATACTTTGCCGTCGAGCCACCATTGGTCGAAGTTGCTGTCGGGGAGCTGTACGGCAGTGCCTGTGGTGAAAGTAAGTGTTTCGCCGTATTCGTCATCTGACACGGCGCGGCCTTCGTAGGTGGTGCCGGGTGTGAGCCCGGTGAGGCGAGCGTAGAAGCTGCCGCCGTTGACGGTGAGCCATTCGTCGGGCACGGTGAGCCACTCGGTGTCTCCCTTGATGCGGTATTGCACGGTGTTTTTCTTTCCGGCCTGAGCCTCGCCGTAGATCCATCCCACGCAGGTCCAACCGTCGGCCTGTGTGGTGGAGACGTTGCTGTGGGTCTGCTGTACGTATATTGTCCACTGCTCGATGTGGCCGTGGATGTCGATGTCGAGGGTAAGCGGAGATGAGAAGTCGACGTGTTGGCCCGTGATGTCGGGTGTGGTTGTGCAGCCGGCGGGGCCGAGTTTGCACTGCTCGACAAATACGGATTTGATGTCGGTTTTATCGGTGATGTTGGCCACGACTCTGCGTCCGGGCACGTCAATTACGGATGTACCCACCTGACCTGAGAGCACTAAGTATCGCTCTATATCCTGAGATGCGCGGATGGTCCACGTATAGTCCTGATAGAGGCGGAGTGTCACGCTGTAAGGCTTGCTGAGGTCGAGGGCGTGTCCTTTGATGTCTCCTTCTGCTATCTCGGCGTCGGGTGTGAGTGTGTAGTCGGAGATTTTAACGGCGAAGATGTTGGCTTCTTCTGGCAGATATATCGTGACGCGGCAGTTTGTGGAGTCGATGAGAGCTGTGCGGCTCTCGCCTTCAGCGTTAATGCTCAGAAAGTTGGCATGGATATGGGGGTAGGGGATGTCGTCTTTCAGGCAGCCGGTGAGCATGGCCGTCAGCATGATTGCCGTCAGTGTGAGCGCGTTGCCGAGCCGGCCGAATATGTGTCTTGGACTCGTTGTCATATCACTACCATCAGTCCGAAATTGATATTAAAGATGTTGAATCTGAAATTTGCACCGCTCGACACGCGTGAGCCTTCTTCCACGCCGTTGGTCTTTTGTTCCTCTTTGTTGACCTTGATGCCGAAGACGCCGAATGAGACGTTGAAGGCGATATTGTCTTGTACGAATACGCACAGACCGGGACTGAAGTTAAGGCTGAGTCCCATTGAGTTGGTGCGTGTGTCGCGCAGTACGTCGTTGTAGTATCGTTTGAATCGCGACGAGCCGGACCCGAAGTCGAGGGCAACTTCGTTGAACACCGAGAAGCGTTTGTGCTTGTCAAGACCCACGTAGTTGCGGTATACTACGCCCACATCGTAGGAGTGGCTGTAATAGCTCACGTCTTTGAGCTCGAAGTTGAGATCGTCATCAATATCGAGAGCAAGATTATGCAGATTGGCTTCGCCCCGGGTGTAGTTGAGACGCATGCCTATCGACTGGTTGTGGTTGAAAAAGTAGGATACCGAGGGCTTGATAGAGTATTGTTTACCGCCGAAATCTACGTTTTTTAGAATTGAGAGCACCTGTATGTCGTCGGTGTTTAGCTCGCCGTAGGAGGCGGTGAATCCGAACGACCATTCGCCTTTGGGGATATAGAGGAAATTGAAGAGGCCGCGGTCGTAGCGTCCGTAATTTTTCTGCGGAAGCACTATTGAGATGGTGTCGCCGCGCACTATCACTTTCTGATCGACTTCGGCCAGACCGAGGGGCACACTGTCTTTGCGGACAATCTGAGCTGCGGCCGCGATGGCTGTTACGAAAACCAATGATAATATTATCAGTCGCTTGATCATAGGTAGAATACTACGCCGAATGTGATGGAGAAGAGATTGATGCGCAGGTTGGCCGAATTGTAGTTGCGGTTGGCCACGTAGATGCGGTCGGTGGTGGCTTTTGTGTGCGAGTAGTTGAAGCCGAGCACGCCCACGTTTACCTCAATGGCCGAGTAGTTGTTGAGAAACATGACAAGGCCTGGAGCCACGCCCACGTTCACCGAATAGGTGCGTTCGAAAGTGCCCGTGAGGTTGTCGCCCGAGCCGTTGCATAGCTTCGACTCGCCGCCTCCGAACTGCAGCTGCACTTCGTTGAACATGCCGAATCGGGTGTTTGTGCCGAAACTGATGTAGTTTCTGAACGCGGCCATTGCCGAGTAGTTGTGCGATATTGAGAAGAGGTTGTCCACGTCGTATTCGGTCTCGGAGTCGATGACCACGCGCGCCTGATCGAGTTTGGTGCGCTGACGTGTATAGGTGAATTTGCCGCCGGCGGCAAGATTGTCCTTGAATGCGTACATCAGCATAGGACTCACCTTGAATGAGTATGTGTCGCCGTTGAGATTCTCTATTATGAAAAACTGGTAGTTGTCTTGCGACGATTGCGAATAGTTCACGCTCACGCCCGTTATCCACTGGCCTTTGGGCACAAAGGATATCTGTTCAAGATTTCGCTTGAACTCTTCTTGCGACAAGGCGGCAGCCGAACAGGCGAAAAGCAGAAATATAGCTAAGAATTTTCGCAGTTTTTCCATTTGGCTGCAAAGGTACAGAAAATTTAAATGATTTTAACCTTTTGGAGTGTTAAAAAATATGTATCGAGCCGGTAAATTTGTCTTTGAGGCACTTTTGCGCGAGTCGGCGAGCGATTATTGTTCGCCGAATTCTTTGCAGAGGTCATCGAAGCGTCGGGCGGATGCCTCGCCGAAGCGCCGAAGCGAGCGTCGGGCTTCTTCGGCTGTCTTGCGGCGCATCGAGGCCGATTTGGAGTAGAATTTGTCGGCGTAGCAGATGAGCCGTTCAAGCGGAGTCTGAGGCAGATGGCAACGAGCCGACAAGGGCAGCTGATTTTCTGCAATGTCGCTGTCGGTGATGCCGGCACCGGTGTGTCGCTCGGCTACCCGGGCAAAAGTTTCCATTTCCGGGGCGCAGGCGCGTATCATGTCGGCGCCGATGTCGCCGTGCTGCAAGTAATGTGCTGTGCCGTGGCAGCCTATCGCGGGGGCGTCGGTGCCTATGATGCCGATGTCGTGGAGCATGGCGGCGGTGATGATATCGTCGGCCGTGATGGGGAGTTTGTTGCTGCGGGCGATTTCGAGGGCGAGCGCAGCCACCTGCGTGCTGTGCATCAGCAATATGTCGCGTGCCTGCGACGGAGAGGTGTAATAGCGGTTTATAATATCAAGCCAGGTCATAAATCTCCGGATATTGTCGGTTTCAGTGTTTTTGTATTTGAGCCGATGTGGCTGTGTGACAATGCTGATGAAGCGCATTGCAAGAAGCTCTGTCTGTGTGTGTAAGCTTTATCCATGAACGTGCATTTTGACACAGCCTCTTATTTTATAAAAGATATTGTAAAGGCATTAAAGATTATGACCTTTAATGCCTTTATATTACTCATTGTCAATTAGTTTACTCGACTATCGTAGTCCAGCCGTGAGTGTCTTCGCATCGGCCGTACTGTATGTCTTGTAGCTTGTGGTACAGGGCAGTGGTTATGGGTCCGGGGTTGCCGTCTTTTGAGATGACGTATTTTTTGCCGGTGTCGATATCGTCGATTTCGCCCACGGGCGAGGTCACAGCCGCGGTGCCGCAGGCGGCAGCCTCGGTGAAGTCGGGAATTTCGTCGACGGTGATGTGACGCTGTTCGACTTCCAGTCCCATCTCGCGGGCAAGAGTCATGAGGCTCTTGTTGGTGATGGAGGGAAGGATCGAGTCAGAGGCCGGGGTGATGTATTTGCCGTCTTTGATTGCGAAGAAGTTGGCCGGGCCACATTCGTCGAGATATTTTTTCTCTTTGGGGTCAAGGAATAGCACGGCGGTGTAGCCCATGCTGTGAGCGAGCTCGCCCGAGGCAAGTGAGGAAGCGTAGTTGCCGCCGGTTTTCCATCGGCCTGTGCCAAGAGGTGCCACTCGGTCGTAGCCGCGCATGATGCAGATATTTGATGGACGGAATCCGGTTTTGAAGTACGGACCCACGGGCGAGACAAAGATAATGAACATATATTCTTTGCCGGGTTTTACGCCTACCTGAGGAGAGATGCCTATTTCCAGAGGGCGGATATAGAGAGATGCGCCGGTGCCGTATGGCGGGATGTAGGCCTCGTTGAGTTTGACAACCTGTTTCACCATTGAACAGAAGAGCTCTTCGGGCACGGGCTCCATGAGAAGACCCTTGGCGGAAGATTGAAGGCGGCGTGCATTTTCTTCAAGGCGGAAGATGCGCACTTTGCCGTCCACTCCGCGGAAGGCTTTGAGGCCTTCGAAGATTTCCTGCCCGTAGTGCAGAGATGTAGCGGCCATGTGCAGGTTGATGTAAGGTGAATCGGAGACCTCTACATCGCCCCATTTGCCGTCTTTGAATGTGACGCGCACATTGTAGTCGGTGGGGGTATAACCGAAGGATAGCGATTTCCAATCAATGTCTTTTTCCATATCCGTAAGATATTATAAGTTTATAATTCCGGCGGCTTGAGCATCTCGTGCTCAATGGCATTTCTGCCGGGCCGAGGGTGTTAGAGTATAAGCATAGCGTCGCCGTAAGCTCCGAAGCGGTAGCCTTCTTTCACGGCGTGGTCGTAGGCGTGCATCACGATGTCGTAACCACCGAAAGCGGCCACCATCATCAGCATTGTCGAGTAGGGCAGATGGAAGTTGGACACAAGAGCGTCGGCGGCGGGGAATTCGAACGGGGGAAAGATGAATTTGTTTGTCCATCCGTCGAATGTCTGCAAATGTCCGCCCATGCTGGCGGCTGCTACCATGCCGCGGAGCACCGATGTGCCTACGGCGCACACGCGGTTGCCGTTGTCTTTGGTGCTGTTGACTTCGTCGACGAGAGCGGGAGATACAATTACCTGTTCGGAGTCCATGCGGTGTTTGGTAAGGTCTTCCACGTCTATTTCGCGGAAGTTGCCCAGACCGCTGTGCACGGTCATGAATCCTTGGCGTATGCCACGGATTTCGAGTCGTTTGAGGAGTTCGCGAGAAAAGTGGAGACCGGCGGCGGGAGCCATTACGGCTCCTTCTTTGTCGGCGAAGATGCACTGGTAGTTTTCGGCGTCGGCGTCGATGACGTCGCGCTTGATGTATAAGGGCAGGGGTGTTTCGCCCAAGGAGTATAGGTCGCGTTTGAACTCTTCGTGGTCGCCGTCGTAGAGGAATCGCAGAGTGCGGCCGCGTGAGGTGGTATTGTCTATCACTTCGGCCACCATCGAGTCGTCGTCGCCGAAGTAGAGCTTATTGCCGATGCGTATCTTGCGTGCAGGCTCTACGAGCACGTCCCACAGTTTGCCGTCGGCGTTGAGCTCGCGCAGGAGGAAGACTTCGATGCGGGCGTTGGTTTTCTCTTTGTTGCCGAAGAGGCGTGCCGGGAAGACTTTGGTGTCGTTGAAGACCATCATATCGCCGTCGTCGAAGTAGAAGAGGATGTCTTTGAAGATTTTATCCTCGATTTCGCCCGTGGCGCGGTTCACTACCATCATGCGGCACTGGTCGCGTTCGGGTGCGGGGTACTGAGCGATAAGTTCGTCGGGCAGTCGAAATTTAAATTGTGAAAGTTTCATCTGGTTTTGTTTTGAGTCTCCTCGGTATATCCCTCGGGGTATTCGATGTTTGCGGTTTTGATAAGCTCTACGGCCTTGTCGATGCTCAGACATTGTGAAATGCCGACATTGCCGACCCGGACGCGCCGCAGAGCGGTGAGATGAGCGCCGGAGCGCAGAGCCTGACCTATGTCGCGGGCAAGAGCGCGGATGTATGTGCCTTTGCTGCACACCACGCGTATGGTGATTTGCTCGGGGGTGTAGCTGAGCAGTTCGATTTCGTCAATAATGAGTGTTTTGGGCTTCAGTGCCGGAGCGTTGCCTTCGCGGGCCATTTTGTAAGCGCGGTTGCCGTCGATTTTGCAGGCCGAGAAGGCAGGAGGTACTTGCTCGATGCGACCTGTGAAGCCTCTGAGCGTTTCTTCCACGAGCTCGCGAGTGATGTGGGCGGTAGGGTAGGTGGCGTCAATCTCGGTCTCGAGGTCGAACGACGGTGTGGTTGCTCCGAGAGAGATCGTGGCCACATACTCCTTGACACCGCTCTGCAGCTCTTCGATGCGTTTGGTGGCGCGGCCGGTGCACACTGCCATGACTCCGGTGGCCAGAGGGTCGAGCGTGCCGGCGTGTCCCACTTTCAGCTTTTTCACCTTCATGCGGCGCAGCAGCTCCGAGCGCAGACGCTTCACGGCGTCGAACGATGTCCACTTCAGCGGCTTGTCGATATATAATATTTCGCCGTCGATAAAATTCATGAGAAGATGATGCAAGCGGCACCGATTACGGCGCAATATATGGCAAACCACACAAGCTTGCCTTCTTTAACTATTTTAAGCATCCATTTGCAGGCCAGACAACCCACAACAAACGATGCGATGAAGCCTGCCAGCATGGGCACGAAGCCTATGACAGGCTCGGCGGCAACGGCATCGGCCGCCGGCTTTATCATATCTTTGATGTCGAGCAAAGCTTCGCCAAGAATGGGGATTATGACCATGAAGAAAGAAAATTTGGCCACATCTTCCTTGCGGTTGCCCAGCAGGATGCCGGTGGCGATGGTCGAGCCCGAGCGGCTGAGTCCGGGGAGCACGGCCACGGCCTGTGCACACCCGATGACAAAAGCGTCGGTCCAGCCTATGGGTTTGGGCGTGTAAGTTTCGGCGGTGAGAGGATCGGTGCGTTTGAAATAAGTGAACGAAAGCAGAAGGGCCGTCACGCAAAGGCAGATGCCTACAATAAGGAGGTTGGAACCGAAAAAGCCCTCGATTGTGTCTTTGAAACAGAGTCCGACGACGGCAACCGGGATGCACGAGAAGAGGATTTTAAGCACATAGCTTGTGTTTGCATCGTTTTTAAACGTGAAGAACGATTTGCAAAGAGGCACAAATTCTTTCCACAATATTACCAGAGTGCTGAGCACTGTGGCCACGTGGAGCATGAGGTCAAATTCCAGAGCTTTTGCCCCTGAAAGATCGAGCCCCAGCAAATCCTGACATATTTCAAGATGGCCCGAAGAGCTGATGGGCAGGTATTCGGCCAGACCTTGCACGATGCCGAGAATGATGGCTTGCAGTGTATCCATGTGCGGTTATTTGCTTTTGGGTTTGATGATTATGGCGACAGCCATTGCCACAAATCCTGCGAATGCAATGAGCGGACCCGCTACGATGCGGCGTGTGCTGAAAATGTCGGGGTTAAAACTGTCGGCCGTAGAGCTTCCTCCGAGCATAAGCAGAAATCCTATGATAATAAGTGCCACGGAGATGGCCATCGCTATAAAGTTGTTTTTTAACAGAGGCTTATCCATTTTGTCGCTTTTGTTGTCGTTGTTGAAATTATTTGAAATAGTCGTCGTAGGCAGCTCCGATATAGCGGTTGGTTGCGAAATACGACGATATGCCGCACAGCAGTGTGCCTGCTGCGATAAGCGCCGCCGAAATACCGGCGAGATATTGCCACGAGTGAGCCAGATCGGGCATCTCGATGCCCCACTGCGACATCTGAGCGTGCCCCCAGAAAGCAAGCAGCCATACCAGCGCCGAAGCTATCACTCCGGCAATTGCGCCGGAGACGAGCCCAGAGCGGATAAACGGTGCACGGATGAATCCGGGCGTCGCTCCCACGAGCTTCATCGAGTGGATGATCAGCCGCCGTGAATACACCGAGAGATTCACCGTATTATATATAAGCACTATCGATATCAGAAGCAGCACGGCAGCCACGGCGCCGAGCACAATCTGAACATTGCTCACCATCGACGAGATGCCGCGGGCTATCTCGACCGGGAGAACAACGTGATCTACTTGCTCAAGACACTCCATCGACCGCTGTATCTTGATCAGTGAGTCGGGATGCACATAGTCGGGTGTGACTTTGAGCTCGAACTCGGCCGAGTAGGGATTCTCGTCTATCAAATCTTTAATCTCGGCGTTGTATTGCAACTCCTGCGCAAGCACGTCGTCGGCAGATGTATACATCGACTCGGCCACCCAGGGCTGAGCGCCCAAAAACCGCTTCATGGCCGAAACTTCGGCATCGTCGGCTCCGGGATTGAGCTTTGCCACAACTGTGACACTCCCTCGCAGCCTGCCGGCCGCATCTGAAGCCGCCAAAGCGGCGCCCATCATGATGCCTAAGATGAGCAGAGCGAGACTCACGCTGATGATAGCTGTGAGCCGTGACCCTAAGGTGGAAATTTTTTTTGATTTATTATCGGTCAATGCTACGGGTGTTGTATTCCAAAATTTTGGCAAAATTACTAAATCAGCGGCCCGAACGCAAGTTTTTTACATTAAATAATTCTAAAATTTTCCATAATAGGAAATTTCAGGCCGGGAGACGCTAAAATTACATTTTTTTGCCGAAAATATTTGCATATGTCTGATATTATTTATTTCTTCGCAACCAAAATAGCAACCAAAGACAAACGATTATATGGTATTCAACTTCAGAATTGTCTCCGATGAGGTGACTAATTTCAAACGTGAACTCAAAATCGATGGCTCGGCAACATTCCTTGACCTGAAAAATGCCATCTGCGACGCCGTGAACTACGACAAAAATCAGATGTCCTCGTTTTTTATCTGCGGCGATGATTGGGAGAAACAAAGAGAAATCACATATGAAGACATGGACACCGATTCGGATCAGGACGTGTGGCTCATGGACGAATGTGTGCTATCCGACTATCTCGACGATGAAGGTCAGAAACTCCTCTTTGTCTTCGACTACATGACCGACCGCGCTCTATATATGGAGCTCCGGGGCATACAGACCGGCGTCAATCTCTCGGAGCCTCTCTGCACACTCTCTTTGGGGCAGGCGCCGGCGCAGACTGTCGACATCGACGAGTTCACCCGCGACCTCGATGACAAAGCGGCTGCGGCCACGGCCGACATCAGCGACCTTGACGAGAGCTTCTACGGTTCGGAGAGCTTTTCCGACGACGAGTTCGATCCCGAGAGCTACAACGACCTCGCCATCGACTGAACCGCCCGTGTACCGGCAGCGGCGGTGAACAATTACCGTTGCCCCGGCGTTGTTTCAGCAAACGATAATTGCTGAAATATGGACACAAACAAGAAATGCTGCTGCAAAAAGGCAGACCGTACAAAGCCGGGCGTTGCAATTGACATTGCCGACAATGATAAAGTGACCCGCAATGAAGTCGACGAGCGCACGCGCACTCTCGACGATAATCCTGAATCAGAGCCGCTCTTCGACGACTCCGCTCACAAAAAGACCAAACGCTGACGCCATGTCAGCGATAATACGCAAAAAAACGATTGCGCGGCGCGTAATCGTTTTTTTTGCGTGTGGCTGTAGCGTCTGCCGCAGCTAAACTTGCAGCATTTGCATGAGATTGCCCAAAAGCCGGATAACGGCAGGGCGGTTTGTTTAGCTCTTATTTCCCGGGCGTGAACGCAGTCTCGGCAGAGACAGAGGTGGCGACGGCGACAACGTCGGTCGACACGCCGAGCACGTCGCCGATGCGGGATGCAATCAGAGGGATGTAAGAGCTCTCGTTGCGGCTGCCGCGATGCGGGGTGGGTGCCAGATAAGGCGAGTCGGTCTCTAACAGCAGCCGCGAGAGGGTGATTTCGTGTACTGTGGAATCGAGACGAGCGTTTTTGAATGTGACTATGCCGTTGATGCCGAAATAGTAGTCGCCGGCGCTGCGCAGACGTTCCACTTCGTCCGGCGTGCCGGTGAAGCTGTGTATGATGCACCGTGCTCCGGGATGAGAGCGCAGTACTTCGACCGTGGGCTCGAGGGCGTCGCGCATGTGCACGATTACGGTCATCCCTTTCTCCTTGGCTACGGTGAGCTGGCGGTCAAATGCCTGCATCTGTTGCTCGAGATAAGTTTTGTCCCAGTGCAAGTCGATACCGACCTCGCCGATGGCCGAGTAGCCGTGCATCAGGTCGAATATTTCGTTCAGGTGAGTTTGCCATGCCGTATCGACCTCGGTGGGGTGCAGTCCGGCGGCTGTGAGGATGTTGTCGGGGAAGCGCGAAGCCAGCTCCATGAGCGGCTTGGCTGTGGCGATGTCGACGTTAGGCATCATCATGCGGCGTACGCCGGCCTTGACGGCGCGGCTGACGGCCATGTCGGAGCTGTCTTCGCCCGAAGTGTTGAACTCGGGGAGATACAGATGAGTATGGGAATCGAAAAAATCAGACATCGCGGTGCACAAGGTTTTTGGCAAAACCTATGAAAGCATCTTTATCCTCACGGTTGAGCGAAGTGGCGTTTACGGCATCGACGGCATCGGATGTATATTGAGCGATGAGACGGTCACCGGCCTCTCGCAGTCCGATACGGTCGTATATGTCAGTAACTTCACGGATGCGGTCGTCGTCGGTTTGTCCCTCGGCGCGGTCGGTCATCACACCGCGGTCGGTGGCTATGATGTGGAGCCATGTGCGTTTGCCTTCGATGATGTCGCCGCCGATGGCTTTGCCGAATGTTGCGGGGTCGCCGTAGACATCAAGCCAGTCGTCCATCATCTGGAATGCGATGCCGAGCGAGATGCCGTAGTTGAACATCGCCTCGATGTCGGCGCCGTCGGCTCCGGCCAGAAGCGTACCAATTGCGCAGGGATAGGCTATCAGCGCCGAGGTCTTGCAGGTGACCATGTTGAGGTACTGACTGAAAGTTGCCTTCGGCGTCTGTTGCATGTCAGCGTCGAGCTGCTGGCCTTCGTAAACAGCCATGGTCATCATCGAGAAGCGGTCGATTACTTCCGGCAGAAATTGCGGCTCGCATCCGCTCACGCATTTATAGGCGAGGGTAGTCATGGCGTCGCCCGAGAGTATGGCGGTGTTGGTGTCCCACCGGGCGCACACCGTAGGGCGTCCGCGGCGCATGGCGGCATGATCCATCACGTCGTCGTGAAGAAGGGTGAAATTGTGGAAAATCTCAACTCCGAGTGCGGGCCAGAGCGCACTTTCGATTTCGGCTCCGAACGCCTGTGCGGCCATGAGAAGGAGTACGGGGCGGATGCGTTTGCCGCCCGAAGCGAGTGCGTAGCGCACAGGCTCGTACAGTCCCGGAAGATTGTCAGGAAGATTGAGCCCGGCGAGCTCACGGTTGATGATGTCGGCGTATTCTTTTGGTGTAAGCATAATAGATTGCAATTGCGGCTTCAAAGTTACGGATAAAGGCGCAGATATGCAAATTATTTGCTTTTCGTAGCTCTCACCGTTGCCCGAAAACTCAAAATATCGTATCTTTGCAGCAAAAGTAACTCTTAATCACCCTCCACCATGAATCTACTTGAATTTCTCGATAATTCGCCAGTCAACTTTCTGGCGGTGAAGACAGTGACCGACATTCTCAACGCCGCAGGCTATGTGCGCCTCAATCCTGCCGATGCGTGGCAAATAGTGCCCGGCGGCAGATATTATATGACCAAAAACGATTCGGCTGTATTCGCTTTCATCGCCGGCAGCGACCCGATGGCCGGATACAAAATCATAGCCGCCCACAGCGACAGTCCTTGTTTCCGCATCAAGCCTAACGCTCAGATCGACACAGAAGGCGGCATCGTCAAGCTCAATACCGAAGTCTACGGCGGTCCGATACTCTACACATGGTTCGACCGCGTGCTTTCGCTTGCCGGACGCGTGATAGTGCGCACCTCCGACCCTCTGCATCCTGCCACACGGCTCGTGCATGTGCACGAGCCTCTGCTCACCATCCCGCATCTGGCCATCCACTTCAACCGCGCGGTCAACGAGGGCAATCCACTATCGGCGCAGAAAGATATGCTCCCTGTCATTGCCAGGATTGTCAACGACGAGGACCGCAAAGGGTTCCTGTTGCGCAAAGTGGCCGAAAGCGCAGGAGTTGAAGCGGATGAAATACTCGATTTCGACCTGAGCCTCTACGACACCATGCCGGCTTGCCGCTTCGGCAATGACAAAGAATTTGTAAGTTCCGGCCGTCTCGACGACCTGAGCATGGTGCACGCCGCGTTGCAAGCCCTTCTTGCCACATCCGGTGAACAAAAAATGACTCGCGTGATGGCCATATTCGACAACGAGGAGACCGGCTCGGGCACAAAACAGGGAGCTGCCTCGCCGGTGCTCCGCGACTTGCTCCGCCGCATCAGCGTCTGTCTCGGAGGCAACGAGGAGGACTATCTGCGCGCTGTGGAAAATTCGTTTATGATTTCGGCCGACAACGCACACGGCTTCCATCCCAATTATCCCGGCAAGTACGACCCTACCAATCATCCCGTGCTCGGCGGAGGACCGGTGATAAAAATCAACGCCCGGTGCAAATATATGACCGATGCCGATTCCTCGGCCGTGTTCCGCGCCGTGTGTGAGCGAGCCGGTGTGCCGTGTCAGTATTTCGTCAACCACAGCGATGTGGCAGGAGGCTCGACATTGGGCAATATCCTTACCTCGCAGATACCGCTGCGCGGCGTGGACATGGGCGCACCGCTATGGGCCATGCACTCGGTGCGAGAGACAGGGTCGTGGGCCGATCACGAATACACAATCTCCGCTTTCACAACATTCTATAATATCTGACACGATACTGACCTGACTATGGACCTTACCGACGGTTTGAAACCGGCTTTTGTTGAATATCTGCGCTCTGAGCCGGAGCTTGAATTTCTCACAGAGAGTCTGCTCACCGCTCCGGAGGTGTCGGTGAGGATCAATCCGGCCAAAGGATTGGCCTTGCCGCCTGGAGAGCCTGTGCCATGGTGTAAGGAAGGCGTCTATCTGCCGGAAAGACCCAAATTCACGTTCGACCCGGCCTTGCATCAGGGACGCTACTACGTGCAGGACGCGTCCTCGATGGCAATAGCGGTCGTGGTGCGTCAGCTCACCGCCTCAGCCACCCAGGTGCGCTATCTCGATGCTTGCGCCGCTCCGGGAGGCAAAACCACAGCCGCGCTTGCGGCGCTCCCGGACGGCAGCGTGGTCGTGGCCAATGAGTTTGACTATCGTCGCGCTGAAATACTGGCTGAAAATCTTGCCAAATGGGGGGCGCCGGGTGTGATTGTCACACGGGGCGACACTGCGAGGTTCAGTGTATGCGACAGCGTCTTCGACATCGTGTCCGTAGACGCACCGTGTTCGGGCGAGGGCATGATGCGCAAAGATGCCAAAGCGCGCTCTCAGTGGAGCTCTGCACTTGTGCGCGAGTGCAGAGCCTTGCAACGACAAATCATCGACAACGTTTGGCCCGCTCTGCGACCGGGAGGATATATGATTTACAGCACGTGCACATTCAACCGCACCGAAGACGAGGAAAATCTGCAATACATCATTGACCGGTACGGCGCCGAAGCAGTAAGAATAGAAGTCTTGGACGGAATTGACGGTATAGTGCGCGGTATCCGCACTTCCGCTCCGTGCTACCGTTTCCTTCCTGGCAAAATCAAGGGCGAGGGGCTCTTCATTGCCGCTGTCCGTAAACCGGGAGAAGCGCCGGCGGCTCAGCTCAAAATACCAAAAAAAGGACTCAGAGATTACAGGCGGGTGTCGGATATGGGTCTTCTCGACGGCGATTTCGTCTACTTTCAGCGGCAACAGGATATATATGCTTTCCCGGCATCGCTTGCCGACGGGATGCTCGTGCTCTCCGACAGGCTCGGCGCGATTGCCTCCGGCGTGGGCGTGTGCTCGGTCAAAGGCAAGGACTTCATACCGTCGCAGGCACTGGCCATGTCGCAGGCCTTGCGTCGCGGTGTTTATCCCGAGGCGGATGTGTCGGAAGACGAGGCGCTTGCATATCTTCGCCGCGAAGCCGTTACGTTGCCCGACTCCGCGCCAAAAGGCTATGTGCTGCTCACCTGCGGGGGCTGCCCCCTGGGGTTTGTAAAAAATCTCGGCAATCGCGCCAACAACCTTTATCCGCAGGCGTGGCGCATACTCACCAAATAGTCAACTGTATGTGCATGAAAGTATTATTACTCTCGGATGTAGCTCACCAGATAACGCACCCCTTTGGGTGTTGCAGTCCCCGGGTCTGATTTCGAGAAAAAGCCGCGATGTCCGTAATGCTTCTCGGCCTCGCTGAAATGACAAATGCCGATGCCTGTGTCGAGCACCGAGAATCCGCTCCGGGCTTTGTAATAGAAATGCACAGAGCCACCACTGACGACAGCCATCCATGGCTGCGAGTTGGTCGACGATGGCGCAAGACGCATCATTGCCAGTGACGTCCCGAACCGGTCGGCAGGGTCGAGCGACGTACCGAAATCGCCGTTAAAGAAAAGGGAGTCAAATGGTTTGCGGTTCTTGCTGCCGGCTACAAAGCGTGCCACACGACCCATCAGCGACTCGCCGGCGGCTGACCCAACCGGGCACACAATCCTGAGCGACTCGTCCTCGGGCCACGTCCGGTCTTTGTCAAAATCGCTCTTGCTGAACGTGCCCCCGAGCCAGCAGGTGCCCAATCCCAGCTGCCATGCCCTCAGCACCACTTGTTCAAAGCGGAATCCGGCGCTCAGCGACGAATCCTCGTCATCGCCTGCGGCAACAAGAAAATACCACTCCGCACCGCGTATCATGCCGTAGGTGGTCGGGCTCAATTTGCCTGAGACTGCATATTTATTCAGCCCGATGCTCACGTTGCCGCCGAAAGGAGACGATGATGCATCGATAATGTTCCGCAATTGTGTCACAGTATCGGGCGCGAGCCCCCGGCCGTCGAAAGTGCGTACCGAGCGGCGTTGCTCCATTGCCTCAATGATGGTCATATACTGTGATTATAGATATTTCTGTCCCCAGACGTTGTGGCAGACGTGCTCCGGACGCCATTTGTCTTTCGGCTCGGACATGCCCTCGGGATAACCTATGCAGATGCAGGCCATGGGAATGATATTTGCAGGCAAATCAAGCATCTGCGAAAAATCAGTGATGCGTTGACTTATGGGATATATACCGCACCACACAGCTCCGATACCCATCGCATGAGCCGCAAGGAGAAGATTCTCGGACGCGGCCGAAACGTCCTGCACCCAGTAGTCGCGCCCTTCGCCGGGAAAAGTGGCTGTGGTGTCGCCGCACATCACCACTGCGAGCGCTGCCGACGAAGCCATTTTCATTGATTGGAATTTCTCGCCGATGGCCGTGAGCGTGGCGCGGTCGTCGATTACGACCATGCGCCAGGGCTGTTTGTTTCCGGCCGACGGAGCGGCCATTGCGGCGCGCAGAAGAGTGTCAACGGTTTCTTTAGCCACGGCACGGCCGGTGTAGGCGCGCACGCTCGACCGCGTCATGATGTCGTCGACGGTGACGTTGCCTGCTTCTGTGACCGATGCGCCTATTCCACCGGCAATCCATTTATAAGAAACAACGACAAGGCCGAGCGCGAGCAGGACGATAAGGTATATTGGATTTTTCATGAGATGAGAGTTTATCCGAGGTTTTCCGAACGTTTTATAAGCGAACCTGTGGGGCATATAAAGCGACAATATGGCCTTACAATCACAAGCGAGAGCATAAGCACCGCAATTGCGGCGGCAATCACGCCCCACGATGCCGATTCGAGACTGAAGGCGCCGAAAAGCTCATAATTCATCCACTCGGTGAAGGTGTCGGCCCAAAGCAGCAGCAACAGCGCTGCCCACAGGCCGCGGCGCACCCATTCCATGACTTTGACCGCGGTATGCGAAAGATGCACCTTGTAGCCGAAAATCTTGCCCATGAGCTGCTGTGCCGCGCCTAACGGACATACAAAAGTGCAATAATGCTGTGCGCGTCCGAAAACAGGATAGACGAAAGCAGAAACGAGCATCAGAACGGCTATGAGTGCTGCCGGTCCGCTGAAGCCGTATGAAGTATATTTCAAGATGAGCGAATAGCCCAGATACTGTCCGCACCAGAAACCGAGCACAGCCACGTTGGCGATGAGCTGCACGGTGTGATAGATACGGCTTCTGACCATCAGGGGCACGACACACGCAGCGAGTGTCACGGCAAATGCTATCCACAGCTTCCACGGTGTTTCTTCTACCGGTTTTTCGGCTATGCCCTGATAGTAGGAGAGTGAAGCGTTGACATTGTTGATGATGGCCGCCGATGAGTAGGTGGCGCCGCTTACGGCATCGACTTTTGTCTCCAGAGCCTGCTCGGGAGTGAGCCCGTTCCAGCTCTCACACACGGCCGACGCGCGGGCGAAGAATCCGGGTGTTTCGGTATTTTCCAGCGGCCGCACTTCCGTGATTTTACCGTCGACGATGTGAATGTCGACTGCCACAGGTCCGGCGTACCCGTTGATTACGCCCGGCACCTGCGAGGAGTGAATCACAATCTCGCCATTGGCTCCGGCGCTCACGGCAGGGTTGTCGACTGTTTCCGCAGTAGTCTTCTGCGGCTCGCCGGCTCGCCGTCCGAATAACGTTTTATTCACTGTCAGAGCTGCTGCCGCGGTCATCAGCGCCGCAAGCAAGAGACTCAAAAGACGGTATTTTATGCTCATTGTATTGTCGGGAGTGTTCAGCTGATGCCCAGCTGGGAGATGAGCGACTTGGCGAACGGCGCCATGCGCGATGCCTCGCCTTTGGCCATGGCGGCAACCGCAAAGAAGTTGACCGACTTCATGCCTTCTGCCCATTGTACTACGGGAGCGAGTCCGAGTTGCGAAATCACAAAAGCGCGGATGGCGTCGGGGTCGGCGAGATTGACGTTGGAGGGTATGTACCCGGCGTCGCATTTGGCCAATACGATGTCGACACGCAGCTTTCGCCGGTCGATGGCTCCGGCCGAAATGGCATTGTCAAGAGCCGTTTTCAGGCGCATGGGATCCATCTTCATGTCGTCGCTCAGCACGGAGTTTTTCTCAATCCAATCGTTGACAAAGTCATTGTTGCAGTTGCTGAACGACATCGTGTAGGGATCGATGAGGATGACAAGCACGTTGGCGTCGCGGAAGAAATTGAGCGAGTCGCCGGTGAAGCGGGCGTTGACCAGATCGTTGAAGCGCTCGCCTGCAAGGTCGTTGATGAACAGGCGATAGTCGACGAGCGACAACTTGCGCTTGAGCATCAGCTGCATGGCGCCTGTCTGTCCGGTGGTGGTCTTCTGAGGCATCAGGGCGTCGGTGATTACTCCCTGTTCGGCTATTTTGTTTATCTTGGCTATTACGTTGTCTGAGTTTTTGATTGTATTCTTCTCATCGGTAAATTCCGGCTCGTAGCCGAGGCGTATGAGTTCGGCGATAAAGCGGTAGGCGATGGTGGTTTTGCCCGACTCGGGACCGCCGACAAGGATAAGATGCCGTTCGGTGCCTTCTTTGGCATTGATGCGGTGGCCGCAGTGCGGACACACACGCGTGAGCGAGTCGCGGCCGTTGAGCAGCATTGTGGGCATCTCCTCTCCTGTTTCAGGGTGCGTGATGTGGAATATACCGTAAAGGCCCGGACGCAGACGCACTCCCTCAGGCAGAGGTGTCCCATCCGATAGATATTCGGCGGGCTCTGACGGCTCATGGCAGTGAGGACAGGGATGGTTGATGTTGTAGCGCCAGGTCACAAGAGCCTCGAAGGCGATGAGCGCGCCGGCAAAGAGAAGCCATAAAATCGCGCAGGCGACAAAAATCATCAGAGGCAATGATACCCAGAACAGAGCCTGTGCCCAATATTCTTTGACGAGATCTACGGCGAAGCCGAGAATGTTAAACTCTTTGAGAAAAGCCAGACCCGCGTCGCTGCAAGCGTCGGCAAAATTTGTAATCTGTGACTTGAAAATGATGCATACGATACCGATGATTAAACCGACGCATCCTATGCTCTTCTCTTCACTGTCATCGCCGCCCCAGATGGCCAATGCGCCAAGCACGCCTCCTATGATGCACACCCACAGCAGGATGTAGGTGATGATTTTGACAATCCAAAGCAAGACGAACACAGCACCGCCGATCACGAGCACTGCAACGAGCGCCGCCACAAGCGACAGAATCAAAGCAAGAGTGACGCAGATGACAAACTGATAAGGCTCCCAGTTGAAGAAGAATCTTTTCTTCATTCCGTTTTCTGTGACTCCGCCGGTGAACCATTCGAAATCGCCGGTGTAATTATCCTGCAAATATGCCCATACCCACCAGATGCTGAAAGCAGCGGCACCTAAGGCGAGTATGAAGAATATCCATTTTGCCCAGGTGTGCGACGACTCGATTTCTTTGGGTGTGAACTCGGCCGTTGTGGTATCTTGCACCGTGTAATAAGGATTGTCTACCGGCACGAGTTTGGTGGTGGCGTTGCTGTCAGGCTTGTAAATCCAGCCTTTTCCGCCGGAGATTGCGTACCAGTCGTGACCTGCCTCGTCGGCATAGATGCCGGAGACGTAGACAGTGTCGCCGTCTTTGAGTTGTGTCATAAGAGATGACGATGCATCCTGATACATTCTGACGTTGATTTTTCGCGGACCGTCGACGACAAACGCGTAGGGTGCCGATTCCGGATCATCACCGTAGCTTCGCGCCTCGGTAACGATTATAGCGAACAGACAGAAGAAAAATAGAAATAATGACTTGAGTACTTTGCTCATTGGGATGAATATACTGAAAGCGTGAGTGTAATAATGCCTGTTTTCAGTGCAGTATGCACGTAATATAAACTGATGATTGAGATATTGCTGCGACGGAGGCAATTGATTTGCCGATTATCTGCGAGAAATGTGCTTGAATTAAACCGATGATTTAACTTAGTGAGATATCACCATTTGATTCAATATCTTCGTCGGGTCGGGCAGGGGGTGGCACCTGGTCGTGATTTTTAATCTCAGGCTCTGCCGGTGTTTCACTTGTCGCAACTGTCGGATTGGCTGTTGCTGAGCCGGAATCTGCCTTCTGAGCATCGCCCGTTTCCTTTTTAGCCTTGTCTGCTGCTTGCTGAGCATTTGTGGCGAGATGTGTCGGTTGCTCTGACTCTGCCCCCGGGTTATTTACTATGGCAGGCTTTTGGCTGTCAGCGGGCTTCTGTTGCACCGGTTCGGGCGTTTCGGCAGGTTTCCGGTGCACAGGTGCGGAAGCCTTGGTTTTCTTTGTTTCCGCAGGTTTCTGAGAGGCATTAGTGCCGTTAGAGGGCTTGCGCTCGGACGGTTTTTTCGCCTTCTTACCGTTATTGTCTTGTTTGCCATGCGATGTGCCGGTACCGTTGTCATCGGCGTTTTTGTCATCTGACGCAGAAGCGGCAGATTTGCCGAAGAGCGATTTTACCCACCGGCCGAATCGAACGAATATATTGGGTTGCAGGCTTTTGAGATATGCCTTGTGGTCTTCGGGCAGTGATTTTTCGAGTGCTGCGACAGCCGATTTATGGTCAAGACCGGCGCCCTCGAGTTCGGCTACGATTATGGCACCGCGGTTTTTCTTTTCTTTGCGGTAGATGTGTTCGAGCCATATCGGGAGCGTGCTGTCAGGCGCATCTGCTATGAACGATACAAGTTCGGTGCGAGGCATACCGTTGGCTGAGGCAAATTCGGTGATTTCGCCAACAAGGTCGGCTTGCGTTCTGCGTTTGGCAAGTTCGGGAAGGGCATGCTTCACGGCATTGAGGTCACCGATTTCGATACCGAGTTTTGCGAGCTTTTCGGCGTCGGCCGGATATGTGCCCCCGATCACATCGCAGAGCAGACGAAAGTCATCGTTATGCTTTGATTTCAGAGAGAGCGCTATGATGCGTCGGCTAAGGTCTGCGGCTTTGCGTCGGTCGGTCCGGGCTGTTGCCTTGACTGAGCGTAGAGCCGACGAGAGTTTGGCATCGGAGATTGCCGGAGCGAGAATTGGATATTTGGCCATCAGTTCTATGCGTTCCACCTCTTTTTCGACGGGTGAGAGCGGCATGCTTTTGGTGTATTCGGCTTTAAGAAGTTCGGCGAATTTGCTGTCGTTGCGATGTTTTTCGAATAGGTCGAAATAGCTCTTGCCTTGTATTGTTATGCCTTGGCTCTGCAGTTTTATGAGTATCGGAAGTAAAGAGTCGCTGTAGCCATCGTTTTCGAGTATCAGGCCGGCGGCAATCTCTGCCAGCCGGGCCGGTTGGAGCGCTTTGTACAGCACTTCGTCGCGTTCTTTGGCAGGAAGGCCGTCGGTGAGAGTGCGTAGCACGAGCGCTTTCTCATTTATTGGCGTGGCGAAAAAGAGCGGGTAAAGTTTGACCCATGCGGCCGGTGACAATTGGGAAAGAAATCCGTTGCGCTTGCTTTTGAGCGACTCTGTGTCGAGAAACTCGGCGTAAGGCGTCAGTGATGACAGGTCTTTGCCGCCGGTTGCGATGAAAAATTCCTCAAAACTTGCCGGTGAAGCCATAACGACACTGTCGATGTGGCTTTGATTGCGTTTCAGGCTCTCCTTGGCACATGTCAGGCCGGCGGAGGCAAGGGCTGAATTGTTGTCAATCAGACGTTTGATGTCTTTGGCCGAGGTTGTGACCGCGATTTTGGCATCGAAATAGCCGTCAAGCATTTTTGTATTGGCTCCGGAGGCGGTGACACGGGCGAGAGCTGCTACCGATGCTCTGTCGGCAAGCGTTTTGTTGAGCAATTGGTCCGTCAATGTGTTGCTTTCTATCACGTATCGGAAAGCTGTCTCACGGCCGCTTGCGTCGAGGTCTTTGACCGAGGCATATTCCTTGCTGTAGAGCCAGCGCACGAGGTTGAGCAGATGCGGCATATCGTTGTCGGCAAGCGCCTTGTCGAGTTCTGGAACCAGCTGGCGGGCTTCGGTCGAGTCATAAGCCGCCGGGTCGGTGAGGTCGACCATATTCCAGACAGCGGGCACGAACTGCGACTTATTTTCAGGATCAACGAAAAGCAACGCGAAATTGGGCGGCACTCCGGTATCGTTGTAGTTGGTAATGAATGTTGCCCGTGGGATAAGCTCGCGGGGGATAATGCGCATGAAAGAAGCGATGACCGCGTCGGCGTCTTTGTCGTCGATAACGGCGGCTACGGGTTTGCCGTTGGTGAGATGGGCGAGGAATCCGAAAAGGAGCTTGATGGCCCGCGGGTCGATTTTTGGCAGGGAGGCGGCCTTGAAGCCGAGGCTCTCGGGCGCGAGGTCCTGCTGACGGTCGAGGCTGATGTATTTCATCTCGTCGTTGTCTATAGAGGGCTCGGGCGAGCGCGGTATGAAATGCATGCTGCCTTCGGCCGGAATTTCGTATAGGGCTTCGAAGACGGATGCTTCGGGCACTGCGTCAAATACGTAGACATCAGCCACATAGTTGCCAAGGCGAGTGGGCTTGCCGGTGGAGTAGAACACATAGTCGAAACCAACGGCAATCTTACGACCGAACACCCATTTTTTCGAGTTGCCCATTTCGACGAACGTATAGAAATACGACGGGCTTATCAGCCTGATGAGCGAGGGGTCGGCGGCCAGCGTGTTGGGGGTGAGTTTGGGATGAGAGTACTCGAAAGCGAAGACATCGGCGTTGACAAGCGCAGTGAGAAGGTCGGGGTCGGTGCCGGCAGTCATGGTGCGCACTCCGAAGCCGGGGCGTCCGTCGCGGTTGGTCTGTGATGAATTATAGATTATATGGCTGTATTTCATGGCTTTACTTTGTTGGGATGTTAAATTTGCCGAGCTTGAGGAGTACCCATATAAGGGGGTCCATCACACGGTACGGCACTACCGATTTGAGCTGTCCGGCTTCCGACATCGACCCGGTGGCCGAGACGCCGAAAAATTTATACATATTGTCGGAGCTTCCGGAATCGGGATTTTTAGGATTTGCTGCCCAGTTTTTCACCCACTCTGTGAAGAAATGTTGTCCCCATGCGTCGAGGTATCCTTCAATGGCAGTAGAGGTGGCGTTGATGTTGGCAACGTCGACCTTTTTGTCGTTAATAAACGAGCTGTCTTTGAGTGTGTTGCCCTCTTTGAAAGCATCGACCGAAAAGTCAAAAAGGTCTTTGTTGTTGATAATGATGTCAAATTTAGAAAAAACGAAGGCGACAGGTTTCTTGTATATCGATTCGATATGCATGAGTGACTCGGCGAGAGTGTTTTTCAGCGCCATAAGACTGGTAGCGTCGTTGCCTTGATTCTGTCCGGCCTGTATCTGGAAGTCGCCGTTGTCGGCGTAGCGTTTTTGGAGCACATCGGTAACCTGCTCGATCGAGAATGGGTCAGCGAGGATGATGAGTCCCGACGATTCGCGCAGGTATTTCAGCGTCTCCGAGTTCTTCATGCGGTTGCTGTCGGTGAAATCCTCACCGGCCGTGTCATAGAAGACGAGGTAAATCGTTTTGTTGGATGAACGTTGATAGAGCTTGAAAATCAACGGTATATAATTCTGCTTGATGGTCGTTTTCTGTAAAAACTCCTTGTCACGAAACAGTGTTTTTTGCATTTCGTTGAAGCGCTGGTCGGTGGCGAATTTCGCAAATTTTGTGCCGTCGGGGTGTATCTGCGATGAAACGACATCGATGCCGAGAGTATAGCCTTTGTTAGACAGCTCGTGCACGAGCGCTATGATATAATTGGTCTTACCGCTGTTGGGAAAACCGATGACGGATATGATTTCGGCTCCGTTTTCAATCATTTCGGTGGGTATACGGTTGTAGCAGTGCGGGCACACAAAGCGGTCGATGTTTTCTTTGGAGCATAAGTCGCACACTTGCTTTTTCTTCAGACCGCCGAAACCTAAGAAGCCACGGGCCGCGGGGAAAATATGTCCTATCGGATTGCCGGCGCCCCAGAAGCGGGCGTATTCGGCGTATTCCGAATGTTCACATTCATAATTGCCGTCGGCGCCAATGCGGTCGTTGCCGCACTGCACCATTGCTTCCTTGCTGTCGAAATGACGGTAGCAATACGGACAGAGAATTTTTGCCATGAGAAGAATTAATATGTTTTGATGCGCATTGACCGGGCATTTCTTCGGCGGGCGAGATGTCTGCCCCATAATGCGGCGATTTAACTTTTAAATGTCGATCTCCACTGATTTTACGGTCATGTAGGGGTCGTTGATGCTGATAGCCTGATCGATATCGGGCTTGAGGTAGATGTAGATGCGTTTTGCTTTTGAGCCATCGAGAGGCAGAGCGATGGGCGCAAGATCGACACGGCCGTTGAATCCGGCTTCGATGGTGTGGCGGATATTGGCACGGCTGATGGTCACAAGCGGTTTGTCTTGTACGATTACAACAGTCTTGCATTCGGTGCGGTATCCGTCTTCGGTAATCACGCTTACCGACAGGCTTTTCTTGACGCCGAAGCCGAGAAATCCGCCTGTCTTGTTGACCGTAGCCACAATCTTGGCCAGGAAAGGAGATGTGAGCCCGGTCACCGGCAGTGTTTCGCGTGTGAGACGCCGATTTTTTATTTCGTCGACGATGTCGCGTTTGCGGCTCACGTCGGCGCCCTCAAATTCGCCTATAAGCTGCTGATATTCAGGATAAACCTCGCGCAGACGCTTAATCTCAGTACGTAGGTCTCCGGCGCGTTGCAGCTCCTCGTCGATGGCTTTGCGCCACGTTAAGATGGCTTGACACGAAGCGTCGATCTGCTCGGCGATGCCCTTTGCATTGGGGTTGGTGAGCAGTTTCCGGTTTTGTGAAATCACTGTGCCGAGAGCGCGCTGTCGGGTGAACAGCGGCGAGTCGGCCTCGGGTATGGAGGCGTGGTCGAGCGCCTCGTCGGCGCCGTTGAAGTTGCTTTTGCACAGCATCTGCTCCACGCCGGAAAGCGAGTTGTCGATCGCGGTTTTGAGATGCACGGCGAGAGCTTCCATGTCCTTGGCCAGGCCGGAGGCCTCTTCGGCGATGGCGCGCAGTTTGTCGGCGTTGTCGATAAACCCTTTTACGCCGTCAACTTTGTCGATGTCACGGCGCGTTACCATCTCAAATTCGTTGAGCTTCTGGCGCAACTCGGGGTAGAGCAGGGGATAGGAAGCGAGCACGGATGCGAAATCGTCGACAGGGAGATAGCTGACCTCTGCTCCGCGTCCGACCGACGTCGCGGCACGAGCGCGGAAATCGGTGTCGGCAAACATCTCGCCTATGAATATCACACGGCTCACGGGCTTGTCTGACGACCCGGCCGAGCGGTTGCGGAACGAGTTCATCTCGCCGAGCAGGCGCTCGATGTGCTTGTTTTGCTCGTTTTTGAGCATATCGCTTTCGACCTGTATCTGATACTCGTTGGCGCGGTTGTTGAATCTGAACGATATCACGCTGGCCGGGTCATTGAGGTCGATGTCATGCATCCACTCGTCAACGTTCTGTTTCTGGTACTCGGTTTCGGCTTTTATGGCTTCGGGTGAAGTGAGAAATCCGTTGCGGTTGGCTTTTGCGACCACGTATTGCACAAGCGCCTCGCGCAAGGGATTGTATCCCGAATCTTTCATTATCGCGGGCTTGTCGGAAAGCATAAAACGGTCCGACTCGCACACGTAGCTCAGATTCACAAGATCCTGACCCGACGAAGAATAAGTCAGCAGCCTGTCGCCGAATTTTGCGCCGGGAGCGAGTGTGGCGGCGGCGAGGTCTTCGAGCCTGACCGTAAAGCTGAGAGTTGCAAAAGAGCGGCTCTCCATATAAGCCATAAAATTACGCCTTGCCCTTTCGGTGATGTTGCCGGCAAAGACGTAGGCTGTGGGGATGTCGGTTTCGGGCCTCACACCGGAGCCGGAATAGAGTCTTTTGAGCTCGGTGACCAGTCCTGATTCGTTGAGCAACGCTTCTGCCTGTGCGTTGTCGCCCCGGTCAAAGAAACCGAAGATGTCGCCCCGGCAGGCCGGGTTGCCGCTGAGGTAACCGGCGCGGGCGCGTTTGGCTGGTATCACCCTTGACGAGGCTTGGTCGACTTCGAAATACAGCCACAGGCGAAAGTCGCGCAGGCTGCGGTCGGGGTGCTCATATTTCTCATATGTCCCGTGGCCTGAGGCGACCACGGGATATATGAAATCTGAGTCTATGTAAAGGATAAGCAGGTCGGTCATTGGTTGAATACGGTGGGTAGGAGCACTCGCTCGAGGTAATAAAGACCTTCGGCCATGAAGATGGGCATGTGGTGCGACTCGGAGTTCTCGTTATCGGCATCGTTGGCAAGGAAGTTGCCGATGTCGATGCGCTTGATGTCGTTGAATAGCTGCTGTGCGACAGGTTGTTCGACAAATTTGGCGCTGACGAGGTAGGTGCAGAAGAGGTTGATGAATTTTGTAAAATTCTCGTTTCTACATTCCGAGAAGTTAAGATCGTTGACTTTGAGCTTGAGCACGTCGGTTTCGTCGAGAGTGTGGTAAGAGCCGTCTTTGTAGTAGCGGATTCCCTTCTCGCCGATGATGTCCGAGTCGTCGGACTTCATGTCTTGTGCACCGTCGGCCGAAGTCTGAGCGGGAGTGTCGCCGAAACCGCCTCCGAACATACCGCCTCCGAACATACCACCTCCGCCGAAGACGCCAAGGTCGGGCATATTGTTGCCGCCGCCTTCCTGCGTGTCGTTGGTGATACCGAGGTATCTCTGTCCTTCGCCCATGAGCACCAGACCTTGAGCTACCTCTGTCTTGTTTTCGGCATCCTCTTCCGGCCAGCGGAATTCGATGTTCTTGCCGGCGAACACATCTCCCATGCCTTGCACCAGACAAGCTCTAAGATATTGTGTCGACATGGTGTCGTCTATGTCGTGAAGCCACTCGAAGAGGCGTCCGCCCTTTCCGAAGTATTGCACTTTGATTTCGCGGATGCGCTCGTTGATGCCGTTTTTGAGTATTACGGCACGGAGCATTTCGCCGCTGTAATAGCACAGCAGACCGGTCACGAACGCCGGCATGGTGAAGACGAATGGCACGTAGTTGCGCATATATTTGTACATGGCGCGCGATTCGGCTTTGTTGAGGCGGTCGAAGACATTGTTGAGGTAATAGGGGGCACGCTCTTTGTGTGTGCCGTCGGCAAGAATCTGTATGCCGTCGACGGGCACTTGCGAGAAGCGCTGCACCTCGGTGGAGTTGTGGAAAGCAACGAGAGCCTTGCGGAATTTTTCCGAATTTTTGATTGCGGAGAAGAATTTGCCTGCGGCAAGACGCACCGAGCACTGGCTGTATAGGCGCGGATTGCTTCCGGGCTCTTTGCCGAGAATGAGGATGTCGGATGTGGAGCCGCCGATGTCGATACCGAGCACGAAACGGTCGTCCTGCGGTGTGGTGCCTCCGGGACGTCCGGCAAAGCGACACACGGCTTCCGATTCGGTGAACGAGACGTTGCGCACTTTCTTGTCCTGTCCTTCGTGGGGATTGAACTTGCAGTTGTCAAATATGTCGTTGATGTCGCTCTTCTGTTTGGCGCCGGGGTAGGACCAGCGTATCTCCACAGGCTCGATGCCGAGACGGAAGAGGTCGGCCGAGATGTGGAGCCAAAGCATGCGCAGGAACGAATTGCGGTCCTCGCCAGCAGCGCCGGTGAGCCACTTCATGTTGTAGCAGAGCTTGCCGGCATTGGTGGTGATTTCGGTCTCGTTCATGTCGGCGACAACAATGTTGGTCTCGTTGACGGGGATACCGCCCACGATGGCCTCGTTGCGGCGGGCCTGTTCGATGTATTCCGGAGCATGGCGGTGGAGCCACGATTTCACTTGTCCGTTGGGGTTGACAGGCTCTTCGTTGGAGATGAACAGGAGCTCGTTGGGCTCGGCCATCAGTCCGGGAGCATTGTCGAAGTTGAGCAACGCAAGACGCATATTGCTGAAGGGCAGCGGGCGCGTCTCGTTGGTGCCCTGCACGCGATAGTATGCGCAGGTGTTGGTCGAGCCGAAGTCGATGCCGACATAGGCTTTGTACTGGGGACGTCCGGTGATTTCGTGCATCGAATGTGAGCCTTCGACGTCCACCTTTACGATGAGACGGCCCGAAATCTGGTCCGCGCCCTCAACCGATGTCACAAGCGAGATGTAGTTGAGCGGAGTGTCGCTGGATATGATCTCGTAGCAGTGTTTGTCGGAGCCGACTTTGCCCACGGGATATTTCACTTTGTAGACGATGCCCTGTCGACCGGCTATTTCGGCTGCCGTAGGAGCTTTATCGGCCGGGTAAACGTCGGAACCGGGAGCGGGCAGGCCGAACTCTTTGCCTTCGAATTCGGGGATAGCGCGCACGGTGTTGGTGATGTTGGTGGGCAGCTCGGAGTAGTAATAATACTCGTTCCAATAAACCGACTTGAAGTTGGGCCATGCAAAGATGTGATGGTCGATTGAGCCGGGAATCATCGTGTAGGTTTTCAGCAGAAGTTCAGAGTCGCGTTTACTGCCCGAGAGCTGGTCGTCGATGCGCATGTTGAGACGCACATCCACCACTTTTCCCTTGACTTCGGCTGTGATTGACACGCTCGGATTTGTGCCTGAGATGATGGTGGGAAGGTGCTTTCCGAACATTTTCACGCCCTTTGGCGAGAGCGGAAGGGCCAGGAAGAGGGCGCGTCCGTTTTCGTCTTTTGTGTGCAGGAAGTAGACGGGCGACTCTTCGTATTTTTTTGCCCAGTCGTTGTTGGCCGGACGCCAGCAGGTGAGTACCTTGCTGTCGGTGAAGAGGGTGTCGATGTCTACGGCCGCATCGGTGTCGCCGGCGGCATTGACAAATTGCGAGCCGTCCCATATGTATTTCTGATTGTTGGTGAACAGGCGCGAGAGCGGACCCTTGGGTATGATGGTGTCGGTGAGATTGAGCGGTTCGGTCTGCACACGCAGGCTCGTTTCCTTCTCGCCGAGGTTTCGCGATATCTGGGCTGCCCAGTTGTTGATTTCTTTCTGGAGTGCCTCATAGATGTGCAGGATGTTGTCTTCGGTCTCCTGCTGAGTGTCGGGCCCGGTTATGGCTACGGCTTCCATCGCGTTGCGGAAACTTGAGAGATTGCTGCGCAGACGGTCGAGGAAAGTGTAGATTTTGCGATAGTTCTGCTTCTGCTCTTCGTTGGGGTTGGGATCCTTGGTCGGGTCTTCAAATTTGCCCAGGTCGCTGATGCCTGTGATGCCGTTGGCGTTCTTTATGTCGTAATTGACGGCAGTGAAGAAAATAGAGAACGGCGAAGTGGCGCCCACGAGTTTCTTCTGCCCCTGGTCGATGAAGTAGAGTAGCTGAATCGAGGGCTCGCGCTGGCGTCCTACCGAAGGCTCGGCGGTGTACCACAGCGAAGCCTCGCGGAAGAGCATATCACCGTAGGTCGAGAGTATGTCGAGCCGGTCGGCGCGTACGTCGGCGAGCTCGTCGCTGTCGAGATGAGGAAGCGTGACGGGCTTGGAGAGATAGAACTGGTCGGCACGGCACACGAGCGTGGCGATAAGTCCGCGCCACTCGTCGCGCAGAGCGCGGTAGCAGCTCATCAGTGCGCGCGGATCGTCGTTGTCGTCCTGTTGCAGGGCGAAGTATGTGATTTTGGCGCGTGCCCAGGGCGAAGGCACGCCGGCGATGAGGGCGTTGAAAACGGTGTTGCGGGCCTGAGGGTCGACCTTGATGGTGTCGAGGTTGTTGATGAAGGCGCCGGGCTGCTCCATCTTAATCCATTCGCCGGTATTTTTTATTTGTCCGTCAGGGGCAATGTCTGATTTGGGGAGGAAATACGGACTTGATTTTTTATTGTCTTCTGCCATGGCGATTATAGATTATAGAGCTTTACAAATGTGTCGTAGGTGTCGCGGATGAGCTGAAGCAGTGTTGTGTGCTTTTCGGCTGCATGCTCGACGTCGTTTTGGATTGTGTTGCGCACCTTATTATATATAGTGTCGCCGAATCCCCAGCTCACGTCGAAGGCCGGTGCGCCAACCTTGTCGGCGAAGAGACGCTGATTGTATTTCTTGTCTTTTGCGGCCACAGCAGGGTCGAACACTTCGTTGTTGAGCAGGAATGCCGTGTCGCTTCCGAATACTTTCTTGGCCGAGTCGGCAAGCTGTTGTGCCCAGCCGTCCTGACCGCCGGGGCCGGCGAGGTCGAGCAGTCGCTTGAAGTAATCATTAAGTGCTTTGAGCTCTGTATCCTGCTTGACATCTTTGTAGTATGCTCCTACCAGATAGTCGAAGAAGCTGCCTCGGGCGTTGGTTATGGCTGCTGCCATGGCCGTGCCGAAGCGTTTTTTGAATTTAGCTGCGTCGGTCGCGGTGAAGTTCACGAAGTCGAGGAGTGTGAGACCCTTGTCAAAACCGATGTAGTAGAA
The DNA here is from genome assembly GCA_051871795.1 of Muribaculaceae bacterium. Lineage (GTDB taxonomy): Bacteria > Bacteroidota > Bacteroidia > Bacteroidales > Muribaculaceae > CAG-873. The sequence goes on along the minus strand of JBJEDE010000037.1, from coordinate 12,762 downwards.
TTTGCCTGTCTCGGTGTCGCTCTCGATGTTACGGAAGAAGTCGTAAGCGGCCATGGCCGAGACGAGCTCGATGAAGTCGGCCGGATTGCGCTGCTCGGAGCCGCCGGTTGTGGAGGGCGCTTTAGAGGGCAGCGGGGTAGGGATCTCGCGGCCTATGAGGTACATGCGCTTGTAGGTTTCGCGCACCGATGCGTCTTTTTCGTAGAACATCAGAGCCGCCTGCGAGTTGAGTGAGAAGAAGTCGCTGTCGGCCACAACTTCGCCTTCGGGTTTGGGGAACGAGAAGTAGTTGGTGAGCACCACGGTGCCGAAATAGTTGCCTTTGAGAATGTCGACGGCCGATGTGCCTTTGTAGATTTTAAGCGCCTTGTTGAGCGCGTCGGGCAGCACGGGGATTGACGATGCTCCGGTGCCTCCGAAGACCGAACCGAAGATAAAAACTTTCTGTCCGGGCTCCGAGCCGAGACCTGACTTTGTGAGAAAGTCGATCAGCCCCGATTTCAGGTCGGGACGGCGTTTCTTGGTCACGGCCTCTCCGATGATGGCGCGATACATGAGCAATGAGCCCATCTGAGTCTGGGCGCGGTAGCCGTGCTCAAGATTCATGCGCCGCTGTTCGGGTGTGAGGAAGAGGTCGACAAGGTCGCTTTTGCGCACATTGGCGTCCTCTTCGGTGTTTTCGGTCGAAGCTGCGGTGTAATTGATGACTTTGTTGAAATCGGCTCCGTCGTAGTTGGGCGAAAATTCGTAGTAGTTGATTTTTGCCGAAAAGAAAGTGTCTTTTGCTGGTTCGTTGGGGCAAAGTTGCTGATAGTCGCTGATCAGTTCTTTGAGCCGGGTGAAGTTGCCGTTGCGGGCATCGGTGTCGAGGGCGAGGATGTTCACGACGGTGTCGTCCATCATGCCTATGGCGCACAGGTGCACAAAGCTTTCGAGGCAGCGCATGCCGGTGCCGCCGATACCGATTATGTTAATCTTTTGGGGCATATGATTGTGAGGAGGGGGATATTATTAATAATATATGCAATTAATTGATGCTCGCGGGGCTCAGAAGATGGTGGAGAGCTTTGAGCGTGTGCTCTGAGTCTTGATGATGATCAGTGTCACGACCACATATATCAGGCAGGCTGCGCCGGCCGAGAGAAACACGTGGGGGAAGAAGCTGCTCGCAAGCGCTTTTTTGGTGATGTCGGCGTAGAACATTACCCATGAGAGCACGCCCTGAGCGATGAGAGTAACGGCAAGGAGGATAAACCAGATGGTGCGGCGGGTAGAGCCGGAGGTGTCGCGTGAGCCGGTCTGCCAGGGCACCATGTTGGCAAAGATGATGAGCACGATTATCGCTACGGCTGCTATGGCCGCTGCCATGATATAGTTGGAGGTGATGGCGCTGTTGAGCGCGGCTTTGGTGTTAATGGCTAATGCAATCATGATTGGTATTCGATTTTTAGAGTATATAATGATGTTTGATGCAGATGAGGTGTGAATATTTTGCGTTTATTCGGTGAATACATAGAATGTGGCCACAACGTTGCGTCCTTCGGCCTCGGGGCTTATCGACTTGTCGTTTATGACGGCTTGTTTCACGCTCTCGAAAAACGAGTTGTTGCGTCCGCCTTGTGCGGCTTTGGAGATAGAGTCCCAGGAGAGTGTTTCGTATACACCGGTGTTTTTCTCTATAAGAGCTTTGGCATCGTCGACCAGAATGTCTACTTTAAGCAGCGACGGACCGTCTGACCCTCCGTTCTCAAGGTATTTTTCGTCGAAATACAGCGCAAATTCGCCATTTTCAAGCTCTTTCTCTCCGAGCTCGAACACATCGTCGATTTCCACGGGATTCCATTTTGCTTTTTTCACCACGGGCTCGCCTTCCTCATCGGTTTCGGGAGTGGCGAATTCAATGGCATCGGCGGTGAGATCATAGACTTTGACCTCGTAGTCGTCGATATTGAAAATTCCGTCGGCGCAAGCTGGTATTTTTATGCCTTTTACGAAGGGCAGGTCGATGGGATTGCCGGCTTTGTTCTCCGAAGCTCCGTGCAGCGATTCGGCAATTCTGGAGATGTTCTCTCCGAATACGAACAGGGGCACCCCTTGTTCGAAATTGTCCTTAGTCAGCGACTTGTCAAATAGCGTGATGCCGTCGGGATCATCGGCGATGTCGAGCGACAGAGAGGCCTGAGGGGCACGTGCAGTGAGATGCAAGGTCTTTACATCGCCAAGCGAGGTGATGGCCTGCTGCATCTTGGTGTTAATGTTGATTTCCGGATTGAGACGGTCGTCGGTGAAGATGATGTAGTAGCGCTTCTTGTTGTATTTGCCGCTTTCGAGGTAAGGCTCGGCGTAGATGTATATATCACGGCCTGCCGCAAGCCATTTGCCTATCGACTCCTTCATGTAAGGATTGTTGAGATTGTCGCCCACTCCGGGATGCCAGTATTCGGCGTCGGTGATGAGCACGGCCTGACGATTCTGAGCGGCTATCTGTCTTACGGCCTCGCGGAGGTCGGCATTGTTCACCTCTTTTACGCTGCGCAGCAGTGTGTAGGTGTCGCCGCTCTCGCGTGCTATTTTGTCGCCTTTAATCGAAAAATATAGCGGATGATTGCTCACGATGGTAGGCTGCACGTCCTGGAAAAATTTTGAATTCATAGCCTCGGCCACGCATGTGGAATAGTCCACATAGAGTAAGAGTGAATCCTCGGCAAGGTCTGATGTTTCAACGACATGTGTTTCTTTAAGATAGGAAAGAGAGGCTTCAGACGGGTCAACCTCTCCGCCACAACTTGACAGAGACAATACCGACACGCCTGTGGCTACACCGATAGCCAAAACGCCGGCAGCAAGAGTTTTAAAGTTCATAGAATATAGGGTATTATATTATTATTCAGTGTGTTATATTATGCTATAACGATCCCTTGCCTTTCGGAAAGGGTACAATAAGAGCATTATAAGCGCAAATTTAATAAGATTTTTGGTATTTCACAACAAAAATTAAAAAAAGATAAGACTTTACCGCCGAATTTCACTGCCGGATTTCAACATACATCTCTCTCCGCCGGCTTCCGGAAGCGGTGAGAGACGGTGGCCGCAAGACTCCATCCCGCAAAACACCGATGCAGACATATTTTGCACTACAGATTTTACTTTTTTCTTACAGGATTGCACCGATATTGAAATTTTTCGTAAATTTGCAGCAAAATTCACAGCAGAGCGACATGACGCTTCTGTCGGCTATTACGCGCACGTCAGCGGGCACGACCGGGGCAGGATTTTAACTTGCTGTCAGTCGCTTTGTTACATTAGAGTATGACGAGATTATCAACATACATCTTTTTGCTTTCTGCGGTGACACACGCGGAGGGTACTGCTTGCGTTTCCAATAATTTTTTAAGATAAATTTTATGTCATCATTGCGTTTCAAGGTCGTGGAAGAGGCTTTTGCCCGCAAGGCAACGCCTGTCGAAATCCCGGCCGAGAGGCCCGTGCAATATTTTGCCCGTGCCGTGTTCAACCGTCAGAGGATGTTTGAGTATCTCCCTACCGACACCTACAACACGCTTATTTATGCAATCGAAAATCGCAAATCGATTTCTCTGGCCACTGCCGACGTCGTGGCCCGCGGCATGAAGCAATGGGCTATCGACAACGGCGCCAGGCACTTCACTCATTGGTTTCAGCCACTCACGGAAGGCACAGCCGAAAAGCATGACGCCTTTGTCGAGCACGACGGCAAGGGTGGGGTAATCGAAGTTTTTGACGGCAAGCAGCTTGTGCAGCAGGAGCCCGATGCTTCAAGTTTCCCCAACGGCGGTATCCGCAACACCTTCGAGGCACGCGGCTACTCGGCATGGGACATCTCTTCGCCTGCTTTCATACTCGGCGAAACGCTCTGTATCCCCACGATATTCATATCCTACACAGGCGAAAGTCTCGACTATAAAACTCCTCTGTTGCGTGCCCTTAACGCCGTTGACCGCGCAGCCACTGCAGTCTGCCGCTTCTTCGACCCCGAAGTCAAGCATGTCAACTCATACCTCGGCATCGAGCAGGAATATTTTCTGGTCGACGAAGCGCTCTTTTCGGCACGCCCCGACCTGCTCCTCACCGGACGCACTCTGATGGGTCACGAATCGGCCAAAAACCAGCAGCTCGAAGATCATTATTTCGGCGCCATCCCGTCGCGAGTGGAGGCTTTCATGCTTGACCTCGAAATTCAGGCCCACAAACTCGGCATACCGGTGCGCACACGCCACAACGAGGTCGCTCCCAATCAGTTTGAGGTAGCTCCAATCTTCGAAGAAACAAATCTGGCCAACGACCACAACCTCCTGCTCATGTCGCTGATGCACAGAGTGGGACGCAAACATAATTTCCGCGTGCTCCTCCATGAAAAACCATTTGCCGGTGTCAACGGTTCGGGCAAACACAACAACTGGAGTCTCGGCACCGACACCGGAGTGCTCCTTTTCGCTCCCGGCAAGACACCTATGCAGAACCTGCAGTTCCTCACTTTCTTTGTCAACGTCCTCGCCGCGGTCAACAAGCACAACGCTCTGATCAAGGCCTCCATCATGTCGGCCACCAATCAGCACCGTCTCGGCGCCAATGAGGCGCCCCCAGCCATTATTTCCGTTTTCACCGGTTCGAAGATGTCGGAAATTCTCGACCGCATAGCATCGTCGACCAACGAGCAACTCACCGACCTCTCGGGCAAGGAAGACTATTCGGTGGGCATAGCGCAGATACCCGAACTGCGTCGCGACAACACCGACCGCAACCGCACTTCGCCGTTCGCTTTCACCGGCAACCGCTTCGAATTCCGCGCCGTAGGCTCTTCGGCCAACTGCGCCGCCTCTATGCTTGTGCTCAATGCCGCAGTGGCCGACCAGCTCAATGCTTTCAAACATGCAGTCGATGCCAGACTCGCTGAAGGCAAATCTCTCGAAGAGGCCGTGCTTGACGAATTGCGCCGACTCATCATTGAGTCGAAACGCATCCACTTCGACGGTAACGGATATTCCGATGAGTGGAAAGAAGAGGCAGCCCGACGCGGTCTCGATTGCGAAACATCAGCCCCCAAGATATTCGACGCATATCTCGCGCCCGGGAGCGTGGAGATGCTCAGCCGCACAGGAGTGCTCTCGCAAGTCGAACTTCAGGCGCGCAACGAGGTGAAATGGGAGATGTACACCAAGAAATTACAGATTGAGAGCCGTGTGCTCGGCGATCTTGCCATCAACCACGTCATCCCCGTGGCCACCCGATATCAGTCTACTCTCATCGACAATGTGCTTAAAATCAATGAAGTATTCTCTCCGGGTGAAGCCGAATCGCTCACTGCCGACGACCGGGACAACATCCGCTGCATCTCCTCGCACATGGCTGCAATCAAAAACGGCGTGACCAAAATGACCGAAGCACGCAAGGTGGCCAACCGCATCGAATCGCTGCGCGAAAAAGCCATAGCATACCACGATACCGTAATGCCGCTGCTCGACGACATACGCTATCACATCGACAAGCTCGAGCTCATGGTCGACAACGAAATCTGGCCTCTGCCGAAATATCGCGAACTCCTCTTTATACGTTAATCTACCTCCCCGATGGAACAATTAAAGCATGAATGTGGTGTGGCCGTGGTGCGCCTGCGCAAGCCTTTGAAATTTTATAAGGAAAAATACGGCTCCTACACCTACGGACTCACCAAGCTATATCTCCTGATGGAGAAACAACACAACCGCGGACAAGAAGCCGCCGGTCTCGGTGTGGTCAAGCTCCATGCTCAACCGGGCAATGAATACGTCTTCCGCGAGCGTGCTCTCGGAGCCGGAGCCATAACAGAAATCTTCGACACCGTAAACCGCAGTGTAACGCCGGAAGCGCTCGCGCTCGACGCTCAGTCAATCGAAGAAAATGTGCCGTTCATCGGCAACATTATGATGGGACACCTGCGTTACAGCACCACCGGAAAGAGCGGTATCAGCTACGTGCACCCCTTCCTCCGGCGCAACAACTGGCGCTCACGCAACCTGCTGCTCTGCGGCAACTTCAATCTCACCAACGTCGATGAAGTCTTTGATTCGATTGTCAGCCGCGGTCAGCACCCTCGCATCTACAGCGACACTATCGTGCTGCTCGAGCAACTGGGCTACGCTCTCGATCATGAAAATCACCGACTCTACCGCGAGTTGCGCGACACGCTTCATGATCCCGAGCTCGAACTCGAAATCGAGAACCGCCTCAGCCTTGACCGGGTCCTTGTCGAATGTGCTCCCAAGTGGGACGGCGGCTATGTGATATGCGGCGCCACCGGTTCCGGCGACACTTTTACTATCCGTGACCCCCACGGCATCCGTCCGGCGTTCTACTACGTCGACGACGAAGTGCTCGTGGTGGCGTCGGAGCGTCCGGTGATACAGACCGTAATGAACGTGACCCGCGACTCGGTCAAAGAGCTTGATCCCGGGCAGGCCATTATCCTCACCAAGAACAACGAGTTGCAGATGCGTCAAATAATCGAACCCTCCGACAACCGCCGCTGCTCATTCGAACGCATCTACTTCTCCCGCGGCAGCGATGCCGACATCTACCGCGAACGCAAAGCTTTGGGATTCAATCTCGTGCCCGACATACTCAAGCTCACCGGCGGCGATATCGACAACACTGTCTTCTCATTCATCCCCAATACCGCCGAAGTGGCATATATGGGTATGCTGCAAGGTCTTGAAAAGCACCTTGACCGCGAACGCATGCACCAGATCATGGAACTAAACGAGCAGGGAAAGCTCGATTGCGACCGGCTCCATGCCATCATGAAACGCAAAGTGCGCAGCGAGAAACTCGCCGTCAAGGATATCAAGCTCCGCACATTTATCGCCGAAGGCTCGTCGCGCAACGATATGGCCGCCCACGTCTACGATGTTACCTACGGTTGCATCCGCGACGGTGAAGATACACTCGTTGTCATCGACGACAGCATAGTGCGCGGCACCACCCTGCGACAATCCATAATCGGTATGCTCGACAGGCTCAATCCTCGTCGCATCATCATCGTCTCTTCTGCACCGCAAGTGCGTTACCCCGACTATTATGGCATCGACATGAGCCGTATGGGCGAATTTATCGCTTTCCGCGCCGCTGTCGAGCTTCATAAAGACCGCGGCACCGTAGATGTGCTCGAAAAGGTTTACAACAACTGCCTCGAGCAGCTCAAACTCCCTGCCGCCGAGCAAATCAACTGTGTAAAAGCTGTATACGAACCATTCACCGATACAGAAATCTCGGCCAAGATTGCCGAAATGCTCACGCCGCAAGGCACACGCGCCCGTGTCGATATACTCTACCAGACTCTCGACGGTATGCACCGTGCCATTCCCTCTTGTCCCGGCGACTGGTACTTCTCAGGCGACTATCCAACCCCCGGCGGCGTGCGGCAGGTCAACCGCGCTTATGTCAACTTCTACGAGGGCAACCACGATAAGCGCTAAGCAACGTCACCGCATATCTCTTTCCCGTTTGCGGCCTTGCTCCACTCAGGAGGCGAGGCCGTAATATCAGTAGCCCGGACCCAAAAATCAAGGTAAAGTGAAACCATTGCAATTTATAAAAGACTGGATACTCGTATTCGCGATAGCATCAGGAATTATCGGCTATTTCCTGTACGTCAGCATCCCGTGGCTCGACTCTACTCATGCCTTCATGCTCGGAGTGGTGGAGACAGTGCAACCCGTGCTCATCTTCGCCATGCTCTTCCTCACATTCTGCCACGTCGACCTCCGGGAAATTCGCCCCGTGGGCTGGCATCTGTGGCTTCTTCTGGTGCAGGGCGGCGTATTTGTCGCTGTGGGCTCCATGCTGATGGCTATGCCGCACAGTTCGCTGCGAGTGGTGCTCGAAGGACTCATGATATGCCTGATTTGCCCCACCGCCACGGCATCGGGTGTCATCACACGCAAGCTCGGAGGCAGCATGGCACACATCACGACCTATATCATTCTTGTCAACCTTCTGTGCACCTTCCTCATTCCGGCCGTAGTGCCCTTTGTGCATCCCCATCCGGGCATGAGCGTTCTCGACGGCATGATTATGATTATGGGTAAGGTGTTTCCCATACTTCTTTTGCCTCTGATACTCGCTGTGCTCGTGCGCAAGCTTCTACCGCCCTTGCATCGCCGCCTCATAGCCAATCCCGACCTCTCTTTTTACCTGTGGGTGGTGGCGCTGTCACTTGCAATAGCCGTGACAGTGCGCAGCATGGTGCACTCGACCGTGCCACTTACGGCACAGCTGGGACTTGTGGCAGTGTCACTTGCCTCCTGCATCTTCCAGTTTTGGCTCGGACGCAAAATCGGCAGAAAATATCGCGACACAGTCACCGCCGGACAAGCATTGGGTCAGAAAAATACCGTTTTTGCCATCTGGCTCGGCTACACATTTTTCTCTCCTGTCACAGCGCTGGCCGGAGGCTTTTACAGCATCTGGCACAACGTAATCAACTCCTGGCAACTCTATCGCCATCAGCATCCGTCGAAGCGCAATTGCCATAAATGAAAGGACAATCCGACCCTAATCCGCATTGCCGGGCAAATTTTTGATTTTTTGACTGCAAATTTGGCAAATTAGATAAAATTATTTAACTTTGCCCCTGAATTATCGCGGTAGTGGCTCAGTTGGCAGAGCATTGGCTTCCCAAGCCGAGGGTCGCGGGTTCGAGCCCCGTCTACCGCTCAATAGTATAAAGGTTGCATCCTCCGGGTGCGGCCTTTTTTGTGTCTGCGTTTTGCTTTACTATCACGCTTCATCATCAAGCTAAAAGACACGGCGTGCCGCAAGCGATGAAGCCGGCGGCACGGTGAGTGTATTTTATGTATTGAGTGTCAGAAGCTGAAAGCGCCCATGAGTGCGAAGCGGTGGGCGTTGCTGCCCTCGCCGTTGATGTCGACACGGCGTCCCCAGTCAAATTCACCGCCTACCTGCACGCGAGGTGTGACGTTCCAGAACACGTTGGCCACGGCGTAGAGTCCGTAACGATAACCGTCGCCGGTGTAGGCCGTATGGTCTTTGGTATAGATGCGGTCCTGTGAGAAGACTACGGTAGAGAAGACCGAAGGCGAGAAGTTATATTGAAGCGCGGCAAACCAACCTAATGTCTCGGGAGCGTACATTTTGCCGTAGTCATTGCCGGCAGCAGATGAGTAGCTGAGCATATCGTTATTGCCGCAGGAGAGATTGTTGAGCATATTGCCTATGCCTTTTCCGTAGTTGATGCCGCCATAGAATGTGACCGGAGAAGAAAGATTGCCGACGGCTGTCAGAGAGACGCCGTAGCCTGTCTCACGGTGATTTTTCCCGGCAAGCAGATTGCGGTAGCGCATTGTCTTTACCATGCCGGCCAGACGCACGTGGTTGCTGTTGCCGCCATATTGCACATAGGCAGCGAGTTTCGGCGCGCAGTCGGATGTCGCCTCTGTCACACCGTCGTATACGTCGTAATCATTGCTGGGTGTCTCAATTGATGCCGCAACGGTGTATTTTTTAGAGAACGTATAGGCATATCTTAAAAGAATGGCGTTGTCGTCGATGGCACCGGCCGGACCTTCGGTTTCAACGGTCGATGGCATGGCTGCGGGGTCGGAAAAACTCGATTTGGTTTTACCCAAAGTTAAGTGTCCGATGGTGATGTATGCTTTTTTGAGCTTGAAAGTCGACGATGCTCCGGAGAATTCGCCCTGCACGTTTACGATGTAGTGTCCGAAGCGGCTGTCACCGAAGATAGTGAACAGCAACGAAGATTGATTCATCCCGGCCTGAAAACGTGTCACATTTCCTGGGTCGCGCGGCACGGGGATAGTGTAGGGGGTGAAGTCTGATCCTGAAATCGAGCCGTCGAAGTCATAGCTGAGGTTGCCCTGCACTTTACCGCCCACGCCCATGGCGATTTTCGAATCACGGCTCATAAGCAGGAAGTAAGGCGCCTGCGGGTCCTGTGCGTGGCGGAACTGATCCTCATAAAATATAGTGATGAGTGAGTCATAAGCCTCCGTGGTTTTTTCTTCGGCCGAATTGCCGATAAATATCAGTTTGTGCTTTGCCGGAAGACCGGTGCTTTTCTCCGCAGTGCCGGCGAAAGCCGTTATTGCCGACAGGCATATTGCCGTCGCTGCGATAAGTTTTAAAGGTTTCATTGTGTGTTTCTTTTGATATTTATATCCCAACAGCGCAACTCTGTGCGTTTGTTCAATATTATTAACATTCAATGCCGATAAAAGTTTATCCTGTCGACCGGATTTTATCATATCGCCTGCACCTATTGTCAAGCCGGCTCTAAGTCACGACTCATCACCAATCGGTGTGCGTTCAGAATCCGGTGCGAAACGGCGAAAATAAAACAATTTCAATCTATTCGGCATGACAAACTAAAAATGGAGTGTAACCTTTTGAGCTACACTCCATTTATATGGATTCAGATATTTCTGAATTGATTGACTTACTTGACTTCCTCAAAGTCTACGTCGGTGACATGGTCGTCGCCGGTCTTGCCGTTGCCTGTAGCATCTGCATTGCCTGTTGCTCCTGTAGCACCGGCTTGTGCCTGTTGCTGGGCGTTGAGGATGTCTTGCTGGGCTGCGCCGAAGGCTGCTTCGATTCCTTTGATGGCATCCTCGCAAGCTGTGGCGTCGCCTGCTTTGTGAGCAGCTTCGAGTTTGTTGATAGCAGCCTCGATTGTGGCCTTCTTGTCGGCGGGAATCTTGTCGCCGAATTCTTCAAGCTGTTTGCGGCCCTGGAACACCATCTGGTCGGCGCGGTTGAGGGTCTCGATGCGCTGTTTCTCTTTTTCGTCGGCGGCGGCGTTGGCGGCTGCTTCGTCTTTCATACGCTGGATTTCAGCGTCGGAAAGACCGGACGAGGCTTCGATGCGGATGCTCTGTTCTTTGCCGGTGGCTTTGTCTTTGGCCGATACGTTGAGGATGCCGTTGGCGTCTACTTCAAATTTTACCTCAATCTGGGGCACGCCACGGGGTGCGGGAGCAATGCCGTCGAGCTGGAAGCGACCGAGCACCTTGTCATCTTTGGCAAGCGGACGTTCGCCCTGAAGTACTACGATTTCTACGCCGGGCTGGTTGTCTGCGGCTGTCGAGAAGACCTGAGATGCGTCGGTAGGTATGGTGGTGTTGGCTTTGATAAGAGGAGTCATCACGCCGCCGAGTGTCTCGATACCGATGGTAAGGGGCACTACGTCGAGCAGAATGATTTGCTCTTTAACGTCGCCGGAGAGGATACCGCCCTGAATGGCTGCGCCCACGGCAACTACTTCGTCGGGGTTCACGCCTTTTGAGGGCTCTTTGCCGAAAATCTCTTTTACCTTTGCCTGAATGGCAGGGATACGTGTCGAACCGCCCACGAGTATCACTTCGTTGATGTCCGACGCATTGAGTTTTGCGGCTTCGAGAGCTTTGCGGCAAGGCTCGACGCATGCCTGGATGAGGCTGTCGGCCAATTGCTCGAATTTTGCGCGTGTGAGGGTGGTTACAAGGTGTTTGGGCACACCGTCAACGGGCATGATGTAAGGCAGATTGATTTCGGTAGATGTCGAGCTCGAAAGTTCGATTTTGGCTTGCTCGGCGGCCTCTTTCAGACGCTGTAGAGCCATCGGGTCCTTACGGAGATCCACGCCGTACTGGTCTTTGAATCCGTCGGCGAGCCAGTCGATAATCACGTGGTCGAAGTCGTCGCCGCCGAGGTGTGTGTCGCCGTTGGTGGAGAGCACTTCGAATGTGCCGTCGCCCATGTCGAGAATAGAGATATCAAATGTACCGCCGCCAAGGTCGAAGACGGCTACTTTCTGATCTTTGTCGATTTTGTCAAGACCATAGGCAAGCGCTGCTGCCGTAGGTTCGTTGACGATACGCCTTACTTTCAGACCGGCAATTTCACCGGCCTCTTTGGTGGCCTGACGCTGAGAGTCGTTGAAGTATGCAGGCACGGTGATTACGGCCTCGTCTACTGTCTGTCCTAAAAAGTCTTCGGCAGTCTTCTTCATTTTCTGAAGTATCATGGCCGAAATCTCCTGAGGCGTGTAAGCGCGTCCGTCTACCATCACTCGCACCATGCCGTTGTCTGATTTGCCTACTTCGTAAGGCACGCGTTTCACTTCCTCGAGCACATCGTCGTATTTCTCGCCCATGAAGCGCTTGATCGAATAGATGGTGCCTTCGGGGTTAGTTACAGCCTGACGTTTGGCAGGATCGCCTACCTTACGCTCTCCGCCGGCGATGAACGCTACGATTGACGGAGTGGTGTTGCGGCCCTCGCTGTTGGCGATTACCACAGGGTCGTTACCTTCGAGTACGGAAACACACGAGTTCGTGGTTCCAAGGTCAATACCAATGATTTTTCCCATAATAGTTGATTTTTTTATTTTTTTTATTTCTTGTTTTCTAAATTCTGTCGCGGCCGGTCGCTGTCTTTGCAACCTTGGCACTTATCTTACTAACAAAACATGTGCCAAAAAAGTTGTACGCCGTCACTTATAATTTTCATCGCGCAAAAGCCCTCTGTTTCACCTGATTTCGTCGTTCGGATGCCAATACTGACAAAATGGCAGTCCGTGCCGATTAGTACCGGTCCGTCCCATGCAAGCGTAAATATACACAGAAAACCTCAAACACAAGTTTCACATTATTATTTATATGACTTATAAGATTTATACGACTTATAAGATTTATAAGATTTATACAGGTATACAACATTTCAAAAAAC
>JBJEDE010000036.1:0-7321 GCA_051871795.1 Muribaculaceae bacterium | reverse complement strand
CGCCAACCCCCTGAAATACATCGACCCCACAGGGATGACTACGTATGTTATTGATAAAAACGGAAATCTAAAGTTGAAGGATGAAACGGAAAAAGACGATAGTGTAGTCGTGGTAGATGACAAAGGCAATGAAATTGACACTTTTAACTTCAATCGCAAAGTTATTTTTGGTGGTGGGTTCAAAATAAAAAGCGGCACATATACATTTGATTATTACCAAATTTATGGATCTTCGAATGCTATAAATTTGTTCATATTTCTGGCCACCAATACGAAAGTAGAATGGTCGTTGATATTATATGGCGGTGAGAATAGCAGGCGAGCTTATCTAAGTACCTCCCATTCGGAGAACCATGAAGATGGTTTAAAATCTATATTAAACAATCCATTACAATTAAAAAACAACTTCCAGATACACAGTATTTACCATAATCACAAGGCCATGACGGGTGGCCTCTTGCCATCAACAACGGATATTGCCCAATCAAAGCAAATAGCTGAACGATGTAAAGGAGATTATAAAAATATGTATAATATCGAATTTTGGCTCTTCATCCATGATATTCCGGATTTAATATACCGGTATTATCCTGGGACAACACCTATCGACTACTATGATGATGCCATAAATAATCTTATCAATCGGATATTGTTTGAACGAGAATAGTTTTTTACCACTAATACGATTATTTCATGAAAATTCCAATACTGAAAGCTTTTATTGTCATTTTAGCAGCATTATCTGCCGTCGGATTATCTTGCGCAAAAGGTTCCCAAACCCTACAGCAGGACATATCTGAATATAATGAATCCGACACCTTATATCTATCCAAATTTTACACACAGGAAGTAATTGATATATACTATTGTCGAATAAAAAATCCTGTGCTCATGAACATTTTAAGAGAGAGAATCGGAGATGTTGACAAAGCAGATCTGAAGAAGCAAAAAACTGCTTCCATTTATTATGGCTTTAAAATTGACTTTAATCCAATAGATTTATTTCCCACTCGTATTGACGATTTTAAGAAAAAAAACTTCTATACTCTGATTAATGATTCGGTTGGAGTAATCCTCGGTGATCAAGACAGCGAATTTTTTCGGTTATGGATTGATGTGGATTCAAGCAGGGTTTATAAATGTAATGTTTATATTTCGCATGGTGTGAATGAAATCACGCTTGGTTGCGACGATAAATAACTACTTCAGAATATGTCTTTATAACTGATTACGCAAAATGAGAAAATTATTATTGGGTATCATTTGTATAATTTCTGTCAGTTTCGGTCTGACTGGAAAGCAAAGTGAAGTTAATCTGCGGACTTACGACTTTACTCTAAACACTCTCATATATAAGTCCTTCGGGAAAAGACTTTATAATCTCTTTAAACACAATCCAACGATATATTATTACAATTCATATACCAAAAATGAAGGACATAGCGCGCTGATTGTGAAAATAGACGGTCAATATCAATTATACAGAGTGAATGTCACTAATAATGAACATTCAACTGCTCCACAACGAATCATTTTTGACAGGAGTGACTCTGCCGTATTCTTCAAAGCAAATAAAGAAATAATTGACTGGGGACTGGATTCGTTATCAAAAGAAATTACAAACATGACAGTAGTCAAGAGCGAGAACAAAACACCGATGGATGATTCATTTTCGATACTTAACAATTGGGATTATGGAGCAATTACATTCAATGAGTCGGATAAATTTTCCGGGCCCGACAGCCTGGCGTTTAACATAAAGTATCGCAAATTGTGTCTTATAATGAGGTGGTTTACTCAGGATTATTTAAGACGTAATCTTCCTGATTCAGTAATGATATATTTGCCTGACGAAAAATTCTATGACCGCATATATTGACATGATATTATACCCTCTCGGCGTTTTGGAGTACTTGTATCGGAACCGTCTCTCCTACACGGTCACTCCCTCCGGCACGCAATACGTCTATCATTACTACGTCACCGACCGGCAGGGCAACGTCAGGGCGGTGGTCCGTGACGGCAATCTCGAGGAAGCCAATGATTTTTACCCCTACGGAATGCTTATGGCCGGCGCCGACGGCAAAATCCCCGACAAACAGCCCTACAAGCTCTCGGGCAAAGAATACATCACCACGCGCGGACTGAACCTCTACGACTTCGGAGCGCGCATGCACGACCCCGCAGCCATGCGCTTCTCCACCCCCGACCCCCTGATGGAACAATATCCCTCACTCTCCCCCTACACATACTGCGCCGCCAACCCCCTGAAATAACAAAAATCAATCTGGAGGTATCATCCATCACAATATATCTGTTTGTGGTGCTTCTTAATTTTTATTTTTTTTAATTTTGTCAATCGAAATATTATTTATACCTTTGCCGTGCAAAGGCAAAAGTCCTACCTCGGCAAGAGAGCCGGAGGTGACTTGCATGGAAGTCCGGTGCGATTCCGGCACAGTACCCGCTGCTGTAATTCCCTTTCATACGTTTGACGTATATTTTTTCGACACTATGCCATTGGCTCGCCTTAGAGCTGAGAAGGCGTCGAAAAACGGGAGAGTCAGAATACTTGCTTTTTGCTCACCATTTCAACGCCCGACGGGACCATTGGGTAAGGATGCCGGCAAATATACACTTTGCCGTTTATACCGATAGAATTGAGCTTCAACTCAAAGATAAAGCACCCGTAAGGCACGAAATGTCCTGCGGGTGTTTTTTTTACATCCTTTTTTATGCGTTCTGCAACTCAAAAATCAATTATTTAAGATATGAAGAAGTATTTTTACTCATTGATGGCTCTCACTTTTGCTTCGGCGACCGTACTTGCTGCCGACGAAGTGAAAATGAACATCACAATGAACACCTTGGCCACCTCGTTCAAGGTAGTGCCTATGGCCCAGCAAGCCGAGCCCGAGGTGACTGAAGTCGGAACACGACAGTTTGAATTTATGGCCGTACCGGGCACCGATTACAAGCTCGTGACTTACGACAAAAATTCAAAAAACACAGGTTCGATTGTTCTCACGGCCTCCGACAGCGAAAGCGCAAACACTTATTCCATCTTTACCCCATCGGTTAAGGTTACCAACTCGGGATGGACAATCGGCTCCGACTGCACTGTTGACCTGCAAGTAAAGAGCAGCGATAACGAAACGCGCAACATCGAAAGCTCTATGGAACTCGGCTACATCACTGTTCCGGCCGTCAAAGGTGACTCATTTGCGGCCACCGTCACACCATCGGATGCAAGAGCTGACGAGGGCTATGTTTCAATCTCACAGAGTGCTGCCATCACCTTCAACCGCACATTCTCAATGAAAGTGCCTATGGGATACACTTATTCGCTCACCGTCCCCTCCGGTGCCAAAGCCTTCGTAGGCTCAAAGACGGCGCACTTCGTGCCTTTCACCGAGCAATTGCCATCTGATGTTAAAGACAACGGCGATGGCACAACCACATATTCTTATCTTCTGGCCGAAAAAGGCGTGTACAACTACCGAGTGAAATATGCCACCGCCGCGAACGACTATGTGACCGTGGCCGAGAAGTTTACAATGCCCGCAGAAAACACGGCAAAAGCATTTACTGTCACCGATTTTGCCGAATACGGCAGTGCAAAGACAGTGATTTCGTCGCCGGCCTCCAACAAGGGCTACAACGTGTCGGATGTATGGGTCAACGGTGATTACCGTGGTTGTCTTGACCTTAAAAAGGGAGAGACAAAACAGATTGTGAACCTGCGCAACTGGGAAATCACCGACAACATAACCAATAACTACTTCATCGAACCCGACTATCACTATTCCGTCATAGGCATCAACGGCGACGCATCGTCAGACATTATCTCAGTGGACGCCGGCGGCAAAATTACAGCGCTTAGCGCCGGTACAGCCATCGTACTGGTGACATACGACGCTCTTTATGCTCCCTCACAGCTCGGAGGCCCGCTGTTCGGCGCAATCGAGCCGGAGAACACCGGTGTCATAGTCGTAACTGTCGATGCTCCGGCTTCGACAATCAAGCCCAACACTTTTATCAACTCCGCAATTAATACCGACAATAATTACCTCGCCAACAAACTCTCGGGCGAGAATCTCGACGCAGAAATCGACGTGCTCTATTTCACCGGCGACGCCGCCTCTTACACTTTCGCTCCGGAGAATGTCACGAGCGTGATGATAGCTTCGCCCGCAATTGACTCAGAGAAGGTCACATACACCGGTTTCAGCAACGAAGGCGTGAAAGAAAACAGCGACGGAAGCTACACACTCTCCCTCACGGCCGGTCGCAACATCGTGATGCTCACTGGCAACGACGGCTCGACCGTATATCAGGTGATACGCGCTAAAAAGTGCACTCCCGTAGTCACCAATCTCACCGCCGAAGGCGCCGAGCCCAAACCGGGCGACCAGGTGAGCGTGCGCATCGACGGCCTTTATCATCCTGCCAATAAACTTGCAGGCGTATACAACTTCAACGCTCTGGTCAGCTACACCGATCCGGAAGGAAATGCTGTAAAAAGCAAAGCCAACCAATATCAGTTCGCATCCAACGAGACAGCCCGCACACTCACCGTTAATATACCGGCCGACTGGGACGCCGCAAAGGATTATACTCTCACCGACGGCATGATTTTCAACAACTATTTCGGCGACCCGCTGGGCTCGCACCGCTCCATATCATACGAAAAAGGCCGAGATGCAAACTTCAACGCTTCGCAACGGCCCGTCTACCTCGGCGCCATTCCCTCGCTCACAATATATAAAGGCATGAGCGATGATGACGACGTTGTGATACTTGACTTTGAGGATGCAAGTTTTAAAGGCAACATATCCGATATCGCCTACACTACTCCCGGAATGACCGAATCCAACTACTGGTCGTCGCTCATCGACTCGCCCCAGTACGGCGGTCCGCAGCTCTATCCTGAAACCGCTCCGACTGTGCTCTACGGATGGTACGATCAGGGCAACACCAACCTGCGCTCGAGCCTCAACATCGGCTACGGCGACGGTAAATTCTGGAACGGCGGAACGGCAGTCTCAAACTACGTGGCAACAACCTACACAAAAGCCGGATACGAGCGACAGCTCGAAGCATATAGTCCCGACAGCGGAAAAGGCGGCTATAACGGCTCTGACAATTTCCTCGTGGCAAACGGAAGCGACAACACATCGTATTTCGGCAGCGACTCACGGCCCGTCATTGAGTTCAACGGAGCCGACGGCGAACCTCTCTACGTGTATGTGACTCTCGGCACCTACGGTATCTGTTCGGCGCTTGACGGCGACGGCTATAACCCCGCTGCCACCGATACCGATTGGGTCGACGTCACAGCCGAAGGTCTCGACGCTGATGGGAACGCAATCGACGGCGCTTCATCCAGAATTCGCCTCATCGACGGCAGAAGCAAAATCACCGACAAATGGACCAAATGGGATCTCACTGCGCTGGGAAAATGCCGCAAAATGAGATTCAACGTCGAGTCGAGCATGGTGGGCACATACGGACTCAACTTCCCGGCATACTTCCTGTTGGACAACTTTGCAGTCAAAGCCGGCTCAGGCTCTTCGGGCATAGAGAATGTAGCAGTTGACAATACCGCCGGCAACACGACCGACAACGCCGTCTATGACCTTATGGGACGTCGCCTGCATCGTATCCCGGGCCCCGGTATCTACATCATCGGCGGCAAGAAGGCAATCATCAAGTAAGCAAATACTCTTTTCTGTCAATAAATCCCGACTCGTGGAGCGATTCCAAGGGTCGGGATTGTTATACACATCAATCCCGGCCGCGGACACTGTGTCCGAAGTCGGGATTAATGCTTATGATTATATACGTCGGATGTAAGCTATCGGATGTAGGTTTTCAGCGCGGGCACGAGGCGGTCAAGAGCCCGGGCCAGACGCCGGCGCTGTGTGGCGAGATTGATACGGATATAACCTTCGCCGGCGGCGCCGTACATACTGCCGGCGTTCACCCACACGCCGCACTTGCCGATAAGCTCCTCTTCGAGCCGCTCGGTTTCTACTCCGAGAGCTCGCACATCGACCCAGGCCAGGTAAGTGGCTTCAAGTTTAAGCACTCTGAGGTCGGGAAGCTCGGTGGCGAAACGCTCGCGCAGCATCTCATAGTTGCCGTGAATGTAAGGCAAAAGCGCCTCAAGCCACGGACGGCTCTCATTGTAGGCTGCCATAAGGGCATATATGCTGAAAGAATTGACGTCGCACACCTCGTTGATGTTGATTGCACGGTCTATTTTGGCGCGCATTTCAGGGTCGGGACATACGATGTTTGCTATCTGCAATCCGGCGATGTTGAACGCTTTGGAAGGCGACACGCAGGCCACCCACCGGCAGTCGGGAGCAATTGTTGCGTAAGGTGTATATCTGTAAGGGGGAAAGACAATTTCGCAATGTATCTCGTCCGATACAACAGTCACGCCGTGGCGGCGGCATATGTCGGCCATACGCCGGAGCTCGTCTTCGGTCCATGCCCGGCAAGCGGGATTGTGCGGATTACATAGCAGGAAAAGGTGGCAGTCGGAGTCGGCTGCGCATTGCTCGAAGGCTTCAAAATCGATTTCGTAGCTGTCGGCGGTGCGCTGCAGCGGACATTCCAGCGCCACACAGCCGTTGTTGCGTATGCTTGAAAAGAAACAATTATAAACGGGCGTGGATACGAGCACCTTCGACCCCTCCGGCGCGAGAGCCTTTATTATGGCAGAAAGAGCCGGAACGACGCCCGAAGTGTAAATCACTTCTTCCTGCGTGATATGCCAGCTGTGGTAAGTGTCGAACCAGCGCGTAATGGCATCGTAATAGGCTTGAGGCACAAAGGTGTAACCGAACACGCCGCCGTCGAGCCTGCACTGCAGAGCATCGATAATCGGAGGCGCCACACGGAAGTCCATGTCGGCCACCCACAGGGGTATCATGTCGTCGGGAAGGTCGGGGCGCGAGTCCCATTTGTAAGAAGCTGTGCCGCGCCGGCACACCGGCTCATCGAAATCGAAAGTCATGGCAAATAAATTAAAGTAAACCCGGACTGTATTTAACAATTCAACCCGGATTGCCGCCGACCTGTCTCAGCCGCTTGGCAGCAAGGATTATACAAAAAAAGAGTCGACTATCCGATAAGATAATCAACTCTTTCAGAGTGTCCGAAATGAGACTCGAACTCACACGATCTAATGATCACTACCCCCTCAAAGTAGCGCGTCTACCAATTCCGCCATCCGGACATTAAACTCAGGGGTTAGAGCGAAAAACGGGACTCGAACCCGCGACCCCGACCTTGGCAAGGTCGTGCTCTA
>JBJEDE010000035.1:0-95688 GCA_051871795.1 Muribaculaceae bacterium | reverse complement strand
TATTCAACGACCTGCAGCACACCATCACCGGATGGCCCGGCGGCAAGCCCAACGCCGACGATTCGACACGTCCCGAGCGCTCGACGCCTTATCCCAAACGCATCATCGTGTTCTCGCCCCACCCCGACGACGACGTGATATCGATGGGCGGCACGCTCAAGCGCCTTGTAGATCAAGGTCACGACGTTCACGTAGCATACGAGACCTCAGGCAACATTGCCGTCGGCGACGAAGACATGATGCGATACGTGATGCTCATGGACCGAATCGGCAAAGACTTCGGCCTTGATTCGGAAACCTACCTCGAAAAGAGCAAAGGCATACATGAATACATCGCCGCGAAGAAAGCCGGCGACGTTGACTCGGCCGACATCCGCCGTCTCAAAACCGTCATACGCCAGTGCGAGGCCACTACGGCCTGCCACTACATAGGCATACCTCAGGATCACGTTCATTTCCTCGGTCTGCCCTTCTACGAGACAGGCACAATCAAGAAAGGCGACCTCGGACAGCCCGACGTCGACATCGTGAAAGATCTCCTCGAAAGCATACAGCCCGACGAAATCTTTGTCGCAGGCGACCTCGCCGACCCCCACGGCACTCACCGCGTGTGTCTCGATGCCGTGCTCGCCGCCATCGACGAGCTCATCGACAGCCCCTGGCTGCAGAACTGCTACATCTGGATGTACCGCGGAGCATGGGCCGAATGGGAAATCGACCACATCGAGATGGCCGTGCCCCTCAGCCCCGAAGAACTTCGCTCAAAACGCAACTCCATCCTCAAACACCAGTCGCAGATGGAGAACGCCCCCTTCCTTGGCGACGACGACCGCCTCTTCTGGCAGCGTGCCGAAGAACGCAACCGCGCCACAGCAAAGCTCTACGAGAGCCTCGGCCTGGCATCTTACGAAGCCATCGAAGCTTTCGTGCGCTACCATCCCATCCACTGATAATCTCTGACAACATATACCATTTGCAAGTGATGAGCGGCTCTTCGGAGTCGCTCATCACTATGTCTTACCGGGAAGTGCCGTGCGGCACTCCCCGGTAAGCGGCCCGCACGGCACTTGCCGGTGGCTGTTGCGTGGTTTATTTGACCGATTTTTAGCAAATAATTTTGTGGATAAGAAATAAATTCGTAATTTTGCAACATCAATCCGGAAAAACAGAATATTCACATTTTCAACCGTGAAAAACCTGCTATCCATTGAAAGACTAACGAATATTCATATTTAATTCTATTATTAATTTTTCAAATCTTATTTTATGAAGAAACTCTACACTCTTCTTGCAGTCCTCTTCACAGCAGTGGCTGCCAACGCCCAACTCTACCTCTGCGGTACAGGTACCGTAAAAGGCACAGACGTAACACTCGGCTGGGCTCCCGAAGCTCCCTACACCGTGCAGGCATCGGCCGACGGCACATACGAGTTCACCCTCGTAGGCACAACAGCCATCAAAATGTCGACCACTGTCGGCACAAACTGGGATGATTTCAACGCCGGTGCAGTAGGCGTATACGAAATTCAGGTTGGTGAGAACGAACTCATCACCGAAGGCTTCGACGGCACAGCAAACTCCAATTTCCCCTGGCTCGGCGAATGGACTGTCAAAGTAAACATCGCAGCCAAGACCCTCATTGCCACCTCCACCACTCCCAAACCCTCTTCGCTTGTTCTTTACATGCCCGGTAAAGTAGGCGGCGTAGACAACTGGAACTTTACTGATGATACCAGAATGAGCACCGAAGACGGTGTTATCTATACAAAAGAGGTTTCTCTTCTGACGGGTGACATGTTCAAATTCGCCGGCGAAGGCTGGAGCCCCAACATCGGCGGTGCCGTCAATGCATATCCAAACGTAGAGTATACGCTGGAAAAAGGATCAAACCCCGCTAACATCAATATTATGGTTCCCTACACCGGCACAATTTCGCTCAACTACGAAACTCTTACATTCAAACTCGGTACATTTGCCGGCATCAACGACATCGAAGCTGACAACAACGCAGCCCCCGTATACTACAACCTCCAGGGCGTACGCGTTGACAAAGCCGAGAACGGCCTCTTTATCGAGGTTCGCGGCAACAAAGTAGCCAAAGTTGTGAAATAATCACACACCATATCACAAAAAAGTCGCACCACGGTGCGACTTTTTTTGTGCCCTTACTGTTGCCGGGAAGGACGTGCGGCAGCAAAACCGGGAAGTCGTGAGCGGCCTCGCTCACGACAAAACGACAGACGACAGTATTTTTATACTCGCGCGAGGCCGCGCTTCGCTTCCCGGTCAGTAGTGTCGGACGGCCTCGTTCGGCAAAATATTGTGATTAATGACATTGTAGGGATGCACCCCGGTGCATCCGCAGTTAATGAATGGCGCAATTTGCGTTTGAAATAGATGCACCGGGGTGCATCCCTACATTGATATACAAATACGTCAGGCGATGACATTCCGCAGAATTTTCGTAATTTTGCAATATAAAAGAAATGACAGCGTATACCTGATGGGTAATTTATTATCCCATATACTTGACTTATGAATCTGCTTAAAGCAACCCCTATCAACATAAAGGATATAATGAAGATTATGTCCGAGGCACGCGGCGCACAACGCGCGGCCGGCTTCGTTCAATGGAAAGACAATTATCCGTCGGCCGACATAATCGAATCGGATATTGCAGACGGGACAGGTTATATCCTTGATGACGGCGGGCACATCGCGGGCTATGTAGCTATTGCTTTCAGTGATTCGGAATACGACCGGCATCGTCATCTTTGGGATACTGAGGTGAAATATGCCGTAATGCACCGTATCGCCATCGGGGACAATTATCGCGGAAAAGGCTGCTCACGTGCGCTCTTTGATTTATCCGAATCGCTTGTGGCATCTAAATGTGTGAGAAATATCAGAATCGACACCGGTATCGACAACCGGCCGATGCAGCATATTCTCTCGTCGCGCAACTACACGTGTCTCGGCGAATGTGATTTTGTATGGGGCACACGCCTGGCCTACGAAAAGAAAATATAACAGATAACTTGTAACTTTAAAGAATGGCCGGCAATTTACATTAATCAATACATTAAATAATTTCGTTGTCATACTTAATTCAGACCGCTTATGAAATTTCTTCTTGCCGTTTTCATTACATTGCTCATTGGATGTGTTTCTTTGTTTACGTCCTGCTCGGCGAAACCGAACAATGTTCCACCGTCGGATACAACTGCCGAAAACGCTGCCATAAATTACCTGAAAGATACGCTGAGCATCTTGATTTCGGAATATCCCGGCGAAACCGGCATAGCTCTGATTACTGACCTTAATGACACTTTGGCCATAAACAATACAGCCGACTATCCGCTGATGAGCGTGTTCAAGCTTCATCAGGGCGTGTCGCTATGCCGCCTTTTCGAGAAAACGGGCAGGTCGCTTGACACCATCGTGACTGTTTACCGCGATTCGATGAACCCGGACACATGGTCGCCGATGCTGAAAGATTATAAAGATAAAGAATTCAAACTCACGGTCAGAAGACTTCTGGAATACGCCATACAACAAAGCGACAACAATGCGAGCAATTATCTTTTCCGTAATTTCGAGTCAGTAGCTCGTGTCGACAGTTGCATCGCTACGTTTACTCCGCGCGAAAGTTTCAGGCTCGCGGTTACGGAAGGCGAGATGTGGAGCGACCATTCACTTTGTCACCAGAACCGCTCGTCGCCTCTCGGAGCCGCTATTCTGCTCGACCGCCTGTTCACCGACAGCCTCTTAACGTCTCCGTCGCAAGATTTTATCAAACAAACACTTCTTGGATGCCTGACAGGGAATGATCGCATCGCCGCGCCCTTGCTTCATGCCGAGGGAATCAGAATCGCCCATAAGACCGGCTCGGGATACAGGGATGAAAACGGAGTGCTGACAGCTCACAACGATGTGGGTGTGATACTGTTTCCCGACGGACGGCACTACACCCTTGCCGTATTTGTCAAGGACTTCCACGGCACAGAGAGCGAAGCGTCGCAGGAGATAGCGCGAATTTCGGCTGTCGTCTTCGATGCTCTTAAATAGTCCCTGCGTTAGACTGAGCGTCGTCTACAAGGTGTAAAGAGGTACGCAGCGCAACAGGTAAGCCCGGGCATCGGTCCATGGCACATAGAGATCGTCGCGTCCGGGGATGAGTTTTACTGCCTGCTCGTTAAGCCGCGTGTACAGGTAATAACGGCCCGACTGTGGATTTCTGAACAGTATCAGCTGCAGATTTGCCGCCATAGGCACGATGTTGAAATCTTGCCAGTGCAACGCCACGGTGTCGAAATAGTTGGTCATGTAATATGCGCCGGGCAGGTGCATCAGGCTCAGCAGCGGCATCAGAGTCTCGGCATGACCGAAACGAAGTTGCACGGTGGCGATGTCCTCGCCGGCAAGGTATTGCTCGAATGTGGCTATAAGATCCTGAAGCAGAGCCGAAGCCAGGTCGGCAGGTACGCGCGAGATGGTGGTGGCCGTCCACTGTAAGTATTGGCGGAGGTTGAAGCAGCTCCACAGGGCGTTGATTTCGGCGCGGGTGAAATATTGCGAGGGCGACACCGGGAGCATCATTGCCGGGCAACCGGCCACGACATAGTACTCGCACAGCGCCAGGTCACGTTTCTCCGCATCGTCGGCGAAGGGATAATTCTTGCCCAATATGCGCATTACCGGTTCGGTCGGGCACGTTTCGAGCATGAATATCTGATATGGGTCGGTGAGTTGTGAGCTCTTGCGCAGGTCCTTGTAGTCCCGGTCGAGGTCGAAAGGCCGCAGCAGAGGAGAATTATGACGTCCGGTAGAGGTGGCGAACTCGATGCGGTTGTCGAGCCGGTCGAGCTGGTGGGTGAACTCGTACATGCTCATCATGGCCCTCGGCGAATAGGAAGACACGGCACGCACGCGGGCATCCTTAAACATCGGTTTGAGTCCGTAGAACATACGCGTGGCTATCGAACGCTGTTCGGCCATGCCCAGCGAGTCGAGCGCGCCCCATTTACCTTCGGAGCGGGCAACCACGGTGCGGGTGAGCGCAAGCATACTGCGGCCAAGATGCGTGATGCTTCCGAGCGAGTCGGCGCGTTCAAGGGCACGCTGAAGGCGCAGGGTGAACGACGACGAGGCCGGGTAACGTGCGCCGTGCCGTCCCACATGATTGATCATGACGGGCACGAGAGAGTCGGGATACTGCATCGGATTGAGGTCGGCCGGATATGGACGCAACGAACCCTGACACTGAGCGAAAGTGAAATCGGGAGTCATGGGGCCGGCGCCAAGTGCCGCCTGCGTGAGCCAAAGGGCGAAAAAGAGAATAAGTATTTTGCGCATAATACACTTATAAACAGTCAATAATCGTGTCGCTTGCGACGGAGATATCAATGCGAATAACGTTCTCCGTCATTCAGCGATGCACTGACTGGTATATATTTAAAACGTCGCCGAAGGCGTCAAAATTATATAAATAACATAAAAAAACAGAATTAAGTTTCGCGAGCCCGACTTTGAGCTGATTGTCCTGCCGGTCCACCGTTGTGTCGTGAGCGGATCCACTGGGACGGCCACTGGGAAGTCGTGAGCGTCCCGCTCACGACACAACATCAGGCGACAGTAATACGACAAAAAAAAGAGCGAGAAAAATCTCGCTCTGATGATTTGTCGGTCTGTGTTGCGTCAAGCCGGAGGATTGATAGCGCCGGTGGGGCAAACAGCCTCGCACGAGCCACATTCGATGCAGGTGTCGGGATCGATGTGATAGATTTCGCCCTCGGAGATAGCACCTACGGGGCACTCGGGCAGACAGGTGCCGCAAGCTACACAGATGTCGGTAATAACGTAAGCCATGATAAAAATTTTAATCGATTAATAGTTGCTTTTATCGCTGCAAAGTTACAGAAAAAATCCTTACGACCGCTATTTTTTTCACAGATTTTTTACATCAACGGAAAAGTGTAACTGTTCATCCGTTCGATTGTGTGAAAATTGACGTAGCAGGGAAGCGCCTGGGGCGTCCGCTGTCATTGTAGGGCCATTTTTGCTTGAAACGGAAGCTCTATGTTGATAATCAACGCCTTATTGCTTTTATTCCGCCGGATTGTTACAGAATAAAACTAATCCCGCACCATGGAAATAGAAGATTCAAGAATATTGGACGTTACATAAGCACCAAGATTTCCGGTCGGGTTGGGCGGTTGGCGTTTTTTTTGTACCTTTGCGGTGTTATGGATTATAAGTCAATCGAAAAGTTAATTGCTGACGACAGGCTGCCTCAGGCGCTGAGCGAGCTTGATGCGCTTATTGCCGCTGTGCCCGGTGATGCTCGGCTGTATTTTCTGCGCGGAAAGGTGAACTGGCGTCTTGACCGCCGCAGCGCGGCCATCACGGACTATGAGCACGCCGTTGACCTTGACCCGGACTCGGAGGCGGCTCCGGCTCTTGCTCTTGCCCGGGATATTATGGATTTTTTTAATCCTGACCTGTTCAATCCCTGAAAATCAGTTCGGACGACGTCACGTCTATGTCGTATCGGGCGCACGTGTCGAGTATGTATGCTCTCAGTCGGTCGATATCGGCTTCGGTATCGTAGACGTTGACGAGCATGAGCAGGCGACGGGTGTCGGGAGTGAGTTTGGTGCGTTCGCAGTCGCTCGTGGGTGTGCCTATTCCGCCTTTGCTGTCGCGGTAGAGGGGCAGTCCGGCGATGTTGAGCTCTCCGCGGCCTATGGCATGAAATTCTTCGCCTTCGCGTCCGATGCCGAGGGTGAGATTGTCGCCCTCGATGCGGTCGGCGTCGAATCCGCCTATCGAGTGTCCGGTGACGACGGATATGAGGTTGATGAGGTCGATGGCCAGTAGTGTGCGGTAGAGTTCGAGTCCTTTGACCATGCGGCGTGTAAGCGCCTCGGCCGACGGACGGTAGCGGTTGGGTTCTTTGCCGCATCGCTTGTAGGCTGCGCGTGTGGCGGCGATAGCGGGAATTTTGTTCACCATTTCAATGGCGAGCGACCGGTGAAGTTTCTCTCCCATGTCCGTCAGCTCGCCCCAGAGGGTGTCGGGGGTGGGGACGTTGTCGATTGCGGCCTCTACGGCCAGTACACGCAGCCCGGGCGCGGCCGCGTGTATCTGCTCGGAAATAATAATCTTTGGTATCATGCCACGTATCAATAGCGATAGTTTTCGGCTCTGAGGCGAATGGCCTCGAAGATGCGGCGGTCGGCATCGGTGAGGGTGATGCCGCGGCGTGCCATCATGCGCGAGGCGATGTCGAAGAATTTTGCAAGCGAAACGTCGACGTATCCGCCGGCCGAGCTTTCGCAAAACGAGGCCACGAAGGGGCGCGGAAATCCCGAACCGTGGATATTGACGCCCACGCCGAGGGTTGTGGCGGTGTTGAGCATGGTGTTGATGCCGCACTTGGTGTGGTCGCCCATGATCACGCCGCAGAATTGGAGTCCGGTGGGGAGGAATCGCTGCGCCGGGTAGTTCCAGAGTTTTATGGGGGTGTAGTCGTTTTTGAGATTGGAGGCCGTGCAGCCGGCGCCGATGTTGCACCACTCGCCGATGACAGCGTTGCCCAGATATCCGTCGTGGGCTTTGTTGGAATATCCCTGCATGACCACGTTGCTGAGCTCACCGCCCACTTTGCACCAGGGGCCGATGGTGGTTCCGCCATAGATTTTTGCTCCCATGTTGACCTGTGCGTGCTCGCAGACGGCTATGGGTCCGCGCAGGCATGAGCCTTCCATAACAACGGCGTCGCGTCCGATGTAGATGGAGCCTTCTTTTGTGTTGAGGAAAGCGCCCTCGACCGATGCGCCTTCTTCGATAAAGATGCGTCGGGCGTCGCCGATGACAGTGCAGGTCGGGCTCAGCGGCTGCGAGGTGCGGTCTGCCGTGATGCGTTCGTAGTCGGCTTCGATTGCTTTGGCGTTGAGCAGGAAGATGTCGTAGACGTGCTCGATGACGCCCACTCCGGGCACTTCGTTGGCGGCTAACTCTTTTGCACCTTCGGCAGAGATATCGGGGTATTTCTCTTCAAGATAGTCGACGGCGACACGCACCGCGCACTTTTCGCCGAGCTGAGCCTCCCATTTCTCCTGAATGGTGGTGATGCCCAGACGCAGGGCGCTTATGGGGCGGGTGTAGGTGAGAGGGAGGAGGTTTTCTCTCACTGCCGGCTCGTCGCAGAGCACATATTCGGGGGCTTCCATATCTGTCAGGCCTCCTCTATGAGTTTGCGGGCGTCGGTGAGCGACAGACCTTTGAGGTCTTTGGGCGAGAGCTGTAACTCGCAGCCGGGATCGGGCCATTTGATGCCGAGCGCGGGATCATTGTAGAGTATCGACATCTCTGTCTCGGGCGCGTATTTATTGTCGACTTTGTACTGGAACTGCGCGATGTCGCTCACCACGATAAAACCGTGGGCGAATCCGCGCGGCACAAAGAGCTGACGGGCGTTTTCGGCGCTCAGCTCCACCAGCAGGTGCTTGCCGAAAGTGGCCGAGCCGGGACGTACGTCGACCACGCAGTCGTAGACGGTGCCGCGCGACACACGCACGAGTTTGGCCTGTGATGCGGCTCCGCGCTGGAGATGGAGGCCGCGCAGCACTCCGCGATGCGACATAGATTCGTTTTCTTGTACGAATTTCACACCGGGGATATGCTTGTCGAATTCTTCGAGCTTGAACGACTCCATGAAGTAGCCCCGGTCATCACCGAACCGCACAGGCTCGATAATCCATACGCCGGGAATTTCTGTCTCTGTAAATTTCATTTTATATGTGTTTTATCGTTTGTTGCAGGATAAGGAGGGAGCAATATTTCTTTCCCGAAAGGGATGGCAAGTATGAGCATCAGAGCCGGCACGCCGGGCAGCGAAAGACGGTCGTAGCTGTCCTGACCGTAAAGAATGGCGGTGAGCACAGACGCCGAGAGCGATGCCAGAAGCATGATGGTGAACCACGGCACGCGGCGGTCTCTGCGCCATTGAAGGGCCAAAATCACGCATCCTAAGACGATGCCGGCAAACGCTATCGGATAGCGCACGGCGGCAAAAAATGTCTTGTCGGCGACGAATGTGCCGTAGGGGGTAGGGTCGGAATAAATTGAGCATCCCGATAGCAATTTGTAGTCGGTAACGGCTTCTTTGAGCCTGTCGCCGAATCCTATGTAAGGCGAGCCGTAAGCGGTGAGGAGCGAGTCGAGCGCACGGCCTCCGCATACGGCTCTGAATACTTTAACCTCGTAATAGGGGTTGCGGTATGGATTGTTGATGTTGCCGTTGTTCTCGATTATGAGCTCTTTGACCTTGGGGTTTTCGGTAATGCCTGGGTCAAGCACCGGCCGGGCTTTAATGAGTATGCAGTATCGGTTGACGAGGCTGACCTCGCTCATTGTAGGAATTCCTAAGGCGTGCGTGACTCGCAAAAATTGGTAAGCCGGCAGCAGCAGGGCAAGCGCTGTGCCCGCTACGAGTGCGTAGCGGCAGGGCCGACGCTGCACGAAAACCGCTGCGATGAGCACCGCCACGGCGCCAAGCACTGCCTGAGAGGCCGGACGCATGGCAAGCAGAACGGCAAGTGAGACGGTGAATACGATAACGGCCTGTCGGCGCGTGCGGCGCTCATCATTGCCCGGGCTCAGCAGAGTGTAAGACGCGGAGAGCATGAATATCAGAAAGCTCAGCGTGAGCGACTCGGTGGCGATAAATGTGGCATAGTTGCCGAAGCCGGGCATCACGGCGTAAATCACGCCGAACACGGTGGCCGTGTTGCGGCTGCCTGTTACCTTGCAAAGCAGTCGCCAGAGCACGTGCACCGAGATAAAGAAGAATATCAGTTGCACCGCTATCACTCCCGCGAAGGCGTGCTCTTGACCGACCACAAAGCGGCACAGGGCAATGAGAAGGGGATAGCCGTGCGTGCGCATGACGTCGTAGCTGTGGGCGAATATATTGCCGATAGCATACTCGTAGCTCGGCGTGTCGTAGGTGACTTTAATGCCATCGACGGCGAGCAGCAGCGCAATGTTCACGACAGCCGCGCCCAGAGCTATCCATTCGCCTACGGGAATTGATGTCAATAATTTACGATTCATGATATTCCTGTTCGGTATTGACATTCCACACATCGCTGCGCGAACCTCCGCGGCCGAGCGCGATGTCGGCGGCGAGTACGGCAGTGAGCATCGAGTGGTCCATATTATTGTAGCGATGCTGTCCGTTGCGTCCTATGCAATAGAGGCCGGGGATGGCGTCGAGCCAATCTCTGAGCTCGCCCAGCCGGCTGTAGGTGCCGAAATAGGCCGGATAGGCTTTCGGCATCTTCACCTCCACGGCGTCGAGCACATCGGAGGCCGAGGCGATGACACCTATCCTCAGCATCTCATCGGTGACCATGGCTATAAAGTCGGTCTCTGTCGCCGACCAAAGTTCATCTCCTTCGTTGCAGAAATATTCGGCGGCTATCCACACGGTGTCGTCGGGGCGTGCCACCATTGCCGGCGACCAGTTGTTGATAATCTGCAGGCGCCCGACCTTCACTCCCGGCTCCTGAATGTATATCCACGTGTCGTCGGTGCGCTCGAGCCGCAGCTTCCTGACCAGAAGACCGGCCGTAATGAAGTCGCGGTAAGGCAATCCGCGGGCAATGTCGGCCACCTGCTGCGGCACCTCAAGCCCGCGTATCGAGGCTGTGAGTTCGCGCAGCGGCATAGAGGAGAAAACGCACGCGCAGGGCAGCGTACGCCTCTCGCCTCCGGCGGTGAGTACTGTCACCGACTCGATGCTGCCGTCGGTGCCGATGTTGACCGTCTCGGCGCGTGTGTCGAGCATGATTTCAACACCGCCGCGCACGATTTCGTCCGACATGCGCTCCCACATCTGGCCCGGGCCAAGACGCGGATACTCGAATTGCTCGATCAGCGACGTCTCTTTCCGGCCTCCTTTGATGCCCAATGCGCTGAAAAGAGTATCTTTCAGAAGAGATGCAACCGAAAGGCCCTTGACACGTTGCGCTCCCCAGTCGGCTCCGAGATCGCGCGGATGCACGCCCCACACCTTGCAGGTATAGTCTTCAAAAAACCGCCGGTAGAGCTGCCGGCCGAAACGATTGATATAGAAATCTTCGAGAGAGAGCTCGCGCCGCGGATGCAGCCGTGCCATCAGATAGTCCCGACATGCCGACAGAGCGTTGCCGATGCCGAGATTGCGCAGCACGCTCAACGAAGCCCTCAGCGGATAGGGAAAAAATTTGCCCCGATGGTAGATGTGCGAGCGGCGGGGACGCAAAAGCAGTTCACCCGACTCGCGCGAGAGCACCGTATGCCATATCTCGCTCACAGTCTGCGATTTGGTGAAAAAGCGATGGCCTCCGATGTCGAGGCGGTTGCCCTTATACTCTACGGTACGCGAAATGCCGCCCACGCAGCCGTCAGCCTCAATCACACGCACAGCGCCCGGGTATCCGCCTTCTATCAGGCGGCGGGCAGCGGTAAGACCGGCCGGTCCGGCTCCGATTATTATTGCATCCTGGCATTTCATTTGTAGATGCAAAGTTACAACAATAATCGTTCAATCGCAAATAGCAAGTCGGTTTTCGGTTTTCATTGAGATGATAAAACAGTAACACTGTGACCGGTGCGAAGACCGGCGGAGGGTCATCTGTCGATTTTGTCTTCTATTTTCTCCACTCCGCGCCGGGTGTACAGGACCACGGCTACGATTGCAGCCAATACAACGATTGCGCCGATGAGAGCAAGCCAATACACCACGTGACAAAAGACAATTACAGTCACAACAGCCACTGCGAGCACGGCTGCCACTGTGAGCCAAAGTTTTACATTATTGTTCATATTCGAAAATGTTTATAACATACCAACAACCGGCCGCGGCCGGTTGTTGATATGTCATATAGCAAAAAACTTGGCTTTTCGGCCGAAATGGGAAGGCGGATTATCCGGCTCTTATTCGCGGCTGAGCCTTGAAAGCATATAGGTGAGCGAGGCGGTGCCGTCCATCGTGGGCTCGTTGGTGCTGTAGTCGCTGTAATCGTCATGGTAAACGACCGTGGGGTTCTGGTAGGGAGCCAGAATGTCGCCGTTCGGATTGCGCAGGTGCACTCCGCGGAGCGTCTTGAAGATGTTGTTATAGACAGGTCCGTCGACAAGTCCGCCGGTGAGCAAGGCGCGTCCGGGCTTGCCGCCGATGGTGCGGTCGATGATGGTGGAGTGTGGGTCGGCCGGAGATGAGATGCCGGGGGCGTCGGCGGGCATCATTATCATCACTTTGCCCCAGGGATTGCATCCCATGAGCCAGTCGCGTGTGGCGGTCTCGGCTTCACGGTAGGAGTTGTCGCCGGTGAGGTCACGGTAGAGCATTGCCTGAGTTACGTAGGCTGCTGCAAGATTGTTGCTGCACCAGATGAAGGGGATGCCGATGCGGAAGGCATTGTTTTCGCCCCGTTCGGCCACACGGCGGAGGCCGCTGCGCATATTGCGCCGGAATTCGCGCGCGACTTTTTGCTCCGGAGTTTTTGAGAGATAGTAATGGCCGAGATTGACAAACGGATACCACTGGTAATGACGGGCCGAGTCGGCGCCCATCCAGGGTGTTACGGGTTCGAGCCGGCCGTAATTGACGGCGCGGCGCAGATAATCGGCCGAGTCGGTGGCGTGGTAGAGGGTGACGGCGGCCAGCTCCATATCGTCGGCCCAATTGTCCTCTTCGTAGAAGTACGGCGACACGCAAGGAGCTGTCTGGCAGGCGCCTTCCGAAGCCGCAGCCGTTTTGAAAGCCGGCTCGACACGTTCGCGGAGCGCAGCTGCAAACGCCGGGTCGATTGAGTCAAACACTTTTGCTCCGAGACCGAAACTTGATGCGAACTTAGCCACCGAAGAGGCCAGTCCCGTGCTGCGGTTTTTGTTGCTCATGAGGCCGTAAGGCTCTGCCGAACAGGGATAAACCGGACGGCCCGTGCCGGCGCCCCAACCGTAATCGACATTGTCATCGGCGGGCAGTCCGGCGAAGCGATGGTCGCGGTCGTCGGCGATCTGATTGTAATATACGCCTTCGGAGGGATTCATGCGCAGCATCCATTCGAGCCCCCAGCGGGCTTCGTCGAGGATGTCGGGCACACCGTTGGAGCCGGGGCGCCCGGGTGCGTCGTAGTTGTCGGCCCATCCGTCGGGATTGAGGTCATAGGCAAAAAGAAGCTGATATACAGTGTTGGCCGAGGTGGTGAGATATTGAAGAAAGTCGCTTGCATCGTGCCATCCGCCGCGCACGTCAACCTTTTTGCCGTCGTCGGCTCCGCTGAGCACGAGAAAACCGTCGTGCTGATGGCATTTACGGCCGAAGACGGGATTGTCGTCGCACCGCTGCTGGCGCAGATAGTTGAGCGGAAGTTCGCGCATATTGTATCGCGAATAGGCGTCGCGACCCACATAGACGTCGGCTGTGGCATTCGCCGCGCCCGAGGCGCCTGCGGCGGAGATGGAATATTTGCCCGGCTGCGTCTGCGAAGAGAAATATATACGAGCCGAGTGTGCGAACGGCGCCCATGGCTCGGTCGGAGCCACGCTGTCGGGCCTTACGACGGCGCCGGAGGGTGTGCGGAGCGTGAAATCAAGGCTGTCGGGCGATGTGTCGCCCATATAGACCGTGGCCTTAATGTCGTCGGGGAGATATCCGATTTGATTGTAACGGATTACGTCAGGCGAAGCGGTGGCACAGAGGGACGCAGCTCCAAGCAGGGAGAGAATAACGGTTTTAGGGTACATTTCTTAAAAATTTCTTCAAAGTTACGAAATTTATTCCGTAACCGCAAGCGCAGGTTGATTTTGCCTATCGGTTCTGACACGATTTCCGGCTAAAAGTTTGCAGATTACGAGGATTCTTACGAAATTTGCTATGAAGTCGATCATAAGCGGATAAATATCCACCGGATGTCTTCTTCACAACCTGTAAATCGCTCGAAAATATACTCAAAATATACATTAATTAATTTTCGGGTCATACCTATGAGAAAATTCTTAATTATTGCAACTATCGTGATTTCGATATTATCGTCATACGCCGCCAAGCCTGATGTGCCGGAGATTATCCCCGAACCGGCCCGAACGGACATTACCGGAGAAGGCGCTTTCAGACTAACGAGAGATGCCGTTGTGGCTGTGTCGGACAGCTCGTTGATGTTTGAGGCCGAATATCTCGCCGGCTATACCGACAACAAGCTCGGAATACCGCTTAAAACGGCAGCCAATTATTCCGGCAAACCGGCTGTTTCGTTGGTTAACCTTGCCAACGGAGAAGTTTCGGGCGGATACAGGCTGACGATAGGGCAAGACAGCGGTGTATTGATAGAGGGCAACGATGCCGCCGGCGTATTTTATGGCGTCCAGACATTGATACAACTTCTGCCCACCCGTGCCGGAGTGCTGCCCCTGCTGCCGGAGGTTACAATCAGTGATTTTCCGCGGTTTCCCTATCGCGGCATGCACCTTGATGTGGTGAGGCACTTCTTCCCGGTGGAATTTATCAAAAGATACATCGATTATCTTGCCTTGCACAAACTCAACTATTTCCATTGGCATCTCACCGACGACCAGGCCTGGCGGCTGGAAATGAAATGTTATCCCGAGCTTACACGGCTCGGCTCAGAGCGCGAAGGCGAGATTTTCGGGCTCTATCCGGGCGAATACCGGGAGCTGCCTTACGGAGGCTTTTATACACGCGAGCAAGTGGACGAGGTGGTACGCTATGCAGCGCAGAGACATATCACCGTAGTGCCCGAGATAGATATTCCGGGGCACTGCATGGCCGTGCTGAGAGTCTTCCCGTCGTTCAGCACAACGCCCGATGAGCCAAAGAAGTGCGCACTCACCTGGGGAATATTCAATAAATTCAACAACGTACTTGCACCGACGCCCGAAGTTTTCGACTTTTTGAAAAATGTATTTTCAGAATTGTGCGACATTTTCCCCGGACAGTATATTCATGTCGGCGGAGACGAATGTGCCAAAAAATGGTGGCAGGAAAGTGCCGAGACACAAAAATTCATGCGCGAGCATGGACTCAAAGACGAGAAGGCTCTGCAAAGCTATTTCATACACTACGTTCAGAACGTGGTTGAGGACAAAGGCAAGACACTTGTCGGATGGGACGAAGTGCTGCAAGGCGGCATTTCCGACGACTGTGTGATAATGAACTGGCGCAAGCCTGCAACCGGACGCACATCATTGCGCTCCGGACACAAGACGATTGTCACCTGTTCGCAATGGTCCTATTTCAATATCAAAGAAAGCCGGCTGCAGCCTGAGATCGGAGCAAAAGGACAGACACCGCTGTCATTGCGAAAAGTATACGAATTCGACATCGAACCCGATTCGATTACAGATGAAGAAAGGTCGCTGCTGCTCGGAGCGCAAGGTTGCCTCTGGACCGAATACATCCCGACGACATGGAAAGTTGAGCAGTTTGTGTTTCCGCGAATGGCGGCTTTAGCTGAGAATGTGTGGACATCGGCCGACAAGAAAAATTGGGAAAACTTCGCACGCAAAGTCGAGCGCCAGGTAGAACGCTACGAACTTTGGGGCGCCCGATATTCAGACGCCTTCTTCCGTATGCACGACATCAAACGCTATCGCTGACATTGCTTTTTAATTAGTTTTCAAAATCGACAGCCGGCAAATCAAGAAAGACATCCTCTCGATAGACGAAATCAAGCCGCTCGCACTGACACATTACCCAAACGAAAATTCCGATATACGCAGGACTCAAGCACATCGAGAAATACACTCGCGCCGTCGATTCCCTCAAACGCGAAGCCATCGACTCCCTGCCGGATATTACCTTCTAATTTATATGCAAAACTGTATGCACATGGCTGTAAATCAAAATAAAATTGCTAACTTTGTGTTATGAACGACTTGACAGCATCTAATATCGAACGGCAGAACGTGCTTAACAATCGCTATGCTCTCCAGACCATCCGAGAAAACTTGGATGTTAAAGGTCTGCGCTATTATGATGAACTGTTGTTCACTCCAAAGATGGTTGCAGATTTCTATGGCGTAGATGAACGAACGATTAAACGTTATATCCGAGATTACGGTGACGAACTTCGTGCTAATGGATATTTTTTAAGTCAAGGTAAAGAGCTGAAAGATATTAAGATACAAATTGGTAGTGACATAAATGTCCCTACCAAAACCACAATCATATCGTTCTTTACATTCCGGGCATTTCTGAACATAGGGATGCTTCTAACTGAAAGTGAGAAAGCTAAGCAGCTCCGCACACGCATACTCGATATAGTCATTGCCACAATCAACAGACGTGCTGGAGGTGGCACTAAGTATATCAACTGGCGGGATCGCGACTATCTTCCTACCGCAATAAAGAGCGAGAACTACCGCAAGAACTTCACCCAGGCCGTAGGCAAGTATGTCGATGGAATCCCGACCTACAAGTATGAGCAGATAACCGACCTGATATATAAAGTTGTATTCCGGGAAAACTCCAAGGAATATCGTGTTGTCCTCCGTCTGCAGAACGAGGAGAATGTTCGTCACACGCTCTATGCAGAGGTGTTGCTTTGCATATCCTCATTTGAGAATGGTGTGGCTCATCAGATTGAGAAACGGTACTCCGAGAACGGCAATAAGCAGCTCTCTATAGAGGAGGTAAAAGCAATCATTGACGAATTGGCTGCAGCTCCGATGATGGAACCGTTTATCAATGATGCGAGGTCCAAAATGGCATCCCGCGATGTCGCATTTCGCGATGCTTGGCATGGAAATCTCGCCGAATACCTTCGTGCTGTTATTCCAGATGAGTTCGACAAATTCATAGGGGACGCTTCAATCGACTTTGATAATATCCTTGAAGCCAACCGCGAAGTCCTCAAACGCCTAAAACAAGCCGATGACGATGAGTGAGGGGCTGAAATATATCGACTACGACGGCGCTTTAGAGGTCTATCGTAAGACTGTCGTTGCCAGCGGTGGCGGTCTGCAAGGCGTTAAAGACGAAGGAGGCATACGAAAAGTGCTTGATTTCGTGCAAAATGACCTGCACTATCCGACATTCGTTGAGAAATTGACTTATTTGGTATTTGGCTTATGCACCGGACATTATTTCGAGGATTCCAACAAACGGGTTGCATTGACCATAGGTGTCTGGTTTCTTGTTCATAACGGTTATTATTGGCATGCCTATAGCTTCATGCAGTGCATGGAAGCAATCATCTACCATGTCGCCGCCGGACGCATCGACAAAGACCTGCTCCAACGCATCATCGCCTGTTTCATGGCAAACGAAGATTATTCCGAATCTATCAAACTTGAAATCATCCACGCCATCGATGACCAATCCACAGGGTTTAACGAATAATCTTTTTTGTTAGTACGATGATGACGGCTCCAAGCGCATCGCCGGCAACACTCTTGTCGCCCTCACCCTCATGATTGCCAAAAGCCGCACCGAGGAAAAGGACACAATGGTCAAAGTCATCGTCAATCTAATCAACAAGAATAACTAATAATTTAACTGGTAAATTTCACTATCAACAAAAATTACGACTTTCCTGTTTCATCAAACTCATGGAGGCATAATGCATGTAATAGTCTGTTTTTATGCCACAAAGGTAACAAAATCCTACGACCTGACCGCCGCTCCCACCGGAAAAATCCGCTGATCCCACTTTCGCATTGAGTACACTTTTAGTACACCCGAGAAATAATAAACCCCTTGACAATCAGTCGATTATCAAGGGGTTGGGGTGCCCGGAACAGGACTCGAACCTGCACGCCTCGCAGCACTCGCACCTGAAACGAGCGCGTCTACCATTCCGCCACCCGGGCTTAATTAAAAGAAAACTGCATTTGTTTTGCAACTTCTGCAGTTTTATGATCTGGTGTTGTCTTTGGGGTGAGGTGTGGGGGTCGAACCCACGACCTTCGGAACCACAATCCGACGCTCTAACCAACTGAGCTAAACTCACCATTTTGCGCGTTTTGCGGTGCAAAGTTACGGCTTTTTTTGTTACTGACAAATTTTTTGGAAGGTTTTTTGCTCCGGGGATTGTTTTTTTTGCTTTTTTTATCCGATGGCTTATCTATCTTGTCGTTTGTCGAAGATGAGACGGTCTTTGTTGGAGGCGAAAATCCATTTCTGCGAGAGCTCGACGGCGCGGCGCTGTCGCTCTACGTCGGCCGATTTGCCGATTGTGTCGCCTGCGACATTGCCGTGGTAGGTGATGGCGAATCCCGGGACGGTACGCAGCAATGAGTGCCCGAATCCGTGCCAGCGCGTGCTGCGCCACCGTCCGCTGACGTCGACGAGGGTCGGGAACACGTCGATTTGCCCCACTACCTCGTCGCACCGGAACCCCGGCAACCCGCTGTTGAGTATGGCGAAGAGGATACGGCGGTCGTTCATGTTCGAGCTGAGCGTCATCTCAGGTGCGTTGTGGTCGGAGGCAATGACGATGACTGATTGTTGCCATATACCGGAGGTTTTCAGCCAAGAGATGAATTCTCCGAGCGCAGTGTCGAACGAGACGCAGGCTTCAAGATATTGCTTGTCGCGTTCGTCGCCGAAGGGCAAAGATGAGAACCAAGCATTTCCGTGGTCGCCTTTATTATAGGGATAATGCATTTCCAGAGTTGTGATGGAGGCAAAGAATGGCTTCTTGGAGTGAGAGATGATGTCTCGGGCATCGGCGAAGACTCTTTTGTCTGATTTGATGCGCCAGTAGCCTAATTTGTCGTGAAGCCGGCTGAAACCGAATGCTTTGTTTGTAATTCCGTGGTTCCATGTTGCACTCCATTCGCCTATGATTTCGAAGGCGTTGTCAGGATATAGTTTTGCCAGCGAGGGATATGGACCGTATGGCGCCGCTTCGGCCATTGCTCTGTGGTGAGAAGGATAGATGCCACTGTAATACATCATCTGGCCGTCTGAACTCGAGCCGAGCCCTGTCTGCGGGTACACTGACGTGAAAGCAATTGTCGAGGAGTCAGCCAGAATTTTATTGAGGTTGGGCATGGCTTTGCGGCCGCCGTGTTCCCATTCGATGGCCCGAGTGTTGAGCGACTCTACGATGATGAGTATCAGGTTTTTGTCACTGTTGCGCTCCACGCCGCTGATGGTGTCGGATGTCGACCAATGTTTTATTTCTGCGATGCATTCGGGAGGCATAACCTTAAATTCCGGGTAATTGTAATTGTTGAATAAAATGGACAGGTATCCGGCAGTGACGCCGTGCCGCCTGATATGATGGTTCAATTCCAAATGGTCGGAGAAAAATTTTTTGAGTGATTCACCCGAGAGTTCGTTGCGTTCGGCTATATATGCTTTGCCGTGAGCAGCTATTGTTATGATAAAGAATGCAATCGTGACCGTCAGCTTGAAATATTTCGGCAGCGGAGATGAGCTTTTTTTGCTCCATAGGACTATGGCGAGCGCCGAAATCACCGTGGGCAAGAGGAAAATGCAGTCGTACCATCGCATGGAAGCAACAGCCGCGCGTACGACGAGACTGTCGACCGTGCCTGCGAGTGAAAGCGTTTGCAGCGACATCACCACTCCGAAATGGCGGTTGTGCAGCACGTTGCAATAGAAGAAGAAAGAGACGAGGAGGAGTACGGTCGGGCCGGTCCACTTTGCCCTCGGCCACAGCAGCAGGGCGGGCAGCCACAGCAGCATACCGTCGGTGATATAATAAATGATCATCGTAGGTGGCGGGAATTCCGTCATTCCGGTGTCGATCAAAAATATGAAAATGAGCAGAATCGAACTCGCAAGGCCCGCACTCAAAATCAAGATTTGGTGAGAGGATAATGTAAATATTTTCTTTAAATTGCTCATTATTTAGCTGTCTAAACGCAGTATGGGGCTATCTGGTGAGTAAGTTCAGAAGTCGGGGTGAAAATTCTTTCAATAAGAGATACATGGCGAATGATATACCGGATGTGGTGAAGAAAGCGCAGAAAAATATGGTCATGCAGCTCGCCAAAGTGGCGTAGCCGAATATCGACGCCCAAATCTTCACGCACAGGAAGCAGAAGCATTGGTGGAAAGCGTAGATGAAAAACGTCGAAGAAGTGGCCGTCTGCAACAGCGGCCCGTCGTGAGTTCGTGATATGCGCAGCGAAAGATAGTATAAAAATGCTGTCGCCGCCATCACCTCCACGCAGAACAGAAATTTGTCAGCTCCACCCGGCATTGAGATATTGAAACGGGCCAAGGCCGTGAGCAGTGTGATTATGCCTAAAGCGGCTGCTACCCAATTTCTGATTCTAATTTTTTCTGGATTAAATCCATTGAGACTCAGCGTAGCTCCGATTATGAACCACTCCATAAAATATAACCGGATGTAGAATACGTGTTGCAAGAAGAGCACGGCCACCGCTATCCACCATTTTCGGGCCACAAGCCACACCAGGGGGCTGAGTATTATGAATACCATCAGATTTCGAATGAACCAAAACGCGAACGCGTAAGGCAGACCTTGCGCCTGTTCAATATATACGAATCCTTCAAGCATTTTCCACCGGTTGACCGTATCGCCGTCTATAATACCATAGCTTGGATAGCCAAGTACATACACTTTGAACAGAAACTCGCAATAAAGTATTATATTCCATACTACATAAGGCACAAACAGCGTGCGGTATCGGCTGCGGAGCTTATCTTTATAAAGAGTGAAGTTGAAGTTATCAACCTGATAGAAAAACAGATATCCGGAAATGATGAAAAACGCAGGCACGCTCACTCTCGCCAGCGATACCATAAACTGCACCACATTATATCCGGCTGCGCTCTCTCCGGGAGCGTATGATGTGCGCACCGTGCAGTGGATCATCACAACGCCCAGTATAAGCATGAATTTTAGCAGCGGCACAGCCGAGAGCCGCTGCTTGGAAGAGGCAGCATTAGGGGCAGTGGCGGTCATTGATTACGTGATGAGGGATTGTCGAAGATGAGACGGTCTTTGTTGGTGGCGGTGATCCATTCCTGTGAGAGTTCGATGGCGCGGCGCTGATGGGCGATGTCGGCCGATTTGCCGATTGTGTCGCCTGCGACGGTACCGTTACGGGTGATGGCGAATCCAGGGACGGTACGCAGCAATGAGTGCCCGAATCCGCGCCATGTCACATTGTCCCACTGTCCGAGCACATCTATGATTGTGGGGAACACGTCGATTTGTCCCACTATCTCGTCGCTCCGGAACCCCGGCAATCCGCTGTTGAGGATGGCGAAGAGGATGCGGTTGTCGCTCATCCGGGTGCTTATGTTCCGATGAGGCACATTGTGGTCGGAGGCAATAGCAATGATAGATTTTTCCCACAGTCCTGACTTTTTAAGCCAAATGATAAAATCGCCGAGGACTGTGTCGAACTCTGCACATGTTTCGAGGTAGTGCTTTTCGCGCACGTCGTTGAAGGGCAGCGAGGAGAACCAGGCATCTTCGGCATCATCCTCTCCGT
The DNA here is from genome assembly GCA_051871795.1 of Muribaculaceae bacterium. Classification (GTDB taxonomy): domain Bacteria; phylum Bacteroidota; class Bacteroidia; order Bacteroidales; family Muribaculaceae; genus CAG-873. The sequence goes on along the minus strand of JBJEDE010000035.1, from coordinate 74,175 downwards.
ATGGCGAATGCATCTGCACCGTTGTGATGACAGCGAAAAAGGGCTGTGCCGATTGTGCGATGATATTTTTCGCTCTGTCGAATATCAGACTGTCGGCTTTGACGCTGAGGGTGGCTGTTTTGTCGTAAATGTACCTGAAACCGAATGCTTCGGAAGTGATGCCGTGATTCCACATTGTGCGTGATTCGCCGATAATCTCAAATGAATTGACCGGGAACAGCTTTGCCAACGACGGGTACGGTCCCTCGGGCGCCATTGTCGCCATCGGCGAGCTTGTCGAGGGGTATATGCCGCTGTAGTACATCATCTGTCCGTCGGAGCTTGTTCCTGTTCCGGTTTGTGGCAATACGGATGTGAAGGTGATTGCCGTAGAATCTGACAACAGTCTATGGAGATTGGGCATCGCCTTGCGCCCGTTGCGCTCCCACTCAAGAGCCGGCGTGTTTAACGACTCTACGATGATGAATATCAAGTTTTTGTCGCTGATGTTGCGGGCGCCGGCGGAGTCGCACGGAGACCAATGTCTGATTTCTTCGATGTTGTCGGACGGCATCTCTTTGAAAGCGCGACATCTGTTTATGAGATCGGAAATATAACCGGCCCAGACTCCATGCCATCTCAAATGAAAGTTTAAATCTTGATAGGTGGAGAAAAATTCGGTTACGGATGTAACACGGCTCTCGGTTTTGCGCTGCCCGAAGTATATTTTGCAATGAATGGATGCGGTAAGAAGCACGTAAGCCACAGTGACCAGAAGCTTGAAATGGCGCGGTAACCGAGAGACGGCCCTTTTGCCGAAAATCCGGACGGCCAGAGCCGAGATCAGGGTAGGAATGATGAACAGGAAGTCGTACCACTTTACCGCCGCGAGCGCCGACTTGATTATAATGCCGTCGACAGTCGGAGCGAGAGAGAGCATGGTCAGGTTCATGGCCGAGCCGAAAGTCCGGCAATAAAGCGTGCTGCAATATAAAAATAAGGAGACGATCAGCAGAATGACAGGGGTGGTCCACTTTGCTCTCGGCCAGAGTAGCACACCCGGCAACCACAGCAGCATGCCGTCGGTGATGTAGAATAAGATAAATATGGGTTTCGGTATGAAGTCAAGCCCTATCTGAGTGAGAAAAAGGAATATCAGCATTACCGATGCAAGAAGCGTGGCGCAGAGCGTGAGAGTCTGGTACTTGTCGAGAGCGAATATTTTATATAATCGATTCATCGTTATCGGGATTTCGTGACCGGCATTTGTATTTTGTTGAAACTCAAAGCAGAGCGCTGAATTTATGCGGTTTTGTCAGGCCCCGCGTTTGCGGTGACAGTCTCCTGCATCGGTGTGTCAGATGGTGATTTTTGCGCCCCAGTTTGAGCGGTCGAGATTTCGATATGCGGCGGCTTCGGAGATGTGGCGGGGCAAGACGGGTTGCGATGCGGCAGTCTCGGGAGGCATTGATGCGGAATATTCAAGGTCGGCGATGGTGCGGGCCACTCTCAGGATGCGGTCGTAGGCACGTGCCGACATGTCGTATCGAGTCATAATCTGTTCAAGAATTTTACGGCTCTCGTCATCGAGCTGCACCCACTTACGCAGCAGGCGCGAGTTCATCTGGGAGTTGCAGTGTACTGAAGGCTCGTCTTTGAATCGTTCTTCCTGCACGGCTCTTGCTTTGACCACGCGAGCGCGGATGTCGGCGCTTTTCTCGCCGGGGGTGCGGTTGGCCAGTTCGGCGAAGGGTACAGGGAGTATTTCCACTTGCAGGTCGATGCGGTCGAGCATGGGTCCGGATACGCGATTGAGATAGCGGGCGACAGCGCCCGGCGGACAAGTGCAAGGCTTTGTGGGGTGGTTATAGTAGCCGCAAGGGCAAGGGTTCATCGAGGCCACGAGCATGAATCCGGCGGGATATGTCACTGAATATTTTGCGCGGGAGATGTTGATTATGCGGTCTTCGAGGGGCTGTCGCAGCACTTCGAGCACCGAGCGGCTGTATTCGGGAAATTCGTCGAGGAAGAGTATGCCGTTGTGGGCCAGGGAGATTTCGCCTGGATGGGGATTGTTGCCTCCGCCTACGAGAGCCACGGGCGAGATGGTGTGATGCGGGGCTCGGAATGGCCGCACGGCCAGTAGTGATGTGCCGCGGTCGATTTTCCCGGCCACGGAGTGAATTTTTGTGGTTTCGAGAGCTTCGTGGAGGGTGAGAGGAGGCATTATGCCGGGCAAGCGCTTGGCCATCATTGATTTGCCCGAGCCCGGAGGGCCTACGAGCAGGATGTTGTGGCTTCCGGCGCAGGCTACTTCGAAGGCTCGTTTTACGTTTTCCTGTCCGACAACGTCGGAGAAATCGTCTTCGAAGGCAGCTCCTGCGCGGGCAAATTCGGCTCGTGTGTCGATTACGGTCGGTTGTATTTCGGCTTTGCCTGAGATGTGGTCGAGCACTTGGCTGAGAGATGATGCGCCATAGACGTCGAGATTGTTGACCGCGGCGGCTTCGGTGGCATTGTCGCAGGGGAGTATGAGGCCTTTGAAACCAAGTTTGCGGGCGAGAATGGCCATGGGCAACGCGCCTTTTATGGGTCGGAGCGAGCCGTCGAGCGAGAGTTCGCCCATTATCATATATGTGTTGTCGGGCGGGAGCTTTATTTGCTCGCTGCCGGCGAGGATGCCGATGGCAATGGGGAGGTCGTAGGCGGCACCTTCTTTTTTGACATCAGCAGGAGCCAGATTCACCACAATATTGCGGTGAGGATAGTCATATCCTGACTCTTTGATGGCCGAGCGCACGCGTTCGCTGCTCTCTTTGACGGCTGTGTCGGGCAGACCGACCATAGAGAATTGTGCGCCTCGGTCGATGGCCACTTCGATGGTGACCATGATAGCGTCGATGCCTTGCAGGGCGGCTCCTTGTATCTTGACAAGCATGGCTGAAAGATTTTAGGTGAGGTTCGCGCAGATGGCGGATGTGATAATCAAGGGTTTAAGACTGAGACTATCTGATGGTTTTGCATTTGTAGCCGGCGCTACGGAGGATTTCGGCTACTGCATCGAGCCTGTCGCCCTGAATGAGGATTTCTCCTCCGCGAGCCGAGCCACCTGCTCCGAGGCGCTGTTTGAGCCTGCGGGCAAGGTCCCCGACTTGGTTGTCGCTTATGGTGAATCCGGAGATGATTGTGGCTGTTTTGCCGGCGCGTTTGCGATCGAGCTCGACGCGCAGCGGAGCTGATTGGCCCGGGTGTTCAGCCTCGGCAGGCGCGGTTTCGTCCGGTTGCGGGCCGTCATCGGGGAGAAGTTCGGAGAGAGCGGATTTCCAGTCGCTATTCATCGGCACGGGGTGTATAGATGTCGGGTATTGAGTCGGCGGCGGTCTCTGAGATGTCGACGGGGGAGGTGATGGCGCAGGCAAGCTCGTTGAGAGTGTTCATGGCCGGCAGTTCGCTCATCGGCATTGACTGCCAGAAGGATTCCACCGAGTCGGAGCTGATGTGCAGCGCGCGCATATAGCATTGTGTCGCAACAGTCACATCGTCGTCGTAACGTTGCTTGTCACTTTCCGACAGGTGCATATAGATTAACGCTATCCGGCAGAGCTGCGAGGGGGTGAGGGTAGTGTCGGAGGCCAGCGGTTCGATGCATCTCGCCGATGTGTAGTCGCCAGAGGCTACTGCGGCTTCGGCCCGGGCGATGGTATCGTCGGGAGCGGAGCCTGAGCAAGAAGCGGCCAAGGCTGCAAAGAGAATAATGGAGATAATGTAGAGCGAATTACGCATATGATTTGTGCTTTTGGTGTTGTAAGGTTATACAGGGAGGGGGGTCAGTCGTCGCAATAATGTCTCAGCACCCGACGGTAAGAGTTGAAAATCTTTGATTTGGACACGAAACCTACGTACCGGCCTTGGTCGACCACAGGAAGGTTCCAGGCTCCGGTGTCGTCGAAGGTTTTCATCACGCGCTCCATGCTTTCGTTAAGCCCGATGCGTGCCGGGGGTACCGACATGAATGTGCTCACGAGCATTTTGTCGTAGAGGTCGGGGCGGAACATGATATTGCGTATCTCGTCGAGGAGCACCACGCCGAGCAGCATCCCCCGGTCGTTGATGACAGGGAAAAGGTTGCGGTTGGAGCGTGAAATCACGTCGACCATCTGCCTGAGGGTCATGTCGGGGCGCACGGTGAGAAATCCGGTTTCAATCACGCTGTCGACTTTGAGCAGAGTGAGCACGGCTTTGTCTTTGTGGTGAGTGATGAGCTCGCCCTTGCGGGCCAGACGCATGGCGTAGATGCTGTATGGTTCGAAGATTTTGATAGTGCCGTAGGAGACGGCCGAGACTATGAGCAGAGGCAGGAATAGCTGATAGCCGCCGGTGAGCTCGGCGGTGAGGAATATAGCCATCAGCGGGGCATGCATCACTCCGGCCATCACTCCGGCCATGCCGATGAGAGCGAAATTCTTGGTGTCGATGAGGATGCCGAAGGGCAGGAGATTGGAAGCGAAAGCGAAGAGGAATCCGGTGAGGCACCCTACATAGAGCGATGGGGCGAATGTGCCTCCCACGCCTCCGGCTCCGTTGGTGGCCGATGTGGCAAAGCCTTTGGCTGCGATAATCAACAGTATAAAGAGCATAAGGAACCACACCTGTCCGCTCTCTGCGGCGAAAATCGAACCGTTGAGGATGGCCGAAATGTTGCCCGACAGCAGAGCGTTGATAGAGGTATAGCCTTCGCCATAGAGAGGCGGAAACAGGAAAACGAGCGATGAGAGTATAAGGCATCCTGCGGCGGTCTTGATCCAGGGATGACGGAAGCGTCCGAAGAAATTCTCCATCATGTTCATCACCCTTGTGAAATACAGCGATACCAGACCGCACACCACGCCCAGCAGCAGCGCGTACGGCACTTTGGCGATGGTGAAATTTTCGCTTTGCACAAAGAAGAATTCGAAGTCGTAGCCTGTGTAGGCATAAGCTATTGTGGCTGCGGTAATCGATGAGATGAGCAGAGGCATGATGGAGACCGACGTAAGGTCGATCATCAGCACCTCGATGGTGAACAGCATGCCTGCGATCGGAGCCTTGAAGATGCCTGCGATGCCGGCTCCGGCTCCGCAGCCGACAAGTATCATCAATATGCCCGGCGAGAGGCGGAAGAGCGAACCGAGATTCGACCCGATAGCGGCGCCTGTGTGCACGATGGGGCCCTCGGCGCCTACCGAGCCGCCGAAGCCTATGGTGACCGAGCTGGCTACAATCGATGTGTAGCAGTTGTGCTCTTTCAGACGGCTCTTTTTCTGCGAGATGGCGTAGAGCACTTTGGTTACGCCGTGCGAAATGTCGTCTTTGACCACGTAGCGCACGTAAAGGGCCACGAGTATCACGCCTGCGGCCGGACAGAGCACGTAGGCCGGGTTGATGTGCGTCATTCCGTCGTTGCCCACCGAGAGCAGTTCCGACGAGATGAAGTGTATGAGAAATTTCAGCAATATGGCTGCGCCTCCGCACAGCACACCCACCACGAATGCAAGAAACATCACGAAGTTGCGCTCTTTGATGTTGCGTTCGCGCCATCCGATGAAGCTTGCGAGCCAATGCGGAATCCTGCGTGCCGATGTCTGAGGTGAGGCCAAAGCTGATAGAGTGTAAATGTCGTAGAATTAAGCGCTGAGGTTGCGGTTGTCAGTCGCGCAGTATCTTGAAAAGACCGCCCTCCGATATTTTTATCACCATCGATGGTTTTGAGGGCTTGGTGTCGTTGCGTCGCGAGAGACACACATAGTCAGCGGCCGAAATGATTTCGGGCGAAATCTCGTTATAGAACCGAGGAGCGGGTAGACCGCTGATGTTGGCCGAAGTGGAAACGATGGCGCGTCCGAAAGCAAGACAAAGAGCGCGTGAGAACGCTTCGGATGTCACTCTCACAGCCAGCGAGCCGTCGGAGGAGAGCATCTCGCGTGCCACTCCGCGGCCGTGGTCGTAAACAACTGTTACGGGGCGGTCGCTCACCTCGATGAGCTGTGCCGCTACATCGGGCACCGACTCCACTGTGCGTTCGAGTTGGGCCATTGAGCCTACAAGAGCGATGAGGGCTTTGGAGTCGGCCCGTCGCTTGATTTCGAACACGCGTTTCACCGCCTTGCTGTCGGAGGCGTCGCATCCGATGCCCCACACCGTGTCGGTGGGATAGAGAATCACGCCGCCGCGGCGGAGCGTTTCGACTGCATTCTTTATGTCATCGTTGTAGTCAGGAATTGTCATTTTGCTGATGATTTATCACCCTCTTCGGGTGTGCGCACGCGTATGAGCTGCAGGCGCGTGGCTGTCTTTTTGAGTATTGTGTACTGGATGCCATCGAGGTCGAGGCAGGTGCCGGCGTCAGGTATTGAGCCGGTGGAGGTGAATATGTAGCCGGCAAGAGTCTGATAGTCGTCGCTCTCGGGTATCTGGAGATTGAAAGTTTCGTTGATGTCGACAATTTCGCATCGGCCCGAAATTTCAAAAGTGTTGTCGCCGGTGCGCCGCATCACCAGACGCTGGCGGTCGTGCTCGTCCTGTATGTCGCCGAAAATTTCTTCTACGAGGTCTTCGAGGGTGACGAGACCGGCCATACCGCCGAATTCGTCCACGACGATGGCCATCGACCTTTTTTCTTGCAGCAGCCGGCGCATCATTTTGTTGGCCAGAAGCGTTTCGGGCGCGAAGGGGATGGGTATGATTTTTTTATGCCAGTCTTCGCCGGGCTTGAAGAGTTCGGATACGTGGATGTAGCCCAGTACGTTGTCGATTTCACCCTTGTAAACGAGTATTTTGCTGCGGCCGGTGGAGGTAAAAAGAGCCGAGAGCTGCGAGGTGGTGGTGTCGTTGATGTCCACGGCCACAATCTCGTTGCGCGGAGTCATGCAGTCGCGCAGGTGAGTCGAGGAGAAATCGATGGCGTTGCGGAATAGTTTTACTTCATGTTCTACTTGTTGCTTGGTCTGCTCCATGTCGTCGATAGTGTCTTCAATGTAATCGCCGAGATCGTCGACAGAGAGAGTGGTGAGCTGTGTTTTTCCGCTTTTAATGCCCACCAGTCGCATCAGCATTTTGGAAAGCCAGGCCGTGAAAAGCGAAATAGGGTAGAAAATGATGTAAAAAAGGAAGATTGGCAATGCAAACAGCCGGAGAGAGCTGTTGGGGTTGATGCGGAAAATCGTCTTGGGCAGAAATTCTCCGAAGAGCAGGATGACAGCCGTGGAGATGATGGTCTGTAAGATGAGCACCAGGGCTTCGCTTTGTGTGTAATTGCTGAGCCACGGCTCGAGGAAGTAGGCTGCTCCCATGCCGTATATTACGAGCATCACGTTGTTGCCCACGAGTATCGAAGAGATGAAAAACTCCGTGTTGTTGTAGAATTTTTCGATGATGCTCGAGATAATGCCGCCTCGCTTGATGTTGATTTTCATGCGCACGCGGTCGGCGGTGATAAAAGCTATTTCCGAGCCGGAGAAGAGGCCCGAGCAAAGTAGAGAAACGAGTGTTATGATTAGCCAGCCTGTCATAGGTCAATTTTTGTGCGTGGAGCTGTCGTTTGTTGCCGGTTGCGTCGCGGAGCGGCGTTGGGGTTCTGAAATTCGAGGCCGCGCGGAGCCACGGGAGGTGCAATTTTGGTGGTGTCGGGGGTGCGTTGCGACGAGCGCACCGGGGCTCCGTGACGCTCGCGCAGAGTCGGCGCTGACGGTGCGGAGTCGGCTGCCGCGTGCGCTCCGGGACGGCGGTCTACGGGGAAAATGCCGGTTGGGCGGTTCACGTCGTAGCGTGTCATCGACTCGTTGGACGAGAATCCGAAGCCTTCGATTATGTGGTCGGCGCGCACGATGTGTACAAAAGAGTCGGAGTATACCTCGCGCCGCGTCTGATCCCAATAGACTTGCTGCGTGAGAAATGAGTCGCGGTGCACGTTCACCATCACCACGTTGCCGTCGAGACGCCATATGTGCTTGCTGCTCAGGTAAGTGGCCGAATCGCAGCGCATGTTTGCCGCCGGTTTGAGGGCGAGGTCGTATTGTTCGAGCTCGATGCCTTGCGGAAACTTCCAGCAGGGTTCCTGAGCCTCGTCGTAGATGTTCCATACGGGAGTGGTGATGAAGTAACGGGTGTAGCCCGAGTCGGAGATGAAGGTGTTGACGTTCACGGTCGACATCGTCGGAGTGGCCTCTGTAAGGTTGCTCACATAAGAGTGCTTTTCCTCGCCGCAAGCGGCGAGGAGAGCTAAAATCATCACTGTGCATATGGCCGCGGGCAGCCGGCGCAGTGTGTTGCCGATGTGAGACGGTGATGTATCCAAAATATGCGGATAAGTGAAACTGACTGAACCTGATTATTAGTAAATCTTCGATTTACGGAACCACATCTCGTTGAAGTTCACACCGATAGTGATATTGAAATAGTCCTCTTTAATAAGGGCCATGGGACTTGCCTGCCGGTGGCGGTATTCGAAACCGAGATTGACGAGAGTCTTGAATCCGGGCACCGGGAAGCCGAGACCCATCGTCAGGGCGTATTCACGTACGTTGTTGCCCATGATGTTGAGATAGTCGTGGTTGTAAAATCCGCCGATGCGGTACTGCATGCGCCGGAAATATCCGCCGCGCGGATGGGGAATGTATTCCACGCCGGCAGCCACGCGCCAGCGGTTGTCGAAAGTCGTGCGCTCGAAGTTCTCGATTTTGGCGTATTTTGCGTCTTTCCATGGTTGGTAAGTGAAATCGACTTCGGCCATAAGGCGTCCGCCCCACTGGTAGTTGATGCCGGCTCCGAGTGTGTAGGGGATGGTGTAGTTGCCCTTGAGCTTGGTGTAGCCGACGGTGTCTATGCGGAGCTTGTTGTCCTCGTCGTAGCGGCTCTGGTCGTAGTAGATGCCGTAGGTTTTGCCGTGCAGGTCCTTGCCGGGCGAAAAGCGCGCGCCGAGAGTGATGCGGTTACGCGAATTGATGTTGATGGCGTACTGCAGGCCGAGGTCGAGGTTCCAGTCGCGCACTTCGAGCACGCGCTGGAATGTAGTGTTGGAGCCGAGGTCGGTGGTGGCATAGGTGGCGTTGGTGGTTGTGCCGAAGAGGTAGCCGAAATTAAGTCCGGCCATAAAGCGCGGGAAGGGCTCCCAGCCGATGCCGGCATAGGCGAAATTGATGCTGCCCGAGCCTGAGCGGTCGGTTGAGCCGTTGGTGATGTCGCTGCCGAAAGCATAACCCACCGATGAGTATGGGAGCACGCCGAGCGAAGCGCCGAGATGCTTTTTCAGGCGGAAAGCCATGGTGATGTAGTCGAGGCCGCCTCCGGTCTGGTTCGAGCGGTTGCCCTGCTCCTCCTGCCAGAGGAAAGTGAGGTCCATGCCCATGTCGAAGATGAATGTCAGAGAGTCGACAGCCGCATACGAAGCCGGGTTCATGACGTTGATTTGCCTTCCGGAGTTCATGGCGTAGCCTACCGAGCCCATAGCCCGTTGGGCGGATGATGCGTTGTCGCTGAGCATGCCGTATCCGTAGCGGCTGTAGGGGGTCATTGTGCCGTTCTGCGCGATTGCGGGCAGGGATAAGGCCATAGCGAGAAGCGCTGCAAGAATTTTAGTTATTTTCATTGTAGTCTAATATGCTTTTAAGTCCGGTGAGCACGAGGTTGGGCCGGTGATTGACGGTGAAAGGCAGCAGAGGCAGCACTCGTGCCGAAGCTCCTCCGGTAACGATGATTTCGGCATCGGGGCTGATGAGCCGCCGGTAGTGGCACAGCTCGCCGGCCACTCCGTGCAGCACTCCTGCGAGTATGGCCTGATCGGTGTCGTCGCCCCATAGCATGGGCGGCTGATCAAGATTGATTAGCGGCAGGCGCGCTGTGTGCTCATGCAGGGCGCGCATACGCATTCCGGTGCCCGGAGCTATATTGCCTCCGGCAAAAGTGCCGTTGCTCAGCAGCAGGTCGTAGGTGATGGCGGTGCCGTAATCGGCCACGAGTATTTCCTTGCCTGGCATTTCGGCGTATGCGCCGCAGAGGGCGGCTATGCGGTCGGGACCCAGACGTTCGGGGCGCTTGTATCCGTCGAGCGACACCGGCACCGGGGTGATGCCCTCGACGCAAAGCACTTTGCTTACGTTCTGCCGCAGCACGTCGAGTGCCGGAGATATGTCGGCGCCGACGCTGCATGATGCTACGGCATCGAAATCGCCGTATTCTTTCAGCAGCGCACCTGCAATCTGAGCCGTGAGACGCCGATAGGAGCGTACGGCGAGTATTTCGCCGTCGCGCTCCACGCCGATTTTTGTCGAGGAGTTGCCGTTGTCAATGACGAGAGTTTGCCTCATAATTGTGCAAAATTACAAATTTGCTGTCATATAGAGATTCAAACCACCCTAATTTAACTATTATTAATAAGTGCAATCTGTATTTTCCGGCTGTAAAAGAGGCTGTTGGTGAGTATATAAAATCCCGCGCTTGTGGTACGCGGGATTTTAGGATATCGTATGGCTGTGTCGCACGGGTCGGTTTTGTCGGAAACTGTGGTAGAAGTTGTTGCACGGAGCCGGGAGTGCCGGTACGAGGAAGGTCCAGTAGCGGCTGTTGACCGTCTCCAAGCCTCGGGCGACCTTGAAATCTCGTTGCTTGAGACCCGCCGGCTCATCGACGTATATAACGAAGGAAATGATGAGAACAAGCTAAACGCCCTCTATCCGGCTTTTACCGCCCTCAGCGACTCGATGAACCGCTTGCATCGCGACATCGTCTACGCCACCGCGCATGTGCGCGCGGCCATAACCGACGAGCGTCAGGAAAACAATGCACTGAAAAAACAGCTCGACGAGCATCGGCGGAACCACGCTCCGATATGGATAGTCGTTGCTTTGGCCGCTCTTGCGGCGATAGTGACCGGAATTTTTGTGAGCCGGAGAATAAGACGACGCCGTGAGCCGGGCTCTCATTATTATGTAACCGAATTATGTAACCGACGAACACGAAGTTCGGGATGTTTCCGGCGACAGATATCCGTCAACAGACCCCATAGAGATCCACTCTGTTTCGGCCGGGCCTGAAGTCGCCGGTCACAATATCAAAATTGACAAAGACTGCGGCGCTCCGGTTGCCCTCGTGGGTGGTGCACTTTCGCGCGGAATGTCGGTATCGTGTTACGACAATATCTGTGCGGCGTGGTCTTTGACTTTGATTTCCTTGTGGGTGATGATGCGCTCTATAACGCCCGTTTCAGAAATTATAAAAGTGGTGCGGTAGGTGCCCATATAGGTGCGACCTGCCATTTTCTTCTCGCCCCAAACGCCCATTTCTTCTACAAGACGATGGCCGGTGTCGGCGATGAGCGGAAAAGGCAGAGAGTTTTTCTCGATGAAACGGCGGTGCGACTTGTCGCTGTCGACGCTTACACCCACCACGGCGTAGCCCTGGTCAAGGAGTTCGGTGTAGTTGTCGCGCAGATTGCAGGCTTCTTGCGTACAGCCGGGCGTAGAGTCCTTGGGGTAGAAGTACAATACGAGTTTCTTGCCGGCGAAGTCGGCGAGTTTTACTTCATTGCCGTTTTGGTCCATGCCGAGCACGGCCGGCGCTTTGTCTCCGATTTGCATAATGGTATAGTTTTGAAATGTAGTCTAATAATAAACGAGAAAGTGGCTGTGTGTGTTTTAGCTAAAAGAGGGTGTATCAAAAATTTGCATTTTTGACACACCCTCTTGGTGGTTTATAGCGGGGATGGCTTATTCAGCTTTGCCTGCCGAGCCAAGCACGTTCTCGATTTTGTGCTTGTAGAGTTTTTCCATTTCGTCGCGGGCCGGACCGAGGTATTTGCGGGGGTCGAATTCGCCGGGCTTCTCGTTGAAGACTTTGCGGACGGCGGCTGTCATGGCCAGACGGCTGTCAGAGTCGATGTTGATTTTGCAAACGGCGCTTTTGGCAGCTTTGCGGAGCTCTTCTTCGGGGATACCGATGGCATCGGGAAGTTTGCCGCCGTTGGCGTTGATGATATCGACATATTCCTGAGGCACTGACGATGAGCCGTGGAGCACGATGGGGAAGCCGGGAAGTTTCTCCATAACGGCGTCGAGCACGTCGAATGCCAGTGGCGGGGGCACAAGGCGGCCTTCGGCGTTGCGTGTGCACTGCTCGGGAGTGAATTTGTATGCGCCGTGGCTGGTGCCGATAGAGATGGCGAGGCTGTCGCAGCCGGTGCGTGTGGCGAAGTCGATTACTTCTTCGGGATCGGTGTAGGTGTGGTGGTCGGCCGAAACTTCATCTTCCACGCCGGCAAGCACGCCGAGCTCGCCCTCGACTGTTACGTCGAACTGGTGGGCGTAGTCAACAACTTTCTTGGTCAGAGCCACATTCTCCTCGTAGGGCAGGTGTGAGCCGTCGATCATTACGGAAGAGAAACCGTTGTCGATGCAGCTCTTGCACAGCTCGAAGCTGTCGCCGTGGTCGAGGTGAAGCACAATCTGGGGATGCTCCCAGCCGAGCTCTTTGGCGTATGCTACGGCACCCTGTGCCATGTAGCGCAGGAGAGTGGCGTTGGCGTAGTTGCGTGCGCCTTTCGATACCTGAAGGATTACGGGCGATTTCTCTTCGGCGGCAGCTTTGATGATGGCCTGAAGCTGCTCCATATTGTTGAAGTTGAAAGCGGGCACTGCGTAGCCGCCTTTGATGGCTTTGGCAAACATCTCACGGGTGTTGACAAGGCCTAATTCTTTGTAACTTACCATTGATATGAATTATTAAGAATGTTTTTATCTTTCTGACTGCAAAGTTAATGAAAAATTCTGTGTTGAGAAAAATTTACCGTCATCTTTTGCAACTTTTATGCAAAAAGCCGCAATCGGACGTGCAGGCCGTGCGTCCCTGCGATTTTCGGGAGCATGCATTGTGATACGTCAACCTAAGTGGCAAATTTCAGGATATGACGGATGGTCAGAAGGGGTAGCCGATGGCGAGGTGGAAGGCCAGTGAGTTGCGGAAAGAGGTCATGTTGTAGTATCCGCTCTTGCCGGTGTCGTAGGGGGCGTGTATGCCTATGCCGAGGTCGCCGCGGATTACTATCATGCCTATGTCGACCCTCAGTCCCACCCCGGTGCCGAGGGCAAGGTCCTTTAAGAATGTCGAGCCGCGGAGCAGTCCGCCGGGACGGGACGGATCGTTGCGCAGTAGCCACACATTGCCCGTGTCTACGAATACGGCGCCGTGGAGCACGCTCCAGATGGGGAAGCGGTATTCGAGGTTGGCTTCGAACTTGAACGTACCTGTCTGGTCGAAATAGTCGTTGGGGTTGTTGGCGTCCGCTTCGTGGTAGCTGCCCGGACCGATGGAGCGTACGGTGAAGGCGCGTATCGAGTTGGCACCGCCCACGTAGAATTGCTCGGCATAGGGCACCTGCGACGAGTTGCCGTATGCGTGGGCGGCTCCGGTGGCTACGCGCCCCACGAGCCATTGGTCGGAGCGGCCGATGCGGCGGTTCCACACCAGTTGCAGAGAGCCTTTGATGAATTGTGAGAAGGGTGTGCCGAAAAGTTCTTTCTCTCCCTTTTGACCGCATAGAGTGTAGATGCCCCAGAAGATGTTGCCGGCTTCCTGCACGGTAAACTGCACGTTGACCGAGTTGTCGCGGTTGATTTTACGGTTGTAGTTGAGCGTGTAGGCTATCTGCGGAATGTATTGCGATTTGAAACTCTGTGCCACCGCCGGGTTATGGTCCATGATTGAGTCGAACTCGTGGGTGGTCTTCATCAGATTGGTGTAGGTGAGCTTGAAGAGCGTGAGCTGATGGCTCAGCGAGCGACTCGACAGCCATTCGTAGCCGAACGATGCGTTGAACTGCGCCATCTTGAAGTAGTGCGGTCGGTTTAGCAGGTCGGCGTTGAGTGTGATGCGCGTCCAGTTGATTTGCCTTTTGCGGCGCGGGATGAATCCCGGAGCCAGCAATCGCGGAAAAGCCAGAGACGAAGTCAGACCCACCTCGTAGCTGTTGAAAATCGAGCTGCGGTCGTGTCCGGTCTGCCACTCGTAGGTGCCGTTGAGACTCACGTTGAGCTGTTCGCCGCCGCCGAAAATGTTGTGGTTGGTAACGCCAAAGATGAGGCCGGGGCCGATGTATGAGTTTGATTTCGACGATGCGTTGACCTCAATCGATGCTTCGAGCGGCATGTCGAACGTGCAGTCTATGTCAACGTCGAGAGTCGGTTTCGCGGCCATGGTGTCGGGCATTGCCTTCATGCTGATGGCGTTGAAGATGCCCAGACGCGAGAGGTACTGCTGCGTGCGGTTGAAGTCGCGTTGCGAGATGTAGCGTCCGCTGCGGAAGGTGACATTGTCGGTGATGACGCTGCGGCGCAGCCGTGAGGGCATCATCTGCACGAGTTCGATGCCGTTGTTGAGGGCGATGGTGTCGGGCAGTCCTTTGCCGTCGTTGCGGTGCACAACGACGTTGATTTTGCCTGTGCGGTAGCGCTGTGCGGTAAAACGGGGAGCGTTGTTGGCAAGGTCTACTTTGAGAGTCACACAGCCTTTGTGCATCACGCTGTCGGCGAGATATTCGATGTATTCGGGGCTGAAAAGATAGTATCCGCGGTTGCGTAAGGCGTTGGTCACGCGCGTGCGCACATCGGCGAGCGAGTCCATGGAGAATACGGCACCTTTCTGCAGATACCGGTCCTTGCGCAGCACCGAGTCCATGGTGAGGATGAGATGGCTTGTGTCGGCCGGGTAGATTATGCTGTCGATGGGAAAGGCCGGCCCGGGAGTGACGGAGTAGCGTATCGAAGCCTTTTTCTTGTTTTTGGGCTGAACAAGAGTGTAAGAAGCCGAGCCGTGGAAATATCCGTTGTTCTGGAGTATCTGGTCTATCATTTTGGTGCGCAGCTGCGGTTTTATCTCCGAAACGAGCACCGGGTCCTGAGCGAATTTCCGGTATAGCCAGCCTTTGAAACCTGAGGCCGAATCGGGGAGATTGTTGTAGGCCCACAGTCCGGCCGGGAAGACAAACAGGGTGGGCTTGTTACCCGGAACGTCTACGGCTTCGGTGATGACTTCTTTTAATCCGGAGGGTATTCTGACCGAGTCGGGAGCGGTGTAATCCACGCCCTTGAGACCGGTGTAGAGATATTCTCCTTCGGGAATTTTACGTGTAGTCGAGCAAGCCGAAACCAGACAAAGCGCCACACACAGTGCCGCTTTGGCCCAAAAACTTATATATCTGAAACGTGTATCCACTCGTTATGGGATTGACCTCGCAAAATTACATCATATTTTTCAATTTGCCAACATTTTGTCGCCGGCGGGTTGAAACGTGTGCTTTATAATGTAACAAAACCGACGGCGGTCGGTTCAGATGCGCACAAGTTTTACGATGGAGAATGTCATGGCTGTGACGTTATGACTCCGGAGATGAGAGCGTGAGATTCCAGCCTGAGGCTGTGTGCACGAAGTCGACCAGCCCGAGAGCTGCGAGGCGCACCACCGCCCATTCGGCTGCGAGGCGCGAAGTGCCGGCGGCGAGCAGTGCCTCGGAGACAGGAATGTCGCCCCGGTCGTTCATCCGGCGCAGGATTCCGGCTTCGGGACCGTCGATGTGGAAGGATACGCGGCGTGAGGAGGCCATGTGGCGCCATGTGCGCACCATCAGCGGATGGGCGCAGATGTTCTCGTCGGCCACCCGGTAGTAGGCGCGCCATCTCAGGTCGCTCTCTTGTGCCATCACCGGACGCACCTGTGAGCGCGGCACCGATGCTATGATCACAATCTGCCCTTCAGCTGTGCGCACGGCGCTGAAATCCACCTCAATCGCCGGGCGGCAATAGAGAGTGGCCGCCTGCTCGATGACGTAGATGTCTTCTTCGTTGCGCACGCCGGCTATGGCGCCGTTGTCTTTTACCCCTATCAGCAGACGGCCGCCCGAGCAGTTGGCAAACGCCGATATCGAGTGGGCGATTTTCCGCGCATCCGATATCTGGAATTTAAAGTCCTGCTGTACGTGTTCGCCCCGGCTGATGAGCTCGGCGAGAAAGGAGTCGGCGCGGCGGGCTTTGATGTCTTTCATTGCGATAGTGGGCTGAGCGGCGGGTGATTAATGAAATGGTGAGCCTGAACTTTGCAGTTGAGGCTCACCATAATGATTTACGGAAATTATTTGGTGCGGGCGAGAATCAGAGCCGAGGTGGGAGCCACGGTGAGCTGTCCGCCGCGCGTGGTGCCGAGACCGTCGGGGTTGAGTCGGCCGTCTTCGGCTATGATGGTCCAGTCGCCCTTGGGCACCTTCACGGTGGCGGCGTCGGCCGAGCCGTTGAAGATGAGCTTTATTTCTTTCCACTCGTCGCCGTTGGCGTGGTCTTTGATTGAATAGGAGATGAGGTTGGGCTGTGAAACCTTGTCAAAGACTATGTGGCGGGCGATGTCAGAGGCGGATGTCATGCGGAAGGCCGGATGAGCCTTGCGCAGGGCGATGAGGTTGCGGTAGTAGTCAAACTGTTCGGCGTTGGCGTGCTTGAGCTGCCAGTCGATGGCGTTGATGGAGTCGGGTGACTTGAAGGAGTTGTGCACGCCTTTCTTGTCGCGGAACACTTCCTCGCCGGCGAACATGAAGGGTGTGCCTTGCGAGGTGAATACGATAGTCTGAGCCAGACGCGCTGCGCGCTGACGCTCGGCTTCGGTCGAGCCGGGCATCGATTTTGCGAGCTTGTCGGTGAGGGTGAGGTCGTCGTGGCACGAGACGTAGTTGATGACCTGAGTCGGAGCCGAAGCGTATGCAAATTTTGAGTTGTTGCCTTTCGAGTAGTCAACCTGCGGGTGTGCTGTCGAGGCCACGATGCCTATTTTTACAGTTTCTTCGTTGCCGGGCTTGCCTGTGGCGAAACCGCGGTCGGCGGCGTTGCTGTAATGACCTTTGATGGCATCGCGGATGTCATCGGAGAAGACGGCAATGCCCTCCATCTTAGCCACGTTCTCCTTCAGGGCGCGGCGCTCGGAGGGGAGGGGGGAGTCGCCGGCCGTCCAGCCTTCGCCGTAGACAAAAATCGAGGGATTGATTTCTTTCAGCTCACGTGCCACGCGGTTCATCGTCTCTGTGTCGTGGATGGCCATGAGATCGAAGCGAAAGCCGTCGATATGGTATTCCTTAGCCCAGTTTTTGACCGAGTTGACGATAAAGTCCTGCATCATGGGGCGCTCGCTGGCAGTTTCGTTGCCGCAGCCTGAAGCGTCGCTGTACGAGCCGTCGGCGCGGTGGCGGTAGAAATACCCGGGCGCGGTGAGTGAGAAGTTGGAGTCATCGTTGTTGGCCGTGTGGTTGTACACTACGTCCATCACCACGCCTATGCCGGCGTCGTGCAGAGCCTTAATCATCTCTTTCATCTCGCGCACGCGGGCGGCGGGATTGGCCGGGTCGGTGGAGTATGAGCCCTCGGGAGTGTTGTAGTTGTACGGGTCATAGCCCCAGTTGTACTGGTTGGAGGGGAGGTTGGCCTCGTCCACCGAGTTGTAGTCGTAGGAGGGAAGAATGTGCACGTGAGTCACGCCAAGTTCTTTGAGGTGGTCGATACCTGTCTTCTCGCCTGTGAGATTGCGGGTCTGCTCTTCTGTGAGAGCGAGAAATTTGCCTTTGTGCACGATGCCCGACGAGGGGTGCATCGAGAAGTCGCGGTGGTGCATCTCGTAGAGCACGGCGTCGGTGATGTTTTTCACCTCAGGGCCGTGATCCTGCTCCCAGCCCTCGGGATTGGTGGCGGCGAAGTCGATGATGGCTGCGCGACGGCCGTTGGTGCCGGTTGCCTTGGCCCAGATGCCGGGTGTCTCGTCAAGCCATTTGCCCTCATATTTGATGGCGAATGTGTAGAATCTGCCGTAGAGCTGCTCAGGCACCGAAGCACGCCATACGCCCTTCTCGCCTTTGGTCATTTGCAGCACGCGGCAGGGGGGAGTGTTGCGGTCGGTGTTGTATAGGTTTACTTTTGCCTCCTGAGCTTCGGGGCTCCAGAGAGCGAAGTGAGTGCCTGTGCCGTCGATTGTGAGTTCGAGGTCAGTGCCCTCGTAGAGAGGATAGGAGTCGAATTTGGCGTCGGGATTCTGAGCAACGGCGGTTGCTGAGCAAAACAGAGAGGCGGCAATGAGCGCGCCGGAGAGTTTATTGCTGATTTTCATGGATATGGGTTGATGTTTAATGATTTTTTTACAGAAGTAAATGGCGATAGGTCACTTAATCACCACCTTCAGCGGACGGCCGTTGATCCTGATTATATAGTGACCGGGCCGAAGCTGAAATGATGTCACGCCCGACGGTGCTGACGTCGAGAGCACAAGGCTGCCGGTGAGGGAATATACCTCCACCGCGCACGGCTCCTGCGAAGCGTTGTGCACCTCGAAGCCCGAGTGCGACACACGCACCGAGACATCGGTATTCTGCACCGAAATCTCCGTGCCGACGCCGTCGTGAGCTTCGCCGCCGGCGGCCGACGCGGTCACGGCAGATGCAAAGAGCGCAGCCACAGAAAGTATAAGAGGTAAAAAATGCTTCATAAACAGAGATTAAAGAGAGAGGTGAAAGACGAAGGCCGAAACATAGGCACGACAAATCTATACAAAGTTACAAAAAATCCCCGGCCCCGGCAAATAATTAGCAATTATTAAGGTAAACGCCCGGAATATAAGACTTATAAGACGTATAAGACGTATAAGATTTATAAGATTTATAAGAATTATACGCTCTCACGCCAATCAATATCCGCGGGCCCTGCGCCTCTCTCTCGACATGGCTTCTTTAATGCCGCCATCGCGTATAAACTCGGCCTCAACTTTCTTCATTACAGCTGCAAGCATCGAATCAATCTGGCGTATCTGTGTCAGCATAATATTTGCCACTGTCGCATCGCTGCGCTCCCGACATTTATCGGTAAACGATTTCGCGTCATCATTTTTAATACAATAAGCGCGAGTTGATTTTGTACGCTCATCATCCTTGTCCCAAATCGCTAAATCGTGTTGCCGAAGAAAATCACCATAGTCTTCAAGTAGTTCTCTGATTGAGCCGCGCGCCACACCGAGAAGTTTAATGCACATTTCGGCAGAAACAGTGCCATCGCTCACACCTTCCACGATATTCTGTTTGCAGGAGCGTGCTGCTTGACGCATTTGGTCAATAGTCCGCGAGCCGCGTGGAAGAGCCCGATTGATAAACAGCTCCGTAACATCGCAGATTATCACAGCCTTACGATAAACGTTCCATGATGTATAATCGCCGGATATTTTCAGAAAACCGATCATAAAAAGGTTGTAAAGTTTAATTATATGATTTATAAGACTTATAAGATTTATAAATTATAGCTTTTTTATTTTGCAAAAATACGATTTTTCTTGATGAATTAACCTCCGTTGATGAAAAAATGCGGCCGGGGAGGGACTTCTTTTGTGGTGACGGTCAACCGTTTGGGCGCCGTGATTGTTGTAATGTAAGATTGCGTTTCAGCTCCGGATATGAGAATGGCTTGGTTTGTAATCAGTGATGCGATATGAGCGGCATGACGATATTGGATAGTGTGACACGGCGGCTTGCCGGCTGGCAACAGCGTTATATGCGCGGCGTGAATTTTATGTATATTCTTGCCGTTGTCATCGGCGTGCTCACCGGTGCTTGCGCCGCGCTGCTGAAATGGAGCATTTCGGCTGTGAGGGATTTCTTTCTGGGTATTTTCAATGTGAGCGAGGGTAATTACGGCTTCTTTATTCTTCCCGTGGCCGGTATCTTGCTGGCCGTGCTGGTGACGCGCTATGTGGTGCGACGTCCTATGGATCATGCCACCGACCGTCTTATCGACGGCATGAAAAATAATGATAACGATATTTCGCCGAGGCTTATCGCCGGTCCTATTGTGGCTTGTTCGATCACTCTGGGCATGGGCGGAAGCGCCGGAGGCGCGGATCCTATTGCCTACACCGGCGCCGCCATCGGCAGCAACGTGGGCAAGGCTTTTCGTTTGAGACAGAGCGATTTGGCGCAACTGGCCGGATGTGGCGCGGCTGCCGGCATCGCCGGCATTTTCATGGCTCCGGTGGGCGGCGTGATGTATTGCCTGGAGGTGCTGGCCATGCGCGAATCGCTGCAGTCAGTGATCGCTGTGATATTTTCGTCGCTGGCTTCGGCTCTGACGTGTTTTCTCATCATGGGATGCCACAATGATGTCACGTTTATGCCGGTGATGACGTTTGAGGCTTCGATGTTGCCTTATGTCTTATTGTGCGGGGTGGTGTGTGGCATCTACTCTGCCTATTACAGCACTGTAATGGGTCGCTGCTACAAGTGGCTCCGGCGCTTTTCGGGCATTTGGGTCAAGGCTCTTGCCGGAGGAGCCTTCGTGTCGGCGGTGCTATTCATTTTTCCGTCGCTCTACGGCGAGGGTTATACAATGATGGCCAAACTGATGGCCGACTCTCCTCAGGCGCTCGTGGCTTACGGCCCGTTGTACCGCCTCAGCGAGCGTCCCGACATTTTGCTCGCGCTTCTTGGCGTTTTGCTGCTGGTAAAACCGTTTGCCGTGTCGGCGACTAACGACACGGGCGGTGTGGGCGGCGATTTCACTCCCACATTCTTTTGCGGAGCAATCTGCGGATTCATTTTTGCCGGGGTGATGAACGTTTGCTTCGACGCGCATCTGTCGTATGCGATGTTTGCATTTCTTGGCATGGCGGCGGTGATGTCGGGAGCGATACAGGCTCCGCTGATGGGCATATTCATTGCTGCGGAGATGGCGGGACTTTACAGTTTCATTCTTCCGCTCACGGTGGCGGCGGTGACATCGTTCCTGACCTCATACGCCTTTACGCGTCTGCGGCGTCCGCTGGGCTACCTGCACGGCGGCAAGTAAGAGGCAACGAGGCCGCTCCCAAAAAGGAGCGGCCTCGCTGTGAATATGAGATACAGGGAAATTTATTCAGGACGTTTGGTCTTTTTGCCGTAGCCGTAAACGGCTGCTGCGCCGAGCTGCTCTTCGATGCGGAGGAGCTGGTTGTATTTTGCCATACGGTCGGAGCGCGATGCCGAGCCGGTTTTGATCTGGCCGGCGTTGGTGGCAACGGCGATATCGGCGATGGTGGCGTCTTCGGTTTCGCCCGAGCGGTGCGAGATGACGGCGGTGTAGCCGTTGCGCTGTGCGAGCTCTACGGCGCGGAGTGTCTCGGTGAGCGAGCCGATCTGGTTAACCTTTACGAGGATAGAGTTGGCGCAGCCTTCTTCGATACCGCGTGTGAGGTATTTGACGTTGGTTACGAAGAGGTCATCGCCCACGAGCTGGCAGCGGTCGCCGATGAGGTCGGTGAGCACTTTCCAGCCTGCCCAGTCGTTTTCGGCCATACCGTCTTCGATAGAGTCGATGGGGTATTTCTCAACGAGTGTTTTGAGGAACTGAGCCTGCTCTTCGGAGGTATAGGTAGCGCCGTTGGCTTCCTTGGCAGCGCCGTTGTTGAGGTGCGAGTAGTGGTATTTGCCGTCCTCGTAAAATTCCGACGAAGCGCAGTCGAGACCGATGGTCACGTCTTTGCCGGGTTTGTAGCCTGCGGCTTCGATAGCCTGCATGATTACGTTGAGGGCGTCTTCTGTGCCG
The DNA here is from genome assembly GCA_051871795.1 of Muribaculaceae bacterium. Taxonomy (GTDB): domain Bacteria; phylum Bacteroidota; class Bacteroidia; order Bacteroidales; family Muribaculaceae; genus CAG-873. Next base: position 52,585 of record JBJEDE010000035.1, on the reverse strand, counting down.
TCGAGAGCGGGAGCGAAACCGCCTTCGTCGCCGACAGCTGTGCTGAGACCGCGTGCTTTGAGCACTTTTTTGAGGTTATGGAACACTTCTGTGCCCATGCGGATGCCTTCGTGGAACGAAGTTGCGCCGATGGGACGAATCATGAATTCCTGGAAGCAGATGGGAGCGTCGGAGTGTGCGCCGCCGTTGATGATGTTCATCATGGGCACGGGCAGAGCGTAGGTGTTGCAACCGCCGATGTATTTGTAGAGGGGCAGGTCGAGGTAGTTGGCTGCTGCTTTGGCCACGGCGAGCGATACGCCGAGGATAGCGTTTGCGCCAAGGTTCGATTTGGTGGCGGTGCCGTCGAGAGCGAGCATTTTCTCGTCGATGGCAATCTGGTCGAGTGCGCTCATGCCGATGAGGGCGGGAGCAATCACATCGTTGACGTTGGCAACGGCTTTGAGCACGCCTTTGCCCATGTAGCGCGATTTGTCTCCGTCGCGGAGCTCAAGAGCTTCGTTTACGCCGGTAGATGCGCCCGAGGGAACAGATGCGCGACCGAATGCGCCTGATTCGAGGGTTACGTCAACTTCAACAGTGGGGTTGCCGCGCGAATCGAGCACCTCACGACCGATGATTTTTTCAATCTTCATAATAGTGTCTATTATATAGTATTATATGGTGATATACTGAATGTTGATATTCCGTGTTTTGCGACTGCAAAGTTAGTGAAAATCTTTTGGTAATGAAAATTTCAGAGAGTAAATTTTGTTAATTTTCCGGATGGCCGCTGTCGCGGGCTATATATCTGATCACGGCGTCGTCGGTGTTGGGGCCGATGAGCGCGTCGGCCGCCTCTCTGACCTGCGGATGAGCGTTGGCTACGGCCACCGAAAGGTCGGCCGTCCTGAGCATGGGCATATCGTTGAGATTGTCGCCGAAAGCCACCAATCGGTCGGCTCCGGTGATGTGCCGCAGCTCAGCCAGACCGGAGGCTTTCGACACCCCGTGCGCGAAGATTTCGAGCAGTGCCAGACCGGGATGATAAGTGTCGGGATACCAGTCGGCGTGGCACGATGTGGCTTGGTTCACGTCATCGGCCACCTTCTGCATCGCCACGGCGTCGCCCATGGCGAAAAAGAGGACTGTGCATCGTTCGGCTCCGGCGGGCATGGGTGTGTGCAAGTGAAAGGTTTTCAGGTCGTTGAGCGTGCGGTCTTTTACAAACGAGCGCTCGATGTCGGTGAGATGCCCGCAGGGGTGGTAGACGTGCAATGTGTTGGTGCCGCGTGGCAATGTGTAGGCAAAGGCGCCCACGCCGTGGCGGAGGAATATGTCGTTGATGACGAGAGCGTCGGCAGGGTTGTGATAGTGCACCTGCAGGTAGCTGCGCGATGCGAAATCCCAGATGGCGGCTCCGGTCATCACCACCGAGGGCATGAGGTTGCTCAGTCGTGATGTTATCGGCTCGACGGTGGCCGGTGTGCGCGAGGTGACAAAGGCTATCTTCACGCCTTTGACGGTGAGGCTGTTGAATATGCTGACGGTGCCAGGTGACAGACAGGCGTCGGCGTCGAGCAGCGTGCCGTCGAGGTCGGTAGCGTAGAGTGTGGTCATTGTTGTTGCGGTTGAGAATGTGTATCGGTTGATGCCGGGCTGCCTTTGCCGCCGGCGCTGAGCGAGCGCATCTGGATGATGATCAGTAAGGCGGTTACGACCGTAGCTATCAGGTCGGACGATGGGAACGACAGCCACACTCCGTCGAGGCCGAAGGTGCGGGGCAGCGTTAACAGCAAGGGAATGAGAAATATCACCTGGCGCACGAGGCTGAGGACAATCGATTTGCCGGCTTTGTCAATGCTCTGGAAGAATGTGGTGCTCACAATCTGGAAACCAACCATCCAGAACATGGGCAGGGCGAGAGTGAGCGCGTTGACGGTGACGCTGATGAGTGTGGCGTCGACAGTGAATGTTTTCGCTATGAGGCCGGGGAAGAAAAGACCGAAAATACAGCCGGCGGTGCAAATGCACGTGCCCACGCCGGCGGCGAGATAGTAGGCGCGTTTCAGGCGGTGCAGACGCCCGGCCCCATAGTTGTATCCCACTATCGGCTGCATGCCCATGCAGATACCTAAAACGAAGGTGGTGAGCAAGGATGTGTAAGTCACGAATATCCCGGCGGCTCCCACGGCCAGGTCGGAGCCGTAGCTTACCAACGATTTGTTGATGAGAATGTTGATAAGGCAAGAGGCGGCGTTGACAAGAGCAGGCGCGGCGCCGATGGCCACTATCGACCACACGATGGACGCGCTCAGGCGGTAGATGCCGCGCTGAAACCTTACGGTCACGTCCTTTCGGCAGAAATGGCTCATTACGAATATCATCGACACGGTCATTGAGATGTCGCTGGCAATGGCTGCGCCCTTGATGCCCATGTCGAAATAGAAGATGAAAACAGGAGCGAGAGCCACGTTGAGCGCTGCTCCTATAATCATTGTGAACATTGCCCGGAGCGGGTAGCCCGACGCCCGCATGATGTTGTTGAAGCTGAACGTAAGGTTTATCATCAGCATGCCGGGCAGCAGGTAGAGCATGAAATCGTAGGCGTATGGCAACGTGTTGGGCCCCGCGCCGAAGGCTGTGAGTATGTCTTTGAGAAAGATGCCGAAAAGCGAGATGTAGCCAATGCCTATGGCGACAGTGAGCACCAGAGCGTTGCCGAGCACTCGCGATGCTCCCCGGATGTTGCCGGCGCCAAGCAATATCGACACGCGCGTCGAGGCTCCGGCTCCGATGAGCACGCCCAGGGCCGCGCTCAGATTCATCACGGGAAAAGTTATGGCCAGACCTGAAATGGCATCGGCTCCCACGCCGCGGCCGATGTAGATGCGGTCGATGACATTGTAAAGCGACATCACCACCATGCCCACGACAGCCGGCAGGCTGTATTTCCACAGCAGGCGGCCCACGGGCGATTCGGACAGTTCTTTCAGTCGTTCGGAGGATGATTGCATCACGGCAGTGGCAGTTTGATGGTTGGAATCTTCCGCCCTATGTCTCCTGCATCGCGGAGAGTGTACAAAGCGGCGGAAAGATATATGGAAAATAAAAGTGAGGGTGTATCAAATCTGAAAGTTCGATACACCCCCGCCTTGTATTTTTTATAAAGATTTATTTTTCAGAGTCATAGGCACGTTCGGCGTATTTCTTGATGTCGAAGCGAAGCTGCTGTGCGTACTGGGGATAATCGTTTATGATTTTGTTGTAGCAGTTCGACTCTTCGTTGTAATTCTGCATGGCGCGGTAAACGTTGGCTTCTTTTACAAGCACGAAGGGCACGATCTGAGGATTGTTGTCCGAAGCGGAGATGGCTTTGTTGTAGCAAGAAAGGGCATCTTCGTATTTTTCGAGATTCACGTAGCAGTCGCCCATGAGGCTGAATTTGCCGGCTTCGATAACGTCGCTGCTCACCGAAGCGTCTTTGAGATAGTCGAGAGCTTCCTGATATTTGCCCTGCTGATAGAGAGCGATAGCTGCATGGAGCTTGGCGCGGTTTCCGCTCTTGTGACCGAGCTCGGCGGCGTCCATGTAATATTTCAGAGCTATCGAATCGTTCATTTCCACATCGGCCAGAGCTATGGCTTCGTCAGCCTTGGCAGATCCTTTGCGGTTCACGCCCAGCCAGATGAGAGCGATTACGATGAGGGCGGCAACAATCACACCTATGGTGATGACGGTTTTCTTAGATTTTTCGTTTGTGGACTCAACATTTTGAGCCTCAGGCGCTTGATTAGCGTTGTCTTTTACGTTTTCCATTTATTGTGAGATGTTTTTTGTGCACATTGAAGCGTTGGAGCGTCTACGCGCTCCTTACCGAGGTGCAAAGATACTGAAAAAAATCGACATAACGCTAATTTAGAGCAAAAAAAAACTTCGGATGAGTCTAAAATAGCATTGCCGGAGCTGAAACATAATTTCACCTCCGGCAATCGGTCTGGATTTTTAAATATTTAGTTTTGGTGCCGTTAAACGGCAAGCAACGAAAGTGCCGGTTATTTGATTATGATTTTTTTCGTTTCAGTGCCCCGGCGGATAATGTATAAGCCTTTGCCGGGATTGACCACTCGGTGTCCCAGAAGGTCGAAATATTCGACCGAACCACGGTCGCAGTCGGCGATGACATCGCTGATGCCGCCTGAAGCGTCCGGCATCTCCACCACAAGGTCATTATAATTGGAGTAGGCGCTTGGCAAGTGCAGACGGTTGTCCGCGAATGTAGCCTGGTCTATTTTGAAGTCGGTCTCTGTAAAGGCTACATTAGTCCAGTAATTAATATTCATACCGTTGAGGCGGTATTCGAGGGTGAATTTACCCGGCTCAGTGACGTCGACAACAAACCAGTAGGTGTCATCGGTGCGGAAAGCGGCCGGACGCTCCTCTTCGTCGGGGTACATGAGTTTGAGCAGATTGTCGAACGTGTCGGCAAGCGCGCACGAGGGGCTGTATGGATTGACCACGCGGTATATTTCGCGGTCGGTGTCGGTGCGTTTCTCTACATCTACCTCCCATTGCATTTTATCCTCAGGGAAGTCGTATCTTGTGGATTCGTAATTGTCCCGGTCAGAAATATAATAATAGTACGGAACGCCATAATGATGCCAGATACCTTTGCCCAAGGGCTGCCATGTGCCTTCGGGCGCCACATTCGGATATACCGAATTGATTTTGTAGATTGACATATAGTTGTCGTTGGCGTCATACGCCAGTGTGAGCACGCGGTAATAGCCTAATCCGTGGTCGTAGCTGATTGTGATTATATCTTTATCATTGGCTATCTTATATTCACATTCTCCCTTTATTACAGACAGTAAATCGGTATACGAAAACGAGTCGTTGAAGTGAGTAATATAGCGCACATGATCAACATCGGTAAGATTCATTGAAAATGAAATACCGCTGTCAGTGGAGCGCAGACCGCCCGATTCGAAGACAAGTTCGGTGCCTGTGTTAGGGTTGGCGTCGGGCAGAAATCCTCGGAAATATCCGTTGTAGCCGTAATTTTCGTTGAACATGAACCAAGAGTCGGAGAATTCGAAAATCTTGCGTGCAGGAGAAAAGGAGAGGCCGCGGCACATAAAGTCAATAGAAGTCGAACCCTCGTAAGCGGCTAACCTCCACGGAACGGGAATGGTTGTCACCGTGCGAGGTATTGTGCCGAGGCCGGTGACGGCGTCGATAGTGGCGATGCAGTCGGTGTAGCCGAATAGTTTGATAAATTTATATTGCACCGTGTTGGGGTCACTAACCAGATGGCGCACCATCACCTCCGAGGTCTCGGCGAAAGTGATTTCGTCACCGCCGTCGTTGTTTCCGTTCAGATTCATTAAAACATCACTCAGAAAACTACCTTGAAGAGTGCAAGTGCCGAAGCTTTCCCAGGTTGTGTAGTCGGTGTCGGCAGTCGCACGGGCCGGGACAGATAAAGAGAGACTTTGACTCGCACTCTGAAATGCGGAGGGAACGGCGGGTTTAAGTCCCATGGCCGTAGCGGTGCAGCAAGTGATTGCCACAAGTAAGAAGGAGTAAAGTTTTTGCATAAATCAGTTTTTAGGTTTGTGAAAAATGGTTGAGTGAGGTTGCGCAGTGAACAGTTTATTTAAGTTGCTTAACTAACTGACATATTGCTCTTAATATATCCTCGTCGGCAAATAACGTTAAAAATTTTGACAAAGACAAATTTCCGTAAGTTAAATGTTGTTAACTAATGAGCCCGGTTGCGTTTGCGCGTGTGGCCGGGGTGATGCACACGAGACCTCCCGTGATGTGCTTTCGTCTTCTGTGACCTGATGGCACTCGGTTATTTCGGTCCGGAGACCATCGCGAGCCGATGATTATAAATCATATTCGTTATAATATTGATACTCGTAATCATCGTCATCCTCTTTCTCTTCTTGCTCGCGGCGCAGACGCACGTTTTCGTAAGCCTCGTCATAGCCTTCTTCATATCCCTCGCGATATCGCTCGGGGTCGGCCACGTAGTAGGGTGAATCGAAGTTGTAGCTGTAAGCGTTGCGCGTGCGGTCGAGGGCATCCTCCTCGCCATCGGCATAACCGTCTTCGTAGCCCTCGTAGAATGATTGGTCACGCAAGGTTTGTGCGGACTCATGCCTTATGGCGGCGACAATGTCGATACTGATTTCCGACTCTGTTGAGGTATCGGTTGTCACAGACTCCTTCCACTCTGACTTCGTAGCCAAAGCAATTATTATCAAAACGGCGGAAATAATTATCAAAGCGATGCCGAAACGCGGTTTACCATCAGAGGACATATCTATGGAGTTGAATTTGTTACGTTGTATAGCAGCAAGCTGAGCGCTCGTCAAAGATACTGAAAATATTCGATAAAATGCTGAAAGTCCGCAAAAAAAAACTGCAAACAGATAAAGTGTGGCGTTGGGAAAAAGCAGACGAGGCCGCTCCGAAGATATCGGAGCGGCCTCGCATGGTGGTATTTTAGTTGGTTACAGACTGCTATGCAATCAGTCGATGGGCTCGTCGGCGGGGTAGCCACCCATTTCGCGCAGGGCGTTTTTGAGCATTACGTACTGCTGGAAGAGGTGGTTTACGGGCACTTCGCCTTTGGTGTAGTCGTGCATCGGGCTCTTGAGGAAGAAGCTCAGGAAGCGCTGGATGCCGTAGCGGCCGGCGCGGGCTGCGAGGTCGCTCAGCAGCACGAGGTCGAGGCAAAGGGGAGCTGCGAGGATGGAGTCGCGGCAGAGGAAGTTGATCTTGATCTGCATGGGGTAGCCCATCCAGCCGAAGATGTCGATGTTGTCCCAGCCTTCTTTGTTGTCGTTGCGCGGGGGATAGTAGTTGATGCGCACTTTGTGGTAGTAGTTGGTGTAGAGGTCGGGCTGCTCTTCGGGCACGAGGATTGACTCGAGTGTGGAGAGTTTTGACACCTCTTTGGTGCGGAAGTTGGCGGGTTCGTCAAGAACGAGACCGTCGCGGTTGCCGAGGATGTTGGTTGAAAACCAGCCGCTGAGGCCGAGGCAACGAGTGCCGATGATGGGTGCGAAGCCTGATTTTACGAGAGTCTGGCCTGTTTTGAAGTCTTTGCCGGCGATGGGCATGTGGGTTTTCTCGGCGAGCTCCCACATTGCGGGGATGTCGACTGTTGTGTTGGGTGCGCCCATGATGAAGGGTGCGCCTTCGCTGAGTGCTGCGTAAGCGTAGCACATCGAGGGAGCGATATGCTCTTTGTCGTCGGCTTTCATAGCGGCTTCGAGAGCTGCGAGAGTGCCGTGCACTTTTTCGTCAACGGGGACGTAAACTTCGGTAGAGGCGGCCCAGAGCACAACCACGCGGTCAACACCTGATTCTTTCTTGAAGTTGCGGATGTCTTCGCGGAGCTGTTCTACCATGTCCCAGCGGTCTTTTACCTGTTTTACGTTGTCGCCGTCGAGGCGTTTTGCGTAGTTGTGGTCGAAAGCGGCTTTGAGGGGTTTGATTTTCTCGAGCTCGTCTTTGACGGGGAGGATATCTTTTTCTTTGAGCACTTCGCAGCGCATGGCTGATTCGAATGCGTTGTCGGGATATACGTCCCAAGCTGCGAATACGATATCGTTGAGGTCGGCGATGGGTACGATGTCGGCATATTTGAGGTATTTTTTGTCTGCGCCTTCGCCGACGCGGATTTTGTCGTACTGTGTCATGGAGCCGACGGGTTTAGCCAAGCCTTTGCGTGCCATCAGCACACCGGTCATGAATGTGGAGGAGACGGCTCCGAGGCCGACTACCATCACACCGAGTTTGCCTGTAGCAGGCTTTACAGTTGATTTGCTCATGATTGATTTGGGTTATTTTTACGTTTTTTAGATTGGTCGAATTTTTAGTTTTGGCCGCGTTTATGACTCCGCACGGGAGCTTGCGGCGTTTGAGCGTGTAAAATTACACATTATGTTTCGATTGTAAAAAAATTCTTTTGTTAAAACTACGGTAAATCTTCTAAAAAATAGTTTACAAATCGGTTGTTGTGTAAAAATAGTTTAAAATTAGTCGAATCTTGCCGGATATCAGTTGCATAATGTTAATATTGCATTGAGGGCTTCGGCTATATTTTTTACTTCTGCGGGGTCGGTTTGGGCATCTTCGTCGGCTGTCCAGCCGTGTCCTTTTATCCACATGGTGTGACATCCGATTGAGCGTGCGGGGAGGATGTCTTTGCGCAGTGAGTCGCCTACGATCACGACTTCATCGGGCGAGAGGCCGAGGGCGACGACTCCGAGCATGAAAATACGTGGGTCGGGCTTGCGTACGCCCACTACGGCGCTTTCGATAACGCCCTGAAAGTAGCGGCGCAGGTCGTAGGCCCGGAGCACTGAGTCGACGTTGCCGTAGAAATTGCTCACGAGCATCATGGGAAATCGGGCGCTAAGCTGTTCGAGTACGGGACGGGCTTCTTCGATGCATTGGCGGGCGCATTGATCGCAATATTGTGCTATGCCGCGGGCTAAAGCCTCGATTTCTGTGGCCTGAAATCCTTTTATATCGGTGTCGGATGTGAAGTTGTCGGCTAAAAATTGCAGCTCGATGCGCATTTTTTTGACGAGAAGTGTGTGGAAGTCGTCGCCGGGGAGGATGTGGCGTGTTTTGGCCAGTTCGCGTTCGGCGTGTACGTAACATTCGCGGAAGATGTCGAGCGGGCAGTCTATGCCGGCGTTTTTCCAACCGTCGCGTATAATCCAACTCCAATGGTTGCCGCGGCTGTCGATCGTGCCTCCGTAGTCGAAAATTATGCCTTTAATCATAGAAGTATATTGTGGAGTGTCAGGCTTCTTGTGCGGAATAACGGCCTTGTCGCAGTTCGGCCACGAGTGTGCGGCAGAGAGATTCGTGCCGCAGTATCATGTATACGAGCAGAGCGTTAAGCACTATGAGCTCGAAAGCGAAGTACAGCCAGGGCATGCGGGCGAAGAGTGAGGCGAAAAGGGCGATGGTGCGCCAGTTGAACGATAGGATGTTGGTGTACTTCATCAGCGGCAGGCTGAGTGCGCGGAAGCGGTCGCGGAAAGCTTGCGGAATGTTGCCGTCGGGGTAGAGTTTGCGAAGTTCGGCGCGGAGTGCCTGCATGGCCGGAGTTGTGGCTTCTTGCTGTCGGGTATAGTTGAGGTATACAAGTTGAGTGATGCGGCTGAAGAATCCGGAGTCTGACTGTTTGAGCTTTTCACTGAGCTCGGAGCTGCTGTCAAGTTCGCTGCCGTCTTTGCCTTTGAGGAAGAAGAGATGGAACTGCCGGTAATAGTCGGCCATGGCCGCTTGCTTGGCATGGCATAGCCCGGTGACGACGGCTATGATCCATATGAGCCACGGGCGCTCCATAAAGAAGGCGGAAGTGGCGTTTTCGCGCAGGCATATGGCCACGTAGATGGTTGCGAACCAGAGGTCGCCGCTGAGACCGTCGAGTATTCGGCCAAGCCGGGAGTACTGACGGGTCATGCGTGCGAGCTGTCCGTCGGCGCTGTCGAATGAGTTGGCCCATATAAGCAGGAGCATGCCGACGATGTTTATCCATATATTATTATAGTAGAAAGCGATGCCGGCGCCCACGCCGAGGAAGATGGATGCTATCGTGATGGCGTTGGGCGTAACGCCGAGTTTTTTTGCAAGCAGAGCCCATGCGTAGCCGATGGGCCGGTAGAATGCAAGGTCGATGTGCTCCTCGGTGTCCATCGACTTCAGGGAGTCGCGGTACGACGAGGAGGTTGTATCTTGTTCTGTCATGTTTTCAAGTTTCGTGATTCAGCCTTTCTTTTCGGAGTGTGCTTTGATAGCGGCCATGATGCATTTGGCGATGTAGGGTCCGGCTTCCTGGCGACAGGGAGCGAAGCTTGGCCAGTCGTTGAAGTCGATGATGGAGATATCGCCGTCAGGGTTCACGATGCAGTCGCCGCCGTAGATTTTGACTTCGAGAGCCTCTGCTGCATCGGAGCATATTTTGCGCAGGTAGTCTTTGTCGAACGGCAGCTCGCGCGGTTTGCCGTTGATGGCTTCGAGTCCGTATTTGCTGTGGCCGGCTTCGAAGGGGTAGAACCAATAGAAGAATGTCGAGCCCTGTATGCCGTAGAATTTGATGAGGTCGCCTTCGAGGTGCTTGTTTATGACTGCGCGTTTGATGCCTCGCAGGAAGTATTCCTGAAGCACCTCCTGGGCTTCCTGTATGTGCCGCACGTAGCTCACGTCTTCCTTGTGCATGGCGTGGAAGTCGCCGCGCTTTATCCAGCATCGTGAGAAGCCGCCGTCGCGCAGGGCGTTGATGACATTTTCGTCGGTATTGACGATGATGCTCGGGGGATAGGGGATATTTGAGCCCAGCAGGATGCGGGTCATGCGCTCGCGGGTGCAGTTTTCGATGCCGTAGCCGGAGTTGATGACCAGACGTCCCCGGTCTTCCATCTCCTGGAGGATGTGGATTGAGCGCTGCTCGCGGCACATGTCTACAATGATGTCCTCTTTCACTTCGCCGGCAATGAGCTGCTCTTCGCTGTAAACAGTGACTTCGCAGCCGCGTTTGCGCAGCTGGTCGGCCACGATGTTGAATATGGCGGCGTCGTTGCCGATGTGGTTGGGGGAATAGGCGCCGGCGCGCATGATTCCCGCTATTTTAATTTCAGACATGGTCTTGATGATTAATATATATCGTACTTTTCACGGGCAAAGCGTCCGGGCGAAGGGTGCGCGGGCGCATATCCGATGCAAAGATACTTAAAATATGTCAATCGGGCAAATTATTCAACACGAGAGCAACAAGAGCGGCGATGCATCGTGCATCGCCGCTCTTGTGCAGGAAGTGAGACAGATTCAGAAATTGTATGCCAGACCGATGGCCAGAGCTGGCACCTGATGCTCGGTATATTTAGCCTTGTGATATGGCGTATCGCTGTCTTTCTGAAATTTCAAAGTCGCGATGTCGCATTTTGCGCTGACTGTAAATTTGCTGAAAGTATAGTCCACACCTATGCGCCAGTCAAAACTATTGGGGACGAGATCTGTGAACACGTGGCTTTTGGATGCGTAAGCATACGCATATCTCGGACCGGTAAATACCGAGAGTGTGCCGATGCCCAGTCCGAAACTTTTGCCCGCTACCACAGTCAGGTCAAAACCTGTCTGGTAGCCGTGTTTCACATACCATGAGGGATCGCAATCCAATTCTTCATAATATTTTTTGTAGAAAAGACCTACCGAAGGCATGACATAGAAGCTTTTTACCGGGATTTTATAGCTCACCATAATATCTGTGCCGGCATTTTTTCTCTCTTGTCCCCAGGGGGCGATACGTGCGTCCACGCCGACGCTCCATTGGGCCTGCGCTGCCACCCAGGACAATAGCAATACAGTGAAAACGATAAATTTTTTCATAGATATATTATTTTTTACTTATTCCATACATTACGCGAATATCTGATGACATACTGGATTCATTGGGAATATACCATCCGGAGGGAGAAAAATATCCGTCATATCTACCTCCCCATCCCCAGTTCATATAGAATGTCCTTGTTGATGGCAGGATGGTTTCAACTTGCATATTTCCGCAAGTCGTCATTTCATCAGGTAATGTGAATGTGTAAATTTCACATTTTTCGATGCTGCTATTTATCCATCGACCGCCGGAAAGCCACGAATGCCGTCCGGAATCTCCAAATTTAGCGCTTAGATACACTAATTGTCCATTTATGATATTTTCAACTTGTGGGTTAGAAAGCCCTTTTTTGACAGTGAAGTTATAATATTTCTTCAAAAAGTCTCTTGCATCGTCAAAATTAGCTTCTGATATAGAGGTTCCCAACGTGATATTCATTGCTTGTCCAATATCATATAGAAAATCTGACGTTGTAGCTGTTGGATATGTTAATGGCATTGCTGACCATTGAAAATTTTTATAATTTGTCGGATGTTGGAAATGGCGCATCAATTGACCAACTGCGACCGGTACACAGCCGACAACACACCGTTTCCCGTCTTTTGTAGGGAATGTTGAATTGTAACCTTGGCTCTGGTCCCATGTGGATTTAATGTATGGTTCGGTTTTGTCTTCTGAATAAGTCGTAATGTAGGCTGCAAAAGATAGGAAACGGAAATTTTCGGAGTAGAAAATATACGTCATACCATCGCACATTTGAATTAAGTCATTGATGGTTATTCCTTGTTGACCGTAATACCCAGGTATTAATTCTCCATAAGAAAGGTGTTCAAAGGTTTCAACAGTATAACCGCGACCGCGTAATTCAGCAATCGTATCGGCCATGATACCTTGAAGTCTTTCATAATCCTCTTTAGTGAAATCGCTATGGAAAACCGGTTCATCTGTCCAATGATCAACTCGAGAAGAAGGACGAGCCGGTGCTGATTTGAGCGCGATTGAAGGTGAAATAGAAGCCCATTGTCTCTGATAAAGTTTGATGGTGTCTTGTGGAATTGAATTATCGACGTCTGAAATTAATGCAATCATATTATCTCTCCACATCTCAAGGCCTTCTGGCATAATGTCATTGATGTTAAAGGAACCTTCGTCGTTGCGAGCGATGACCGGTTGATACTTTCGTGTTGCGCTGACAAGTATCCAACCTCCTTTATCTAAGTTGAGTACATAGATGGCAGGGTTACCATTCTTGTCTGTGATTGTAGAGATTGTGTAGCTGTTTGATCTTGATTTTGAAGGGTTATATCCCTTTACGAGATTATCAAGATCGGTGATCGTGACGGAATTTTCATCTTGTACAGATACGGAAAGAAGTGTATTGTCAACTTCTTCAAGTACAGGGGATAAGTCATCCTGCGAACAACTAATTAGCAGAAATGACAAGAAAAAAGGAAGAAATTTTCTCATGGGTATTAAGTTTAATTATCGCCCCAAATTTAATCTAAATTTTTCGAATTTACAATTTTTTTTTGAAAAAATTTGTGATATACTAAAATTTCCGCAAATTCTGGCAAAATAAGCGATAATCAGCAGATTAAGCTCATATTTAATCTGATCTTGACCCCGCGAGGATGGGTTTGCCCCCTTTCGTTGCGCTTTGTGCACGGCGGATTGCCGATTTTGCCCCGTGTGGCCTATTTTTTCTCTTTTTCGGCTGCTGCTGCGCGGCCTTGGCTGACGCCGATGCCGAAGAGGGCGTAGTCATACACAGCGGGGTCGTCGGGTCGGTAGCGTCGGAGCCTCTCGGTGAGTTCGACTGCCGCTTTGCGGTCGTCGGAGCGTCGGTCGAGCAGTCCGAGCTCACGGGAGATGCGGCCCACATGCACGTCGAGGGGTATGTAGAGCTGTGCGGGCTTGATTACGTCCCAGATGCCGAGGTCGACAATGCCGTCGTTGCGCACGAGCCATCGCAGAGCCATATTCAGTCGTTTGAGCGCCGTGGTTTCGAGATTGCGGGGCAGGCATCGGCTGTCGCAGAGGCCGCCGTTTGCCTCGCTCAGCGCTTCGCCCAGGTGTGCGGCCAGCTCCCACGCCGGCGCCTCGCTGTCGACAATGTGTCTGGCGCGGGCGAAATCCTGCAAGGTGCCGTATTGTGAATATATCAGGTTGAGGCCGCGCAGATAGTGACGCAGATTGGCAGTGAAGAATGTACGGTGGATGTTGCCCTCGGGCAGGTCTTCGTAGCCTCTTTCGGTCACATAGCGGTAAGGGCTGTGCTCCATGAGCCGCAGCATCTTGCGGCAGTTGTTGCATATCATTTTGCGGTTGCCCCAGGCTATGGTCGCGCTCAGCAGAGCGGTGATTTCGATGTCCCGCGGGTCGGAGTAGAGGCGGGGAAACTGCACGGGATCTTCGGCGATGAACTCCGGGCTGTTGATGCGTTCGGCCTCGCTGTCGAGCAGTGCTATGATTTCCTCTTCGGTCATGTGAGGGTTATGATACACGGTGAAGTGGTTTTAAAAATCAGAGGACGCACCAAAATTTGCATTTTGACGCGCCCTCGGTATACGGATGTTTTTCGGGTCAGAATGTGAAGTAGGCTGTCATCGGGGCGTTGGCAGTGAGAGTGAGCAGACTTGTGTAGACGCAGCTTACGATGCCGAGCAGCACGATGCCGCCGACTGTTATCCACAGTCCCAGGCGCTCGCTCCAAGACGAGCGGAATGTCGGGATTACAGGCTCTTCGGGGCTGATGAACATTGCTTTGACTACCAGGAGGTAGTAATAGAGCGACACGATGGTGTTGAGCAGAGCGATGAACACGAGCACATAGATTGCCGTTGTGCCCTGGTTGATGGCGGCGGTGAAGATGAAGAATTTCGAGAAGAATCCGGCGAAGAAGGGGATACCGGCCAGTGAGAACATAGCCAGCATCATGGCCACGGCCAGACGCGGATTGGTCTTGTAGAGGCCGCGGTAGTCGTCCATGCTCACTTTGCCGGTGGCATTCTCGATGGCTCCGATTACGCCGAACGCGGCAAGGTTGGAGAAGATGTACACGAGTATGTAATACATCATCGCAGCCACGCCCATGGCGTTGAACGCTATGATGCCGAGCATAATGTATCCGGCCTGCGAGATTGACGAGAATGCAAGGAAACGCTTCATGTTGCGCTGACGCAACGCGAAGAGGTTGCCGACGGTGATGGTAAGGATAATCAGAGCGTAGAGCATCCACTCCCACACACGTGAGTAGCAAGTGCCGAATACCTGGGCGAGAATCACCATGAACGCGAATGCAGCGGCGCCTTTGGAGATTACCGAGAGATAGGAGGTGACCGATGTGGGTGCGCCCTGATATACGTCGGCAGTCCACAGGTGGAAGGGCACGAGCGAGAGTTTGAAGCCGATGCCGGCAATGACGAATGCGAGTGCGATGCACAGAAGCACCGAGTAGCGGCCGGTGATGGCGAAGTAGATGTTCTCAAAATAGAGCGAGCCGCTGAGAGCGTAGACAAACGACAGTCCCATCATGAACACAGCCGAAGAGAAGACGGCGGTGAGGATGTACTTCACGGCTGCCTCGTGGCTTTCGTAGCGGTTCTTGTCCAGAGCCACCATGGCTGCGAGGGGCAGCGATGCGCTCTCGAGACCGATGATGAACAGAAGGAAGTGACGTGCCGATATCATCAGATACATACCGAAGAGGGTGACCAGCAGCAGCTCGTAGAATTCGCCGCGGCGCTGAGCCATATTGTCGCTTCCGGCCCATTTGATTGACTGGAGGATAACCAGTATCACGCCTATGTTGAGGATGTTTTTAATCGCATTGATTACGCCCGAGGTCTCGTACATGCCGGCAAACGCTTTTGCTTCGCCGCCGATGCACGAGCAGAAGCCCCAGATGGTGAGACCGGCCGTGAGCACGAGGGTGACTACGGGCAGCGATTTGTTTTTACCCGAAGGCGCGAACGTGTCGTAGAGGAATACCAGGAGAAACACGACGAGCACGCCAATCTCCTGTTTCATTGCTAAGAATTGTGAATAATCCATTTTGCAGCTATCTTTTAGAGACCGAGGACGGTGAAGATTTGAGGAATGAATGTGGCTTTAATCAGGCCGGCAAAGAAGTTGGGGAAGCAACCGATGGCGGCCACGCTTACGATAAGAGTTACAGCCGAAAGACGCTCCCACCATGTGGCGTCGGTGAGCGAGCGGTGATGGTCGTCCTGAACCGGACCGAGCAGCAGCTTGCCCACTACGCGCAGGATGTAGACTGCGGTGATGACAATCGAAGTGCAGGCCACGATGGTGAATACCAGACGGAGCGAGCCGTTGCCGGCGAGGTAGTCGGTCATGCCTTGCTCGAACGAGCCCACGAAGATGGTCATTTCAGCCACAAATCCGCTGAGACCCGGCAGACCGAGCGAAGCGAAACCGGCTATGATGTAGCATACGGCAAGGAAAGGCATAATCTGCATCAGACCTCCCATCTTGGTGATGTCGCGGGTGTGGGTGCGGCCGTAAATCATACCGATGAGAGCGAAGAAGAGAGCGGTCATAAGGCCGTGCGAGAGCATCTGCATGATGGCGCCGGTCATGGCGGTGGTGTTGAGCATCAGAATGGCGAAGAGCACCAGTCCACAGTGCGAAACCGACGAATAGGCATTGATGTATTTGAGGTCGGTCTGCACACAGGCCGAGAAAGCTCCGTAGACAACCGAGATGCCGGTGAGTATAAGGAAAATCCATGCCAGGTCGTGGGCAGCCTCGGGCATCAGATAGATGGCCACGCGGAAGCAGCCGTAGCCTCCGAGCTTCATGAGCACGCCGGCGTGGAGCATCGACACTGCCGTGGGGGCTGATGCGTGACCGTCGGGGCTCCATGTGTGGAAGGGGAACATGGCGCCGAGCACGCCGAAGCCTACGAATGTCATAGGGAAGAGGAAGTATTGCCAGCCCTTGTCGATGTTGGCGTTGCGGGCTATTTCGAGCAGATTCCATGTAAGCTCGCTTTGCGTGGGAGCCGAATGGTAGTAGATGCCGATGAGACCGAGCATCAGGAAGGCCGAGCCGCCCATAAGCATCAGTGTGAGCTTCATGGCCGAGTACTCTTTCTTGCCCGAGCCCCAAATGCCGATGAGCAGGTACATCGGGATAAGAGCTATCTCATAGAACATGAACATTGTGAACAGGTCAATCGAGATGAAGAATCCGAAGACACCCGTCGACAGCAGGATGAGCCAGAGGAAGAACTCCTTGGGCTGCGGTATCTCCCATGAGGCGAACGAGCCGGCGAATACGATAATGGAAGAGAGGATAAGCATCACTATCGAGATGCCGTCGACACCCACGGCAAGATTGATGTGCAGGGGCGCGAACCACTGCCATGAGCCGCAGAATAACATCGGATTTTCGGGCGTGAGCGCCGGTGCTTTGAGATATTCGACGAGCACATAAGTCGACAGCGCCATCAAGGCCACCGAGCCGGTGACGGCAACTGCACGTATCTGCTTGATATTGTGGCACAGAGCCAGCGCTGCAAGCATCAGCAGCGGGATGACCACAAAATAAATCAGAGGATTAGAAAATATCATTGTTTCTGTCATTTTTCCATTGTTAGAAGATGCAAAATGCTGTCACACAGCCTAAAAGCAGGGCGCCGATGAGGTAAACCCATACGTAGAGCTGTATCTGTCCCGATTGCAGACCGCGGATTGCGTAAGAGGTCTTTTGTGTAATCGAGGCGAAAGCGTCCATCGTGCCGTCGATTATATTGCGGTCGAACCATGCGATGGGGCGGCATACGAGATTGAAGATAATCTTATGTGTGATGAAGATGTATAGCTCGTCCCAATAGAAGCGGTGGTGACACCATCTCCAGAGGTTGGGCAGGAGGTTGCGCATCTTCTCGGGCAGAGGATTTTCCTTGCGGTACATCACAGTGGCCAGAGCAATGCCGGCTATTGCCACCACGAGGCTCACTGAGGCCACGCCCCAGTTGAAATGTGCCATAAAGTCGTAGCTGACGCCGTTCCATGTCACAAACTTGCCGAAGGGGATGAAACCGGCCACACACGACACGGCTGCAAGGAATACCAGAGGCAGCGACATGGTCCAGGGCTGGTCGTGAGGAGCGTGATGGCCCTCGGGCGTCTTGTGCTCTTTCCACCAGAAGATGAGGTAGTAGAGACGGAACATATAGAATGCCGTTAGACCGGCTACGAGCGACATCCATGCGTAAGCGACCCAGTTGTAGCCAAGGCAGCTGCTGAGAATTTCATCTTTGGAGAAGAATCCCGAGAAGGGGATGATGCCGGCGATGGCAAGACAGCCGATGAGGAATGTCCAGTGAGTTACGGGCATGAGCTTGCGCAGGCCGTGCATGGCGGTGTAGTCGTTCGATCCGATAGCGTGAATCAGTGCGCCCGCGCCGAGGAAGAGCAGGGCCTTGAACATAGCGTGAGTGAACAGATGGAACATCGAGGCCATGTAGCCGAGTCCCTCGTGTATCTCAGGACGTGCCACGCCGAGCGAAACCATCATAAACGCAATCTGCGAGATGGTCGAGAACGCCAGCACGCGCTTGATGTCGATCTGAGCGCAGGCCACCATTGCCGCATATAGTGCTGTTATGGCGCCTACCACGGTGACAATGTCGAGAGCCGTGGGCTCGGTGAGATAAAGCGGGAACAGTCGTGCAACCAGATACACACCGGCCACAACCATGGTGGCGGCGTGGATGAGGGCCGATACGGGAGTCGGACCTTCCATAGCGTCGGGCAGCCAGATGTGCAGAGGCATCATGGCCGATTTGCCCATGCCGCCCATAAATATGAGCACCAATGCCCATGTGAGCACCGAACCGCCCATAAACAGCGGAGCTGCATGTGTTTCGAACACGTTGCGCACGCCCAGAGCAGTCTGCTCGCTCACCTGATAGGTGTCGGCTATGCCTTCGACGGGCACTGATGTGAAGTTGGTGAAATCGAAAGTGCCGGTATAGTACGACAGGATGAGGATACCGATGAGGAAGCCGAGGTCGGCGAAACGTGTCACGATAAACGCTTTCTTTGAAGCCGAAACTGCCGCCGGCTTGGTGTAGTAGAAACCGATGAGCAGATAGGACGAAGCGCCCACGAGCTCCCAGAAGATATACATCTGGAAAATGTTGGTCGCAACCACCAGTCCGAGCATCGAGAAGCTGAAAAGCGACAGGAAGGCATAGAAACGCTGGAATCCGCGTTCGAACACGCCGTGATGGTCGCGCATATAGCCCATCGAGTAGAGGTGCACCATAAATGAAATGGTGGTGACCACTATCAGCAGCAGAGCCGAAATCGGGTCGAGAAGGAAACCGAGCTTGATGGCCAGTTTATCGTAAAATTCAAGCCATGTCTGGTCGAAAAAGATGTATTGCAGACGTTCGCCCGAGGCGTTGATGAATTGCTGAGCGCCGCTGAAGAAATAAGTGAATGCCGTAAAGTAGGACAGCACCATGGTGGTGCCCATGCCTATGCAGCCGAGCACACCGGCGGTGCGGTGGCTCATCTTCATCCCCAGCAGTCCCAGAATCAGGAACATCAGCAGGGGGATGGCAAGAATCAGAATCGGTATTGCAACCGGTATGAGGTCAGATACGTTCTCCATATTGGTCAGAATTTCATTTTGTCAAGTCCCTGGATGTCGACATTCTTCACGGAGCGGAAGATGTTGATGATAATAGCGATGGCAAGAGCCGTCTCGGCGGCTGCTATGGCTATGGCGAAGAGAGTGAAGAACATTCCCTCCATCTGTCCCGGGAAAAGATAACGGTTGAACAGTACGAAGTTGATATCCACAGCGTTAAGCATCAGCTCAAGCGATATGAGGATAGCAATCATGTTTTTGCGCGTGATGAAGCCGTATACACCGCAGCAGAACATGATGAGTGTGGGCACAAGCCAGTAGATAAGCGTAATTTCCATAACTCAATCAGCGTTTGCGGGCGATGACTACACCACCGATTATACATGCGAGCAACAGCACACTCACAGCCTCGAAGGGGAGCAGCAGACCGCCGTCGCCGGTGCTCATGAGCGTGTGGCCCAATTGTTTCATTGTCGGGTTGGCCATTTCGGGCATCGTGGTGTCGCCCAAAAGACGTCCGGCACGTGAGAGAAAAGCGAACAGTGTGACGCCTCCCATTGCCAGAGCGGCCACGAGACCCATCACGCGTGAGCGCGATTTCAGTTTCTCGGCATTGTCACCGGGCTTGCTCGTAAGCAGAATTGCGAATACGAAAAGCACAACGATGCCTCCGGCGTAGACCGCTATCTGCACCGCGCCCAGAAATTCGTAGCCGAGCATGAAGTACATGCCGGCGGCTGCGAAGAGGGTGAAGAGCAGGAAAGTGGCCGCACGCAGGATTTTGCGTGTGGTGACAGCGAGTACCGAGAATACAACCATAGCCAGAGCTATGATTACATACATGATGATACTTCCTACTGAATTCATATATTGTTTTGTTTTTTTATTTCTTCAAAAGATTCTGTTACCGTCTGTGACAGGCGCGGCTTTTGAGCCTTTTTCGGGGTCTGCATCCACGTAGATGTTACTTGCATGATGCGTAGGCCGGCCGCTGAACGAGAGACGGAGAAAAGATGTGGCTTCAGGCGTCCAGAGCGGCGATTGCGGCCTTGGTCTTGTCGATAATGGCCTGAATCTTGGCTTTCTCGGCATCATCGGCGGCGGCAGCGAGGGCTGCTTCCTTGGCAGCGAGAGCTTTTTTCAGAGCCTCGATCTTTTTTGCTTTTGCAGGGTCGACGGCATTAGCCGGGGCCAGAGCTGCGATAGCGGCCTTGGTTTTGTCGATAATTGCCTGAATTTTGGCTTTCTCTGCATCATCGGCGGCGGCAGCGATGGCCGCTTCCTTGGCAGCGAGAGCTTTTTTGAGAGCTTCAATCTTTTTAGCAGCAGCGTCGTCGGCGGCAGGTGCGCCGGGTTTGGGCGTTGCAGCAGGTGCGGGTGCGGCTGATGCTTCGGCCCATGTGGCGTCGTCCTGTCGGTCGGGACGGTCGTTGAGTACCTTGCGAAGTTTGTCGCGGGTGAACATTGCCTGCTCGAAGTCGTTGGAGAATTCCAGAGCTGTTGTCGGGCAGTTTGTCACGCACAGGTCGCAGAATGTACAGGTGCCGAGATCGTAGTGATATACGGCAAGTTTCTTTTTTCTTTTGCCATCGGGACTCTCTACGGTTTTGATGTCGAGCGATATAGTGCCGTTGGGGCAAACTCGCTCGCAAGTGCCGCAGGCAATGCAGCGATGACGGCCTTCGGCGTCATAGATGAGCTCGAGGCGGGCGCGGAAGCGCTCGGGCCACTTGTAGGTTTCGCGGTCTTCTGGATAAAATTCGGTGATTTTGGGCGTCACGAGCTCCTTGCCGGTCACCTGAAGGCCTTTGACAAGGCTTACGATGCCCGTACCGAGCGATTTGAAATATTCTGAAATACTACTCATTGCTGAATGTATGATTCTGTTTCTTGTTTGTTTATATCAATATATAGTCCTCCGCGCAGGGAGTGGATGTTTCTGTTTGATTGTTATTGGTCCTTGACTTGTCCGCCCACGATGTCGAGCAGTTCGGAGGTGATGCTTTGCTGACGCAGCTTGTTGTATTCGAGATGGAGCGTGTCGAGGAGCTTCTTAGCGTTGTCGTTGGCGCTCTGCATGGCCATCACGCGTGCAGCCTGTTCGGATGCACGGTTTTGGGCGAATACCTCCTGCATGACGGCAGAGAGGAACATTGGCAATACTGTGGTGAACACTGTCTGGGCGTCGGGCTCGAAAAGGTAGGGACGCTGCGATGCTCTGACGCCTTCGGTTTTGAACAGTTCGGTGCTTACGGGCAGAATCTGACGCGAGGCGGGACGCTGGCGGCTCATGGATATGAAATTCATGAACACGACGTCGACACGCGCCGTAGAGCCGGATACAAAGCGGTTCTGAAGCTCGGTATTAAGGTTTTTGACGTCATCGCCGGAGCTTTTGGAGTTGCAGTTGCCCGCGGCTATGATTGAGGTGTTGGCCGAGGCTAATTTTGCCACGGCTTTGGCCATTTTCTTACCCACCGGCATAATGTCGACTTTCAGTCCCATGCCGTAGCGCTCGCGCAGTGAGTCGATGTGCGAACTGAGATATTTCTGTATGTTGACATTGTAGGCGCCGCAGAGTCCGTCGTCACTGCCCAGAACAAGCACTGTGGCGTGGTCGATTTCGCCTGATGTCTGTGTCAACGGCGACGAGAAAGTGGCGTCGGCGCTCAGAAGATTGCCGATGATGCCTTCGATTTGCTCTCTGAACGGGAGCAAACGACGCAACTCGCTTTCGGCCTTGCGCATTTTGGCCGAAGAGATCATTTTCATGGCGCCGGTTATTTTCTCTGAGGAAGCTACCGAGCCTATGCGTCCTTTTAATTCTCGTAGGGTTGCCATTTATGTTTTTGTTTTATGCTTTGGCGGTGTTGCCGTTTGAAGTTGGCCGGTTTCACGTGCGGTGAACCGTAGTATGTTGCTTTTTGACTGTTTTGCCGCGGTCGGCGAGGCCGTTTATGTGCCATAGCGTGTGGCTGATGTGGCATATCCGGCCCTGAAAGTGGAGTCGGGTGCTCCGAGGGGGGACACCCGACCCTGCGGATGCTATTCGGCGAGCGATGAAGCCACCTCCTTGGCGGTGGATGTGAGGATAGCCGTAACCTCGTCGGTGAGTTTGCCTGATTTTATTACATCGAGCACATCGGTGCGATGAGCGGCCTTGAGCATTTGCAGCAGACGGCTCTCGAATTCGGCTACCTTGTGCATGGGCACGTTTTCGAGCAGACCGTTTACGCCGCAATAGATCACGGCAACCTCGTCTTCGACGGCTACGGGATGATACTGAGGCTGGATGAGCAGACGCTCGTTTTTGCGGCCCTTGTCGATTACACGGGCAGTGACGGGGTCGATGTCGCCGCCGAATTTGGTGAACGATTCCAGTTCGCGGAACTGCGCCTGGTCGATTTTGAGCGTGCCGGCCACTTTCTTCATCGACTTGATCTGAGCGTTGCCGCCCACGCGCGACACCGAGATGCCGACGTTGATGGCAGGACGGATGCCTCGGTTGAACAGAGCGGTTTCGAGGAATATCTGACCGTCGGTGATCGAAATCACGTTGGTGGGGATGTAGGCCGATACGTCGCCGGCCTGAGTCTCTATGATGGGGAGGGCAGTGAGCGAGCCGCCGCCTTTGACTTTGTCTTTGAGCACGGCGGGAAGGTCGTTCATGCGTGAGGCTACTTCCTGATTGTCGATAATTTTGGCAGCGCGCTCGAGCAGGCGTGAGTGCAGGTAGAAGATATCGCCGGGGTATGCTTCGCGTCCGGAGGGACGTTTGAGGATAAGCGAAATCTCGCGGTATGCGACAGCTTGCTTCGAGAGGTCATCGTAGACGATGAGAGCGTCGCGGCCTGTGTCGCGGAAGTATTCGCCGATGGCTACGCCGGCAAACGGGGCATAGTAGCGCATGGCTGCCGAGTCGGACGCTGTGGCGGCCACGACGATGGTGTAGTCGAGTGCGCCGTGCTTGCGCAGAGTCTCGACAAGTGCGGCTACCGACGAGGCTTTCTGTCCGATCGCCACGTAGATGCAATAGACGGGTTTCCCGGCTTCGAAGTTCTGTCGCTGATTGATGATGGTGTCGATGGCGATTGCGGTTTTGCCTATCTGACGGTCGCCGATGATGAGCTCGCGCTGACCGCGTCCGATGGGCACCATCGAGTCGATGGCTTTGATACCGGTCTGCAACGGCTGATTCACCGGCTGGCGGTAAATTACGCCCGGGGCTTTGCGCTCCAGAGGCATGGGCATCAGTTCGCCGGTGATGGCTCCGCGGCCGTCGATGGGCTGTCCGAGCACATTGATGACGCGCCCGGTAAGACCTTCGCCCACGGGGATTGACGCAATTTTACCCGTGCGGCGCACATTCATGTTTTCGGTCACTTTATTTACGTTGTCAAGCAGGATGACTCCGACATTGCTCTCTTCGAGGTTGAGGGCCACGCCGGTGACACCGTTTTCGAACTCTACGAGCTCGTTGGCGCGCACGTTGTCAAGTCCGTAGACATGAGCCACGCCGTCGCCTACTGAGAGTACGGTGCCTGTCTGCTCGAAACTCACCTTTTGGTTGATGCTTTCGAGTTGCTGCTTGAGTATTTCCGATATCTCGCTGGGGTTGATCATCGTTGTGATAGGAGTTTAAAACGCAGTTGTTTAAGTTCGTTTTTGATTGAAGCGTCGAGGCGTTCGTTGTCGATATTGACCACGAAGCCGCCTATAAGGTCGGGGTCGATGCGCAGGGAGTATTCCATTTGTCCGCCTTTGAGCTCTTTGAGAATAAGTTCTTTAAGCCTTTTTTCGTTTTCGGCCGAAGGGGCGGTTGCTGCGACAACCTCTACGCGGTAGATGTGGTTTGCTTTGCGGTAGATGTCGCGGTAAGCCAATGCGATTGCGCGGATCAGGTCGATGCGGCGGTTGCGCCCGAGCAGGGTCAGGAAGTCGGCCAACATAGGCGATTTCGCAGCCGTGGTTTGTGCAGCCGAAATAATGAGGCGGCTCTTGTCAGCCTGTGAGACAAAGGGGTTGGCCATTGTCTTGGTCAGGTCGCTTTCGCGGTCGAAAGCGGCGCAGAGCGAGCCCATCTCTGTATAGAGCTGTTTTTCAGCTCCTTTTTCGGAGGCGGCCAGAAAAAGCGCTTTGGCGTATCGGCGCGGTATGAGTCCTTGATCCATAATCAATTATTGCTTTCCATTTCATCAAGCAGCTTGCCCACTAATTTTTGTTGGGCTGATTGGTCGGCCAGCTCTTGTTGTACTACTTTCTGGGCTATGTCGAGTGCAAATTCGCTAACTTGGTCGCGGAATTGTTTTTCGGCTTCTTTTTGCTGCTGTTTGATAGCTTCTTTGGCGTTGTCCATCACTTTTTGAGCTTCGACGGTAGCCGCCGCGCGAGCTTCTTCGATGATTTGGTTTTTCATCTTGTCGGCTTCGCGGAGCATATCGGTCTGTTGGCGACGGGCGTCGGAGAGGTATTTTTCTGCCTCTTCTTTGGCGCCTTCAAGCTGCTGACGGGCATTCTGCGCGTATTCCACACCCTTGTCAATGAGATCGGCCCGCTCGTCTATGCTTTTGAGGATTACGGGCCATGCCCACTTCCAAAGAATGAGGAAGAGGATGCCGAAGGCCACGAACATCCAGAAGATCAAGCCGAATTCAGGAGTGAATAGTTCCATGTTTTAGCTTTTGGGGGTGGGAGAGGGAGTGATATTTTATACGAAGAGAGCGAGTACGCAAACGATTACGGCGAAGAGGGCCACACCTTCGATAAGGGCGGCGATCACAATCATGCTCGAGCGGATGTCGCCTGCTGCTTCGGGCTGGCGTGCGATAGCTTCCATGGCCGATGCACCGATTTTACCGATACCGATACCGGCGCCGATTGCTGCGATTGCTGCGCCAAGGCTTGCACCGAGTTTTGCGAGTTCTGCTGCTGCTAAGATGAGAGCTAACATAGTTGTAGGGTTTTAGAGGGTTATTGTTTTATTATTTGTTTTCTTTAATTTGCAGTTTCTTGCGGTTTGTGTTCTTCGTGTGCTTTTTCCTGAGCCAACGAGATGAAGATGGTGGAGAGCATCGTGAACACGTATGCCTGGATGAAGCTCACCAACACGTCGATCAGTAGCATGAACAGTGTGAAAGCTACCGAGACGATCGTAGTGGCGCCTCCCATCACGGGATTCATGGCCGAGAATATGAAGATGAGGAGTGTGAGCACCAGCACTATCATGTGGCCGCCCATCATGTTGGCGAACAGACGCACGGTGAGAGCGGCCGGTTTGGTGAACATGCCGAAAATCTCGATCATAGGCATAATCGGCAACGGAAATTTGAGCCACAGGGGCACGTCGGGCCAGAATATTTCTTTCCAGTAGTGCTTTGTGCCGTAGATGTTGGTGACCAGAAATGTGAGGACGGCCAGCACAAGAGTGATGGCGATGTTGCCGGTAAGGTTCGCGCCGCCCGGGAAGATGACCACAAGACCCAGCAGGTTCATCCCCAGAATGAAGAAGAACACGGTGAGCAGATAGGGCGCGAAACGCTTGGCGTTCTCGCCGAGGGTGGCTTTAATCACGCCGTCGTAGACGAAAGCCACAACGACTTCAAGCGCGCCGGCTCCCTTGCGCGGAGCATTGTAACCTTTGCGGCTCAGCACACGGGCAAGCCAGAGCATCAGTCCGGCCACAAGGAGCACTGAGATGAAGAGCGCGGCCACGTTTTTGGTGATAGAGATGTCCCACGGACGGTAATATTCGCCGTCGGGGAGAATCTGTACAATCTTGCCCTCGTGAGGCATCTTGTAGCCTGCGATTGTGAATTGCGAGCCGTCGGATGCTGTGTATACTTCGCCGTGTTGCACGCTTGCCGATGAGAAAGCGTGCAGCGAGCCGTCTTTGGCGAAGACTATGCAGGGCAACGGTATGCGGTGAGAGTGCGAGAAGGGCACTTCCCAGCCGTAGGCGTCTCCAAGGTGCTCAAAAATGATTTCCTTGGGGTTGATTGCCTTGGCGCTGTCGGCGCTCTCCGAGGCCTGTGCTCCGAAGGGTACAGCCAGCGTCACAATCATTAACGATAATATTATTAGCAGACGTTTCATACCTTAATATATGCACGCCGACACTACGTTGTTGTCCACATCTACGAGGCCGCCGGGGATGTCGAGGCTTTTCTCTTCACCGGCCGAGGTGGTGTAGCGCACTGTGCCTTTTGCAAGGGTCGACACGAGCGATGCGTGATTGCGCAGCACGGTGAAAGCACCCATCGTGCCCGGCAGGGTGACGCTCGTGACTTCGCCTTTGAAAATCACGTCGGTAGATGATATGATTTTGAGTGTCATTGTTTTAGGAATGAAGTGGATGGGTTGGTGTTATTTAACCTCAGCGAGCAGACGCTTGCCTTTTTCGATGGCTTCGTCGATGGTGCCGACGTTGAGGAATGCCTGTTCGGGGTATTCGTCCATCTCGCCCGAGAGTATCATCTTGAAACCGCGGATTGTTTCGGCCAGAGGCACCATTACGCCGGGGAGGCCGGTGAATTGCTCGGCCACGTGGAACGGCTGCGAGAGGTAGCGCTGTGCACGGCGTGCTCGGGCCACGACGAGTTTGTCTTCGTCGGAGAGCTCGTCGACACCGAGGATGGCGATGATATCTTGCAGCTCGTTGTATTTCTGCAGGAGCTGTTTCACGGCCTGAGCGGTGTTGTAGTGTTCTTCGCCGATGATGTTGGGGTCGAGGATGCGCGATGTCGATTCCAGCGGGTCTACGGCGGGATAGATACCGAGCTCGGCGATTTTGCGCGAGAGCACCGTGGTGGCGTCGAGGAAGTTGAATGTTGTGGCCGGAGCGGGGTCGGTAAGGTCGTCGGCAGGCACATATATGGCCTGAACGGAGGTGATTGATCCGTTTTTGGTCGATGTGATGCGTTCTTGCAGCGTACCCATTTCTGAGGCCAGCGTAGGCTGATAACCTACGGCCGATGGCATACGGCCAAGAAGTGCGGAAACTTCCGAACCGGCCTGAGTGAAACGGAAAATGTTGTCGATGAAGAGGAGCACGTCTTTACCTCCGGCGCCCTGGTCGCGGAATTGCTCGGCGACGGTAAGACCGGCCAGCGCCACGCGCAGACGTGCGCCCGGCGGTTCGTTCATCTGGCCGAACACGAGTGTGGCCTGAGATGTTGAGAGCTCGTCGAGGTTTACGTCGGAGAGGTTCCATTGGCCTTTTTCCATTCCCTCCTGAAATTTGTCGCCGTATTTCATGACGCCGCTCTCGATCATCTCGCGCAGAAGGTCATTGCCTTCGCGTGTGCGTTCGCCTACGCCGGTGAATACGGAGAATCCGTCGTGTCCTTTGGCGATATTGTTGATAAGCTCCATGATGAGCACTGTTTTGCCCACGCCGGCGCCGCCGAACAGACCGATTTTGCCGCCTTTGCTGTAAGGCTCGAGCAGGTCGATGACCTTGATGCCGGTGGTGAGGATTTCAGTACCGATTGTGAGGTCCTCGAATTCGGGAGCGGGCTGATGTATCGGGCGCAGATTGTCACGGTCGAGAGCCGGGAGGTTGTCGATGGCTTCGCCGATGACATTGAGCAGACGTCCTTTGATTTGCGTGCCGGTGGGCACTGCGATCGGACGCTCGAGGTTGTCGACGCGCATACCGCGCTGCAGGCCGTCGGTGCTTTCCATCGCCACGCAGCGCACGGTGTCTTCGCCGATGTGCTGTTCCACTTCGAGGATTACTTCGCCGCCTTCGTCTTCGGGGCGCTCGATTTTCAGAGCAGTGTAGATGGGGGGCACCACAATGTCGTCACCCTCGAAGATGACGTCGACCACGGGGCCGATTACCTGTGCCACTTTGCCGTATTTTTCGCTCATGGAGATTATGGTATGTTAGAGTGTTGTTTTTTATTGTCAGTAGATGTGCCCGGGCAATCAGAAGTGGAGTCCGTAGATGATTACGATTGCCATCAGAGCCAGGTTGAAGAGGTTGATGGGAAGCAGGTATTTCCATTCGAGAGCCAGCAGATGGTCGATGCGCAGGCGCGGGAATGTCCATTTGAACCAAATGATGATGTAGGAGAGGACGAATGCTTTGAGCAAGAACCAGATGACTCCGGGGCAGAAGTCCATGATGTGGTTGAACGATTCCCAGCCGGGGATGTGCAGAGGCATCCAGCCTCCGAAGAAGAGGAGCGCAGCCACGCCGGAGACGATAAAGAGGTTGAGGTATTCGGCCAGATAGAAGAAACCGAAGTGGATGCCCGAGTATTCGGTGTGGTAGCCGGCGGTGAGCTCGCTCTCAGCCTCCGGAAGGTCGAACGGTCCGCGGTTGGTTTCGGCCGTACCTGCAATCAGGTAGATGATGAATGCGATGAGAGCCGGAATGTGGCCTTTGAAGATGAACCACAGGTCGCTCTGCTCTTCCACGATGCCGGTCACCGACATTGTGCCTGCGAGGCAAACCATTGTCACCACCGACAGGCCTATTGAGAGCTCGTAGCTCACCATCTGCGCGCCGGAGCGGATGGCGCCGATGAGGGTGAATTTGTTGTTGGACGACCAACCGGCCAGCAGTATGCCGAGCACGCCAATCGAGCTAACGGCGATAAGGAAGAAGATGCCGATGTTGAAGTCGATGATTTGCAGACCGTTGCCCCACGGCAGCACTGCGAATGCGAGCATTGAGGCGATAATCACCAGATAGGGCGCCAGCGCGAAGAGGAAGCGGTCGATGTGTTTGAGTTGGATAAGCTCTTTGATGAGAATTTTGAACATATCGGCGAAGCTCTGAAGCAGACCCCAGGGACCCACGCGGTTGGGACCCACGCGGCACTGGATAAAGGCGCAGAGCTTGCGCTCGTAGTATATGTAGAACAGAGCCAGAAGCGCATAGACCAAGAGTAGTCCCACTCCCACGAGCACACATTCGACGGTTGTGGCCGCCCACCCGGGCAGGCCGAGCGTGTTGAGCAGGAAATTGTTGATCCAAGTTGTTATCACTGAAAAGTCTTGCATATTAGGCTGGATTTTCGTTGCTGTGATGTTAATAATGATTGGTTATCGGTCCATGTCGGGGATGATGTAGTCGAGCGAACCGCCTATTGTGATGAGGTCGGCGATCTTCATGCCGCGGCTGATGTGGTCGACCACGCCGGCCAGAGGCAGGCAGGGGGGCACGATCTTCATGCGGTAGGGAGATGTCTTGCCGTCGCTTTCGATGTATACGGCAAACATGCCGCGGCAGCCTTCGCCCATTTCCATCCAGTGGCCCTGAGGGAGTTTGAGCACTTTGGGCACCTTTGCGCAGTAGTCGCCTTCGGGTATGTTGTCGACGAGCTGTGCAAGTATTTTGGCCGATTGCACCACCTCTTCGAGGCGTACTTTGAACCGGGCCATTGCGTCGCCTTCGGTTGCGAGCACTTCGCCGAAGTCGAGCTCGGGATAGATGCTGTAAGGACGTATCTTGCGCAGGTCGCAGCTCCAGCCGCTTGCGCGGCCCGAGGGGCCTGTCACGTCCCATGCGATGGCGTCGTCTTTGCTTATTACACCCACGCCTTCCATACGGTTGCGTGCTATGATATTGCCCACGAACACTTTATTGTATTCGGCTACGTTGGCCGGAATCACGTCGAGCAGAGCGTGCACGTCTTTTGCGAAGTCGGGGTGAAGGTCCTGCATCACGCCGCCCACGCATGGGTAGTTGAAAGTCATGCGGGCACCGCAAGTTTTCTCAATGATGTCGAGTATCTGTTCACGCACGCGCAGTGTGTAGAAGAGCATCGATGTGGCGCCGAGGTCCATGCAGAATGTGCCCATAAAGAGGCAGTGCGAGGCTATGCGCGAGAGTTCGTCCATCATCACGCGTATCACTTCGGCGCGGCGCGGGATGGTGATGCCGGCGGCGCGCTCTATGCAGCGGCATACTGTGCTGTGGTAGTTCTGGGCCGAAAAATAGTCGAGACGGTCGAAGAACGGGAGTGTCTGGGGATAGGTAAGACCTTCGCAGAGTTTCTCCACGCCGCGGTGGATGTAGCCCATGTACACGTCTATTTTCTTGATTGTCTCGCCGTCGACGGCGGTGCGGAAACGCAGCACGCCGTGAGTGGCGGGGTGCTGCGGACCGATGTTGACCACGAAGT
The DNA here is from genome assembly GCA_051871795.1 of Muribaculaceae bacterium. Lineage (GTDB taxonomy): Bacteria > Bacteroidota > Bacteroidia > Bacteroidales > Muribaculaceae > CAG-873. The sequence continues at coordinate 22,414 of JBJEDE010000035.1, read as the reverse complement.
CTTCGGGTTCGAAAATGCGGCTCTCGACGCGTTTTACGGTGCCGTCGGGCTGCTGCTGCCAGCTTTGGGTGAAATCGCTCTGTCTCTCGTTTTCGATTGAAACGGGGTTGAGGTCGGGATTGGTGTCGTAGTCTTTGCGCAGGGGGAAGCCTTTCCAGTCGATGTTGAGGAAGAGGCGGCGCATATCGGGGTTGTTGATGAAGATGATGCCGAAGAAGTCGTACACTTCGCGCTCGAAGAGCCCGGCCGAGGGCCAGAGGTCGGTCACGGAGTGAATCATGGGCTTTTCGCGGTCAGGTGCAAGCACTTTCACGGCGAGCACATTGGCGGCGTTGGCGGTCGACATCATATAATATACGCAACCGAAAGCCTCGGGCCAGTCCATGCCCACGATAGTGATGAGGCAGTCATAGGCCAGCGAGGGGTCGTTTTTGAGAGTTTCGGCCAGCTTGTGCCATTCGCTTTCGGCGATGGTGACCGTCAGCCCGTCGGTGGTGTCGAAAGAGGCTGACGGGAAGTGTCCGGCGATTATCTCTTGTATATTTGCCATAAGGTTGATAAGCTGATGGTGAGTTGTGATTTTGTGATTTGAATCTGTAATGCGCACCTCAGGCGAGTGCTCTGCGTGGGCGTTGCTGCCGGATACTGATTATTCTACCGGATGTTTTTTGAGAAACTCTTCCTGACTCTGCTGACGGTTCACGCCGCCGAAAAATTTCTCTACTTTGATTTTGCGCGAGAGCTGCATGATACCGTAGATCATGGCTTCGGGGCGGGGCGGACATCCGGGGAGGAAAACGTCGACCGGCACAATGTCTTCGATGCCTTTTGCCACATGATAAGAGTGACGGAAGGGACCGCCGGAGATGGCGCAGGAACCGCAGGCAATGACGTATTTAGGCTCGGCGAGCTGGTCGTAAAGGCGGCGGAACACAGGCACCATGCGGTGCACGATTGTGCCGGCCACCATCATGAAATCGGCCTGACGGGGGCTTGAGCGGGCTACTTCCCATCCGAAGCGGGCCATGTCGAATCGTGCGGCGCCGAGGCTTACAAATTCAATACCGCAGCAGCTTGTTGCGAACGTCAGAGGCCACAGCGAGTTGCTGCGTCCCCAGTTGATGAGCTCGTCGAGCTTGCCCACAACCACGTTGGTGCCGCTTTCCTGCAGCTCTTTGACGAGCGACTCGATGTATTCGTTGTCTTTCCATGCCGAGTAAGGCATGCTTTTGGTGGTTATTTCCATTCAAGAGCTCCTTTCCGCCAGGCGTAAACCAGACCCAGCACTAATATACTGAAAAATACGGCGATGCTGATGATGCCGTCGGTGCCGAGGTCGCGCATAATCACCGCCCAGGGGAAGAGAAACACGCACTCGACGTCGAACATCAGAAAGAGGATGGCAAAGAGATAGTATCCGACCTTGAATTGCGACATGCTTTCGCCGCGCGTGGGGATACCGCACTCATAAGGCTCTCCTTTTTGAGGGTTGAAGGAGCGAGGGGAGATAAGCCCGGCAATCCACATGGCCAGAGCCACCAAAGCAGCGCCGGTGAGCAGAGCCACAAGGGCCATAAGGGCATTTCCCGTACCAAAAATAGCTGTTGATATCATATTTCGGGTTAAATTGTTTACACTTTGACAGCAAGATGCCTCACGCCGATACGCAGGAACAAAAAACACTTAAACCGGGGCATCACTTTGATACCCAGAAGTTTAAGTGCGTTTTTCACCACGTAAACCGCGTAAAGGCACGGTTTACCTTTGCAAAGGTAATGAAAAATCCGCAACAGAGCAATTATTTTCCCGATTTTTTGGCAAGAGATTGCGAGGAGAGATTACGGCTTCTTACGGCTTCCGGTTCCGGTGTCGGGGTGGTCAATATTTGATTTCGAAGAGGAACAGGGCCTGAGGAGGCATGGAGGTGCCGGCCGAGCAGCGGTCGCGGCGGGCTATGATGTCGGCTACGGCTTCGGGCGGCGTTTTGTGGCGGCCGACTTCGACGAGGGTGCCGACGACGGCTCTTACCATGTTGCGCAGAAAGCGGTCGGCTGTGATGACAAACCGCCATGTTTTGCCGTCGGGGTCGCACGGTTCCCATCTTGCTTCTGTCACGGTGCAGATGTTGGTTTTGACCTGTGTGTGGAGCTTGGAGAATGATGTGAAATCCTGCCGGCCGAGCAGATACGTTGCGGCGCGGTTCATGGCTTCGAAGTCGAGGTGCGGGGGTGCCTGCCAGCTCAGGGGGTAGAGAAACGGGTCTTTGGCCGTGGTCACGTAGTAGTGGTAGGTGCGCGAGACGGCGTCGAAACGTGCATGGGCGCTGTCGCTGACTTGCCATATCTTCTCGATGGCTATATTCTTGCCCACCATGCAGTTAAGGCGGTACACGATGTCGGCGGGGAGAGGGTCGGCGCAGTCGAAGTGAGCGACCATCATGCGTGCGTTCACTCCGGTGTCGGTGCGTCCGGCTCCGGTGATGGCGATGTGCTGATGCAAAAGGCGGCACAGCGCGTTTTCGATTACGCCTTGCACGGTGGGTTCCTGCGGCTGTATCTGCCAGCCGAGGTATCCGGTGCCGTTGTAGGCCAGTTGCATGAAGTATCGCGCCATCTCGATGGGGATTATTCGAGATAGGTGTAACCGAAGAGCCCGGAGCGGTAGGTGGAGAGGAAGTCGCGGCCTTCTTCGGGGGTGATTTTGCCGTCTTTCATCGAGCGTGTGACCCAGGTCTCGACGTTGCGCACGAGTTTTTTTGGACTGTATTGTACGTATTCGAGTACTTCGGCCACGGTTTCGCCTTCAATCTGGCGGTCGATTTCGTATCCGTCTTCATTGACGCGGATGTGCACGGTGTTGGTGTCGCCGAAGAGGTTGTGCATGTCGCCGAGGATTTCCTGATATGCTCCGACAAGAAAAACGCCGATGTAGTAAGGCTCTTCGGGGCGCACCGGATGTACCGGGAGTGCCGATGTCACGGAGTCGCCGTGGGATATGAAGTTGGCGATTTTGCCGTCGGAGTCGCAGGTGATGTCTTGTATTGTACAGGTGCGTGTGGGCTTCTCGTCGAGATTCTGAATGGGCATGATTGGGAAAATCTGGTCGATGGCCCAGCTGTCGGGGAGCGACTGGAACAGCGAGAAGTTGCAGAAGTATTTGTCCGGCACCATGCGTGCCACTTTGCGGAGCTCTTCGGGGGCGTGTTTCATCTGCGCGCCCATCTCGCCCACTTCGCGTGCGATTGACCAGAAGAGTTTTTCTATCTGTGCGCGTGTGGTGAGGTCGAGCATGCCCAGTGAGTATAGGTCGAGGGCTTCTTCGCGTATCTGCAGGGCGTCGTGCCAGCTTTCGAACAGGCGCGTCTGGCTCAGCGTGTCCCATATCTGGTAAAGCTCGCGTGCGAGTTCGTGGGCATCGTCGGGGAGCTCTTCGTTGTCGTGCCAGATGGGCAGTGAGGTGGTGGCGAGAGTTTCGAACACGAGCACCGAGTGGTGGGCCGATAGCGAGCGTCCGCTTTCGTTGATGATGTCGGGCTGTTTGATGCCGTTTTTGACGCAGGCGTCGACTATTGACGATACGGCGTCGTTGGTGTATTCGCGTATCGAGTAGTTCATCGAGCTTTCGCTGGCCGAGGAGCGCGAGCCGTCGTAGTCAACGCCGAGTCCGCCGCCGATGTCGAAGAAGTCGATGTCGAATCCCATGTGCGTGAGCTGGACGTAGAATTGTGAGGCTTCGCGCAGGGCGTTTTTGATGAGGCGTATTTTAGTCACCTGGCTTCCGATGTGGAAGTGGATGAGTTTCAGACAGTCGGTGAGGTCTTTTTGCCGCAGAATGTCGACTGCTTCGAGCAGCTCGGATGAGTTGAGCCCGAATTTCGAGCTGTCGCCGCCGCTTTCGGCCCATTTGCCCGAGCCTGTCGACGAGAGTTTGATGCGGATGCCGATGTTGGGCTTGATTTTGAGACGTTTGGCGATGGAGATGATGAGGTGCAGTTCGTTGAGCTTCTCCACGACGAGGAATATGCGGCGTCCCATTTTCTGAGCCAGAAGAGCCAGCTCTATATATGCCCGGTCTTTGTATCCGTTGCAGATAATCAGGGCGTTGTCGGCAATGTTTACGGCGAGTACGGCGTGAAGCTCGGGTTTGGAGCCGGCTTCGAGACCGATGTCGAATTTTTTGCCATAGGTGACGATTTCTTCTACCACGGGTCTCATCTGATTTACTTTGATTGGGTAAATCAGGTAGTTGCGGCCTTTATAGTCGTATTGTGCCGAGGCTTGGGCGAAGCAGTTGGAGATTTTTTCGATGCGGTTGTCAAGGATGTCGGGAAAGCGCAGGAGCACCGGTGCGGTGATGTCGCGCACGCGCAACTCGTCGACTACCTCTTTGATGTCGACCGATGGCATATCGGCTCGCGGCGTGACCACTACGTGGCCTTTTTCGTTGATGGAAAAGTAGTTGCGGCCCCAGCCGTTGATGTTGTACAGCTCGGCGCTGTCTTCGATACGCCACCTTCTCATTTCTTGTGGGTTGTGTTTTAGATGTTGAGGTATTTAGTTGATTAACTGTCGATTGGCCGGTGTCAGATGCCGGTGTAAGTTTCGGGAGTGAGGCTCCGCAGCTCGGCTTTGACCTCGTCGGAGACTGAAAGTGTGTCGATGAAGCGGCGGATGCTCTCTTGGGTGACTGCCGAGTTGGTGCGTGTGAGCTCTTTGAGCTTTTCGTATGGCTTGGGGTATCCTTCGCGGCGGAGTATGGTCTGTATGCCTTCGGCCACGACGGCCCACATCGAGTGCAGAGAGGCGTCGATTTTCTCGCGGTTGAGCAGTAGTTTGTCCAGACCTTTGTCGGTAGATGCGATGGCGATGAGCGAGTGGGCCAAAGGCACACCGAGGTTGCGCAGCACTGTCGAGTCGGTGAGGTCGCGCTGCAGACGCGAGACGGGGAGCTTGCCGCTGAGGTGCGAATAGATGGCGTTGGCGATGCCGATGTTGCCTTCCGAGTTTTCGTAGTCGATGGGATTGACTTTGTGCGGCATTGCCGATGAGCCGACTTCTCCGGGGCGTATCTGTTGCTTGAAGTATTCGAGCGAAATGTACATCCACATATCGCGGTCGAGGTCGAGGATTATGGTGTTGATGCGCCGGAGGGCGTCGAGCAGAGCGGCGAGGTTGTCGTAGTTGGAGATTTGTGTGGTGAGCTGTTCGCGCTCGATGCCGAGCCGCTCGTTGAGAAATGTGTTGGCGAAGTCGTGCCAGTCGATGTCGGGATAGGCTGCGTGGTGAGCGTTGAAGTTGCCTGTGGCGCCGCCAAATTTGCCGGAGACGGGCACGGCTTTCAATGCTTCGGTCTGTTGCTCGAGACGGTATACGTAGACCATCATTTCTTTGCCAAGACGTGTCGGCGATGCCGGCTGACCGTGTGTGTGGGCGGGCATTGCCACGTCGGCCCACTCCATCGCGCGGGCGCGTACGCGCTCTACGAGCGAGTTGAGGGCTGGCAGATATACTTCGTGAATGGCGTCGCGCACGCTCATGGGCACGGCGGTGTTGTTGATGTCCTGCGAGGTGAGGCCGAAATGGATGAATTCGCGGTATTCGTTGATGTCGACGCTCAGGTGTGCCGACTGGAATTGTTCTTTGAGGAAATACTCAACGGCCTTTACGTCGTGATTGGTCGTTTTCTCAATTTCTTTGACTCGGCGTGCGTCGTCGAGCGAGAAGCGGCGGTAGATGTCGCGCAGAGTCTCGCAATCGATGCGTGTGAGCTCGGGCAACTCGGGCAGGGAGAGGTCGCACAATGCTATAAAGTACTCTATTTCAACCTTTACGCGATATTTGATTAGTGCATATTCGGAGAAATATTCATCGAGGCTTCCGCATTTGGAGCGGTAGCGTCCGTCGACGGGCGAAATGGCTGTAAGTGAGGTTAATTCCATAATGTCGGTAAATATTCGGCAAAGGTACGAAAAAAATATTGATTTTCAGTGATGAAGCCAAAAATTCCGGCCCTGTGTCATAATTGAGCACGGGGCCGGAATTGTATGAGACAAGTATCGACAGTGTGGCAGGTTTAGCGATTATAACTTATAAGACTCATAAGACTCATAAAATTTATAAGACTTATAAGATTTATTTATCTTATTTAGCCGGTTTCGCTTATTTCACCTCCCAGGTTTCGCCGGCGAGAATCATTTCGCGGAGCGAGCTGAAACCTTTGCGGGCACGCACCTGAGCCACTTGGTCGGTCACCGACTCGTTGTAGGTTGGAGCTTCCACATCGCGTATCACGCCTACGGCGAGAGGCAGGTCGGAGCCGTCCATCATGGCCAGCTGCTGATGCACGAAGTTGGAGGTAGTGTGTGCGTCGTGCACGAGCACGTCGTCGATGGTGTATCCGTCTTCGCCGACAGTCACGGCCTTGATGGCGAATCCGTCGCGCACGAGTCCGCGGTTCATGTCCTTGCCGAAGAGCATTTTTTCGCCGTGGCGCAGGTGGATGGTGCGGTCGGCACGCACTTCGCGGTCGGTGATGGCGTTGTGGATGCCGTTGTTGAATATCATGCAGTTCTGGAGTATCTCCACTACGGAAGCTCCTTTGTGGCGTGCGGCGGCCACGAGCACTTCCTGTGATGTGGCGAGGTCGACGTCGATCGAGCGGGCGAAGAATTGTCCTCGTGCGCCGAATACGAGTTCAGCCGGGATAAAGGGGTCTTCGGTAGTGCCGTAAGGCGACGATTTCGACACAAAACCGCGGTCGCTGGTGGGGGAGTATTGTCCCTTGGTGAGGCCGTAGATTTTGTTATTGAAGAGGAGCATGTTTATGTCGATGTTGCGGCGCACGGCGTGAATGAAGTGGTTGCCGCCGATGGCGAGTCCGTCGCCGTCGCCGGAGATTTGCCATACGGTCATCTCGGGATTGGCTGTCTTGAAACCGGTGGCGATTGCGGCAGCGCGTCCGTGGATGGTGTGGAAGCCGTAGGTGTTCATGTAGTAAGGCAGACGCGACGAGCATCCGATGCCGGAGATTACGGCGGTCATGTGCGGAGGCACGCCGAGGGTGGCCATTGCCTTGTGCAGGGTGTTGAGTATCGCGTGGTCGCCGCAGCCGGGGCACCAGCGCACCGATTGGTCACTTTTGAAGTTGGCTGCTGTGTATGTGGTCTGTTGCATGGAGTAGCAATTTTTGGATATTGAGGAGGCTCGGCTGAGCTTATTTTGAGGCGTTGATTATGGCCTTGACGCCGTCGGTAATCTCTTTTACGAGGAAAGGCTGGCCCTGCACTTTGTTGATGCGCCGGATGTCCACTCCGGGGAGCTTGGCCTGGAGATAGTCGGCGAGCATGCCGATGTTGAGCTCTGCCACAATCACGTTTTTGTAGCGGCGTATGAGTTCGAGGGCATTTTTGGGCAGAGGGTTGATGTAACGCAGATGTGCGAAAGCTACGGGAGTGCCTTCGGCGCATAGCTCTTCGGCGGCGGTGTAGAGGTGGCCGTATGTGCCGCCCCAACCGATGAGTAGCGTGTCGCTGTCGGCGTCGCAGAGCGTTTCAAGTGCGGGAATGTCGTCGGCGATGCGGGCGATTTTCTCCCGGCGGAGGTTTACCATTTTCTCGTGGTTGAGGGGGTCGGTGGATATGGCGCCGGTTTTGCAGTCTTTTTCAAGACCGCCGATGCGGTGCTGCAGGCCTTCGGTGCCTGGGATGGCCCAGTAGCGCACACCGCGTTCGTCGCGGAGGTAGGGACGCCATGATCCGTCGCGAAGCGAGTCGGGCACGAAGTTGGGCTTGATTTCGGGATATTCTTCCGGCTCGGGTACGCGCCAAGCCGAGGAACCGTTGCCGATAAATGCGTCGCTGAGGAGAATCACGGGAGTCATGTGCTCGATGGCGATGCGGCAGGCTTCAAAAGCCATGTCAAAGCAGTCGGTGGGCGATGATGCGGCGACTACGGCAATCGGACTTTCGCCGTTGCGGCCGTAGAGAGCCTGAAAGAGGTCGGTCTGTTCGGTTTTGGTGGGGAGACCGGTCGACGGACCGCCGCGCTGCACGTCGATGATGACCAGAGGCAGCTCTGCCATGACGGCCAGACCGATGCCCTCGCTTTTGAGTGCAAGACCGGGACCGGATGTGGATGTCACGGCCAGGTTGCCGGCATAGGATGCGCCTATTGCCGAGCACACGCCTGCTATTTCGTCTTCCATCTGGCATGCCTTTACGCCAAGGTCTTTGCGTTTGGCCAGCTCGTGCAGGATGTCGGTGGCGGGGGTGATGGGGTAGGAACCGAGGAAGAGCGGACGTCCCGATTTCTCGGAGGCCATGATCAGACCCCAGGCGGTGGCTGTGTTGCCGTTGATGTCGGTGTAGACGCCCGGACGTGCCGCTTCTGTCTCGATGCGGTAGGTTGAGACGGATGCATGGATGTTGTGACCGTAGTCGTAGCCGGCGTTAAGTACTTTGATGTTGGCCTCGGCCACTGCCGGTTTCTTTGCGAATTTTGCTTTGAGGAAGTTTTCGGCTGCGGGAAGCTGACGGTCAAAGAGCCAGCATACGAGACCGAGCACGAAAATGTTGCGGCATTTGAGCACGCTTTTATTATCCATACCACTGTCGGCGAGCGCGGCTTTGGTCATCGACGTTACGGGCACTTCGACCACCGAGTCGGGATTGATGCCGATCTCGTTGTAAGGATTGTCAGTAGTGAAAAGGGCTTTTTTCAGGTCAGCCTCGGTGAACGAGTCTATATCGGTGATGATGATGCCGCCGGGCTTGAGAAACTTGATGTTTTGTTTCAGAGCAGCCGGGTTCATGGCCACCAGCACGTCGCAGCTGTCGCCGGGGGTGTGCACATTGGCGCCTACGCTTACCTGAAAGCCCGACACGCCGCTGAGCGAGCCCTGCGGAGCGCGGATTTCGGCGGGATAGTCGGGGAAAGTCGATACCTGGTTGCCCACTCCTGCCGATACGTTGGTGAAGATGTTGCCGGCGAGCTGCATGCCATCGCCTGAGTCGCCTGAAAATCTCACGACCACTTTGTCGAGAGTCTTCACGTTAGTTTTTTCTAACATTGTGGATTATGGTTAAATTAAGGTTATTTGCAAGAGGATAAATATCGCTGCAAAGTTACGAAATTAAGTTGATATTAGTAGAGAAAGACGCTAATAAAAGTTTTATAAATATTAAAAAAGCTTAATTATTGTCTGCCGGTTTCACAGGGTAGCATCGAGCGGAGCTACGGGGAGGTCGTGAGCGGCCTACCGGGAAGTGCCGAACGGGGCCGTTCGGCACATAACGTCAGGGGACGGTAATCTCTGTGTCGCCCGAGCATTGGGAGGTCGTGAGCGGCCTCGCTCACGACAAAACGTCAGGGGACAGTAATTTTTTTTTGTGCCGCCCGAGGCCGTGCGGCACTTCCCAGTGTTTTTTTATGCTCGCTCGAGGCCGTGCGGCACTTCCCAGTGTTTTTTTGTGCTCGCCCGAGGCCGCGCTTCGCTTCCCGGTCGAGGAGGCTCTTCCCGGCGGGCAAAAAAGAAGCTGCGCCGAAGCGCAGCTTCTTGAGAAGATATGTGTGTCAGGGTTGTTATTTCATGACTTTCACGGCTTTGTTGCCGCGAACTTCGATAAACATACCGTTTTCGGGGTTCATAACGCGTACGCCCTGGAGGTTGTAATAAACGGGAGCTGCGTTTTCAACTTCAACTGATTCGATGCCGCTGGTGATGGCAACGATGCTGATTTTCAGAGAGGGGATGTCGAGTGTTACATCATATTTGCCTTCTTTAACTTTCCATGACTGGCAGCCAGAAGCGTTGACACCGGCTTTGTAAACTTCCACGTCAGCGGGGGTACCGACAACAAGGGGGGTATCGGCAGCGGGTGCACCGTAACGGTCGGCCGAGTTGATGACTGAATCCCAGTCGGTGGCTTCGGCGCTTACCATAGTTGCGATGTTGATGTAGCCTACAGCTTCTGTGCCTGTGCCGGCAGTTGCGTCGCCGATCAGAGCGCCAACCCATGTGTAGACACCGTTTTCAGCTTTTGTGGAAGCCATACCGGTTGTGTTGGCCTGAAAGTCAAGACCGTTTACGTAACCGATGATGTAGAGGGTTTCGGGATAGGTCACAGTGCCGCTGAAGCCTGTGATGGAGAAAGTTTTGGCCGTTGCATCGGGAGTTACGGTGTAGGTGCCGGGAGTAGTGATATAGAACACCTTGTCGTTGGAGCCTTTGGCACTGTATGTGCCGTTTTCAGTTACTTCGGTCTCGCCGTTGTCGGGACGCCATACATTCGACCAGTCGCTCTTGGGCTCGCCGTCCGAGAAGGAGAAGTACGATGTGCTTGTCACCTCGAATGTATATTTGCCGTCGGTGAGGTCGTAGGCAGTCCAATAGCCTGCGCCGTTAAGGTCAGCGTAGAATTTCACGGTAGAGGGCTGGGGATCGGGGCCGGGCTGGTCTCCGCTTGTGAAGGTGATTTTGCCTGTTTCTGCTTTTTGGTCAGCAACAACAGTGACAGTATATGTGCCTGCGCTGAGCATGATGGCTTTGTCGCCTGCGCCAAGATCGTAGGTCGTGCCCATTACAGGAACGATGTCTTCGCCGGATGCGGAAAGTATGTTGTTGCCGCAGCGAGGTTTAACATACGATGTTGCGGTAACTGTGATGTCGCCTTCATAGGTGTCATTGCCTTTAGCAGTAAGGGGATAGGTTGTGAGATCTTCGTTCCAACCTGCACCTTCGATGTCACCGATGAGGTAAACAACAGTGAATGAGTTGCCTTGGGCAGCACCTTCAACAAGGAGTGTGTTGGCGTTGGTGTTGAGGGTTACGGTAGCATTATTTACAGTGCCGTCCATTGTAAAGTTAGCTTTGCCGTTCTTGGTAACCGAGTATTCTTTGCCTTCTTGAACCTTTGATCCGTTGGAACCATAGCGGAGAGCGTTCCAGTCAGGGTTGCCTTCTGTGCCTGAGCAGATGAGGAATTCGCCGTAGAGTTTGTCAACAGTAAGAGTGTAAACGCCGGCAGTCGATGTTTCTTTGAATTCTTGAGCCGCGTTGCAATGTCTCCAGCCGTTGAATTGGCCGGACATATAAAGACCGGCATTTGCAGTAACGGCTACTAAGAGAGCCACTAAAGCAGAGTAAAATTTCTTCATTGTTTTGGATTGATTTAAGTTATTGTATAAGAGTTAATTTAAGGTGCGAATTGCAGATACAATCTCAGACAAAGGTTCGACATTTCATGGTTTTAAGTCGGACTGTCTTTCATGTTGCGGTGCAAAGTTAACCAAAGATTTTAAAATACGGTTAAAATTGTGTTGCAATTGCAACAGGGTTAACAAATATTAACTGTCGGGATAGTGAAAGTAACTGTTTTTGTGTCGCTTGACCGGGAGGTCGTGAGCGAGCCGCTCACGACACAACGTTAGGCGATAATAATCTTTGTGCCGCCCGGGCCGAGAGAGACCGGGAGGTGCCGAACGGCCTCGTTCGGCACAAAAGGGAGAGACGATAATAATATGTGCCGCCCGAGGCCGAGCTTCGCTTCCCGCTTTGTTGTGTAAGTCGGGGAATTTGCGTATCTTTGCGAAAATTTTATATTAATAATTAGTATTGTGGCGGCTTGCTGTCCGGCAGGACGTTCGGAATACAAAGCGTACAAGCGTCATTATCATACACTATTGCAATGTACCGTCATTTATTTTCACTTCTGACAACGATATTTCTTGCTATCGGCATAACTTCTTGCGAGGACGACACCTGGACTCCGTCGGAGCTGACCGACGCCGGTAAGCTGAATCTTAAATCGATCGTTATCAATTTCGACCCGGAAGCAGCGGGCGGCGATTGCTCCGATTACATAGTCGAAATCATCCGGGGCGATGCCGTGGAGGGCAGTTGGACTTATGCTCTCATGCCCGAAACGGTCGACCTGAGCGCCGGGGAGTATACGCTCACCGTATCTTCGCCTGCGCCTGAAGTCGCAGAGTGGGACCGGCCTTATTATAAGGCCTCGCAAACTATAAAAATTGAGAAGGGGGAGACCGCTGAGGCGGGAGCCATGACCTGCAAGATGCAGAGTGTGGCAGTATCCTTGAAGTTCGACGACAATCTTGTGCCGGCTATGAGCGATGATTGCTTGGTGCGCGTCGAGGCCGGAAATGCAGGAGTGTCGCTCGACTTTGATCCGACACATTATCAGTCTGTGGCCTGTTTCAACGCCATTGATGGCGCGACGACCGTGGTCGCAACATTCTCCGGCACGGTCAACGGCGAGTATTTCGAACTTAAACCGCTGATATACACAGATGTCGAAGCCGGCAAACATTGTGTGGTCGAGTTAAATGCCGAAATGTTTGTCCCCGAGGAGCCGGAAGAGCCTGAAATCGGCATAAGCATTGAGTGCGCGACATTGAGTTTTGACTCGCCCAACGACCTCAACGCCGAGACGCTGCCCGAGGGCCGCGTGCTACTGCACGCCGACAACGGCATAGCTCATCTGAAAGTACGCATCGAGTCGACAAACGAAGATTTCACTATGGCTGTGAGCGAACTGCTTGCGCTTGAGTTTGACCTTGCCTATCCCGAGGAGGCCGGTCTCGATGCCGAAGTGCTGAAAGAAGGCCTTGGATTCCCGGTCGGCGAGGAGGTGATAGGACAGACCGATGTTGTGTTTGATATCACCGATTTCATCCCGCTGCTTGCGGCATTTGACGGCGAGCACCGGTTTGTCATCACTATCGAGGATAAGGCCGAGCCGTCGCACACATTGTCGAAAACGCTGACATTTGTAAAGTAAAAATTGTCATTAGCTACTATAGCTGCCCCACCGGGAAGTGCCGAACGAGGCCGTTCGATACTTTCCGGTGGGGCAGTAATTTTATGCTCGCGCGAGGCCGCGCTTCGCTTCCCGGTCAATTGTTCCGCCAGGAGCCGTGCAGCATTTCCCCGGGTGGGATTATTTCACCACTTTGACGGCTTTGCCGTCGCGTACTTGGATAAAGACTCCTCCGGCGGGGTTGTCTGTTTTTACGCCTTGAAGGTTGTAGTAGACAGCCTGTGTGTCTGTGTCGGCTGTGATGTCGTCGATGCCGGCGCCGTCGGCTGCGGGCATGAAGATGACTTCGCCGAGGCTGCTGTTGTCGGCTTTGTGGAAGATGACTTTTTCGATTTCATCGGCGGTCTGTTCGGGGACGCTCCATGTGTTGAGCTGAGCGTAGACGGTGTTGGCGCCGTTGTTGTAGAGGTCGTAGGGTGTGCCACCGTTGCCGTTGTCTTTGAAGGTGTTTCCGCCGGGGCTGTCGGCGTTGTCGACTTGGCCGAGGTTGACGTCGGAGCATTGGATGAGAGTGATGCCCCAGAGCGAATTTTCGATATAGTTGCCTGAAATAACGGCGTTGAGGCCGTAGTTATAGCCTGCGAGGCTGATGCCCGAGCCGCCGTTCATGGCGTTGGTCTCGTGATTGTTATTGACGAAGCGGTTGTTGCGTATTTCGAGGTTCATTGCGCCCACGCCGGTGAGTCCGTAGCGGTGCTCGGTGATTTCGCAGTCTTCGATTATGACTTTGTTGGCGCCGGGCGCAGAGAGGAGATTGCCTACGGCGATACCGCCCACCTTGTCGAGACCCGAGCCGGTGAGCTTGCAGCGGCGGATGATGACCGGAAGTTCTCCGCCGACGGTGATGTTGATTTGAGGTTTGTTGGTGTTGTCGGTGTTGTTGTTGACCATCGTGCAGTCTTCGATGGTGATGGCGCAGTAGGCGTTGGCGCCCTCGCCGATAGCGGGCACTGTGCAGTCTGTGAAGGTACAGTCGGTGATATTGAATTCGGCTCCCGAGACTCCCAGCGAGAGTGCTGCTATTGAGGATAGCTTGCCGTTGGCTTCGGTGAAAGTGCAGCCCGAGATGTTGAATCCGGTTTCGCTGAAATTTCTTACCTGAGCGTAGTGGAAATCGATGTTGGCTATCTGACCCTGAAATCCTGTTTCGTTGTCGATATAGAATCCGGCGGGGGCGTCGTTTTCTGTGGCGCGGGTCACGGTGAGGCGGTCATCGACCGAAGCGGTGAGCTTGCAGTCGCCTTTGATTGTCACGCGCACGCCGTCGCCGAGGAGCAGGGTTTTGGCGTCGCCGAGGGTGAAGATGTCGGGCGCGGTGACAGTGATGTCGGAAGCGAACGTGTAGGTGCCGTCGCCCTGAGCGGTCACGCCGCTGGCCTCAACCGTGGCGAGGGTTGCCGGAGTGATGGCGGCGCCGGTGCCGGGAGTGGCGTACTCTTCGGCATAGACAGCGGAGGCTGCTGCGAGAAAGACAAGAGTAAAGATTTTTTTCATAACATTGTACTTATTGGTTAATAATCAGTTGGAAATTTACCTTACGTCGATGAGCTTGTGGGCCTGCAGCGACAGACGCCAGTGCGGATGGCTGAGCACGTAAGCCACTGTCTCAGGAATGTTTGCGCACGAGCATGGTTGCAGCAGGAAGTTCGGGCAATCGAAAATCTTACGGTAGGCCTCTACGTCCTGCTCCTGATATACGATTTTGACTTCGTCGGGTGAGAGTACGGCATAGTGCGAGGCATCGGGGGCGTCTTTTGGCGATAGAGTGACCCAGTCGATGCCTTCGGGGAGCGAAAGCGTGCCGTTGGTCTCTATGTGGATGACAAAACCGGCGTTGTGGAGGGCGTCGACGAGGACGCGGTCGATCTGCATGGCCGGTTCGCCTCCGGTGACGATTACGTGCCGTGGCTGAAATGCGCTCACGGCCTCGATGATTTGGCCGATTGTCATCTCAGTAAAGGCTATATGGTCGGTGTCACAGAACGGGCAACGGCGGTTGCATCCGCTCAGACGCAGAAACACGGCCGGAAGACCCGTGTGCATGCCTTCGCCCTGCACTGAGCAGAAAATTTCGTTGACCTTGTAGACTTTCTCGTTCATAATATATATAAATATATAATGTGTTATGCCGCCGGTCAGTCGAGAGTGTAGGATGCCGTGTTGCCGTCCGACTCCTGAACGTCGACGCGATAGCAGTTTTCGACGTTGTCGCATATCCAGCGTGCCATATTCTCGGCGGTAGGGTTGAAATCGACTACATCGTTGAGGCAGGCATGGTCGAGCCGGTCCATCACCGTGCGCTTGATGTGAGTGAAGTCGGTGACCATGCCGGAGGAGTTGAGCTCGCGGGCGCGGCAGTGTACGGTGATAATCCAGTTGTGGCCGTGCAGCGACGTGCATTTGCTCTCGTAGTCGAGGTTGAGCCTGTGGGCGGCCGAAATTTCTATTCGTTTGCTTACGAAATACATAGTTAGAGGGAGTGATTAATCTTGGAGAGGGTTGACGACATCAAGGCCCATTCCGGCGGCGAACCTGACGACAAAATCGATGGCGGCCGGGCGCGTCATCTCTATTTCACATTCTTTCTGGGCTGTGGTGAGAGCCTGCATGATTTTGCCCACGGCCGGCGACGGGGTGAGGCCGAACATGAGCATGATTTCGTTGCCGTTGAGCGAGGGTCGGAAGGCCGCGTCCTTGTCTTTGGCAATAATGTCGAGAAACTTGCGGTCGACGAGGTCGAAATTGTCGAGAAAGCGCTTCTTCTTGGCGATATTTTTGGAAGTTATGTCGGCGCGGGCGAGGGTCATGAGAGCCGCGAGGTCGTTTTCGGCGTAATTGATGAGCCGGCGCACAGCAGAGTCGGTGACTTCGTCCTCGACAAGGCTCTGGGGACGCATGTGCAGGTCCACCATTTTCTCGACGAAATGCAGCTCGCTGCCTAACGGGAGCTTCAGACGGCGGAATATGCGTCCTACCATCTTGGCACCCACATAGTTGTGATTGTGGAATGTCCAGCCGGATTTCTCGTCCCAGCGTTTTGTCACCGGTTTGCCTATGTCGTGAAGCAGAGCGGCCCAGCGCAGCCATAAGTCGTCTGACGATTCGGCCACATTGTCGAGCACTTGCAGTGTATGGTAAAAATTATCCTTATGACCGCGTCCGCTCACGGTTTCGACACCGCGCATGGCGGCAAGTTCCGGAAGGATGATTTTCAGCAGACCTGAGCGCAGCAGCAGATCCCATCCTGTCGACGGCCGCGGCGAGGCCATGATTTTCTGTAGTTCGGTCGTGATGCGTTCCTGAGTGATGATGCGTATGCGCTCGGCGTTGCGGGCGATGGCGTCGAACGTATCGGGGTGGATGTCGAAACCGAGCTGAGTGGCGAAGCGTATGGCGCGCATCATGCGCAGGGGGTCGTCGCTGAAAGTGATGTCGGGGTCGAGAGGCGTGCGGATGATGCCATCATGCAGGTCGGCGAGACCGTTGTAGTTGTCGATGAGCGACCCGAAACTGTCGGGGGTTACGCTGATGGCCATGGCGTTGATGGTGAAATCGCGTCGGGCTATGTCGTCGGCGAGCGTGCCGGCCTCGACCTCCGGATTTCGCGACTCGGAGCGGTACGACTCGCGGCGGGCGCCTACAAATTCGAGTTCGAGATTTCCGCGTTTCACCTGCGCAGTGCCGTATGTGGCGTAAACGGCGAGCGATACGTGCCGTCCGAGCCTGGCTGCCACAGCCTGTGCCAGCTCCACGCCCGAGCCTTCGGTCACGAAGTCGATGTCTTTGGAGTGGCGGCCAAGTAGCATATCGCGCACGTATCCGCCCACCACGTAGGCCGACATACCGGCTTGGCAGGCCGTATCTCCCACCAGACGGAAGATATCGGCAGACAGCATGTTACCGTAATTCGTTTCCATAAATCAAATAATCAACGGCAGCCGGCCGGTGTCGGAATCAAAAATACAATTCGATGATATCCTGCGGGGCGCGGGTGATGGTTTCCATATCACCTGAAGCGTTGACCACGTAGGTGTTTTCGATGCCTACGGCGCCCACTCCCGGGATAACAAATTTGGGCTCGAGGGCGATGACGTTGCCTTCGGCGAGGATGTGCGGCGAGCGCGGGGAGATAACGGGCCATTCGTTGACCTCGATGCCCACGCCGTGACCTACAAATCCGGCGTGCTGCCGGTGTCCCATGAAAAAGGCTTCCATTCCGGCATCGGCAGCCATTTCTGCGGCCCTGTGATAGAGCGATTTAGCTTCGGCTCCGGGCACGCCCATGTGAGCGAGCTCGCAGCAGATGTCGATAGAGAGCCGGTGAGCCTTCATTGCCTGTCCGGAGAGCTTGCCGCGCGAGAAAGTGCGGGTCATGTCGGTCATGTAGCCGGTAAAATTGCCGTTCATGTCCACCATGACCGACTTGCCCTCGTCGATTGCAACGCCCGAGGCGCCGACAGGGAGCGAGGGGTCGCATCCGGCGCCACCCATTGCGAAATCGTAGGGCGAAGGAGCGTCGGCGTTGTCGCCCACGAGCACGTTGCCCATATACAGCTCCATATCGTTGCCGGCGACGCGGAACTGTCCGAGGCAACCCTCGAGGCGGAGCAGACGTTCGATTTCAATCTGCAGGCTCACGTCAGTCATCCCCGGAGTGAAGATTTTGGGGATGCGTCGGTAGACGTGTTCTTGCTTGAGTCCCGAGATGCGGAGTTTGTTGAGTTCGTATTGCGTTTTGCGGGAGCGCGCTTCGTTGATTGCGAACGAGATATCGTCGATTTCGACCGAGCCCAGGGCTTTGCTCAGCCGCTCGACGGCGGAGTAGGAGAGTACGCTCAGTTCGAAGGCCACGCGCCGGGGTATCTCGGCGCCGGGACATAATTCGCGCAGGCGAGAGGGAATGTCCTCAGGCTTGCGTATCTGCGCCACGCGCTCGCCGGTGAGGTGCACCGGGCGCTTTACGAAATACACCTCCTGACCACTGACAGGGAGATAGATAAAACCGCTGTAGACACGGCCTGTGAGGTAATATAGATTGGCATTGCCGCCCAGCAGCGCGGCGCTGATGCCGCTTTCGCCCATGAGACGTCGCAGGTTGCTCAGGCGCAGACTTTGCTCTTCGGAGGGAAGCAATACAAGTGATTCGGTTTCCATTTTTACAATCCGGATGATTATTGACGGGAGAGTGAGGGAGAGAATATTATGCCTATCTGCTCGATGTCGGTCAGGGTGTCGGATCGCATCACATGGCGCACTCTCAGGGGCTCCCGGGCGTCGACGCTGACTCCGCGCAGCAAGGTGTCGACTTTCTGAAATCCGACACCGACACCTGTGCCGAGCCAACGGCCGAACTCGTCGGCGAGCCGCAGGTCGAAAGTGTCGCGCCTGAGCGAGTCACTGTCGAGATAGCTCAGTTCGACCCACAGGTTGGAATATTCGTAGGCGTCGGTGTGGCGGACGGCCAGAGCGATGTCGCCGTGAAGCATTGTGCGGGCGCTGTCGGCATTATTGATGTTCATGCTCACTGTGTCGGTGTATAGCCAGCCGTCAGCATCCATGCTTTGAAACATACTTTGCTCTGAGGGCACACTGCATGATGCGGCAATCAGAAGGATTAATATGACAAAGGGCGATTTACGCATTGTCGGCAGATGACGAGGTTTCAGAGCCGCCTTCGGCGGCCTTTTTCGGCGGTTTGCCCTCCCGGCGAGGTTGCCGGGAATCACCTTTGCGGTTTTCGTTACGATTGGTGGCTTTGCTATCCGGGGCGTCTTGTGGGGAGCCTTTGGGACGGCGGTCCTTGCGGCGGGGTCTGTCCGGGCGCTCGGTGCGGTCGGAGGTTCTTGATGTGTCGCCTTGGGGCTGAGGCTTGTCTTTGGGGTTGCGTGGCTCTTTGTCAGGAGCATTGTCGGCAGGTCGCTGTTCGCCTTTTGGCTTATCGTCACGTTCGCGTCGCGACCGCGATTTTTTCTTTTTCTTCTTGTCGAAGCGGGTCAGGTCGTCTTGTCCGAGTATGTCGCCGAAATCTTTCTTTTCGGCAGGTTTTTCTTTACCTTCCGGCCGCAGGTCGACCGGTTTCTCGCCGCGGCGGTTCGTCTCAATGATTTCAAAAGCACGTTCGGCCGTGATGGTCACGAGGTTGGCCGGTATTTTCTTGTCGGTGGAGTATGTGATTTCTTTCTTGAAAATATCGGTTTTGAAGTGGTAGTATGTGGCGTCGGCGGTCTCGAGCACGATGTCCTTTGCCGGGAGTTGCTTGATAGTCTCGACGTAGGTGTCGACTTCGAAGTTGAGGCAGCATTTGAGCTTGGCGCACTGTCCGGCGAGTTTCTGCGGATTGAGCGAGATGTCCTGCTGTCGGGCGGCCGATGTGGCCACGGTCACGAAGTTTGTCATCCAGGAGGCGCAGCATAAGGGGCGGCCGCAAGGGCCTATGCCGCCGATGCGCCCTGCCTCCTGACGCGCGCCTATCTGCTTCATTTCGATGCGCACGTGAAAGGCTTCGGCCAGAATCTTGATGAGCTGGCGGAAATCGACACGCTCGTCGGCGATGTAGTAGAAAATAGCCTTGTTGCCGTCGCCCTGATACTCAACGTCGCCTATTTTCATGTTGAGTTTGAGATCTTCGGCTATTCGGCGTGCGCGAATCATCGTCGGTATCTCCCGGGCGCAGGCCTCGCGATATTTTTCGAGGTCGTTGGCCTTTGCCAGACGAAACACGCGTTTGATTTCCGTTCCGGGCTTGATGTTGGCCTTGCGCATGCTCAGATTCACGAGCGCTCCCACCATCGTCACCTGTCCGATATCGTGACCCGGAGTAGCCTCCACAGCCACCATGTCGCCTATTTTGAGCGGAAGGTTTGTGCTGTTGCGGTAATATCCCTTGCGGGTATTCTTGAACTGCACTTCCACCAGGTCGCTGTCGGCGTATCCGCCCGGTATGTCGTCGAGCCAGTTGAAGCTGTGGAGATGGCCGCGCGGACAGCGATTGCAGCTGTCGCAGCCACCGCCGGGACGGTTGCAGCGGTTGTCGCCGTGAGCGCAACCGGCGCAAGCGGCGTCTTCCGGAGCAATGCCGGGGATATTGTCCAATTCTTCCTTGTCCATATCCGGGAAAGCTTACTTGGCGAACGATACGGCGCGAGTTTCGCGTATGACAGTAATTTTCACTTGTCCGGGGTAGGTCATTTCGTCCTGTATGCGGCGGGCGATTTCGTTCGAGAGTTTTTCGGTCTCGTTGTCGTCGATTTTGTCGGCGCCGACGATAACGCGCAGCTCGCGGCCGGCCTGTATGGCGTAGGTTTTGATTACACCGGGATAGCTTGCGGCGAGAGTCTCGAGGTCGTTGAGACGCTTGATGTAAGCCTCGACAATCTCGCGGCGTGCGCCGGGACGCGCGCCTGAGATGGCGTCGCAGACCTGCACGATGGGAGCGAGGAGCGAAGTCATTTCCACCTCATCGTGGTGAGCGCCGATGGCGTTGCATATTTCGGGCTTTTCTTTGTACTTCTCGGCGAGTTTCATACCCAGGATAGCGTGCGGGAGTTCGGGCTCGTCGTCGGGCACTTTGCCGATGTCGTGTAGGAGTCCGGCGCGGCGCGCTTTCTTGGGATTGAGACCGAGCTCGGAGGCCATGATGGCGCAGAGGTTGGCGGTTTCGCGCGAGTGCTGAAGCAGGTTCTGACCGTAGCTCGAGCGGTATTTCATTTTGCCCACCAGACGGATGAGGTCGGGATGCAGACCGTGGATGCCGAGGTCGATGGCCGTGCGCTTGCCGGTCTCGATGATTTCTTCTTCGATCTGTTTGCGCACTTTGTTGACCACTTCTTCGATGCGGGCCGGGTGGATGCGTCCGTCCTCCACGAGCTGGTGAAGCGCCAGACGTGCAATCTCGCGGCGCACGGGGTCGAAACCGCTGAGCACGATGGCTTCGGGAGTGTCATCGACTATGATTTCGATGCCGGTGGCGGCTTCAAGGGCGCGTATGTTTCGCCCTTCACGGCCGATGATGCGTCCTTTGATTTCGTCGGAGTCGATATGGAACACGGTCACCGAGTTTTCGATAGCCGTCTCTGTGGCCACGCGCTGGATGCTTTGTACAACGATGCGTTTCGCTTCCTTGTTGGCGGTCATTTTGGCTTCGTCCATGATGTCGTTGATGTAGGATGCGGCGGCAGTCTTGGCCTCGTCTTTAAGCGAGTTTATGAGGCGTTCCTTTGCCTCGTCGGCGGTGAGTCCGGAGATGTGTTCGAGCTCTTCGCGAGCCTCGTCATGGAGTTTGGCGGCTTCGGCTTCGCGCAGTTCCAGAGACTTGCGCAGCTCGTCGAGACGCTGGCGCGATGCTTCGTTTTCGTTGCGTGCGCGCTGGTTTTCGCTTTGCTGCTGATTCAGCTGCAACTCGCGTTGCTTGGCGCGAGCCTCCTGCTGCTGCACTTTCTGCAGGCGCTGGTTGATCTGGCGTTCGGCTTCGGAGGTGATTTTCAGAGCTTGTTCGCGACCTTCGAGCTCACGGTTTTTCATTATGTCCCGGCCCTGACGCTCTGCTTCGTCGATTATGAGACGTGCGCGGCCGGTGGCCGATTTTCGTTGCACCTGAGCGGTCACAGCCGATGCTACGGCGGCGCAGACCAGACAGGCGATGATAGCTATAAATATAGAAGTCATTAAGATTGATATTTGATAAGGATGATACGATTATTTGTTATTTAGTTTTGATACTATTGAATGTTTAATACACAGAAAAATAATATATGCGACAGGTCGCAGCGCCTGCGGCAAAGCCGCGGGTGCAAGGGACGACAGACTGTAACTGAAAACTTGGAAACCGATGCGAAGCGCTTGCGTTCACTTCACCTCGAGCAACAGGCGCGAAAGCTCGGCATCGAAGTCGGTGAGCATTTTCTCATCGCCTTCGATACGGTCGATCAGCTCATAGTAGAGCTTGGCGTATTGGTATGTCACCATAGCCAGCACTTCGGTCGGCGACTTGTGCTTAAAGTCGCTGCACCAGCGATTCCATACCAGATTGACACTCCTTTCGGCACGGCGCACGAGCTGCTCGGCGTCCGGGCGGATGTCGAGGTCAATAGGCGGCTGGTCGGCTATTTGTATAGTGATATGCTGTTGCTTATCTTTCATTTTCAGTTATTTGCATCATTCTTTCAGGTCGATGATGCAGCGGTCAATCTCCCGCACCAAAGTCGTGATCATGCCCCTGGCTTTTTCCACATCGTCGCGCGAGGGAGCAAGAGTCGAGGCCATGCGCAGATACTCGTTGTCGGTGCGCAGTTTCTCGATTTCTTTTTGCTGCTGAGTGAGCTGCTGCGAAAGCTGCTCCACCCGGGCCAACGCTTCATCGCGTGCTTGAACCACCATCCGGTATCTCTCCAGAAGCAACCGCGACTTGGCGGAGATAGATTCGAGAGTAGAATGATAATCGAAGGGCATGGTACACGAATTTTTGCAAAATTAAGCAAAAAAACCGAGGCCGCAAAATTTCACACAAAAAAAGTTACGTTTTGCACCCCGAAAGATTCCAATAAGAAGTGCAACGGCCTTTTCCCTCACTCCTCCCCGGGG
>JBJEDE010000034.1:0-8128 GCA_051871795.1 Muribaculaceae bacterium | reverse complement strand
TCCAGGGGTCAATCACTCTTTGCCGCAGGGGGGCAATCACACTTGGCTTTTCCAATAACTTCTCAAATGCAGATATCTTGTACGTTCAAAGGCCATATACCCTATTCCTTTAAACGTTAATTCTTTAATTGAAATATATAGGTTCGTTCAGTCTTTCTGCAAATGTGGTTTTGGCCAATACCGATATTGGAGTAACTCGCCGGAGATGAGGCAATTGGGTGCAGGTACAAAAAAAAATTATTCGTCATCACGACGAATAATCTTCTTACCTTAAATCTAATACCATGAAAAACTGATGCAAAGGTATGCATTTTATGTTTTACAACACAATTTTTCGACAAGAATTTTCCATAATTTAACCTAATTTAACCAAGACCATACTATTCGTAACTATTCAGCCAACAAATTTATCGGTTACGAGCATATTGTATGGCTGCACCCCGGTGCAGCCATACATTGATAATGAACACTTTACTTCGTACATATTCGCTGAATAGTTACCAATAAAGAGAGATATCGCCCCACGCGCGAACTCACTCACACAGTACATAGTACATGATGCAAAACCATGCAAACCTGTGCAAAGCCATGCAAAAGTATGCACAGCTGCCATAGCTAAGACAGGTAAGATAGATGCGGTGTGCGGAGCGACCGGGAAGTGCCGAACGGCCTCGTTCGGCACATAACGACAGGCGTTGGTAATTTTTGTGACGCGCGAGGCCGCAACGTTACCGGGAGTGAATGTCGCTGATTGCACCTGAGCGCCACGGGGCACACGCATTTCGGACGGTTTCGGTTGAATTTTTATATTATTAAGATTTATATTTAAGCTATTTTGTCGAAAGATTTGTAACTTTGTCTTTTGAAATGAATTCGAAGCTTCTTTGACCAATCATCCGTCACGGCAGGGAGGCAGGGTTTTAATGATATCCGTACATTAATATATAATGAAACGTTACAACATTGTCAATAATTCGCTCGGATGGCTGTGTTTTGCAGTGGCTGCGGTCACTTATTTGCTCACGCTCGAGCCTACGGCCAGTTTCTGGGACTGTCCGGAGTTTATAGCCCAGGGTGCAAAACTTGAAGTCGGACATCCGCCGGGCAACCCTATATTCATGCTTGCCGCCCGCTTTTTCGTAACCTGCTTCGGCGGTGGAATGGACAAGGCCGCCATCGCGGTCAACTCAATGTCGGCGCTGCTGAGCGCGGCCACGATATTGCTGCTTTTCTGGACAATTACGGCGCTTGTGAAGCGCATAGTCATGTCCGACAACGACAAAGAGCCGTCCTTGTCCAAGATGATTGTGATTATGGGCGCCGGACTGTGCGGCGCTTTGGCATATACGTGGAGCGACACTTTCTGGTTCTCGGCAGTCGAGGGCGAGGTGTACGCGTTCTCATCGTTCTGTACGGCGCTTGTATTCTGGCTCATCCTTAAATGGGAAAACCGTGCCGACGAGCCTCACAGCGACCGATATCTTGTGCTTATTGCCTATGTGATAGGCGTTTCGATAGCGGTGCATCTTCTTAACCTGCTTTGCATCCCGGCCATCGTGCTCGTTTTCTATTACCGCAAGACCAAGAAAGCCGATGTAAAAGGCTCGCTGATAGCTTTGGGAGTATCGTTTGTGATTGTAGCCGCCATACTTTACGGTCTTGTACCGGGATTTATCAAGGTGGCGCAATGGTTTGAACTCATATTTATCAATGAGTTGGGAATGAGCTACAACACAGGTGTCGTCATCTATGCCGCCCTACTCCTTGCCGTGCTTGCAGCCACAACATATCTGCTATACACGGAAAAGGATCCTAAGCTCACCCGCTTGCTCATTTTAGCTTGCATAATGCTTTCGGGCCTGGCGTTTACCACCGACAGCCCGGCGGTGTGGCTTGTGCTTATAGCTGCAGCATCTGCTTATCTTCTGGTCTTCTGCAAGAAGTTACCTTACCGCGTGATGACCGTGGGTGTGCTGAGCGTGATGGTGATTTTCATAGGATACTCCTCCTACGCTCTGCTGCTGATACGCGCGTCGGCCAACACTCCGATGAATCAGAACGCGCCCGACAACGTATTCTCGCTTTCGTCTTATCTCAACCGCGAACAGTACGGACAGCGTCCGCTCTTCCTCGGTCCGGTATTCGCCGAAGCACTTGACATAAAGCAGTATAAAGACGCCGAGGGCAACGCCATATCTTATGTCGCTGTCGACGAAAACGGGCGACCCGCCACTCGCGTAGAAGACGGTTTGCTCCGCAACGCCTACGGCACTCTTGTCGACAACGGCCGTTTGACTTACTCCCAGGTGCAGAAAAAATCGGCCGACGAGCCTGACCGTTACGTGAAGGAAACATGGGCGCCCGACTATCAGTCGACGCCTGACCTGAATATGCTCTTCACACGCATCTACTCCTCCGACGGCTCGCACATCGAGGGCTACAAGGGCTGGAGCATGTATTACAACGAAGACATCGAAAATCTCAGGAAGATAGTGCCTCCCGCCACCATGCAGCAATGGATCGAGCAAGGCGCAGCGCCACTCTATGAGATAGCCCCTTACCTGAGCCATCTCACAACCATCAACACCGATACCGAGGGTCATCCCGACGGCAACGTGCTGGTATGGAAACCGACATTTGCCGACAATATGCGGTATTTCCTCAACTATCAGCTCAACCACATGTACTGGCGATATTTCATGTGGAACTTCGCCGGACGACAGAACGACATCCAGGGCAACGGCGAGTCGCATCTTGGCAACTGGATTTCGGGCATTCCCTTCATTGACAATATGCGACTTGGCGACCAGAGCCTTGTGCCCGAAGAGTTCACGACTGGCAACAAGGGTCACAACGTCTTCTATCTCTTGCCCCTGATTCTGGGCATATTAGGCATCATCTGGCAGTCACTTATGCATCATCGCCACAACCCCAACCGCGGCATCGAGCAATTCTGGGTAGTCTTTTTCCTTTTCTTCATGACCGGTATCGCCATCGTACTCTACCTCAACCAGACCCCCGGACAGCCTCGCGAACGTGACTACGCCTTCGCCGGCTCATTCTATGCGTTTGCGATCTGGATAGGCATGGGCGTTCCCGCCATCGCTGCGCTCATCGGCAAGCTCGTGACAGGCCGGAGCAAAGCGCTCGTCGTAAACGGAGAACAAAACGCCGAAGCTCACGCTCCGCAAGACAAAAAAGCTCTCGCTGCAGCTGTTGTGGCTACTGTGATCGGTCTTGCCGTGCCTCTGCAGATGGTGTCGCAGACTTGGGACGACCATGACCGTTCGGGCCGGTACACGGCTCGCGACTTCGGCGAGAACTATCTGAACTCGCTTGAGCCGAACTCCATTATCTTCACAAACGGCGACAACGACACATTCCCCTTGTGGTACGCTCAGGAAGTGGAAGGCGTGCGCACCGACGTGCGTGTGGTCAATCTCTCTTATCTCTCAACCGACTGGTACGCCAACCAGCTCACCATCCCCTCGCACGACGCCGACGCCGTGCCCATGACCGCCAAACCCACCGACTGGGCTTACGATGCTTTCGCATATTCCTTCGGACGCCCCGGAGCACAAAACACGCCCTTCTATGACGCTGTGGAGTCGCTTGAAGAATTTTACAAATCTCAACCAAGCACCGAATACACCTCCCGGCCCATACACCTGCTCGACTGTCCCAACCTCTTAATGAGCGTCGATACAGTGGCCGTTGCGCGTCGTTTCGGTCTCGGATCACCCTCGGCCGACCCCGAACTGAGATCAGCTGTTCAGCCCATAACCTCGTCGGCTCTCTCAGGAGGATTCTCATTGTCAAAGCTCCTGAGCATGGACATTATTGCCAACTCAGTGGCCGGAGGCTTCGAACGCCCCGTCTATTTCGCCACAACCGTACCCGAGAGCTACTATCTCGGTCTCACACCATACCTGTCGTCGACAGGCATGGCTCAGCAGGTCACGCCTTTCCGCTTCGCGCCTTCATCACCCACCGTCGAGAAAGCCTACGAGAATATCGTGGGCAAATACCGCTGGGGCGGCCTCGACAGCGGCAAAGACCTCTACCTCGACGAGACAGTGCGACGCATGGTGGCTTCTGTCAGAAATTCGGTGATTGATGTGGCCGAAAACCTCGTAAACACCGGCAATCTGCCCGCTTCGTCATTCGCCGTCGCCAACGCCCGCGAGACCGGCAAACCGGTGCCGGCCAACCGCTACGACATGGCCCGCATCATGCTCAATATGCTGCAAGAGAAGATACCCGAATCGGTGGCTCGCTACGAAAGCCTCACCGATATGCCCATCATCATTCTCTATCTCAAGCTCTACGCCGCCACCGGCAACGCCGACGATCTGGCCCGCGCTCAGGCACTCATGCAATCGTCGACCGACCGCTACGCCAAGCTCACAAAATACGCGGCGTCGCTCGACGGGGCGCGTCTGCACCGCATGGGCAACACCGAGACCTTTGCTCTGCGCTACACGCCTCTGCTTATCGGGCTGGCCAACTACACCGACCTCTACGCCGCACTCAGCAAAGAACCTGAGGTCAACGCCGACCTGCTTGAGAAACTTCCGGGCACACTGTCGATAGACAACGCAAGCTACATCTACCACTGGCTGTATCTTGAGGATATGCCGGCCGAAGAGCTTGAAAAATATCAGGAAGTGGCGCAAGGCAGCGATCTTGAAGCGCTCATCAACAACGCTCTCATCATCCTTGAAGCTCACAAACGCACAGGCATCCCCGTGATGGACCGCACAAAAAAACTGATTAATCAGTACGGTCTCACCATTTCCGATCTGCAACGTCTCAACCCGGCATAAAGAAAAAATCATGTTGCGTCAGCTACTGTTTTCTCTTTGCATCGCCGCAGGCATCTGCTCCTACGGTTTTGAGCTCATCAAAGGTACAATCGACCGGAGTGAAATCTATCCCGGCACGGTGCGCACGTTCACCGTGTCGGTACCGGAAGGATATGACGGCTCGTCGCCCGCCTGCCTCTACGTAAGCCTCGACGGAGCGCTGTACAACGCGCCGACCGTAATAGACTCGCTCATCTCTGCCAAGAAAATGCCTGTCACCGTCGGTGTCTATTTCCAGCCCGGCGTTGTAAAGGACAAAAACGGCCATACGGTGAGATACAACCGCAGCAACGAGTACGATGCCGTCGACGGCAGGCTCGCAAAGTTTATTGAGACAGAACTGCTGCCGGCGGCCAAGTCTCTGCGCACATCGGCCGGCCTGCCGGTGCTCATCTCCGACAATCCCGACGCCCACGCCATCTCAGGTGCAAGTTCGGGCGGCATCGGCGCTTTTGTCACGGCATGGCAACGCCCCGACCTATTCCGCAGGGTTTTCACCACTTGCGGCACATTCGTGGCCATGCGCGGAGGCGACCAGCTGCCCGCAATAGCGCGAAAAACCGAACCCTTGCCCCTGCGCATCTTCATGCACGACGGCAGCCGCGACGCATGGAACCCTCTCTTCGGCCACTGGTACGAGCAAAACCGCCTACTGGCATCTTCGCTTGACTTTGCCGGATATGATCTGATGACAAACTGGGACGACACCGGTCACTCCATCGTCCCCGGCACGCGCCTGTTCCCCGAAGTCATGACATGGTTGTGGCGTGACTATCCGGCCGGCATATCTGCCGGAAAATCGCAAAACAACTGTCTGAGTTCGCTTCTCGCCACCGACAGCGGCTGGCAACGTTTCACAAAATCTTCCGATGCACTGCCTTTTGAGCCGCTCGGCAATTCGGCCACATACCCCGACAGCACTTATCAGGTGCGTGTGCTCGATGGCACGCAATGGATTGAAGCCGCCACCATGGGAGAGCCTCAGTCATGGCAGAAAGCTTACCTCCTTCACGACCTCACCTTCACGTCGCCCGACGTGGCCGGCGTCGCTTTCGACACCGACGGCAATCTCTACGCTGCCACATCGTCGGGAATACAAGTCTGCGACCAGAACGGACGCGTAAGAGCCATCCTTCGCTATCCGCAGGCGCTGACACCGACCGCGTTCGGATTCACACGCAATGAGTTATGGGTAAAAATGGCCGACGGCTCAATTTGGAGCCGCACGCTCAATGCAACGGCCGCCCCCAAGCACAAGATTGATGTGAAATCGCAAGGCGCTTCATAAACCCGTGCGTCCATGCGCACGACTTCGGCTCGTCCACAGACGCGCTGTCAATAATTTTAAACACAATCGCTTATGCTAATCGAGCAACCGCCCATCCTTTATCGACTCTTTTTCCCCGAAGCCTTCTGGCGCATCAAACACCGCGGCCGCAAAGTCGTGTATCTCACCTTCGACGACGGCCCCATTCCGGAAGTTACCCCATGGGTGCTCGACTTGCTCGACAAAGAAAATGTCAAGGCCACGTTCTTTCTCGTAGGCGACAATGTGCGCAAGCACCCCGAACTATTCGAAGAGCTGAA
This sequence comes from Muribaculaceae bacterium, assembly GCA_051871795.1. Classification (GTDB taxonomy): domain Bacteria; phylum Bacteroidota; class Bacteroidia; order Bacteroidales; family Muribaculaceae; genus CAG-873. The sequence goes on along the minus strand of JBJEDE010000034.1, from coordinate 1,676 downwards.
ACGACGCGGCCACAGCTACGGCAACCACACCATGCACCACGTGCAGGGACTCAAGACCTCGACCCGCCGCTACCTGCGCGACATCGAGGAGGCCGACGCGCTCATCGACAGTAGCCTTTTCCGTCCGCCGCACGGCATCATGCGTTTCTCTCAGTCGCGCGCGTTGCGCAATCACTACAACATTGTCATGTACGACCTCATAACACGCGACTACGACTCGTCGATACGCCCCGACAAAATACTCCGAAATGTGATGGACTACGCCCGCAACGGCTCAATCATCGTCTTTCACGACTCTTTGCGCTCAGAGCGCAACCTGCGTTATGCCCTGCCACGCGCCATCGAATGGCTCAAAAAAGAAGGCTACGAATTTCTGCCGCTACCCATGCTGTAACCTTGGAAGTCTTGGCTTATGACCCCTTGCCGACGCCTGTGTCAACACTTATGTCTCCCGAAACAAGAATATGTCCTGAATCTGCGGTCCGCAACCTTGCCCGCGAGGCCGGAGCTTGTGCCTGCGCCATAATCAGAGCCGCAGAGGTAGATGTAAAAGCCCGTGAAAGTTATAACCGATGGCTCACCGACGGACTCAACGGCACAATGGCCTATTGCGAGCAATATGAAGATGTCCGCAACGACCCGCGTCTGCTGCTCCACGGATGCAAATGGCTGATAATATGCGCGTTCAACTATAATCCAGGACCGCTGCCTCACTCGGCGCTGCATATAGCCCGATACGCACTGGGACGAGACTACCACACAGTCCTTCCCGAAATGATGCGCAGAATGACCGAACGTCTGACACAAGAATATGGCGGAGAAACTCTTATCGCCGTTGACACCAAACCGCTGCGCGAACGCTACTGGGCACAGCGCTCCGGGCTCGGATGGATAGGCAAAAACAATCAGCTGATAGTGCCGGGTATAGGCTCATACGTATTTATTGCAACGGCATTATACACCGGCGATATCGCAGTCACCGCCACACCCGCTCCGATGGTCGATCTTTGCGGCGACTGCGAAGCGTGCCTCAGAGCTTGCCCGGGGGGCGCACTTTCAGCCGACGCACCCGCCGACTGTCGCAAATGCTTGTCATACCTGACAATAGAGCACAAAGGCGGCATCCCCGACAGCATTGACACGCATCGTTGGCTTTATGGATGCGACGTGTGCCAGACGGTGTGCCCCCACAACCGCACGGCGCCTGTGACCGAAATCGAACAATTCAGACCGCGCAGCGAGTTGCTCGCCCTCACCGCCGACGACTTGCTCGCCCACAGCGGCCGCAGCTGGCAACGATTCTTGGGAGATTCAGCCATGCGTCGTGTGCCGCTCAAAAAACTCCTCTCAACCCTCCGGCATATCCATAGTTAAATGCGTATGCCACCGGGAAACCGTGAGCGGCTTACCGGGAGGTGCCGACCGGCCCATTGGGAGGTGCCGACCGGGCCGGTCGGCACAAAAGGAGAGACGAGAGTATTCTAATGCTCGCGCGAAACTTCACCGGGAAGCCGTGAGCGGCCACTGGGAAGTGCCAAGCGGCCTCGCTTGGCACACAACATCAGGCGACAGTCTTATGTGCCGCCCGAGCCGTGCGGTACCTCCCGGTGAAGTGAGCGGCCCGCTCATGTCGATGCTAAATCGTGCCGGTGTAATCTTCCGCGCCGACAGCAGCC
>JBJEDE010000033.1:0-99078 GCA_051871795.1 Muribaculaceae bacterium | reverse complement strand
TATAAAATAACCGAATATTCGGAAGAACAAGACTTTTTTAAATGAAAGAGCCGTGCCGCCGGAATCAAAAAATTGCCCGAAAATTTCGGTATCTGCCATTTTATACGTAATTTTGCACCGATTTTCTGTATACATTAAATAATGGAAATAATCAGAACCGTATCCGACTTGCGCCGGAGCCTCAACACCCCTCGCGCCGAGGGTAAATCAATAGGCCTGGTGCCCACTATGGGAGCCCTGCATCAGGGTCACCTCTCGCTCGTGGAGCGAGCACGCAAAGAAAACGATGTGGTGGTGGTGAGCGTATTTGTCAACCCCACCCAATTTAATAATCCCGACGATCTGCGCACCTATCCGCGCACCGAAGAGGCCGATGCCGCTCTGCTCAGCGCCGCCGGTGTCGACTTCGCCTTCATTCCCTCGGTCGAGGAGATGTATCCCGAGCCCGACACACGCGTTTTCGACCTCGGCGAGGTAGCCGAAGTGATGGAAGGCGCCATGCGACCCGGCCACTTCAACGGCGTGTGCCAGATAGTGTCGAAACTATTCAAAATCGCAGCCCCCACACGCGCCTACTTCGGTGAAAAAGACTTCCAGCAGATAGCCGTAATACGCAAAATGGTCGACCTGCTCGGTCTCAGTCTCGAGATTGTGGACTGCCCCATCCGTCGCGCCGACGACGGCCTGGCCCTGAGTTCGCGCAACGTGCGCCTCACTCAGCGGCAGCGCGTTCTTGCTCCCTGGATACACCGCATCCTCGCCGAATCGGTCAGCTACGCCCGCACCCACACTCCGGCCGAGACCCGCGACCATGTGGTGGAGGCCATCAACGCCGTGGACGAGATGAAAGTAGAATATTATCAGATAGTGCACCCGCGCACACTGCGGCAGATAGAGGCCTGGACCGAAGCCGAGCACCCCGTGGGTTGCGTCACCGTATACTGCGGCGACGTGCGCCTTATCGACAACATCAAGTACTGACCCCGCGACCATGAACGTAGAAGTACTGAAATCAAAAATACACCGCGTGACCGTGACCGAAGCGCGTCTCGACTACATAGGCAGCATCACCATCGACCGCAAACTCATGGAGGCCGCTGACATCCTCGAAGGCGAACGTGTCTACATCGTCAACAACAACAACGGCGCCCGGCTCGACACCTATGTCATCCCCGGCGAGCCCGGCTCGGGCGTAATATGCCTCAACGGCGCCGCCGCTCGTCTGGTACAGCCCGGCGACGTGGTCATAATCATGAGCTACGCCTCCATGCCCGTCGAGGAAGCCCGCACCTTCCGCCCCACGGTCATCTTCCCCGACACCGACACCAACCGCCTCGACTGACCCTCCCCGACCAACCATCACCCTACAATAAAACACTCTCACCCCGCACAAGCATATGTTTGAAAACCTTTCCGAGCGCCTCGAGCGCAGTTTTAAAATACTCAAAGGCGAAGGCCGAATCACCGAAATCAACGTAGCCGAAACGCTCAAAGACGTGCGCCGCGCGCTCGTCGAGGCCGACGTAAACTACAAAGTGGCCAAAACCTTTGTCGACACCGTAAAGCAAAAAGCTCTCGGCGCCAACGTGCTCACAGCCGTAAAGCCCGGACAGATGATGGTGAAAATCGTACACGACGAGCTCGCTTTGCTCATGGGCGGACAAGACGCTCCTCTGCACCTCAAAGGCAAGCCGGCCGTGATACTCATGTCGGGCCTTCAGGGTTCGGGTAAGACAACATTCTCCGGCAAGCTGGCCAAACGCCTCAAAGCCGAGCGGAACATGAATCCGCTTCTGGTTGCCTGCGACGTGTACCGCCCCGCCGCCATCGACCAGCTGCAAGTGCTCGGACGCGAAATCGACGTACCCGTCTACACTGAGCCGGGGAGCAAAAATCCCGTCGAAATCGCCAAAAACGCCATACGCTACGCACGCGACAACCGCCACGACCTTGTCATTGTCGATACCGCCGGCCGTCTCGCAGTCGACGAAGCGATGATGCAGGAAATCGAAGCCATCAAAAAGGCCATAAACCCCGACGAAGTGCTCTTCGTTGTAGACTCCATGACCGGTCAGGACGCCGTGAACACCGCACGCACATTCAACGAACGTCTCGACTTCGACGGCGTGGTGCTCACCAAGCTCGACGGCGACACCCGAGGCGGCGCTGCACTCTCGATACGCACAGTGGTCACAAAGCCAATCAAATTTATCGGTACGGGCGAGAAACTCGACGCTATCGACGTTTTCCACCCCGACCGTATGGCCGACCGCATCCTCGGCATGGGCGACATCGTATCTCTCGTCGAGCGCGCCCAGCAGCAGATCGACGAAAAGGAAGCCGCCGCCCTCGCCGAAAAAATGCGCAAAAACCGCTACACCTTCGACGACTTCCTCAAACAGATACAGCAAATCAAGAGCATGGGCAACATCAAGGACCTCATGGCCATGATTCCCGGCGTGGGCAAAGCCGTTAAAGACATCGATATCGACAACAACGCTTTCAAGGGCATCGAAGCCATCATAACCTCAATGACCCCGCGCGAACGGGCCAACGAAGTGCTCATCACTCCCCGCCGCCGCAAGCTCATAGCCTACGGCTCCGGCACTTCGCTCGACGAAGTGAACCGTCTGCTCAAACAATTCAACCAAATGCGCGAAATGATGAAAAAGTTCACCTCCAAAAACCCCATGAAAATGATGGCCGAGATGAACCGCATGCGCCAAATGATGGGAGGCAAAAGATGAAACTTATCGACGGAAAGGCCACTGCCGACAAAATCAAAGACGAAATTGCCGCACAAGTGGCGGCTCTCACAGCCTCGGGAGCGCGCGCTCCGCACCTCGCAGCAATTCTCGTCGGCAACGACGGCGGCAGCGAGACATACGTAGCCCACAAAATGCGCGCCTGCGAGCGTTGCGGTTTCCGCTCCTCGCTCATCCGCTTCAATACCGACGTCACCGAAGCCGAACTGCTCGAAACCATCCGGCGCCTCAACGACGACCCCGGGACCGACGGATTCATCGTACAGCTCCCCCTGCCGCGCCACATCGACGAGCAGAAAATAATCGAAGCCATCGACTACCGCAAAGACGTCGACGGATTCCACCCCGTCAACGTCGGACGCATGTCGATAGGCCTCCCGTGCTTCCTCCCGGCCACTCCCGCCGGCATCATCACACTGCTCAGCCGCTACGGAATACCCACCTCCGGCCGCCGAGCCGTGATTATCGGCCGCAGCAACATCGTGGGCAAGCCTCTTGCCCAGCTGCTCATGCACAAAGGCTGTCCCGGCGACTGCACCGTCACCGTATGCCACAGCCGCACCCCCGACATCGCCTCAATCACACGGCAAGCCGACATTCTCATCGCCGCCATCGGCCGTCCCGGATTCGTAACCGCCGACATGGTCAAAGAAGGAGCCACCGTAATCGACGTGGGCACCACACGCGTCCCCGACCCCACAAAGAAAAGCGGGTTCCGACTCAGCGGCGACGTAGATTTCGACTCCGTCGCACCCAAATGCGAATACATCACTCCCGTGCCCGGAGGCGTGGGACCCATGACCATCTGCTCTCTGATGCAGAACACCCTGCTCGCCGCCACCGGCGCCATCTACCCTCGTCCCTGACGCCCCACGACGACATCGCGGCCGTTTCCCCGGTCTTACGGGCTCGTTTCAATTGTCACTTCTCTCATCAACACCGACATACCATGAAATCAAAACTTGCAATTCTCGCCGCTGCGCTGCTCATTTCTCTCCTCACCGGCACCGTCAGCGCACAAGACTACGACCCGATGGAGGAATGGCTGGAAATGGGCGATATGGTAAGACAGATAACCGAATCGAACCCTTCGCCCGTCGACGAAGGACAATATTCCTCGCCGTGCCCGTTTCCTCTTCAGGATTTAAAAACGATTGCCGTAAATCCATCCGGAAAAGAATACATCCGTCGGCTGCGCTTGTATTTTCCGGACGCAACCTTCCGAATGACCGGACTGCCGCAGCTCAAAGAATTTGTAAACGCGCACTCCGATGCGGCCAAAGTTTACATCACTTCCGACAAGCCTGTATTCCGCGACGACAATAAAGAAAAAATAATTCTGCCGCAAGTCGTTGTCGAATTTGAATATCCCGATACTTTCAAATCATATTTCCGCAATCCCCTTTTCGTCAAAAATCCCGACCTTGGCAATGTGAAATATATCCTCGTCACTCCTATCGGACCGTTCTTTGCCAAAACATACGGTAAAAATTCGGTAAACTTCTATTTCTTTTCGCCGAAATTCTAATCCCGACGCCAAAGCATCAGCGTGACTCCGACCATCGCATCGCTCATCTACGCACTGTGTGCCTATATCTTTCCGCCGCAAGAGGCCGAACTCCTCTTTGCCGGCGACGCCATGATGCACAAGAGCCAGCTCGAAGCGGCTCAGGACGCCTCGCGACGCGCCGGAGACGGGAAGGGATATGATTTCTCGGAATATTTCTCAGCCATAAAACCGCAGATAGCCGCGGCCGACTACGCCGTGGTCAATCTCGAGACACCGCTGGGAGGAGCGCCCTATTCAGGCTACCCCTGCTTCTGCGCTCCCGACCGGTACGCCGACGCCCTCGCCGACGCCGGTTTCGACCTCATGCTCACGGCCAACAACCACACCCTCGACCGACGCGACCGCGGACTCAAACGCACTTGCGCCACGCTTTCTGCCCGGGGCTATGACCATACCGGCACCTACCCCGACCCTGCCGCCCGCGACTCTCTTATTCCGCTCATACGCGACATCAAAGGCTTCCGCGTGGCTTTCCTCAACTACACCTACGGCACCAACGGCATCACCGTGCAGGGCGACGCCGTGGTCGACCTCATCGACCCCGGGCAGATGCACCGCGACATCTCTCTTGCCCGCAGCCGGGGCGCCGAAATCGTATGCGTGGCCGTGCACTGGGGTGTGGAGTATCAGCTCCTGCCGCACTCATCGCAGACCAAGCTCGCCGACAGGCTCGTGCGCGAAGGCGCCGACCTCGTCATCGGAGGGCATCCCCACGTGATACAGCCCATGGAGATGCGCACCGACTCGGCCGGACGGCGGCAGCTCGTGGTCTACTCTCTGGGCAACTTCATCTCCGGCATGCGCACACGCGACACGCGCGGCGGAGCAATGGTCAGCGTACGACTCAGCCGCGACAGCATCGGACGCGCCATTGTGAAAGACGCCGACTACACTCTCGTCTTCACCGTCCCCGGCTCTCAGTCACGCAATTTCCGGCTTGTATATCCCGACAGCTGCGGAGACCCGGCATGGACGCCTCAGGCACGCGCTTTCGCCGCATCGGCCCGGACAATATTCGACAAGCACAACCGCGCTGTGCCCGAAAAAGGCAGATAATCCGCACCGCACCGCTCAACCATACCCCGCGGTCAGGCGTTGATATGTTATACACTATAAAACAATCAACGCTATGAACTACACCGACGCCATCAGCTCAACCAAAACCGTATTAGTCGAATTCTACGCCTCGTGGTGTCCCCACTGCCAACACATGATGCCCGTAGTCGACCAAATCAAGACCCTCCTCGAAGGCACATCCGACGTCTATCAATTCGAAATCGACGACAACAAACAGCTCGCCGAACAAGAAAACGTGCAGTCGATACCCACTTTCATCGTTTATCACAACGGACGCGAAATGTGGCGTCACACGGGTGAAATCACAGGCGAACTCTTGCTTGCCAAAGTTCAGCAGTACAACCGCTGACGCAAACCGACACACTCATGGCCTCGCTGTTCACCGATTTTCTATCGGCTCTCGGCATAAGACACACAGAGGCGTACTCTGACAGCCGGTTCCGCAATATGCCGTTCCGCTCATTGTTCTCTCTGGCCACGCTTTTGGGCGAATACGGCGTGGCCACTGCCGGGAATAAAGTCGCCGAAGGATGCCGCGCCGGCGCCCTCGGGCAATTGCCCGTGCCGTTTTTGGCAGACACGCCCCGCGGATTCATAATCGTAACGGACGTGACTTCCGACGGCGTGAGCTACCTGTCACAATCGCACAGTTTCACTGCTCCGGCCGAGAAGATTCTCGACGGCTGGAACGGCATAGCCCTCCTCGCCGAAGCAGGTCCAGACGCTTGCGAACCCGAATACCGCCGTCACCGCATCGCTGAGATTGCCGCTCTGGCCAAAAGGTGGATACTCCTCGCCGCAGCCGCAATGCTTCTTGCACTGGCGATGTGGCACACAGGGCTCTACGGCTCTCCCGGAGCATGGGCGTTGCTCGCGCTCGACAGTCTTGGTCTGTGGTTGTCGCTGCAATTGGTACAGAAATCGCTCGGCATCAAAACTCGTGTCGGAGAGGCAGTTTGTTCCGTCCTCGAAGAGGGCGGTTGCGACGAAATAGCCCGTAGCGAGGCTTCGTCGTTTCTGGGCATCGTCAAGTGGAGCGAGGTGGGACTGAGCTACTTCGGCGTGAGCCTTGCGGCATTGCTCATCTTCCCGGCGTCGACGCCGACATTGGCGCTAATCAACATTCTGTGCCTGCCGTACACCGTGTGGAGCATCTGCTACCAGCGGTTCGTGGCCAAAACCTGGTGCACGCTGTGCGTATGCGTGCAGGCCACACTATGGCTGCTCTGCGCCGCATATTTTCTGGGAGGCTTCACACGCTCGGCTTTCCCTCTGACTTGGTCCACGGGCTTTGACATGGCCGTAGCGGCGCTTTGCTATCTCGTCGCACTGCTCGGCATTAACCGTATCGACGACTTTTTGCTCAAATTTATTAAAACAACGGGCAATGAAAACTCTCAGAATTCCTGATATTGAAGGCGTTGAAGCGATTACACCGTTGGAAATGAACAACGTGAAAATCGAAAAGCGACACACCATGCTCTCTCCGCGTCTTCTGGCTGAAATGCGCACGCGCGTTACGAAACGGGCAGCGGACGACAACCACGACGGCCCCTCATCGGTCGGGAAATAGTTATTCTCTTCTGAGCCGGTGCACGTAGAGCGGCGAGCAGTCGAATCTCGGCAACGCCGACAGGCGGATATCGGCGCTCACGCTCTCCGGCGAGCCCGAGCCGTCGCCCACCGTCAGTCCTTTGGCCGCAAGAGCCTCGCGCACAGCGGCAAGCGCTGTCTCCGGACGATTGTTGTCCTGACTCAGATGACAGAGATAGACGTCTTTCAGGCGCGGTGTGACAATCCCGGCCAGATAAGCGGCCGTAACGGCATTATCAAGGTGGCCGCGGTCGCCGCGTATGCGTGCTTTAAGATACTCGGGATACGGTCCCTCGGCCAGCATTTGTGCATCATAATTGGCCTCAATCATCAGAAAATCGGCCTGTGAGATATAATAATCGGCACGCTCGGTGATATATCCCATATCTGTGGCAACCACAAAACGGTGAGACGAAACCTCTATCGAAAAACCCACATTGTCGGTGCCGTCGTGACTGGTCTCGAAAGGCGTGATCACAAACGGCCCCACCTGAAACTCAAACTCCTTGAATATAGGCTTGTGATAGTCCTTGATGCGGCGGCTCACATTGTGGCGGCGCAGCAGTCCGTTGAGGCAACGGGGAGTGCAGTAGAGACTCATATGCCGGTTGTGCCTCAGCAATGCATAAGCTCCGCGCACATGGTCGCTGTGGTCGTGTGTGAGAATGATACCGAGAATTTCGGAATACTGTATGCAATTGGCTTTGAGCGCCTGAGTGACTTTATCCTCGTCGATACCGGCGTCGATAAGCAATCCGCCCTCGCCAGGGATACCGAGATAAGAGCAATTGCCCGAACTGCCCGACCCGAAAGATATAAAACGCAACTCACGGTAGCGGCACAGATTCACCGGGTCGATGTCCATGTCGCCGCGGATGGGCGTGAGTGGTGTAATCTGATTCTTGCGGTGCTCGGCGACTATTTCTTCCGGAGAATAAGGTTTGTTGAGATTTATCTCCACTGCGTCAAACAGGCCGGGGAGGTCATCAAGCTTGCGGTTAGGCGTTCTGCGTCGCGACGGTGCCATAGCTGTTAACGGTAAAGGAGAAAAATAGTAGGCAATTTATCATAATTGTACTCTCTCGCGCGCCAGTCTTTAAGCGGAAGAGTGACAATGCTCTGCGACTCGCCGGTGATGTCCGAAGCCACACACAGCTTGAGGTCGGCCGGCAGCTTCTGACACAACGACTCGATGAGCCGGTTGTTGCGGTAAGGCGTCTCGATGAAAATCTGAGTCTGCCCGCGGCGTATGGCCTGTGTCATTTCTTTGAGACGCGCTGCGCGTTTGGCCTCGTCGATGGGCAGATAGCCGCAAAATGCGAAACTCTGACCGTTGAATCCGCTCGCCATGAGCGAAAGGATAATGCTCGACGGGCCCACGAGAGGCACCACATCATAGCCACGGCGCTGCGCGATAGCCACGGCGTCGGCGCCCGGGTCGGCCACCGCCGGACATCCGGCTTCGGATATTACACCCATATCAAGACCTCGCGTCATGGGCTTGAGCATATTCTCCACCTCGTCGGGGCGCGTGTGCTCGCTCAGCTCGGTGAGAGTGAGAGTGTCGATATCTATCGAGCGGTCGCATGATTTGATAAAACGACGCGCCGAACGCACATTTTCCACGACAAAATGCTTCACGGTGCGCAAGATTTCGATATTGCGCAACGGCAAGACATTAGCCGGCGGAGTATTGCCCACCGGCACCGGGAAAAGATACAATTTAGGCACGTCTTTTATCATTATCACGCAAAGTTACAAAAAAATGCGCGTAATGCGAAATTTTAACAACATTTCCATCAGCGGGATTCACCGGGAAGTACCACTCACCGGGAAGTGCCCTGCGGCCTCGCAGGGCACATAGATTACCGTCGCCTTTCCTTTTGTCGTGAGCGAGGCCGCTCACGACCTCCCAGTGAAGCGGCCTCGCGCGAGCATAAAAAACCGGGAAGTGCCGCACGGCCTCCCGGTGATGACACGCGGCACACAGCTGCCGGGCAGCTACCTCTGCTACCTTAGCTACCTTAGCTAATTTAGCTAATTTAGCTAATTTGTCAAAAAAATCGGCACCCCTGGAGGGATGCCGATTTTTTTAGATATGTTCAGTAAGGGTCAGCGTACGTAGATTTTGCTTACCTTGCTGCCTTTGCGCATGATGTATACACCGGCTGCCTGAGGCTCTGCTACGCGGATACCTTGGATGGTATAGTACTCGACAGGAGCGTTGTCGTCGGTTTCGACGGCGTCGATGCCTGACTGTACGTAGCTGTTGGTGAATCCGCTGCGGTTGTAGATACCGTTGTTGTAGAGCACGAGGTCCCCTGTCTGAGCACCGTTGCCGTTGAAGATGATCATGGGGTTGACAAGCTCTTCTTCGGGAGTGAAGTGGTAGTGGTAGAGGGTCTTGCCGCCATAGACAATTGTCTCGGTGAGCTGTTTGCCGGGCCATTTGCCGGAGAATGCGTTTTCACCGTTGTTGTTGTCGTCCCAGCAGTAAGCGTTGACTGTACCCCAGTTGTCTGTGTTCTCGAAGTAGGCGTGCCACTCGGTGGTGACAGGTGCGTCGGTCTTGGTGTAGGTGAACGATGCGTGTGTCTCACCAACCTCGTTTTTGGCGTAAGCGTTGATTGTTGTGGTGTTGGTGATGGTGATTGCGCCGTTGTACTTGGCCGATGCAGCTGTTGCGGGTGTGCCGTCGATAGTGTAGTAGATATCGGTGGCGGGCGATACGGAGAGGGTTACGACGAGCTTGTCATTGAACTTCGCACCCGATGCGGGGTTTGCTTTGATTACGGGTTTAACGGGGCCGGGGGCGTCGATTTTGGTTGCGTTCGAGCCGCCGTCGTACTCAAAGTAAACGTCGGAGGTGATGCCGGTGAGGTCGCCGGTCTGTGCGCTGCCGTTGCTGAAGATTACGTTGAGGCTTTCTTCAACATCGGGGAACGACATATAATAGAATGTGCGGCCGCCGATTTCCTGAGTATCGGTCATTTTGGTTCCGGGCCATTTGCCGGCAAACTTATTTGCGCCTTCCCATGCGTAGATATTGGGAGCGGAGGGTGCTGTGACGTAGACGGTGATGACCGCGTTGGGGTCAACTTTGCGATAGGTGGCTTTGCCTGTATATTTGTCGTCAGCGCCCCAGTTTACGGTCACGCTTTCGCCGAATGCCATGTTGGCGCCGATAGTGAATGATTTGGATTCACCGGGAGCGAGGTTTACTTTTTCACCTCCGGCTACCTGATACCAGCCTGATTTGGCAGCCTCGTTAAGTGTGGCTGTTACAGTGAGAGTTTCGGTCTTGAACGAACCGCCGGCAGGTGAGAATTTCACAGCGGGACGGCCTACGGCATCGTCTGCTGTATAATATTGTGTTGTACCGGGATCTTCGAATGTTACGTCGCCGCCGTGAGCAACGGGAGAATCGGTGTAGATGAATTTACCGTCTTCGCCGACTTTACCACCTTTCCAGTCTTTGACAAGCACGCGTAGCTGGCCTTTGCCCTCGGGAGCCGTAACCGTGACGCTTCCGCCGGTGACGTTGTAGCTCTGACCGGTTACGATGTCGACGTATGTGCCGTTGGGCACTGATGTGAACGATGCGCCGCCGTTGAGGGCAACGAGTGCGTAAGAGTCTTTGTAGGCGCGTTTGTAAGCCCAGCCGCCGTTGGCCTTGCAGCCGTCGAAGGTGTACTGGCCTTTGCGCAGTGCTGGCACTGCGGCGCGGATTTTATTCAGACGGATGATGTGCTGTGCGAGGTCGGCGTCGAGTGTCTTGGCCACGTTGCCGCTTGCGGTGAACTCGCCGAAGTCAGATGCTGTGACATTGCCTTCGATGTAGTTGCCGAAGTAAGCGCGGCCTGAATCTTTGACGGGGTTGTCTGTACCGCCAGCGTCTACCTTCATGCCTTTTTTGAATTCAACTTCCGAACCGTAGTAGATGCAGGGGATACCGCGGAATGTGAACATCAGCGAGAGGTTCTCGGCCCATTGTGCCGTGCCTCCGTTGAAACGAGTGAGGTCGTTGGGACCGGGGCAGTAGTCGTGTGAGTCTACGTATACGACGTTGTAGGTGGCATCGTTGTAGTAGTTGTCCATGTCGAAGAGTCCCATCACGCTGCTCACGCTGTTGAAGCTGTAGTGTACGGGGAAGTCGATTACGTTGAAGCCTGAGGCCTGTGAGTAGTCGGGCTCATGCCATGCGCCGCCCTGCATCCATGCGTTGTTGGAGCGGGGTTTGTCTTTTGTGTCTTTTTCGCACACCGCCATCGGGCCCACCGGTGTGTCATGGCCTTCGGGAAGCACTTGCTGTTTCCACCAGTTGGGGTCGCCGTTGAATTCGTCGAGCAGGCTCTGGTCGGATTTCCATGTGTAGAAGTAGCTCGAGAGCTGGGGCTGGCCGCGGTATACTACCGTGCCCTGGTAGCGCTGGCAGCATTCGCCGAACATGTAGAACTTGCAGCCGTTGAGGCGTTTGTCCTTGTATTTTTCGCCAAGAGCGACAAACTGGGGAATGAACTGCTTGTTGAAGGTCAGGGGCGAGATGTGGCCTGTGGTGTCGATACGGAAGCCGTCGACGCCCATTTCGATAAACTTGCCGTAGCAGTCTACGATGTACTGTGCCACGTGGTCGTTCTCGGTGTTGAGGTCGACGCAGTCGCCTGCAATCTGACCCCACCAGCGGTTGGGAAGGTCCCAGTTCCAGCCTGTGCCGTAGTGGTGGTAGTAGTTGTTGGGCTCGTATTCAGGGTTTTTGAAATATTTCCAACGCTCATTGTATTGTGCTTTACCGTCCTGATCGAAATAGTTGGATGACAGACGGTCGGTATTGACAATCAGCGATGCCGGCACCGAAGCCTGATTCTTGATGTTCTGATCACGCTCGAAAAGGGGGTTGAGGTTCACTTCACCGAAGTTGCCGGTGTGCTGGAGCACTACGTCAAGGATGATTTTGAGGCCTTTGGCGTGAGCGGCGTTGATGAGGTCCTGAAATTTGACATCTTTGGAAGCGCCCCACTCGGTGCGGCTCTCGTAGCGGAGGTCAACCGATGTGAAGTCCATTGCATGATAACCGTGGAAGTCGGTGCCGGAGCAGTTCTGTACGACAGGAGTAATCCAGATGGCAGTGAAACCGAGAGCCTTGATGTAGTCGAGCTTTTCGATAAGACCGGCAAAGTCGCCGCGCCAGTCGGGGTCATTGTTTTCGATCTGCACACTCTGGTGGTCCCAGCCGCAGACATTGTTGGTGGGATCGCCGTCGTAGAAACGAGTGGTCATGGCGAAATAGATTGTTTCGTCGCGGAAGTCGTCTCGGTCTCCCACAAAGGTTGCCGCTGCCGCCGGAATGCCTGCAATCAGGCACATGAGCGCTGCAAGAAGCAAGTTTCGGAATTGTTCCATGATAAGAAATTAATGTAAGTATGAAAAATTTTAGAAGTATGTCAACACACTAAACTTCGGAGGATTAGATTTAAGCAAACTTTTCTACCCGAATTTTGTGCAAATTTAACCATTTTATTTCAGACAAGCCAAATCTCACGTCCAAAAACAGTCTGATTTTTACTCAAATTAACATTTGAGTTCGCCTTTTAGAAATATTTGGACGTTTTTTTTTGAGAAAATTTGTTTTTGAGGAACGATAATTCGGCACAAAACGTTAACTTTGTAGCGGAAATTACGATACCGTGCCGACAGACGCCCGCTGCATACTCTTGTCCCCTTCCCTCGCCGGCGCTTCAACCTGATTTGATTGCAACATAATAAGTAACTCGCATAAATTAGCTGATACATAATTATGAAGTATTTTCGAGAGATTTTCGCGCCGGAGCGAAGAAGCGACAGCGAGCTACTCGACTGAGCCACAGCAGGAAAAGCGCCGAAAAGACGAATAAGGATGTATCAGCCCGTAGGGTTACCTAAATTAAGATAATTATTAACTAATTTATAAGAGTTACTTAAATAATTAAGGATATGAAATCATTCTATCGCGTGCTTATCGCCGCAGTCATCGCCGTAGCTACCGCATTCACCGCTTCGGCCCAATTCAGAATCGGCCCCCGCGTGGGCATGAACGTCAACAGCCTGCATTTCGACTCATCGACATTCGAAAAAGGCAATCAGACCGGCTTCACCGGCGGTCTGCAGTGCGAGTTCACCGTTCCGGTCATAGGAGTGGGCTTCGACCTCTCGGTAATGTACGTTCATCAGGTCAACGGCGTGGACAACACGGAAAAAAATCCCACAATCGGCGAAATCGACAACGACAATTTCAAAAGCAAAGACTTCATCGAGATTCCGCTCAACCTCAAATACAAGCTCTCGCTTCCGCTCATCGGCAAAATCGTGAAACCCTACTTCACCACCGGCCCGAGCGTAGCGTTCCTGACTTCGCGCAAAGCCATCTCCGAGGCATACAAAAACAAGAAAGTAGACTGGGCGTGGAATCTCGGTTTCGGCGTCGAGGTGCTCTCGCACCTGCAGGTAGGCGCATCCTACGGCATCGGTCTCAACAACACCATCGAGAAGCTCGACATCGCCGACACTGCCGACATCAACTGCAAGACCCGCGCCTGGACCATCACCGCGGCCTACCTGTTCTGACCCCGGTCACATCTATCACCTGAATCCAAACCATAACGCCTCCTGACACATCCGAGGTGCAAAAACACAAGAGACTCTACTTACATGAACGTAAACTTACTCAACCGCGCAGCCGACAACATACGCGTGCTCGCTGCCACAATGGTCGAAACCGCCAAATCAGGGCACCCCGGAGGCGCCATGGGCGGAGCCGACTTCATCAACGTTCTCTACTCCGGCTTTATCGTCACCGATCCCGACGACGCACACTGGTTCGCCCGCGATCGTTTTTTCCTTGACCCTGGCCACATGTCGCCCATGCTCTACTCGGTGCTCGCCCTCACAGGCAAATTCACCGTCGACGAGCTCAAAACTTTCCGTCAATGGGGCAGCGTCACTCCGGGCCATCCCGAACTCGACGTAGAGCGCGGCATCGAAAACACCTCCGGTCCCCTCGGCCAGGGTCACGCCATGGCTGTGGGCGCCGCTATCGCCGAGCGATACCTCCACGCCCGGTTCGGCGATGTGGTAGAGCACAAGACTTACGCTTTCATCTCCGACGGCGGCATACAGGAAGAGGTGTCGCAAGGAGCCGGACGCATCGCCGGTTATCTCGGCCTCAAAAACCTGATAATGTTCTACGACAGCAACGGCGTGCAGCTCTCCACCGACGTCGATGCCGTAGACCGCGAAGACGTTGCCGCCAAATACCGCGCATGGCACTGGCGTGTCATCGAAATCGACGGCACCGACCCCGCAGCCATCGCCAACGCACTCTCACAAGCCAACGCCGAAACCTCACGCCCCACCCTCATCATCGGAGCCACCGTAATGGGACGCAAATGCGTGACCGCTGCGGGCGAAAATTTCGAAGGCAAATGCTCCACTCACGGTCAGCCCCTGAGCAAGTCGGGAGCCGACTACGCCGCCACAGTGCGAAACATGGGTTTTGACCCCGAACATCCATGGGCCATCGACCCCGAAGTGGCACAGCTCTACGACCGTCGCGCCGACGAGCTCCGCAAAATCGTGGCACAGCGACGCGAGCAATATCGCCTCTGGGCCGAAGCCAACCCCGACAAAGCCCGCGAGCTCTCCGACTTCATCTCCGGCAAGCCCTCTCACATCGACTGGGAGACAATCGCACACAAGCCCGGCATCGCAACCCGCACCGCTTCGGCCGATGTGCTCGCAACGCTCGGTCGTGAAGTCAAGAACATGATTGTGTCATCGGCCGACCTGGCCAACAGCGACAAGACCGACGCATTCCTCAAACAGACCGGAGCCATGACTCACGGCGACTTCTCCAAAGCGTTCCTCCACGCCGGCGTCTCGGAGCTGACCATGGCCTGCATCATCAACGGCATCGCCCTCCACGGAGGTCTGCAGGCCGCCTGCGCCACCTTCTTCGTCTTCTCCGACTATATCAAGCCGGCGGCTCGCCTGTCGGCACTGATGGAACTCCCCGTAAAATACATTTACTCACACGACTCCTTCCGCGTGGGCGAAGACGGTCCCACTCACGAACCCATCGAACAGGAAGCCCAGCTGCGCCTGATGGAAGAAATCGACAATTTCTCCGGACGACAGTCGATGCTCGTGCTCCGTCCGGCCGATGCCGCAGAGACCACTGTGGCCTGGCAGATGGCTATGGAGAACACTCACTCACCCTCAGTTCTCATTCTCTCCCGTCAGGACATCAAAGATCTGCCCTCGGCCTCCGGCTCACGCTACAACGACGCCCTCGGCGCACGCCACGGCGGATATGTGGTGATTGATGCCGAAAATCCGGCAGTTACGCTCGTGGCAAACGGCTCGGAGGTGTCGCTGCTGTGCGAAGTGGCAGTCCTGCTCGCCGCCGAAGACATCCCGGCGCGTGTAGTCTCCGTGCCCTCAATCGGCCTCTTCAACCGTCAGAGCCCCGACTACCGACGCCAAGTTTTGCCACACGACGTGCCCATGTACGGCCTCACGGCAGGACTCCCCGCTTCGCTGCGCATGATCAGCGGCTTCGACGGATACGTGCAGGGCATGCAACGCTTCGGCGCATCGGCTCCCTACAAAGTGCTCGATGAAAAATTCGGTTTCACGGCCACTAATGTCCTCAACAACGTCAAACGATACATCGGCCGCTGAACCATAAGCAAGTCCCAATTGTTAATAATCCCAAAAGCACAAGAGATCAGATACTGCAATACAGTAACAATAGTTAAATAGAGTTAATTTTAGCACATTTATCTAATTTTTGTAAAAATTGGTGTAACTTTGTAGCTTAAAAAGGTGCGTATCACAACCGCAAATATTAATTAAACAACCATATAACAACTACTTACTTATGAAAAGGACTATCCTTTTGGCAATGGCAGGTGCAATGCTGATCGGTCAATCGGCTATGGCACAGCAGGAAGAAGTGACAGTGGTTACAGTCACCGAAACCGAAAGCGTTCAGCAGGGCGATGTCACCTATGTGCCCGACCCCGCACAAGGCTTGCTTCTGAACTCATTTAAAGACAACTGGTTTATCACAGCCGAAGGCGGCGCAAACATCCTCTTCAGCCACGGCGACTCGGAGCGCGACCTCAAGGACCGCTTCTCGCCTCAGGCAGCCATCTACATCGGCAAATGGTTCACTCCCACCATCGGCGCGCGTTTAGGCTTCTCTTGGCTTACCACCAAAGGCCTTGCCGACACCCCCAACTGCTCGCACTACATCGGAGAAATGGTAAACGGCAAGTACAAACAGCGCTTCCAGTCGCTCGGCCCGGCCGCTGACCTTATGGTGAACCTCACCAACTGGTGGTGCGGATATAAAGCCGACCGCGTATACAACGCAACATTCTACGCAGGTGCCGGTTTCTACTGGAATCTCGGTCCCAAATACGACGCAAACGGCAAACGCGACGGATGGGAGAACATCCACGACCGCAGCCTCTTCGGCCGCATTGGCCTCATCAACAGCTTCCGCCTCAGCGACCGCGTGAACCTCTTCCTCGACCTGCGCTGGCAGCCCATGGATAACTTCCACGGCGACGAAGGCGGTCAGTCACGCCGAATCATGCACGACGTGCAGGCCAATATCGGCTTCACTGTCAACCTCGGCAAATCAACATGGGACAGCCCCGTTGTGCCCGTATATCCCGAGCCCGAAAACTGCGACGCTCTCCGCGCTCGTCTCGCAGCCGCCGACGCCCGCATCGCCGACCTCGAGCAGCAGCTCCGCGACTGCCTCAACCGTCCTCAGCCCGAGCCCGTTGTTGAGCACGCTCCCCTCGCTACCGTCTACTACCCCATCGGCGTTTCGAAACTCACTCAAAAAGACATCAACGTCCTCGGTGCAGTGGCCAACGTGATGAAAGCCAACCCCGACAAGACCTACACCCTCACCGGCTGGGCCGACAACTACACCGGCACCGACGCCATCAACGTGCGTCTGCGCAAAGCACGCGCCGCTGGTGTTGAGAAACAGCTCCTCAAATTCGGTGTTCCCGCCGCTCAGATTTCTACCACAATCAACAACAGCAACCTCTGCGATATGGGCGAAAAATTCGTAGCTCTTGACCGCGCCGTCACCATCGACGAAAACCAGAAATAATCCTTTACGGATACAGATACACTGACACGGGCCGCACCCAATGGGGTGCGGCCCGTTGTCTTAAATGAGTTAGCTAAGTTAGCTAATTTAGCTAATTTAGCTTGTTTAGCTAATATAGCTCGATTTTCTTTTTAGCTTGAGCGCTTAGCGCTTTGTCATAGCAATCATAAAGGTCACTGCTACTACCGAAACCGAAATGCCGACGATAATATTGGTCGTAAGAGTCTCACCCAGAGCGACTGCGCCGACAAGTATAGCCGTTATCGGTTCGAAAACGCCCAATACCGAAGCCTTGGTGGCTCCTATATTCCGGGTTGCAACAGCCAGAGTCGCCGTAGACACAACCGTAGGCAGCAGCGCCAGGCCGATAAGATTAAGCCAAGCCCCTGCACCGCTGATGCCCGCCGTCACATCGTGCCCCGATATCAGAATGCGTGTCATGAAAAACACCGCGCCCACACAAAGCGTATAAAACGTGAGCAGCGTGTCGGATACATCCTTTATGGCGCGGTTGCGGTTGATGACCACGATAAAAAGCGCATAGGCAAGAGCGGACCCTATCGCAAGCGTCACGCCGAGCGGATTGAGCGAACCATCCGAACCGCCATAAGTCATAAAGGCAACCCCTGCAAAAGTCGCAAATATCGCCACCCACACAGGCAACGACGGGACCACTCGCAGAAAAACCATAATCACAGCCACCAGCGCCGGATAGAGGAATACGAGCGTAGTGGCAAGCCCCGACGCGATATATCTGTAAGATTCAAAAAGGCATACGCTGCTCGCTGTGTACAGCGCTCCGAGAAGCAGAAGCACCGTAGCCTGCTTCCGCGAAACACTGAACGACTGTCGGCGCAACACCAGATATGCGCCCAGAAGCAGCACGGCAAAACTATATCGGAAAAATAATACCGACTCCACCGACGCACCGGCACGCAGCAACGGCATGCCGAATAGCGGATTCAGTCCATAGGCTATGCCGGTGATTATGCCCGCCGGATAGCCGATTATCGCACTTTTGCTCAGCTTTTTCATCTTTGATAGTTGTCATAAGTTCATTTTGAATTTAACGCCGTGCGAGAGCGGGATATTGTGTCACAGGCTCTGTCTCTGTCTCTCCCTCTGGCTCTCATCCTCGACTGCCGGGGCGCGTCGCCGTCTGCCGCGTCCTTAGAGCCGGTTCGACAATAAATGTTAACGTCAGGGTCACATATCGCGGAGTGATGTTTGGCCTGCGAGGAAGGAGTGTACCGGATGTACACGACTGACGAACAGACCGAACAGCGCCCGCGATATGCGAGGCGATGGTAATTTTTTAGTTTCTGCGGGGGGAAAGCAATTTTGTGTTATATGTAAGTAACACAAATTATTGAGTCTAAGATAATAAAGTTTAGACGCAGACAGCGGAAGCGCATACGCAAGTTTCTGTCATACTTTCACGTAAAGGAACGTGTAGACTTATATAGTATAGACTTATATCTTATATAAGGTATTCACGGCCGTTGCATATCCGGTCTGCACGGGATGTCAGTGGAAGATGCTGCCCTCATATTATCCACCGCCCGCTACTGTATATTACCATTTCCGCAAGTGGAGCGAATCGACAAATCTCGTGTTTTTTCTGCGCAGGCCGGTTGCGGAAGTTCGCCGCAAGACGGGGCGAAAGCCACGGCCTACAGTCGTCGTCACCGACAGCCGGAGCGTCCGTTCAGGATATGCGCAGTCACAAAAGGGAGTTGATGGCTTCAAGAAAGTGAAAGGCGTGTATCTGCTATTGAAAGATATGCGGTTATACTATCAATCAGTGTCTTTGGTCAAAGCGGACAAAGGATATTGTGATGTCGGTTCCGGACTTGACGGATGCATCGTCGAATGTGTGAAATCCAATTCCGGCACAGCGGAAGTTCGCCCCCTGTCAGGCCGTCGGGTGGTGGAACGTACTGACTCATGGCCCGAAAACTATCGGCGACTATGCCGGAATTACGAACGCTGTCTGTCGTCTGCACGGGCAATGACAAATCTTGCCGCGATACTTTTTATGCTCCGCTACTGTTGACCAACTGCCATATTATGCTTCACATATTTATTTGACGGGACGTAAGTTACCTTCACCCCGGCCACTCGTTGGCGCTTTCCTTCATCTCTTTCGGTCACGATGGAACCCCATCGCTCCCTCAAGAGCTAAAGAAAAATCACTCAACGATTGACCGCCCTGACGTTAACATTTATTGTCGAACCGGCTCTTAGGCTGCAAAGTTGCAGACTGTTGCATATATCGAATATTTTCTTTATCTTTGGTGCAAAATTCAATGTTGCGCATATGGAAACCAATCAAAACATACCCTCTTCCGACATTTCAGCGACAGCTTCAGCAACTCAGACCGACACACAGCGTGACGACGCAATTGCCTCCCGTCTCGACAGAATCGAGCAAATGCTGCAAAAGTCAATCGCAAAGGACGAGACAATCCGAAATCTCCACGCCGACATGAGCGAGATGCGCAACAATATGATTGCCGAACTGCGTAACACTCTGCTGCAGGCCATAATCAAAATCGACACTCGCGTCAAACAGCTCCAAAGCGACAGCTCCGACACTATCGTGCTCGACAATCCTGAATATGACCGACTTATGCAGCAAGTGGAGTATCTCTCCGAGTTCGTCACCGACATTCTTGCCGAAGACTTCAATACCACGGCAATAATGCCGCTACCGATGGAACGATTCGACCGTGCGAAGCACAATTGCGTACAGTCAGTCCCTACCGACGATGCTACGCTTGATGGAAAAATCGCATCGGCGGTTGCTCACGGATACTATTCCGGGCAAAACGGGAAAATACTGCGTCAAGCCACTGTAACCGTATACAAGCTCAGCAAATCCTGACACGCTCTCAGAATCAACCGACAAATCGTCACAACAGCCGCGATTAACAATTTTTAATTGACAAATACAACTAAACCAGCATAAAAATCACTAAATTTGCTGAATAATCGGTAATTATGACTTTTCTCCTCACTTACCGCTCCTGAATTCGGACATTACCGTGACAAAGGCAAGTGCCGACACTACATTTAAAGATTTCAATCCAATAGTTACAATAACCAATCAAAAATCAATGAAGAAAAAAATTACTTCTCGCCGCCTCAATGCTTCTTGGCGGTCTCTTAGGCGCCAACGCTGTGGTATGGCTGCCCAATCCCGTAATCACAGAAGAAACAGTCGCTGACAACGGCGTCTCAACAACATCAAAATTGAATGTCTCAAAGTGGACACTACCGGCATCGGAGCTGTCGAAGCCGACGATAACGACAAAGCGGAATATTACAATCTGCAAGGCATCCGCGTCGAGAATCCCGAATCGGGCATTTACATCATGCGCCGCGGCGGCAAGACAACCAAAGTGATATTCTGAACAGCAATACCCACCTCAACAATCTGCTCCCGGCTCCGGCCGGCCAACGTCAATGATCTGTAAATAATCTTAATTTTATATCTTACCTGCATCAAGGCGGTCAGAACCTCTGTCATGCTTCGGACAATAAAGCGCGCAACAGTCATAATCTCTATTCCTCGCTTCATTTGCTGAAAGCGGCAGAAAAAGACCGCCCTGACGCATTCCTCTCAATCTATCAACCCCATGGATAACGCACAAGCAGTCTACGGAATCGACCTGGGCACAACCTACAGCTGCATAGCCCAACTCGACAAATACGGGCAGCC
The DNA here is from genome assembly GCA_051871795.1 of Muribaculaceae bacterium. Lineage (GTDB taxonomy): Bacteria > Bacteroidota > Bacteroidia > Bacteroidales > Muribaculaceae > CAG-873. The sequence goes on along the minus strand of JBJEDE010000033.1, from coordinate 78,178 downwards.
TATGGTACTCGAAAGTCTCGAAGGCGAGTCCACCACGCCGTCGGTAGTGTATTTCGAATCACAAACCGACATCATCGTCGGCAAAGAGGCCAAAAGCATGCTCGCCATCGACCCGCAAAACACCGTAGCCTTAGTGAAACGGCGCATGGGCGTCGACGCCGACTTCGACAAGACCCGCAACGGCCTGCCATACGGCTACGACCCGGCCGAAATTTCATCATTCATCCTCCGAAAGCTCGTCAACGACGCCAATTCGCAAGGACAGTGCGAGCAGCCCACCACCAACGTCGTCATCACCTGCCCGGCCTACTTCGGACAGAAAGCCCGGCTGCAGACCCGACAGGCCGGCGAACTGGCCGGTCTCAACGTCCTCGCTGTTATCAACGAGCCCACGGCGGCCGCAATAGCCTACGGCGTGCGCACCGGCGACCAAAAGACCGTGCTTGTCTACGACCTCGGCGGAGGCACTTTCGACGTCACCATCATCCGCGTCGAGGGCAACTCGATACGCGTCATCGCAACCGGAGGAAACCACCACCTCGGAGGCACAGACTGGGACATGGAGCTTGCCAAATTTCTCCTCGATGTCTTCAACGAGAAAAACTCCACCTCATACTCTATCGACGAGCCAGCCGTACGCAATTTCTTCCTCAACATCGCCGAAGAACAAAAAAAACGCCTCACGGCAAGAATGTCGACCCGCGCCAACTTCCAGTACGAGGGCCGTCCGGCAAAGATTGAATTTGACCGCGAGCTCTTCGACGCTCTCACCGAAAGCCTGCTCGAAGAGACTGTCAACTACACCCGCAAGACTCTCGAAATAGCCGAGAAGAAAGGCTACGGGCACATCGACGAGTTTCTGCTTGTAGGCGGTTCGTCGCTCATGCCGCAGGTCAAAACGAGAGTCGACGCCGAGTTTGACGTCGACGCCAGATTCTCCGACCCCAATCAGTGCGTGGCAAAAGGCGCCGCCCTTTTCGCGAAATATAAACTCGAAGAAGAGTCATCAGCCGCTTCGCCCGACAACGACACCCCCATGTCGGCAACCGACGGCATGAACGTGGTGAACGTGACATCCAAAACCTACGGCACCGACATGGAAGGGAAAAAAGTGCGCAACATGATTTTTGCCAACACCACTCTCCCGGTGTCGCAGAAACTCACATTCTACACCACAACCGACAATCAGGCTGCCGTGTCGATGAAAGTCTTCGAAAGCGACTTCACCGACCCCGCTTCCGGCGCAATCGTCGACGACAGATACTGCACCCTCATCGACGATCACGCGCTCCGGCTCACTAAAAAATGGCCGGCACAGACTCCTGTCATAGTCACCTTCACCATCGATGCGGAAGGCGTGCTCTCCGTCACGGCCTGCGTCGACAACGACCGTCTCGACTTCGTGCTCCACATCAACGGTGTGCGCACCCGCGCCGAAATCGACTCGAAACGCGCCGGTTTCGACAACTACAACATACAGTAACGCTCCGGCAGCTCCTACATCCGCTCACTATCCGCTCACTCTCAACCTTTCGACTGTGAATCCAAGGATTTTCAAAATAAAAATGGAGCATTGGCTCTCCTCGTCGGCCTACATCGACAAATGCCGCAAGCAACTTTCGGCCGAGGAGGGCGCCGCGTTTGATTTTCTCAACAACGCATGGCGCGACAACGAATTTTCGGAAGAGCTTTCACGCCGGGCCGACAAGCAAATCGACGTGCTCGTGCGCAACGACGAGCGCCACGGCAACCTCCCCGACCTCAAGACACAAATCCAGCGTTTCCGAGGCGTGGCGGCAAATATCTACACCGTGAACGAGGCCGATTACCGGCAGTTCCGCACCGAGCTGCTGCTGCGGTTTCCCCAATCGGGCAACGCAGGCGGCCAACGCAATGCCGATCCCGGGGGCTCGGGCTCAGACCGAAATGCCGCTCCGCGAGATAATCAGCGCACTCAGACACATACGCCATCAGACAACAACACATCATCAGGTCCCTCGACGCCTCCTCCGCCTCCACCGGCCGGAGGGCGTCCGATACTGCAAATCAACGACGCCGGCATCGATATCCTCAACCGGCGAGGCTCGGTGTTGAGCTCATCGTGCGCCGCCGTACCACAGGGCACCGAAATGCTCCGCCCTACCGTCAGCTACCGCACAACTGTCGTGGGCTCGAAGTGGAAAATCACCTGCCGGCTGGTCAAGGCTACGGGCACAGAAGTTGCCATCAGCGTCAACGAGTGTACCGCCGAGAGCGGCAGCGGCAGTCTGACTCTCAATCCCTTCGGCAACTGTGCGATGTTGGCCGCCGGCCATTACAAAATGCTCGTATATGCCAACGGCAGGCTGCATCTCACCAAAGAATTTGACATCACCCCGGCGGCCGACTCCGGCTTGTCGGACATCAGCATACGCATCACCGACATCATCGCCGGCGACGCCGACGGCAATCCCACTCAACGGACGACGACAACCACTACGCAATACATCACCCCCGTAATCGAAATTTTCTCCTCTTCACCTGCGGTGACGCGCCGCGACGTGAAGCTCAGAATCAAAGTCTGCGACCCTAACGGCAACATGATAGCCCCCGCCGGAAGAGAGGGCGGATTCACCGCAATGCAGACAGTCTCGTTTATCAAAGGCGACACCGTGCGGCTCAAAGCCATAGGTTCGGAACAAGGCACAGCTTTTCTGACCGAAGGCTCTTGGCGCATCGAAATACTCTGGGGCGAGGGCAAACGCACGAGCAAAACATTCAGTGTCAAGAGACCCATATCATCAGTCTCGCCGCTGACAATCACCGACGTGGACTTCTTCCATGACCCTGCCGACCGCAAAGGCGCAGACGGAGAGACTTACGCGCCCGAGCCTCTGCCCTCCTACATCGAACCGCGCATCAGCTACACCCTTGCATCGGCTGTCGACGTGGTCGAAATTTCTTATAAGATATACACATATTCAATAGGCTCCTTGCATCAGGTGCAATGCTCTGAAACAGTCAACCACCGCGTCAGCAGCTCCGGCACTCTCGAACTGAACAGGCTCAAATTCAACCGCTCTCCCTTACCAAACGGACGTTACGCCATACGCTTCACAATCAACGGCGTAGAGTCGGCCGTATTTCCCTTCTTCATCACGACTCATATCCAAGACGTCAACACGACACCCGCGGAAGACGATAACACGACATCCGAGGAAGGCGATAACACCACACCCGAGGAAAAGAAAGAATCATGTCTCCGAGTCCTTGTATACATAATATTGATATTAATTGTCGCGGCAGGCGCATGGACGTTTTTCAGCAACATTTATAACTAAACAACAAAGAGACTAAATTTCAAGGGAATACGCCGGATGTCAGCGAAAATGTGTAACTTAGCGTATTGGCATATAGACCGTATCTGAAACAATGGCAAAGATTACAGTTCAAAACACACCTATCACTATTCTCTCGGTAGAGAAACAGGATTATATATCTCTCACTGATATGGCTACGGCCAAAGAGGGAGATAACCGCTCCGCCGACATAATCAAGAACTGGTTACGAAACCGCTACACAATTGAATTTCTTGGCACCTGGGAGGTGATTCATAACCCTCATTTTAAAGTGGTCGAATTTGACCACTTTAAAATGAGCGCAGGTTTGCCTTCTTTTGTTTTGAGCGCATCAGAATGGATAGAGCGCACGAATGCAATCGGCATAATAGTAAAGAAAGGTCGGTATGGAGGCACCTATGCACACAAGGATATAGCCTTTGAATTCGGGTCTGCCATAAGTGTGCCGTTCAAATTATATCTTATAGAGGAATTTCAGAGGTTAAAGGCTGAGGAACAGCGGTTGTTGGGATGGTCGGCGAAACGTGAGTTGTCGAAAATCAACTACCTTATACACACCGATGCCATAAAGCAGAACCTTGTCCCTGCGGAGGTTACTCCAGCTCAGGCGAGCATCATCTACGCCAACGAAGCCGATGTGCTGAATGTGGCGATGTTCGGTGTGACGGCAAAGCAATGGCGCGAGGCCAATCCGGACCTCAAAGGGAATATTCGCGACTATGCTACTATCAACGAACTTATCTGCCTGTCGAATATGGAAAACCTCAATGCTGTTTTCATCGAGCAAGGAATGACGCAAAGCGAGCGGCTCGTGAAGCTGAACCAAATCGCAATCCATCAGATGAGCATCTTGGAGAGCGGCAACAACGATAGAAAACTATTGAAATAATTGTGTATAGATAGTCATACTTATATGGCCGGAAGCCTTCAAAAACAGCCGTTTACCTCTGAGGGGATAAACGGCTGTTTTTGTGCTGAAACCAAGGTTTCATTGCTTTGGACGGAGCTGCGTCGATTTCATACGCATGACGTGTGCTTTTCATAGTGTGTCGGGTGCATCATGTGCGGTTTCTACCGCCTGCGCGTCCTTTATGTCAATCTGCAGGGTGAAATATTACTCTGATCTTTTTCTTATTTCGCAATTATAACGCCCCCGGATTGAGAAAGGTTGATGTCCGAAACAACTTTTTTCGCAAAAAAGCATGAAATGTCAATGATTTGGCGTAAATTTGTAGGATAAAAACTGCAAACGATGAATAAGCTCCAATTATACATAAACCGATCGGGCGCTGACTACAAAAACATCTTCAATCTCAACCCCGATGAAGACATCAGGCGCAGCATAGCCGACGTGCGCCGCGCATTGCAGATTCCGGACTACGACTTAGAGGAGAAAAACACATTCTACTATGTGCGCTACATCGAGACCGGAACACTTATCGGCGTGATTTCCACCATTATAGGTCACAAGGCCGACCACGTGGCTGCATGGATCTTCGTGCCCGCCGACCTCCGCATCGAGGCCGAGCAACTGCTCGAAGTGGTCCGTTTCGTGACAGTCAAGATTTCCGGTTCTTCCATTTCGGCCGACGACTTGGCCGAAATGCGTGCGGTATTCTCTACCGAATACCCTTCCGCACCTGACGCGCCGGGCATCGTGAGCAACCATGGCGACGATTACGCTTTCAGATACTACGGAGGCGACACCGACCGCGAGCTCATCGACCTGCTCGGAGTCTACCTATATCAGTCGGCTTACCTTCCGTTTGCCGGCGTGCTTCTTGTCGACGCTTCGCTGGGCATCAACTGCACCGGCACCGACCTTACCGACATCCCGCTGCAGCAGATGGTGGAGATGCTCCCGCCCGAAGAGCATCCCGACGGCTTCAAGCCTTACCTGTTCGGCCGGCACTTCGACCGCACCATGTATGTGCCCATGCACGAGCAGGTCGACATAGTGTGGAAACGTCCCGGATTTCAGGATATGGTGCAGCAGGTCACCGTCGATAGCATCGGCATCAGACCCGAATGTGCCTCGGCCGGCGAGTCAAAGAAGCGCATCACACCCAAATCGTTTGCCGTGACATCGCTCTCGACACGCCGCAACATATCGTCGCAATGCCAGATTTTTGTCAACGGCATCGACATCACCGACGGCTGCTACTTCACTCACGCCGAACTTGTCAACGCCGAGCTCACTGTCATTTGCGACGGATACGAGACCTATCAGGCACGCACCAATCTCGCTCAGTCGTCGCAGACTATCATTCAACTTCGCGAACGCGGCAAAGTATACAATTTCGAGATATCGGCCAAGTCGAGCGACATAGCCGGAATGATTCATTTCACTATCCACACCTCGGGCGAACTTACCGACAGCCCCATCGACGGCTACGAGCCGGCCGACGACATCCAGGAAGGACCCTCGCGCAGCAACCACCTCGTATACGACGGCGGCAACCAGCGCAAGAGCCTGATGATTAACATTGTCTGGGGCATCGCCGGCGCCATAATCGGCGCTCTGCTGGCATTCCTATGCACATGCTCCGGCTCGGACAGCGCCGAAACCACCGATAACGACACCATCGCCGCCGTATCCTCCTCCACCGACCGACCCGCCGAACCCGGCACACCGGCAAAATCAACTGCCGACGTCGCCGCTCCCGCACCCGTTTCCGCACCGGCTCCGGCCGCCAAATCAGCCGGATTGCAGAGAGCCGTCGAATATCTCGACGCCAACAAAATATGGGACAAAGACTCCCTCGACCGCTTCCCCGACCTGCGCGGACTCTATGAAGACCTCAACACAATAAACCGCAGCCGCATCATCGATGTCTGGGGACCGAAACTTGCCGACTCACGCTCGTTTGCCAACATCGTAAACCACATCAACCTCGGCAAACACAAAAAACCGCGTCTGAAATCAGGTCTAAGCACCTACAACCCCGACAACGACCACAAAATCAGCGTCCAGAGCTACCTCAACGTCGTTGACCCCTGATTCAACATTCAACATCCGACATTCTACATAATCTCTCCGACAATTCAAAATTCAAAATTCAATATCCGATATTCATGAAATATATTCTTGCAGCAGCCACCCTCGCACTCGGAGCTTTCTGCGCCAATGCCGAAACGCCCCGTCTGCAAAAAACGCTCTCCGACGGACGCACCGTGACCGTCGAGGCAGTGACCGACAATATCATCAAAGTGACCAATGCAGCCGCCGGAGCGCGTCAGCTGCCCACTGTCACCGCTCTTGAAGCCGACACCGACGCCGACGCACGCATTACTGTCGCCGGCGATCTCGACCTGCTCATCACATCTGCCGGAGTAACTGCAACACTCAATCCTGCCAACGGCGAAGTCACAATCAACGCCGGAGCAGGCAAAGTGGTGACAGACCCGGGCACTCGCGCCATCGCAGACGGCAAGCAGGCGCTCACGCTATCAACCACCTCGCGCGGTTCTTATTACGGCGCCGGCGAGCGCGGCCACAAACTCAACCTGCGCGGCGACACACTGGTGATGTACAACCGTCAGAACTACGGCTACACCAAGACCGACCCCCGCATCTCACAGATGAACATCACGATGCCCCTCTTCCTCTCTACCGACGGCTTCGCATTGCTCTTCGACGACTTCGCGGCCGCAACGCTCTACCTCGGTAAAGATTCCAAAATCGAATACGTGACCGAGAATCCGCGTCCCCTGAGCTACTACTTCATCAACGGCGCCTCCACTCTTGCCGACGTCACCGAGCGTCTCTCGTCGCTCACCGGACGCCAGCCTCTGCCTCCGCTGTGGACTCTGGGCTACATCACGTCTAAATACGGCTACCACGACCAACGCGAAACTCTCGGCGTGGTCGACACACTCAAGCGGGCCGGATACCCGCTCGACGGCATCGTGCTCGACCTCTACTGGTACGGCAAGGAGCAAGACATGGGCCGTCTCGAATGGGAGCCCTCGCAATGGCCCGACCCCGAAAAAATGCTTGCCCGGCTGAAGAAAAAAGGCGTAAATCTCGTGGCCATCTCTCAGCCTTACGTGCTGCGCAACGGCCGTGCCATTGACAACTACAACGAGCTGGCTCCCAAAGGAATGTTCGTGGCCGACTCGACAGGCAAAGCTCCGCAGGAAGTCAAGATATGGGTAGGCGAAGGCGGCATGTTCGACGTGTCGAATCCTGACACACGCCGCTGGCTTTCCGACCGCTACAAACTCCTCACCGACATGGGCATAGGCGGCTGGTGGGGCGACCTGGGCGAGCCCGAAGTGCATCCCGAAACCGGACTACACGCCAACGGCCTCACCGCACGTCAGTATCACAATATCTACGGCAACGACTGGAGCAAAATCATCAGCGACCTCTTCGCAAAAGAATATCCCGACCGCCGTCTGATAACCATGATGCGCGGAGGCACCATCGGACTACAACGCTACAGCGTCTTCCCATGGAGCACCGACGTCTCACGCTCGTGGGGCGGCCTTCAGCCTCAGGTCACGATAATGCTCAACTCGGGTCTCTCCGGACTGGGATATATGGGACATGACGTGGGCGGCTTTGCCGTCGACCCCGCCAATCCCGAAGACGCCGAACTCTATGTGCGCTGGCTGCAGCTTGGCACATTCTCACCCATGCTCCGCACCCACGCTCAGTTCAAAGCCGAGCCTTATCACTATCCCGAATATCAGCCGATAATCAAAAAACTCATCCTCGACCGCTACCGCTGGCTTCCCTACAACTACACACTCGCCTACGAGAACGCCACAAAAGGCTGGCCTCTGGTGCGTCCGCTCAACTTCTGCGAGCCGGGCAGCAGCTCGCGCTACGACAGCATCCCCGACGAGTATCTCTGGGGCTCGGAAGTGCTCGTGGCTCCGGTGATGGAAAAAGGAGCCGTGGAGCGCACCGTCACTTTCCCCGAAGGCACATGGGTCGACTTCGCCAACCCCGCGCAGAAATACGCCGGAGGTTCGACTGTCGTATATCCTGCCCCTCTGAGCATGCTTCCGCTCTTTGTCAAAGCCGGCTCATTCATCCCGATGGCCGAATATAAAATGAATTCGACCCGCGACTACCGCCCCGACCGCTTCACGGTCAACTTTTACCCCGCAGAAGGCGTGGAATCAACCTACACACTCTACGACGATGACCGTACATCGCCCGATGCCCTGAAAAAAGGCGAATATCGCCTCATCACCTTCAAAGGTTCTATCGACACCGACGGCAACGTAAAAATCACAGTCAGCTCAAATGGCACATACCCCGGCGCTCCCTCAAAAATCGCCCTTACATTCCGCGTACTCGGCGCCGGCACATTCCCCAAAGCCGGTCTGAGCAGCGCAGTCAGAATGTTGGCACCCGACACGTTCTCGTTCACTTACGTGCCCGGCACCGAGGCTGAAATAGTTTTGAAAAAGTAATCATTCCAACAGGTATTAATTTATAAGCATTTATGTTTTCAGGTATAGTTGAAGAGGCCGCCCGTGTGGCGGCTGTGGAGCGTGCAGGAGGCAATGTGAACCTGCGCCTGGCCTGCACGTTCGCTTCCGAACTCAAAATCGACCAATCGGTGGCACACAACGGCGTGTGCCTCACCGTCACTGCCATTTTCCCCGACGGCACCTACACCGTCACCGCCATTCAGGAGACACTCGACCGTTCTAACCTCGGCGACCTCAAGCCCGGCTCGCTCGTCAACCTCGAGCGCTCGATGCTCATGAACGGACGTCTCGACGGACACATCGTGCAGGGCCATGTCGACTGCACCGCCGTGTGCACCGAGATACAGGAAGTGGAGGGAAGCACTTACTTCAAGTTTGAGTACGACGTCACTCCCGAGCTGGTGGCAAAAGGCTATATGACAGTGGAGAAAGGCTCGGTGACGGTCAACGGCGTAAGTCTCACCGTGTGCGACTCTACGGCCCGCAGCTTCCGAGTGGCCATCATCCCCTACACCTTCGAGCACACCAACTTCTCGGCCATCCGCGTTGGCTCGCGCGTAAATCTCGAGTTCGACATCATAGGCAAATATATCGCACGACTTCAAGAACTTAAAGCCGAATGACCGACCTGACCGTACTTCTGGCTATTTTTGATGCCAACTCCTTTTTCAACTGGTTTGTGGAGAACGCCAACTACTGGTTTGTGTTCCTCTTTATGATTATTGAGAGCTCGTTCATCCCGTTTCCGTCGGAGCTGGTGATACCGCCTGCCGCCTATCTGGCCGTAGCCAAAGGCGACATGAACGTATTTATGATTGTACTCGTAGCCACAGCCGGCGCTCTTGTGGGCGCTCTCATAAATTACGGTCTGGCGCTGTGGATTGGCCGCCCGGTGGTCTACGCCTTCGCCGATTCGCGTCTGGGGCATGCCTGTCTCATCGACCGCGCCAAAGTCGACAAGGCCGAAAGATACTTCGACCGCTACGGAGCGGTATCGACTTTTATCGGCCGCCTCATCCCCGCAGTGCGTCAGCTCATCAGTATTCCAGCCGGACTCGCGCGCATGAATATCGGCACCTTCTGCATCTTCACAGCGCTCGGCGCCGGAGTGTGGAACGCCATACTCGCCCTGCTCGGCTGGTGGCTCGGACATCAGGTCCCGCTCGACCGGCTCATCGAGAAAGTCGAGCAATACAACTCCTACCTCTCTTACGCCGGGGTGGCGCTCTTGCTCGTGTGCGTGGCCGTTATCCTCTACAATGCATTCGGCCGCAAACACAATGCCGACACCGGAACATCCGAAAATATTTAATCCCGAACCGACACACATTATATTATATATCATGATTGTTGCTCCCTCACTGCTTTCGGCTGACTTCGGCTGCCTTGACCGCGATGTCGAGATGGTGAACCGAAGCCGCGCCCAATGGTTCCACATCGACGTGATGGACGGCGTCTTTGTCCCCAACATCTCATTCGGCTTCCCCGTAATCAAAGCCATCGCTCGCAAGGCACGCAAGCCTCTCGACGTGCACCTGATGATTGTAGAACCGCAAAAATTCATCCAACAAGTGCGCGACTGCGGAGCCGAAATCATGAACGTTCACCTCGAGGCCTGCACTCATCTGCATCGCACGGTCACCGCAATCCGCGACGCCGGCATGCGTCCGGCAGTGACACTCAATCCCGCAACACCGGTCGAACTTCTGCGCGACATCATCGGCGAACTCGACATGGTGCTACTCATGAGCGTCAACCCCGGATTCGGCGGTCAGCGATTCATCAGCCACACACTCGACAAAGTGCGACGTCTGCGCGCTCTCATCGACGGCTCGGGAGCAAAAACGCTGATAGAGGTAGACGGCGGCGTCAATCTCGACACGGCTCCCCTGCTGGCCGAAGCAGGAGCCGACGCTCTGGTGGCCGGCAACGCCGTTTTCGCGGCTCCCGACCCCGAAAGCGTGATATCGCGACTTGCCGATTTATAATCTGCGGCTATTATTATCCCATCAGTCCGATTTATCTTTTCATCCCTTACATTTCACACTGTCTGACACACACATGGCACAATCCGAAGACCTCGATTTTCAAATAGACGGTTACGACCCCGACGACCTCTCGGCGCCGGACACCCGTACTGCACCCTCTCGTCCTGCCGAGCGCGCCTCATCGCCCGAGCGACGTAAAAAACGCCCCGCAACCGACCGGCCGCGTCGCGAGCAGCCGGCTCAGGAACCCGAAAAGCAATCTGCACCAAAGCAACATAATTCACTCTTCGCTTTTCTCAATTCCGACGGCTTCCGGCTCTTCTGCGGCGGCTTGCTCATTGCCCTATCTATCCTTGTGGTGGTGGGATTGGTAAGCTATCTGCACTCGGGCGAGGCTGACCAAAGCGAAGCTCTCAACAAATCTCTGCCCGAGATGGCTAAAAACTCCAACAGTGTGAAAAACGCCGCCGGCGCTCTGGGTCTATGGCTCTCGCGTGTGCTCATGTCGCAGGGCTTCGGTGTGGGCGCGCTGGTTCTCGTCGTTTATTTTATCGCGCTGGCACTGGGACAGCTCCGGTTCAGGAAGGTATCGTTCTGGTCGGCCACTTTCAAGTGCCTGCTGGTCATGATTACCGTTTCGGTCGTGGCAGGCCTCGTGACCTACGACACGCCGTCGTTCTTCTACTACGGCGGTGAACACGGACACTACATCAACGAGCTGCTGATACAGTACACTACCGTTCTCGGCGCCATCATCGTGTCGGCTTTGCTCGTGCTCGCAGTCATCTGTGTCTATCTTTCTGACCTAAAAAGCATCTACGCGAAGTATGCCGAAATACGCGAGCGACGCCGCCTGCAACAACAGCTCGAAGAAGAACGCCGCCGCGAGCTTGAAGTCTTGCAGGACAGCGAAAATCAGGCCGATGACGCTCACGACGATGAGTCCGAAGCCGAGTCTGTTTCGGCCGACAGCGCCGAAACGGCTCCGCAAACGCTCAACATCGTGCTCGACCCCGCCGCCGATGATATGCGTCAGAACTCCGAATCAGAAATCGATAATGTGGCATCAGAGCAGCAGGAAAACTCTGATAACTCTGATAACTCTGATAACTCCGATAACTCTGATAATCAAAGCGAAAACTTCACCGTCACAACCTCTGAAATCGAAATTGCCACCGATGCCGGTACAGCCGCCGGCGCCGCTTCGGCGGAGTACGACCCGCACGCCGACCTCTCGCGCTATCAGATGCCCACGGTCGAGCTTCTCGAAGACCGCCCCGTGAGCGTCAGCGTCGACATGGACGAGCAGCAGGAGAATAAAGAGCGCATAGTGAAGACTCTGCTCGAATACAAGATACCAATCTCCAAAATCGAGGCGACAGTAGGTCCCACCGTCACCCTCTACGAGATAGTGCCCGCCGAGGGTGTTCGCATCGCTCAGATCAAACGGCTTGAAGACGACATCGCCCTCTCACTCGCAGCCATGGGCATCCGCATTATAGCCCCCATTCCGGGCAAAGGCACCGTGGGCATCGAAGTGCCAAACCGTGACCCGCAGACCGTGTCGATGCGCTCGGTCATAGCATCAAAAAAATTCCGCGACTGCAACATGGCTCTCCCAATGGCCATGGGCGCCACCATCTCAAACGATATCTTCATAGCCGATCTTGCCAAAATGCCCCACCTGCTCGTGGCCGGCGCCACCGGTATGGGTAAGTCGGTCGGTCTCAATGCCATTATCGCTTCGCTGCTCTACAAGAAGCACCCCTCGGAACTGAAATTCGTGCTTATCGACCCCAAAATGGTCGAATTCAGCCTTTACAGCAAGCTCGAACGCCACTATCTGGCCAAGCTCCCCGGCGAGGAAGACGCAATCATAACAGATATGGCCAAAGTGATTGAAACGCTCAACTCGCTCTGCGTAGAAATGGACGACCGCTACGCTCTACTGCGCAAAGCCGGCGTGAGATCGATAGAGGAATACAACCGCAAATTCAAACAGCGACGGCTCAACCCCTCTGACGGCCACAAGTACCTGCCGTTTATCGTTGTGGTTGTCGACGAGTTCGCCGACCTTATCATGACCGCCGGCAAGGAAGTGGAGACGCCTATCGCACGCATCGCACAGAAAGCGCGCGCCGTGGGCATACACATGATTATCGCCACACAACGCCCGTCGACCAACGTCATCACCGGCATCATCAAAGCCAATTTCCCCGGCCGCATAGCATTCCGCGTGAGCCAGATGGTCGACTCAAAGACCATCCTCGACCGCACGGGCGCCAACCGCCTCATCGGCCGAGGCGATATGCTTTTTAGCCACAACGGGTCGCTCGAGCGCGTGCAGTGCGCCTTCATCTCGACAGAGGAAGTCGAAACTCTCACCGGATACATCGACAATCAGGTGGGATACGAACACGCCTATATGCTACCCGAATACGTGCCTGAGGCCGGAGAAGGCGGAGCGATAGCCGGAGCTTCGACCGACCGCGACCCGCTCTTCGACGAAGCCGCACGCTTTGTGGTCACACGCCAGCAAGGCTCCACGTCGTCGCTCCAGCGACAGTTCGGCATCGGTTACAACCGCGCCGGCAAGCTCATGGACCAGATGCAGGCCGCCGGCATTGTCGGACCCGTATGCGGCTCCAAGCCACGCACCATCCTTGTCGACCAAATCACGCTCGACCAGATGCTCGGCAACTGACACCGCCGAAAAAAGGAAATACGATAATTATTAGCTAAAATAGCTAAGATAGCTAAATTAGCTAATTTAGCTACAATAGCCTATAAAACTGATAAGTGCCGCCCGGCTCGGGCGGCACTTGTCGGTTATTTGTTTTCGATGAGAAATTTCTCGGCATCCATCGCGGCACGGCAGCCTGAGGCAGCTGCCACGATAGCCTGCTGATAATCAGGGTCGGCCACATCTCCGGCTGCGAATACGCCGGGCACCGAAGTGGCCGTGAGTCCTCCGTAGGTAACGATATATCCCTGCTCGTCGAGTGCGATATGTCCTTCAAAGACTTTGGTATTAGGCTGATGGCCGATGGCGAGGAAAAATCCGTCGATGGCGATTTCATGCACCCGTTCGCGTTCGGTGCCGCGATTCTCAACCAGACGCGCTTTTTCGAGAAATTCGTCGCCGATGAGCTCGAGCGTGTTGGTGTTGAATAGCACTGTTATATTGGGATTCTCGAGCACACGCTGTTGCATAACCTTGGAGGCGCGCAGATAGTCTTTGCGCACTATCAGATACACTTTCCGGGCTATGGAGGCAAGGTATGATGCTTCTTCACAAGCCGTGTCGCCTCCGCCGACTACGGCCACGGTGCGTCCGCGGTAGAAAAAGCCGTCGCACGTGGCGCAGGCCGACACGCCGGCCCCGCGAAATTTATCTTCGCCCGGTATGCCGAGATAGCGGGCAGCCGCACCGGTAGCGATAATCACCGACTCGGCTTCAAGAGTTGTCGACGAGTCGATCGTGACCTTCAGCGGACGCACGCTGAAATCGACATCCGTGACGAACCCCGGACGGATATCGGCTCCGAAGCGTTCGGCCTGGGCACGCATGTCGTCCATAAGCTGACGGCCGGTCACGCCCTGAGGATAGCCGGGAAAGTTTTCGACTTCGGTGGTTGTGGTGAGCTGGCCGCCGGGCTGGTGGCCTTCATAAAGCACGGGCGAGAGATTGGCGCGCGAGGCGTAAATTGCTGCGGTGTATCCGGCAGGTCCGGAACCGATGATAAGGCATTTTATCATTCTATTGTAGTTTTATTGATTGGCAAAATATATGATAGCACAGGCTAACAAAAGCCTTCCGTAAGTCGCTGATTCGAGGCCGTGGCGGAATGTTGAGCCGACGATTCACCTCATCGCAGGTCAATGACCTTGACTTTGGGATATTTGGCTTTCGGGTATGTGAAAGCAGATGCGGGGAGTGCCTTCCCTTTTTGGGCTGAGGATATGACAATGCTCATACGGGCCGAATTGGAGAATGTGACATCTATTGCTGTCGGGAGCATCGTGGCATGATTCACTACGAGTACGGCCCGACGCACGGCCATTGACTTCTTGCGTGCCGTGAGCTCGATACGTTCGTCTTTACCTACGGGACTGAGTTTCTTGATGCTGTATAGCGAGGCGTGTTGGTTGAGAATGTCGAACGGATTGATTTCGAGCAGTTCTTCGGGCAACGGCTCGCTGAGGTTGGTCTCGCCGGCCGAAGGCGCGTAGCTCCACAGCGAGCGTCCGTCGTACCACACCGACTGCACGGCGGTCTGCATCACAAAACGCGAGCGGCACATGGTGAGCGTGCCGGTTGTGCGGGCGCCGTCGCCCGTTGTTGCGGTGAACCGGAATGTCATCGAGGGTGCGCCGTTGACATTCGCAGCCGTGCGCTTCATGATTTCTTCGCCCGAAAGCGCGTGCGACTGAAATGCAATAAAGAACGATGCCAGAAAGGCAATTATACTGATTTTTCTCATATTGATATAACGCAGATTTTTGCAGTTTGTTTTACCGTGCCGATTATTGTCCGGGCGCTTGAGCCGGATGGCGGAAGATGCGGTCTACAATCAGCGCAATGGCTCCGTCGCCGGTGACATTGCAGGCGGTGCCGAAGCTGTCCATGGCAATATATAGGGCTATCATCAGCGCGCAATCGGCCTGCGAGAAGCCCAGCATCGAGCCCAGAAGGCCCAACGAGGCCATGATGGCGCCTCCCGGCACTCCCGGAGCTGCTATTATGGTAATGCCGAGCATGGCAATAAAACCGGCGAACATTGCCATATCGTAATCGGCGCCCCTCGCTATCATCAGCGCCAGCGCGCAGGCCACAATCTTGAGCGTAGAGCCCGACATGTGGATGGTGGCGCACAGCGGCACGGTGAATCCGGCTACATCCTTGTCTACTCCCATCCCGATAACGTGCTCGAGCGTGACCGGAATTGTGGCCGCCGACGACTGTGTGCCCAAAGCCGTGAAATAGGCCGGAAGCATGCTCCACAGGCACGACAGAGGATTTTTGCGCGCAACCGCTCCCGCTATGCAGTATTGAAGCACCAGTATGCCCGCATGCAGCACAAATATTACCACAATTATTTTGATGAACGTGAGCAAAATCGGACCCACTTGCCCGGACATTGTCATGTCGAGAAAGATGCCGAAGATGTAAAGAGGCAACAGCGGGATTATTACCCGGCCTATTACATAAGAGATAACCGAACGAAAATCGGCAAGAAGGCCGTGTAGAGTCTTCGCTCCGCACTTGGCCGTGCCGAGTCCGAGCACAAAAGCCAGCACGAGAGCCGACATCACCCCCATAAGAGGCGCGATGTCAATGGTGAAATACGGCGCCGACGATGATGCCGCCGATTCCGGACTGAGGCTCACGTCGGCAGTAATCATGTTTGGGAAAAACGCATCGGCCGTGAAATAGGATATGAACCCGGCCATAAGCGTGAATCCGTAGGCCAGTAGAGCGGTGACAAGAAGCATCTTGCCGGCACGGCCGCCGATATCGGCTATGGCCGGAGCCACAAAGCCTACAATGAGCAGCGGCACGATAAAACCGAGAAAAGACGAGAAAACGCCGTTGAACGTGGCGAAACAGCTTGCAAGCCATCCGGGGAATATGTATCCGGCTCCTATGCCGGCGGCAATGGCGATGAGAATGCGGGGCAAAAGTCCGATACGGGGCATACGGTAGAAATTTTTCAGGTAAGTATGACCCGCAAATTAGTTAATGCATATTTTGAGCGTATTTCCGGGTGATTTGGGTGAGTACGTGAAGGAGCGATGCGGGCATCGTAACTGAACGGACTCGCACAAAGTGCCGGAAAGATGCCAAAAGATGCGTTGACTAATCAATACGTTAAATAATTTCGGTGTCATACTTATATACGTTTAAGAATTTGTCACATTGTCGGTGTCGGAGGCCGCAGAATCGTCGACGCCTCGGTCGGTCCCGGCCTCTTCGGGCGGCACAAGCAACGCGCTCGCCTCCCAAAGTATGTAGACAGGCAAAAAGACTATCATCAGCGTCACAAGGTCGCTCGTCGGAGTTACGATACCCGCTATGATAAGCAGACCCACGATGGCGTAGCGGCGGTATCTGGCAAAAAATCCGCGTCTGAGCAATCCCGTTTTGCCGAGTATCCACGCCAGCAGCGGCAACTCGAAGAGAAGCCCCATCATGAACACAAGCATATAAAATGAGTCCATATACGATGTAAGCGAAACCGTGTTGGCGATGCGGTCGCTCAGATGATAGTCGGCCAGAAATCTCAGCATCATCGGGAAAGCCACGAAATAGCCCGTGGCCATGCCGAGGTAAAACATCAGGTTGCCGAACAGGAATGCCTTGCGCGCGCCGCGCTTCTCATGCTCGTAAAGACCGGGCGACACAAAGCCCCACACCATATAGATAATGACAGGAAAGGCCGTCACCACCGCGAGCCAGAACGACGCCGAAATGTGCACGAAAAACTGGCTGGCAAGCTCGATATTGATAATATCGACATGAAAGTCCTCGCCCGAAAAATCGGGCAGCAGCGAGCCGTCGCCATGTAAGCCCGAGAGCAGGCGATAGAGCGGGAACGACCCTGACGCCGGCGCAAGTATCACATGGTCGAATATCCACGGCATCACGAAGAAAAATGCCGTGGACAGCACCGTCAGCAGCACGAATATGCGTATGGCCACATCGCGCAGCTCGGAGAGATGGTCCCAGAATGTGAATTCCTTCTGCTGTGTCATTATAAAAGAAATCGCAGCAACGGCCTGCCGCTCCGACGCAGGTCAGAGAGCGTGCGCCGGCTGCCGCAGGGCTGATGTCATTTATCGTCTTCTTTATCCTTGTTGTCGCCGCCGCGCTTCTCGACGGGACGGTTCATCTCCTCCTTGGCGTCTTCAAGACCTTGCCTGAAGCTGTGCACGCCCTTGCCGAGCGAACGCATGAAATCGGGTATCTTCTTTACGCCTCCGAAGAGGAGAAAAATCACGAGCACGACGAATATCAACTGCCATCCCTTGAGGCCGGCTATAAAAAGTACAGTCATCGATATATTCAGGTTTCAGATTGGTTAATAGCACTTTACGCACTGAGTGACAGGCCCTCGCACGCCCCTTCGCGACACTTGGCTCCGGAGCTTCGCTACGGCTTTTGCGTTTTATACTTACAAAGATAGCAATTAATTGCCGTGCGAGCCAATCTTTTTTGAATTTTTCGGAAGCAATCGACCGTATTAATTATTTTTAACACTGCTATTTATCCGTAAGTAAGTGATTTGGCGTAACTTTGCATTGAGATAAAGAAGATTGTTATGCGTCTCGGCGTCCGGTTGTGGCCACAGCGCCCGGCCGCAAGAGCCGTAGCAATCATAACTGTTTGTAAATAAACCAACAAAGTATAATTTCGTATTTCACATGAAAGCATACGTATTCCCCGGTCAGGGCGCCCAGTTCGTAGGCATGGGCAAAGACCTCTACGACAATAACGCAGCATCACGCGCACTCTTCGAACAGGCCAACGACATCCTCGGCTTCCGCATCACCGACCTCATGCACGCCGGCACCGACGAAGACCTGCGCCAGACACGCGTGACACAGCCTGCCATCTTCCTTCACTCCGTCATCCTCGCCAAATCGCTTGAGCAGGAGTTCCGCCCCGACATGACAGCCGGCCACTCGCTCGGCGAATTTTCGGCTCTCGTAACAGCCGGCGCGCTTGACTTCGCCGACGGCCTCCGTCTGGTTTCGGCTCGCGCCCAAGCCATGCAGAAAGCCTGCGAGATACACCCCTCGACCATGGCCGCCATCATCGCCCTCACCGACGAGCAGGTAGAAGACATCTGCAACTCAGTGCCCGGAGTGGTAGTATGCGCCAACTACAACTGCCCAGGTCAGATTGTGATTTCGGGCGAAAATGAGGCCATCGACGCCGCTTGCGAAGCCGCAAAAGCCGCCGGAGCCAAACGCGCGCTCAAGCTCAAAGTCTCGGGCGCCTTCCACTCTCCCTGCATGGAGCCCGCACGCGCCGAGCTGGCCGAAGCCATCGCCCACACACAGTTCCATACGCCCGTGTGCCCCGTATATCAGAACGTTGACGCCCTCCCCCACACCGACCCCGAAGAAATCAAAGCCAATCTCGTGGCACAGCTCACAGCTCCCGTGCGCTGGACACAGACCGTGCGCAACATGATTGCCGACGGCGCCACCGAATTTATCGAAATCGGCCCCGGCAAAGTGCTTCAGGGACTTGTGTCGAAAATCTCGCGCGACGTTGCCGTCTCAGGCCTGCAATAAACAGCCCCCGAAGAGCCTGAGTGCCGCGAGAGTCAGACGACTGACACAATCCGCGCAGGCCTAAAAAATATAAAAATAAGGAAAATATGTCGAAAACTTTGCAAAATCAGGAATAAATACCTAACTTTGCAAAGTTTTTCCAACTACAATCACAATGGGAAAGTTCTCGGAATTTAACCTGCCACTGAAAAGCCTCACCGAAGGCACTCATGAGTTCTGCTTCCATTTGGGCCCGGAATTCTTCTCCAATATGGAGAACACCGACATCCACGGCGCAAATCTGGAGGTAAAGCTCACGGTAGTTTATGCCCGCGACATCTACGAGCTCAGTTTTCACATCACCGGCGACATCGTGCTGCTGTGCGACCGTTGCCTCGATGAGATGACACTGCCCGTCGACGCCACGTACAACATCAACGTGCAATACGGCGCCGACTACGACGACAGCAGCGACAACCTGCTCATCATACCCGAAAGCGACCGCGACCTCAACGTCTCATACATGATTTACGACACCGTCGTGCTCGAGATACCCATCAAACACGTGCATCCGGCCGGAAAATGCAACCGCCAGATGAGCGCCATGCTGCGCAAGCACCGCGTGCGCTCGGGCAACGAAGACAGCGAGCTCGAAGATGAGCTCATCGACGAGATTGACTCAATGACCGACTCCGACACCCCGTCCGACCCGCGCTGGGACGCTCTCAAAGGCCTCGGCAGCGACACCGACGACTGACACCGGCCGGCGGCAGCACACATTCGACTGACACTCAACAGCATATTAACTAAAATAAAACATTAACATAAAATGGCACATCCTAAACGAAAACAATCCAAGACACGCACTGCAAAACGCAGAACCCACGATAAGGCCGTTATGCCCACACTTGCACTTTGCCCCAACTGCGGCGCATGGCACGTGTACCACACCGTATGCAACGAATGTGGATACTATCGCGGTCGCATCGCCATCGAAAAAGCTGCTACCGTCTAAGCTGCAACGAGCCTTGGTCTCACATCATCGTCAGCCCGGCAAAGCAAAAATTTCTGCAACGACGCCCCTAAATCAGAGCCACGGCTCAGATTTAGGCGCTAAGTTGTGAATGTACCTTTGTGCTTCATCCGGCTTGCGGAACAAACACTGTCCGACGCCCCGCACGCCCTCAGGGCAATTGCCCAAGAGCAAACACACGGCAAAACAAACAGCCGCGTCCGGACGTTATACAGTTGACCGTCATGATACAGCTCCGGACAGGCGCCCAGACCAAGACAGCCAAACAAACGATTTCAGAACTCCGACCACAGAAATCATATTTAAATTATCGTTAAGGCTCAGCACACGTTCTGCGCGACGATGCTTCAGATATCAAGCCTTGTTCACCTATTTAAAAGAAATAAAATGCTCAACGCTCGCATCTCAGGTATAGCTTCGTATGTCCCCGACGACATACTTGACAACGATATGCTCTCTAAAATAGTCGATACCAACGACGAATGGATTACCTCTCGCGTCGGCATCAAAGAGCGCCACATACTCAAAAAAGAGGGTGCAGGCTCATCATATATGGGCATTGAGGCAGTAAACCGACTGCTTCAGTCCACCGGCGTTGCCCCCGAAGACGTTGACCTGCTCATTTGCGCCACATCCAATCCTGATTACCGCTTCCCGTCCACAGCATCGATTATTATCCACGGCTGCGGCATCAAAGGTTACGGATATGACATTCAGGCCGCTTGCGCCGGCTTCATCGTAGCGCTTCAGGACGCCACTGCTTACGTGCGTTCGGGTATGTACAAAAAAGTAATCGTTGTGGCCGCCGAGATGATGTCGTCAATGACCGACTATACCGACCGTTCGACCTGCCCGCTCTTCGGCGACGCCGCTGCCGCCGTGATGGTAGAGCCCACCGAAAAAGAAGGCGTTGGTGTAATCGACGGCATATTCCATATCGACGGCGAAGGTCTGCCTCACCTGCTTATGAAAGCCGGCGGCTCGGCTCGCCCCGCATCGCACGAATCGGTCGATGCCCACGAGCATTACGTATATCAGGAGGGCCGCGCCGTATACAAACACGCTGTCACCGATATGCTCACTTCAAGCCTCGACGTGATGAAGCGCAACGGCCTCACCGTCGACGACATCGCATACCTCATCCCCCATCAGGCCAACCTCCGCATCATCGAAGCCGTGGCCTCACGCGCCAACGTGCCTATGGAGAAGGTACTGGTCAACATCGAGCACTACGGCAACACATCGGCCGCTTCAATCCCCCTCTGCCTCGACGAGAAGAAACACCTGCTCAAGAAAGGCGACAAGCTCATCCTCACCGCTTTCGGCGCCGGATTCACTTGGGGCGCGATGTACATTGTCTGGGATCTTTAACCGCCCGGATCCTGAACTCATACGAGGGTGTGTCAAAATGCGAATTTTGGTGCACCCTCGCTTGTTTTCCTTGTCCGGTGCCCCGGGCCACGGTAAACTTTCAATCCACGTTTCACCCACAACATACCTCAACATCACAATAAAGAAGCCGCGAGAAGCCGCCGCGTTAAAATATCTTAATTTTCCATCCTCGCTCCCCGTGCGTTTGTTCTATATATGAATCTCGTGGCAATGAGGCGCGACAACCGGCCTAACGTGCTCTATCCGCCACCGGTATGTTTTATTTATTTATACAGACAATATGTTTAAATCAGGCTTTGTAAATATCGTAGGCAACCCTAACGTCGGCAAATCCACTCTGATGAATGATCTTGTGGGCGAAAGGCTGAGCATCATCACATCAAAAGCGCAGACCACACGCCACCGCATCATGGGCATCGTCAACGGTCCCGAATATCAGATTGTATTTTCCGACACTCCCGGCGTGCTCAAACCCAAATACAAGCTGCAGGAGAGCATGCTCAACTTCAGCGAAGGCGCCCTCACCGACGCCGACGAACTCATCTATGTGACCGACGTAATCGAAGATCCCGAAAAGAACGCCGACTTCCTCGCCCGCGTCGCCAAAGAGAAAGTACCCGTACTACTGGTTATCAACAAAATAGATCTGCTCAAAGGACAGGACGAGCTCGAAAAACTCGTCGACAGCTGGCGCGCCAAACTCCCCAACGCCGAAATCTTCCCCACCTCGGCTCTTGAGCACTTCAATGTCACGAACCTCATGCAGCGCATCATCGAGCTCCTGCCCGAGGGTCAGCCATACTTCGGCACCGACGCACTCACCGACAAGCCCGCCCGCTTTTTCGTCACTGAAATCATCCGCGAGAAGATACTTCTCAACTACGATAAAGAAGTGCCCTATTCGGTGGAGGTAATCGTCGAGAAATTCGAAGAAAAAGAGACTTCGATACACATTATGGCCGTCATCTACGTGGAGCGCGAGTCGCAAAAAGGCATCCTCATCGGCAAAGGCGGCGCAATGCTCAAAAAAGTCGGCACCGAGGCAAGAAAAGACATCGAAACTTTCTTCGGCAAGAAGGTTTATCTCGAAATGTTTGTCAAAGTCGAAGCGAACTGGCGCAACCGCGAGAACAAACTGCGCTCGTTCGGCTATATCGAGTGACCGAAGCCGAAGCCAAGCCGACATTTCACGGCCTGAGGCAATAAAGAATTTGCATATTTAACAATTTAATGTTAAATTTGCATTGTCACACCGGTGCAAGCTCCGGTGCCAATAAAATCAATAACAACTCTCAATTATCATAATATGGGGCAGTTAGTAGCAATCGTAGGACGTCCGAATGTCGGTAAATCGACACTCTTCAATCGTCTCACCCAATCGCGCACGGCAATCGTCGACCCCACTGCCGGCACCACACGCGACCGGCAGTACGGCAAAGTCGATTGGAACGGTAAGGAATTTTCCATCGTCGACACCGGCGGATGGGTGGTGAACTCTGAAGACGTTTTTGAAAACGAAATCAACAAACAGGTGAACCTCGCCATCGAGCAAGCCGACGAAATACTCTTTGTGGTCGATGCCATGAACGGCGTCACCGACCTCGACGACCACGTGGCCGAAATCCTGCGCAAATCGCGCAAACCCGTGATACTCGTGGCCAACAAAGTAGACTCCAACGACTGGCTCTACAACGTGCCCGAATTCTACTCTCTGGGTCTGGGCGAGCCCTACCCCGTGTCGGCTGTAAGCGGCTACGGCACCGGCGACCTCCTCGACGAGGTGGTAAAAGAACTTCCTGAAAAAGACGATGACGGCGAAGTGCTCGAAGACATCCCCCGTTTTGCCATCGTGGGACGCCCCAACGCCGGCAAATCAAGCCTCATCAACGCATTCATCGGCGAGGACCGCCACATCGTAACCGACATCGCCGGCACCACACGCGACTCTATTTACACACGCTACAACAAGTTCGGATTCGACTTCTATCTCGTCGACACGGCCGGCATACGCAAGAAAAACAAGGTCACCGAAGACATCGAGTATTACTCCGTGATACGCTCGATACGCGCCATCGAAAACAGCGACGTGTGCATACTCATGATTGACGCCACGCGCGGCATCGAAGCTCAGGACCTCAACATATTCTCGCTCATACAGAAAAACCGCAAGGGACTCGTAGTCGTAATCAACAAGTGGGACCTTGCCGAAGACAAATCACAGGCCGCCATACGCCACTTCGAGGAAGCTATCCGCGCGCGCATGGCGCCTTTCACCGACTTCCCCATCATCTTCGCTTCGGCGCTTACCAAACAGCGCATCTACAAAGTGATACAAAGCGCCGTCGACGTCTACCGCAACCGCAAGCGCATCATCCCCACGTCGGAGGTCAACCGCGTGATGCTCGAAGACATCGCCGCATATCCGCCGCCTGCCAACAAAGGCAAATATGTCAAAATCAAATATGTGACAATGCTCAAAGGCGCGCAGGTGCCCACATTCATCTTCTTCTGCAACCTGCCCCAGTGGGTCAAAGAGCCCTACCGCCGCTATCTCGAGAACAAAATACGCGAGCACTGGAACTTCACCGGCACTCCGATAAGCATTTACATGAGGGAGAAATAATTACTCTCCGCACAAAAAGTGCCGGGCGAGGCCGTCCGGCACTTTTGTTGTTTTAGCTATTTAGCTATGCGCCTGCTGTCGGGCGGCTCAGGTGCACGTCCATCTGCGGGAACGGGAAGTTGATGCCTGCGGCCGGAAGGAGTGTATAGATGCGCTCGTTTACATCCCAATAGAGGTCCCAGTAGTTCTCTTTGCGTGTCCAGGCGCGCACAGTGAGGTTGACCGAGCTGTCGGCCAGCGCGCCTACCTTGACTATAGGGCTGCGGTCAATTTTCGGCATGCGCATACTCTGCTTCTGCGCGGCATTTTTCTCCCACTTCTTCATCAGCTGCGATGCCTGCGAACGCTGCGAGTGGAAGAGCCTCCACAACCAGCCGTGATTTTCATGTTCAGGCACGGCGGCCGCAGCTTCTTCCGTCTCGCGGATTTCCTCTTCGATATCGTCTTCGATATATCGCTGCACCACACGCTCGTCGGCACGGAGCAACTCGAGTATCGTGTTGCGTGCTGTCTCTACATCGTCGCCGTAAGATATCGACACGGTCCAGTCAACGCGCCGGTAATCCTCGCGGCTCCAGTTGTTGATTGAGCCGTTGGAAAGCACGCCGTTGGGGATAAGTATCGACTTGTTGTCGGGGGTGACAATGATAGTGTGGAAAATCTGTATCTCGGCCACAGTGCCGGCGAACCCTCCGCTCTCAATGTAATCACCTACTTTATAAGGCTTTATAAAGAGAATAAGTACGCCACCAGCAAAATTTTGCAGCGTGCCGCTCAGAGCCATGCCGATTGCGACGCCGGCCGAAGCGAAGAGAGCGATAAACGATGACGTTTCGATGCCGAGGATGCCGATGACTACGATTATGAGCAGGAAATAGAGCGTGATGCGCACCAGCGACGACACGAATGTCACCACCGAACGCTCGGCGCGTCGTTTTATCATAATCGAGACCACCAGCGACTGGATGCGTGTAATCACGAATTTGCCGACATAGAAGACTATAACAGCCACAACTATGTTGATGGCGAGGGATACGACACCCTGCACCAGGTGTTGCATCAGCTCGTCGAACGGCAGAGATTTGAGCATTTCAATCTCCTGTGCCTTGTCGGGCACAGAATCGGGGACAGCTATGGGGTTGAGCGGATTTTGAGCGAAAAACATACCGATAATTGAAGGAAGCGCTTATTGTAACAGACATTCGGCAAAGGATGCCGACAATTATATAACCCGAGTCTCGGGCATAGGGTTCACAAAAGTGCCGAAGCCACGTCGGAGTACCAGCCGGTGGTGTCGTAGCCCCGGGCCGAAGCGCCGTCGGCAGAGGTAAAAATATAGGTAGAGAGCCCGCTGTGATGCGAGAGGTCAACCACCGACTGGAAATATCGAGTGGCCGCTTTGTAGACCACCACACGGTCGAAAGCATCGTGCCATGCCCTGCGCGCAGCTACGTCGCCGGCGGCGAGAGCGTCGATATAATCGGCGAAATCAAAATAATATGTATCGCGCTCGGTGTATGACTTCTTTTCATATCCCTCCGGCACCGGCACCGGGGATGTGGCGTAGATGCCGCGCGTTGCTGCCGCCAGTGCTTCGAGAGCAGTGAGGTCAATGACCGATATGGTGCAGCTGCGGTCGTAGAGCGACGTGAAGCTTTCGTAATAGCGATATGTAGTCTCGGCTGCCTTCACAAGGTCGGCTTCGGGCGACATCAGGTAGCGGAGACTCAGATGATAAGGCATACCGGGCAAAGCCACTTCGGCTGCGCTCACCACTGCCTTGTCCACGGCTCGGCGCAACTCGTACATCACCTCTACACCGCCCATCAGGCAGCAGTCGAAGTAGATAAACGACAGTCCGGCATCGTCTATGGCACGTCGCAGAGAGGCAATGTTCATGGTGCGTCCGCCGTCCAAGCCGTAGGAGTAACACAAACCCTTAGCGGATGGGTTGTCTTCTATGCCGTCGACTATCCATCCTGATGAATGGCTCCAGAGCACCATGCCGTAATCTAAGGCGGGAGCGGCCGATTTGGTGTCGGCAATCACCTGCCGCATACGTTCGACCGATACCGACGCCGTGCCGGAAGGATAAGTCTTAAGCGCCGTCACCGTGCCGTCGGCGAGCACTTCTTTGATCTGAGCATCACCTGAATACGGGGCATGATAGACCAACAGGCGCGACTTGCCGAAGTGTCCCTCACGTGCGGCCTGCCGCATCTCTTCGATATCGTCGGTGTCGAGCCCGACCGAACCTAAATCGTTGGCAGCCACCATATATACCAATACCGTACGGGTTGTGTCGACCACAGGCGGCTCCGGCTCGTTGTCCGAGCACGACACCGTCAGCATCGCAAGTGCGGTTACGACAGATATTTGGCAAAAAGCCGCACCGGCAGACGCCGCTGACAGCAGTTGCCGGTGCAGAAAGTTGATGAGTGGATTGATTTTCATTTAAGGGAGAGGAAATTCGGTTATAAGTCGCAAATCTCTCAGACGAGCGCGGCGCGCAGGAGCTCGTAGGCGCGTTCGATGCCGGATGCGTCTTTGCCGCCTGCCTGAGCGAAACCGGGCTGACCGCCGCCTCCGCCCTTGATGGCCTTGGCTGCTTCGCGCACGATAGCCGAGGCGTTTTTGCCGGATTTTACGATGTTGTCGGTGAGCATGACAGTGAGCAGCGGTTTGCCCGACGCATCTACTGTGGCTGCGATAAAGGCTGTGTCTTCGGGTGATGCGGCGCGGACACCGAAAGCTACGTTTTTGACCACTTCGGGCACACGGTTGCCTATCATCGACACTACTTTGATACCGTTGATGGTTTCGGCGGCGGCAAGCGCTTGCTCGGTGAGCATTGCCACACGCTCGCTGAAGTATTTCTCGGCGTTTTTGCGCAGGGTGCTGTTCTCTTCCATCGATTTGCGGATAGCGGCCACCACGTCGGGAGCGTTGTTGAAGAGAGCGGAGATAGCTTTGAGTATGTCGGCCTTGTCATCCATGTCGTTTTCGAGGTTTTCGGCCGTGACAGCCTCGATACGGCGGATGCCGGCTGCGATACTGCTCTCCGAGACGATGCGTATCATGCCTATGTTGCCGGTGTTGGCCACGTGTGTGCCGCCGCAGAGCTCGACAGAGTCGCCGTAGCGTATCACGCGCACTTCGTCGCCGTATTTCTCGCCGAAGAGAGCCATGGCGCCCATTTTACGTGCTTCAGCGATGGGCATATTGCGGCACTCGTCGAGGGGTATGGCCTGACGCACCAGAGCGTTGGCAAGATGTTCGACGCGGCGTATTTCTTCGGGTGTGAGCTTCTGGAAGTGCGAGAAGTCGAAGCGGAGCACTTCGGGCGACACGTAAGAGCCTTTCTGCTCCACGTGTGTGCCGAGCACCTGACGCAGGGCATAGTGCAGCAGGTGAGTGGCCGTGTGGTTGCACGAAGTGGCCAGACGTGCCTTGCAGTCGATGGCGGCGGTGAACGTCTCCTCCGGATTTTCGGGGAGCTTGGCGACAAGCTGTACGCCCATACCGTTCTCGCGCTTGGTGTCGAAGATTTCGGTCACATGGCCTGAGGGTGAGGTCAGTGTGCCTCGGTCGCCGAGCTGACCGCCCATTTCGGCGTAGAAGGGGGTGCGGTCGAGCACTATCTGGTAGTATTCTTTGTTTTTCTGTTTTACGTGGCGGTAACGGAGGATGTGCGCCTCGACGGAGTTTTCGTCGTAGCCCACGAATTGCTGTTCGCCCTCGCGGAGCACTACCCAGTCGGATGCTTCGACGGCAGCGGCGTTGCGCGCGCGCTGTTTCTGAGCCTGCATGTTACGGTCGAAGGCTTCGTGGTCGAGGGTCATGCCCTTCTCTTTGAGGATGAGCTCGGTGAGGTCGAGGGGGAAGCCGTAGGTGTCGTAGAGCGTGAATGCTTCGTCGCCTGAGATTTCGGTGCGTCCGGCCTTGTGCGCTGCTTCGATGGCGTTGTCGAGCAGACGGATGCCGTTGTCGAGCGTGCGCAGGAAGGCATCTTCTTCTTCTTTGATTACACGCATGATGAGCTCGCGCTGCACTTTGATTTCGGGGTAGGCGTCGCCCATCGAGTCGATGAGCGTGTCGACGAGGCGGTACATGAAGGCTTGCTTCTGACCCAGGAACGTGTAGGCGTAGCGCACGGCTCGGCGCAGGATGCGGCGTATCACGTATCCTGCCTTGGCGTTGTCGGGGAGTTGCGAGTCAGCGATTGAGAAGGCAATGGTGCGCACGTGGTCGGCTATTACGCGCATAGCCACGTCGGTCATGTGGTCCTTTCCGTATTCTTTGCCCGAGAGGGCGGAAATTTTGTCGATGAGGGGAGTGAAGACGTCGGTGTCGTAGTTGGATGTCTTGCCTTGGAGGGCCATGCACAGGCGTTCGAATCCCATGCCGGTGTCAATGACCTTGGCGGGCAGCGGCTCGAGCGAGCCGTCGGCTTTACGGTTGTATTGCATGAAGACGAGATTCCAGATTTCAATCACCTGCGGGTGGTCTTTGTTCACCATCTCGGCGCCGGGGACGGCTTTACGTTCTTCTTCGGGGCGGAGGTCGATGTGGATTTCGGAGCAGGGACCGCAGGGGCCGGTTTCGCCCATCTCCCAGAAGTTGTCGTGCTTGTTGCCGTTGATGATATGATCGGCGGGCAGGTGACGGAGCCAGATTTCGGCGGCCTCCTCGTCGCGGCTCAGTCCGTCGTCGGCCGAACCTTCGAATACGGTCGCATAGAGACGTTCGGGACTGAGTTTGAGCACGTCGACGAGGTATTCCCAGGCCCAGTCGATGGCCTCTTTCTTGAAATAGTCGCCGAAGCTCCAGTTGCCGAGCATTTCGAACATGGTGTGGTGGTAGGTGTCGTGGCCCACCTCTTCGAGGTCGTTGTGCTTGCCGGATACGCGCAGACACTTCTGCGAGTCAGCTACACGCCGGGATTTGGGCACCACGTTGCCAAGAATAATATCTTTAAACTGATTCATGCCGGCGTTGGTGAACATCAGAGTGGGGTCATCCTTAATCACCATCGGAGCCGACGGCACTATTTTATGATTTTTGGAGCGAAAAAATTCTTTGAATGATTCGCGTATTTCTTTGGCTGTTAACATTGTCGCTTGATAAATTTAACCTTAGTGTTTAATCCTTGGAAATTTTTTATTACCTTTGTGGCTGAAAATCACCGCAAAGGTAGTTTTTTTTTCTGATTTTTGCAACTTTACCGGTCCTTATGTCGCGTAATACGTATTATAAATACAATCCTCTGACCGGGCAATACGAACGAGTCTACCCCACAGCCATGAAGCGCCTGCGGGCAGTGTTGCGTCACGGGCTCATCGGCGCCGCTGTGGCCACCGCGCTTCTGTCGGCGGCATATTTGCTCTTCGACATGCCCAAAGAGAGGATGTTGCGCCAAGAGAACAATCACCTGCACTCGCGCCTTGACGAGCTCTCCCGGCAGGCCGACGAAGCTATTGCCGTGATGGAGGACATCGAGGCCCGAGACAACAATTTCTACCGCGTGATGATGCAAGCCGACCCCGTGACCGACGCCAGACGATACGCCGGACTTGAGCGTCGGGGCAGCATCACCGACTCCATTTCCGACGCCGATGCCGCCGTCGACGCCGTGGCTGCAAAAATCGACCGCCTCAGCTATCAGGTCTACTCACAGATACGCTCATTCGACGAGTTGCGGGACCTCGCTTTCTCGCAGCGCGACCGCATAAACAATATCCCTGCCATACAGCCCGTATCGGAGAGCAAACTGCGACAGATGGCTTCCGGCTACGGCTATCGCCGCGACCCCGTATACGGCACTTCTAAATTTCACGAAGGCATGGATTTTGCCTGCCCCGTCGGCACTCCCGTCTACGCCACCGGACGAGGCCGCGTAGTCTTCGCCGGATGGCAGAGCGGCTACGGCAACCTCATCGAGATTGACCACGGATACCAATACACCACACGCTACGCCCACCTGTCGAAAATAAGCGTCCGGGAGGGCCAGAACGTAGAGCGTGGCGAACTCATCGGACAAGTGGGCAACACCGGAAAATCGACCGGTCCGCACCTCCACTACGAAGTGCGCTTCCGCTCCAAGCCACAAAACCCTGTAAACTACTACTTCTACGACCTCACTCCCGCACAATACGACGAAATGATACGCCAGGCCGAAAACGCCGGCCACGTCATGGACTGACACCCTCCCCACCACCACAAAAAAATCCTGATTCCTGATACCCATGCCCGACCTCGACAAACGCTATTACAAAATCTCGGAAGTGGCCGAAATACTCGGCATACCGACCTCCACGCTGCGCTTCTGGGAAAACCGGTTCACCATCATCAAGCCACGGCGCACCGCCGGAGGCACCCGCACCTACTCACCCGCCGACATCGAAAAGATACGCATGGTGCACTATCTGGTCAAAGAGCGCGGCATAAAGCTCGATGTGGCACAGGAGATGATACGCCACAACCACAGCGGTGTAAGCCGCCGGCACCGTGCCATCGAGCGGCTGCAAAGCATACGCACGCAGCTCACCGGACTGCTCGCCGCCATCGACTCGACCAACCGATAACAACCGCAATACCGTAAAATGCAATCCGCACTGCATAAAAGCATCTGCGATGCCGTAGCGGCCTACGGAATCGAGATTGTGCGCTCGCGCCGGCTCGCCGGTTATCTCTCCGACTACCACAGCTGGGAAACAGGCGCGCTGCGCAACATCATGCTCACAATGATCGACCGCGGGCTCACCGAAAGCCTCTATCAGGAAGCCCTTCGGCCGGGCACCGACCACACCTCTTCTGTCGTTACCGTCACCGCTCGGCTCACCGCCCAAGGCTACGACCGCGCGCTGTGCGACTATGCCGTGCGATGCGTGGCCGCCGCCCTGTCGCTCATCGACGGAGACATCGAAGCCCCTCCCGACATAGCTGAGAACGCCATAGCCGACATTCTCGGCATAACGTTCGGCGACTCGGAGATAAGAATGGTGCGCGTGGCCGGAGGCACATTCTCGTTAGGCGCGACATTCGAGCAGGGCATGGACGCCAACTACGACGAGCGCCCATCGGTGAGTGTCACGCTCACCGACTTCTTCCTGTGCGACCGACCCGTGACTCAGAGGCTGTGGGAGGCCGTGATGCACGACAATCCGAGTTTCTGCAGAGGAGCCGACCTCCCGGTTGAGCGAGTCACCTGGGACGAATGTCAGGAATTCTGCCGGCTGCTCGGCGAGGCCACCGGACGGCCGTTCCGTCTCCCCACCGAGGCTCAGTGGGAATATGCAGCACGCGGCGGCAAGCTATCCAAAATGACAAAATACGCCGGTTGCGGTCACTCCGACGCCGACAACTGCATCTGGCACCGGCTCAACTCCGACGGCCGCTCACACTGCGTGGCCATGAAGCGTCCCAACGAACTCGGCATCTACGACCTCAGCGGCAACGTGGGCGAATGGTGCGCCGACCTCTACTACAACTCCTACGCATCGGCATCAGGACATACCGACCCGTCGGGACCTCCACAGGGTACGCACCGCGTGGTGCGCGGAGGCTCTTACGACTCACCTCTTATCGACTGCCGCACTTCTCGGCGCAATCTGCTCAATCCGGAATACAGAAGCCGCCTCACAGGCATGAGGCTCTGCCTCTGATTCCCGCCACATACATGACAAAATCTGATATACCTATGAATAAAGAATTCGACACACTGCAAATGCAAGCCATCGAGGCTCACGACGGCAAATATCTCGTACTCGCCCCTCCAGGATGCGGCAAAACCGAAATTCTCGCCGAACGCATCGCCCGCGCTCTCGACCGAGGCGTGAAACCCGAAGAAATGCTGTGCCTCACCTTCACCAACCGTGCCTCGCGAGGTATGCTCAACCGTGTGTGCGAGCGTCTCGAGGCCAAGCGCAACGAACTGGATATTTTCATCGGCAACCTGCACCGCTACTGCTCGATATACCTCATCAACAACGAAGTCATACCCGAAAACGCCTACATCCTCGACGACGACGACCAGACCGAAATCATCTCCGACCTCAACAGCACCCTGGTGCATTACCGCACCGGCAACATCAACCGCAACGCGATAAACTACATCTCCGGCCTCGCGACCTACATTGACCAGCGGCGCATGGGACACCCCGAAAGCGTGCTTCCCTCCGGCCCGGGCGTGCTCGACACAAAGTCGGGCGATTTTCTCACCCGCGATTTTTCGTACTTCTACGACATCGCCGGGCGCTACAACTTCGACCCGCAGCTTATTCCCTCCCAACACCAGGCCCTGACCTGCGCCCTGCAATATTCCGCCTACAAAAAATCGCACACCGCGCTCGACTTCGCCGACCTGCTCGTGCTCGCTTACGACCACATGGTCACGCACACCGACCACATCCGTTACAGCTGGATACAGATCGACGAAGTGCAGGACCTCAACCGCCTCCAGCTCGCCATCGCCGACGAGCTCACCGCGCCCGGCGCAACGGCAATGTATCTGGGCGACGAGCAGCAGGCCATATTCTCATTCATGGGCGCCAAGCTCAGCAACCTCGACATCCTCCGTAAGCGTTGCCACGGCCACGTACTCACCCTCTCGTCCAACTACCGCGCCCCCTCATACCTGCTCGATGTGTGCAACACCTACGCAGAGCAAGTGCTCGGCGTCTCGCCGGAAATCCTCCCCCGGGCCGTCCGCGACGAGCCGCACCGCCCTCTGGACCTCATCCTCACCGAGTCGGAAGACCCGGAGAAAGAAGCACGGCGCATCGAAGGCATGGTCGACTATTATCTCAAACTCGACACTGCCGGCAAAGAACGCATGGCCATACTCGTGTCGTGCAACGCTCAGGCCGACGCAATCAGCGAAGCACTCACCGCCGCCGGCAAAAGCAATTTCAAAATTTCCGGCACCGATATGTTCCGCTCCAAAGCCTACAAGACACTCACGGCGCTCTATTCGGTAATAGTCAACGACTTCGACATGGGAGCATGGACCCGCTTGCTCTACGGCCTCGGTTGCCTGCGCACTCAGATTGCCACCCGCGACAAGGTCCATGCCATGCGCTCGCTCATGCTCACCCCCTCCGACCTGCTCCGCCACAAGCCTTATATACGTCAAGTCTACGAGCTATACACCGGCGGCGAAGCCGTTGTCTTCGACACCGAAACCACCGGACTCAACGTACTCGAAGACGACATCGTGCAGATTGCAGCCTTCAAGATACGCAACGGAAAAAAAGTGGCCGGCTCGGACTTCAATATCATACTCCATACCGACCGCGAGCTGCCCGAAATGCTCGGCGACTTGCCCAATCCGCTGATAGCCGAATATGCCTCCCGGCCGCACATGGACCGTGCCGAAGGCCTACGCCTCTTCCTCGACTACACCGGCTCTCTGCCCCTGATAGGACACAACATCACCTACGACTATCTGATGCTGCGCAACAACTGCGCCCGCGAGCTGCAAGAAGACGTAACGTTCACTACCTTCGACACTCTCAGCCTCGCCAAGCTCGTGGCTCCCGAGCTGAAAAAATATACTCTCGCATCACTTGTCGACACTTTCGGGCTCCAAGGCGAAAATGCCCATCTGGCCGACGCCGACATCGAAGCCACACTTTCGCTGCTCGACCACTGCATGGCACAGGCAGCCGGCGTGCTCCGAGCTCAGGAACAATTCATCGCCAACCGCTCCACTCAGCTGATAGCCGCCCGCCTCGGCAAAATAGCGCCCCTGCGCTCCAACATCACGTCCTACCTCCACCTCCCCGTCAGTGTCACAGGGCGAACCATAGCCGACGACCTCGCTTTCACCTGCCGCACCCTCACAGAGCAAGGGCTGATCGACGAAATCGGTCCCAAATTCGACATATTCCTCCGATACGTACAGAGCGAATGGGTGCAACGCGACAGCCCCGGCACACTCTTCGACCAAGTGTCGGCGCACATCCGCGACCTCACCGTCTCAATCAACGAAGGCGACCTCGTCAACTCCGACGAACTCATCACCGACCGCCTCTTCATCATGACCGTGCACAAAGCCAAAGGTCTGCAATTCGACAACGTGGTCGTGCTCGGAGTCAACGACGGCACATATCCCTACTTCACGGCCGACAACGTGCTCCGCTCGCCATATTCGACGACCGAAATGAAACAACGGGCACGCGCCCAGATCAAAGAAGACGCCCGCAAACTCTACGTGGCCATATCGCGCGCCGGCAAACGTCTGTGCCTGAGCTACACACGGGTGCGGCAATACGGATACCTCGCCGGCATGTCACCATTCCTCCACAGCGTCAGCCACCTCTTCCACACCGGCCGCCGCAGCTGACACTTCCGCCCCCTCCGTGTCGGGCGTATCGCGGCGCGCCGTAAAAACCAAAGTAAGAAATGTGAGAAATTTTATTTTTAAGTAAAATATTTGTCGTATCTTTGCGTTATAATACAAAACGCAAGATACGAACCATGAGCGAAGTAGAACTCTATTTAATCAGGGACGGAGAAAACTGCACGATATATACTTTCCAATTTCTCCGCGATATGGAATCTGAATTTGAGAAATTTGTCTCCAAATTCAGAGAAGATGCCGAATACAGTGAGGACTTCTCCCGAATAGCGGCATTCATTACACGTATTGCGAAGACAGGTGCATTGGAGCGCTATTTTCGACCTGAAGGGAAAATGAATGATTCGGTCGTAGCTTTACCGGTTACATCTTCCAAACTCAGACTTTATTGTCTGCGGTTATCCGATAGAATTCTCGTTTTAGGCAATGGAGGAGTGAAGAAATCTCAAAGATACGAGGACGATTCACTTCTTAACGGTTATGTAATGACTTTGCAAAAGTTTGAACAGCTTCTTAAGCAGGAAGTTGCTAACGGCAATGTTAGCATAACTGAATCCACAATAGAAACCGACAATATATTTGAAATATGAAACGCACTGCTAAATCACTGGAAGAAATGCTGGGGCCCATCCCCAAAAGTCTGCAACTGGAAACCGAGCTTTCCTTTCAGATTTCAGACCGAATTTATGATTTGATGCAACTGCGGGGCTTGACGAAAAAACAGTTTGCCGACGCTCTTGGTAAACGACCTTGTGAAATAACAAAATGGCTGAGCGGCGAGCATAACTTCACTATCTCAACTCTCGCCATGCTTTCCACTTTCTTCGGGCAGCCTATTATCACGGTCGGCTGATGCTTTTGTTTCGTAATGGCATAGTATATTTTTGTGATGCAGTCGCAGTTCAACTCATATATCGATAACATTGACACCGACTTTTGGCAGAATCTTTGCAAAAGCCGCGGTCAACTTCGGCATTATGATAAAGGCGAGGCATTTGTTACGGCTGGGGAAGTCGGGCGCTATATCGGCTATGTTGAATCGGCTCTTAGCTTTTGCGGTACAGTTTCACTGAGTGTGGCTGAGGCGGGGCGCTCAAAGTTCTGACATCAAACAGGCTTCAAACTCCGGCCGCAAACTAATGACCGCGGGGGATTATTGATTTTTTTTGCAATTTTTCGTACCTTTGCAAAAAATTTCCCCCTTAACTTTTAATGGATCTCCATCTCGAACACATCTCTATCGATATCGACAAGATAAACAGGCCTGTCAAACTCGACTGTCTACCTGTGCTCCCGAGCCGAA
Source organism: Muribaculaceae bacterium (assembly GCA_051871795.1). Lineage (GTDB taxonomy): Bacteria > Bacteroidota > Bacteroidia > Bacteroidales > Muribaculaceae > CAG-873. The sequence goes on along the minus strand of JBJEDE010000033.1, from coordinate 42,407 downwards.
ACCTCGTGCTGTTTCCGGGCGTGAACATTTCTGTCGCTCTGGTGCGCGAGGAGTCGCTCGCAGCCGCCGAATATTGCGAGAAACACAACTCAGCCATTGGCGTTTTCTGCCAGAAGGAGCCGGAAGAGGATTTCCCCACTTCGATTCGCGACATATATAAATATGGTGTGGCAGCCATCGTGCTTAAAATCATCGAGCTTCCCGACGGCTCGAAAACAGCTCTGCTGCTCGGTCGTCAGGCCATACACATAACCCGCAAAGCCGCCAAAGGCCCCAAGGACATCTTCTGCGTCGCAGCCGACAACTTATCGGACGATTACGACAATATCGACAACGAAACCGAGTTCAAAGTCTGTATCAACCGCATTTTCGACATGCTCGAGGAGTTCGCATCGCTCCGGCCCGACACCCCGGGCGAGACCTTGAAGATGCTGCGCGAAAACAACGAGCCTGTGATCAGCCTCAACAGCATCCTCACCAATTTCCCGTTCAAAATCAAGGACAAAATCAAGCTTCTGGCTACGCCCTCGCCAAAAAAACGTGCAATGCACTTCATCGACATTCTCTCCGAAAAGCTTCTCGAGGCCGATTTGCTCAAAAAGCTGATGATGCGCACCAAGACCGAGCTTGAAGAGGGACAGAAACGCGCCTTCATGCAACAGCAGCTCGAAGTGCTCCAGAACGAGCTCTACGGCGAAGACGGCGACGTGGAGAAAATGGCTCTCCGCATCGAAGACGCCGCGCTCCCTGACAATGTGCGGGAGGTTGCCCTCAAAGAACTCTCACGGCTACGCCGCTACAACCCGCAGACTCCCGACTACTCGGTCATATACACATATCTCGACACGCTGCTCTCTCTGCCGTGGAACGTCGAAACAGAGTTAAATACCGACTTCGCCCTCGCACGTCAGGCGCTCGACAGCGAACACTGCTCGCTCGACAAAGTAAAAGAGCGCATCCTTGAACAGCTCGCCGTGCTTATCAACAATCCCGACGGGAAAGCACCCATACTATGCCTCGTCGGCCCTCCCGGAGTGGGTAAAACATCGCTCGGCGAATCGATTGCACGCGCTCTGGGACGCCAATATCAGCGAGTGGCTTTGGGCGGCCTCCACGACGAATCGGAAATAAGAGGTCACCGACGCACCTACATCGGCGCCATGCCCGGCCGTATCATCGACGCCATCAAGCGCGCCGGCACCCGAAATCCGGTAGTCGTGCTCGACGAAATCGACAAAATAGGCGCCGACTACAAAGGCGACCCCTCCGCGGCTATGCTCGAAGTGCTCGACCCCGAACAAAACGCGCATTTCCACGACAACTACATCGACGTCGACTTCGACCTCTCGCACGTGCTTTTCATAGCCACCGCCAACTCACTCGACACGTTGCCGCCTCCCCTGCTCGACCGCCTCGAAGTGGTAAACCTCAGCGGATACATCACCGAAGAGAAAATAGAAATCGCACGCACTCACCTCATACGCCGCAACGCCACCGAGCTGGGCATCTCACCCGACGCTTTCGCAATTAGCGACGCAGCCATCACCGACATCATCGACCTCTACACAGCAGAAAGCGGCGTGCGACAGCTTCAGAAAGCCCTCGCCAAAATCGCCCGGCGCCATATCCTCGCCACAATGGAAGGCAAAACATTCCCGACCACCGTGGAGCCCGAACACCTGCAAGACCTCCTCGGCACTCCCCCATACTCCAAAGACCGGTACGAAGGCAACGACATACCCGGTGTGGTCACAGGTCTGGCCTGGACTCGCGCAGGAGGGGAAACGCTCCTGGTCGAGACATCCCTTTCGCCCGGAAAAGGCAATCAGCTGTCCCTCACCGGCAACCTCGGCGACGTGATGAAAGAGTCGGCCACAATCGCCCTCAAATGGGTAAAGACCCACAGCGCCGAGCTCGGCATAAACCCCGAAATATTCGACAAAAACGACATCAACATCCACTTTCCAGAAGGCGCCGTACCAAAAGACGGTCCCTCGGCCGGCATCACCATCGCCACCGCTCTGGTATCGCTGCTCACCGGCCGCAAACTGCGCCCGCGCACGGCCATGACAGGCGAAATCACCCTCCGCGGCAAAGTGCTCGCGGTGGGCGGAATAAAAGAAAAAATCCTCGCCGCCAAGCGCTCAGGCATCACCGACATCATCATCTGCCCCGACAACCGCAAAGACATCGACGACATACCCGAGCGTTACACCCGCGGACTCACCTTCCACTACGCAGCCACAGCAGCCGAAGTTATCAGCATAGCCCTGCCACAATCGTAGTCCTCCCATACTCAGCCTCAAAACAGGAACACATATATGGAAAAAATTATCATCCTCGACTTCGGATCGCAGACCACCCAGCTCATCGCACGACGAGTGCGCGAGTCGGGCACTTATTGCGAAATCCACCCCTACAACAAAATGCCCCACGACGATCCCGACGTAATCGGTGTCATCCTCTCCGGCAGCCCGTTCTCGGTCTACGACCCCAAAGCCTTCAGCACCGACACCCGAGCCCTCATCGACCGCTACCCCGTGCTCGGCATCTGCTACGGAGCACAACTCATAGCATACCAGGGAGGAGGCAACGTGCAGGCAGCCGGCTCACGCGAATACGGCCGCGCAATCCTCGCATCTGTCAGCGGCTCCGACCCCCTGATGGCCGGCATCGAGCCCGGAGCACAAGTGTGGATGAGCCACGGCGACACCATCACATCACTCCCGGAGCACGCGCACGTGATAGCCTCCACCGAAAAAGTAAATTGCGCAGCCTACCGCCTCGACGGCCGGCGCGCGTGGGGCGTCCAGTTCCATCCCGAAGTGTTCCACTCCACTTGCGGCATGACTCTCCTGCGCAACTTCGTAATCGGTATCTGCGGCTCGGGCTGCTCATGGAGCGCCGACTCGTTTATCGACACCACCGTAGCCGCGCTCAAAGAGCAAATCGGCGACGACCGCGTGATCCTCGGACTCAGCGGCGGCGTAGACTCCACCGTGGCCGCCGTACTCCTGAACCGCGCCATCGGCGACCGCCTCACCTGCATCTTCGTCGACCACGGCATGCTGCGCAAAAACGAATTTCACGACGTGATGCACGACTACCGCGACCTCGGCCTCAACGTCATCGGCGTAGACGCATCAGCAAAATTCTTCGCCGAACTCGCCGGAGTCACCGACCCCGAACGCAAACGCAAAATCATCGGTAAAGGCTTCATCGACGTCTTCGAAAAAGAAGCAAAAAAAATCACCGACGCCCGATGGCTCGCCCAAGGCACCATCTACCCCGACTGCATCGAAAGTCTCTCCATCACCGGCACCACTATCAAAAGCCATCACAACGTGGGCGGACTCCCCGAACGCATGAACCTGCGGCTGTGCGAACCCCTGCGCCTCCTCTTCAAAGACGAAGTGCGCGCCGTGGGCGCCAAGCTCGGTGTTCCCCGCCGCCTCATATCGCGTCACCCCTTCCCCGGTCCCGGACTTGCCGTACGCATCCTCGGCGACATCACCCCCGAAAAAGTACACATCCTGCAAGAAGCCGACCACATCTTCATACAAGGCTTGCGCGACTGGAATCTCTACGACCAAATTTGGCAAGCCGGCGTGATACTCCTGCCCGTGCAGAGCGTGGGAGTGATGGGCGACGAACGCACCTACGAACGCGCCGTGGCCCTGCGTGCCGTAACCTCCACCGACGCCATGACAGCCGACTGGGCCCACCTCCCCTACGACTTCCTGGCCCACGTCTCCAACGAAATCATCAACAAAGTCAAGGGCGTGAACCGCGTCACCTACGACATCTCCTCCAAACCGCCGGCCACAATCGAGTGGGAGTGAAAGACGTTTTGTCAAATCGAAATAATTTTCGTAAATTTGCACAATGCATTTTATGCTTCTTCCTATACTCTACAATAAGCCATAAACTTCATGCAAGACGAAATCACAAAATACGGCATCACGCTTAAACGCCTGACTCACGACAAAATAGAGCTTGTGCGCCGATGGAGAAACGACCCCAAAATATCACAGTATATGGAGTACCGTGATGAAATCACCGCCGAAATGCAGGAAAAATGGTTTGAAAAAATCAATAATGATTCCAACCTCTTTTATTTGATTGTGATGCACGGCCAAGACATCGGCCTTATCAATATCAAGGACATCCATGACAAAGTCGGAGAAGGCGGAGTATTCATCTGGGACGACCGCTACCTCAACTCCGATGTAAGCTACCGCGCGCATTTAGCCCTTTTTGACACGGCATTCGAAAGCGGCACGGTCGACAGAATCATCTCCCATATTCTTACCGACAATCGGCGCGCTCAAAGATTTATCGATTTCCTCGGCTCATATATGGCTCCGGGACAAGAAAATGTCTACAATCAGCTCTACATCCTCGATGCAGACGCCTATTTTAACAACAAAAATCGTCTGAGATTTATCAAACGGTTTAAATAAACTACCCCTCATTTCATCTTAATCATCCCCTGCTTTATGGACAATCTTCAGAAATACAACGACGCATTCTGTCAAACACTTGAAATCTCGGAAGACAAACTCGCCGGCCTGGCATACCAAGGTACGGAATTATGGGACTCCGTGGGCCACATGACCCTCGTTGCGGCCATTGAAGACGCATTTGACATCATGATGGAGACCGACGACATCATCGACTTCTCTTCATACGAGAAAGGCAAAGAAATCCTCCGCAAATACGACGTAGAGATTTGAAAGGGAAAAATGCCATAGTCACCGGCGCCCGCACCGGCATAGGATTGGCAATCCTGAAAAAATTTGCCGGAAAAGGTATCAACGTCTGGGCCGTGGTTCATCGCGACGATCCGCAATGGCTCAACGAAATCGAATCCCTGCAAAAAGAGCATGGAGTGTGGATTCGCCCCGTGATGATGGATTTGGAAAAACCCGAATCCATCAAAGAGGGTTTTATGGATATCCGTAAAGAAAAAAAGCCCATAGATATCCTTGTCAACTGCGCCGGATATCTCAGCCCGGGAGCCCTGTTCCAGATGACAAAAATGGAGGAGATAAGAAAAACGATGGAAATAAACTTTTTCAGCGTTATTTATCTCACACAGCTCGTTGCGAGAATGATGACACGCAACGGTCAAGGCTCGATAGTGAACATCTCGTCGATTGCAGCCTGGGGAGAAGACACCTCGCAAATGGAATATGCCGCAAGCAAGAGCGCTCTTGTCATAGCCACAAAAAAAATCGCATCCGAACTCGGCTCATACAACATCCGGGTTAATGCAATAGCTCCCGGACCTACCGAAACGAAAATGATAAGCTCATCTATTTCTGAAAAGGAATCTGAACTTCTAAAAAGAGGTATCGCTTTGAAGCGATTCGGATTACCTGAGGAAATTGCAGACGTATGTATGTTCTTAGTCTCCGATCAATCAAGATACGTAACAGGACAAACTATTAAAGTTAACGGCGGCGGTTTTGACATCCGAACCTATTTAACCTCTCCTCTATGATTTTTGATATCGACAAGCATATGGGGACGGCGCTGAAGGATGATGCGGGTAACGCCTTGTCTTACAGCGAACTTTCTCATGAAATCAGGGCAGTGGCCGAACGTGTCGAAGCTGATGGCGCGTTATGCTTTTGCTTATGTTCCAACTCTATCGGTTCGGTCATAGCCTATCTGAGCGCGCCGGAAAATAATATGCCGGTGGTCATGCTCGACAAAAACAAGGTCGACGATCTTCTCCTTCCACTTATTGATATCTATAAACCGAACTATATCTGGACTCCGGACGACAGAGTCTTCGATCAAGGAGAAATAGTGCACAAAACTCATGGATATTCTCTTTGGAGACTCCACGAAGGAAAGCATCGGATTAACCCTGAGCTTTCGCTTCTGCTGACCACAAGCGGATCTACCGGCTCACCTAAGCTCGTGCGTCTGTCAAAGTCCAACATTCTCGCCAACGCCCGGAGCATAGCCGAATATTTATCAATCACCGAAAAAGAGCGCCCTGTAACCTCTCTGCCGATGCATTACAGCTACGGGCTCAGCGTAATCAACAGCCATCTGCTCGCCGGCGGATGTATTTTGCTTACCGACAAGTCTATCCTGCAACGCGAATTTTGGGATTTTGTCAGAAAAGAAGAGGCGACATCATTCGCCGGAGTGCCATACACCTACGAAATGCTGAAAAGACTGCGTTTTTTCAATATGGATTTGCCGTCGCTCAGCACTTTGACTCAGGCCGGAGGGAAGCTTCAGCCTGAATTGGTAAAATTTTTCGCCGAAAATTCGCAATCAAAGGGCAAACGCTTTGTAGTAATGTACGGTCAGACCGAAGCCACGGCACGTATGAGCTATCTTCCGGCACAATACGCCGTGCAGAAGTGTTCTTCTATTGGGATGCCCATTCCCGGAGGTCGCTTTTCGATCATCGATCAGTCTGGTAATGAAATAAACGAAGCGGACGCTGAAGGCGAGCTCGTATACTCAGGACAAAATGTTTCTTTGGGCTATGCCGAATGTGTTCAAGACCTTGCCAAAGGCGACGAAAATCACGGCAGCCTCCACACCGGTGACATTGGGAAAAAAGATGCCGACGGATTTTATTATATTACCGGACGTATGAAACGTTTCGTAAAAATTTGGGGCAACAGATGCAATCTTGATGCCCTGGAGCAGCTGCTTAAGCCCAGATTCGAATCGATAGCGTGCGCAGGTGTCGATGACTTAATCACCATTTTCACCACTGACGCAACCTGCGCTGACGATATCCGCAATTATTCTTCCAAGATAACCGGCTTGAACGTTAAGGCATTCAAAGTCAGGACTATTGCGGAATTGCCTAAGACATCATCCGGAAAAACAGCTTACAGCGAACTTCAAAAAATGATATAATAAAATGTCTATTGAGGAAATTTTGGATTTGGAGCCTTATTCCCTTGACAAGGAGAGCAAATCAGCAATTTTAAATCAGCGGATCAGGGACCTCACACGCCATCATTACGAGCACTGCGAATCATACAGGAAGATTATCGACTCAGAGCATATCGACATCGACAATCTCCCTGACTACAGGCATCTGCCGATGCTCCCGGTGAGGCTCTTTAAGGAATACGTGTTGCGCTCATGCCCCAAAGACGAGGTGGTAAAGACTATGACTTCTTCGGGCACGACCGGACAGGCGGTAAGCCGCATATTTTTGGACCGCAGGACTTCGGCCCTCCAGACCAAGTGCCTGACAAGGATTGTAGGAAATTTTCTTGGTTCGAAAAGAGTACCGATGTTGATTTTGGATTCGTGTTCGGTGGTTAAGGACAGAAGAATGTTTTCTGCACGAGGCGCCGGTATCCTCGGTTTCTCGATGTTCGGGTCGAAAAGAGCTTATGCTCTCGACGAGAATATGAATCTTGACATTGAAGGCGTGACAAACTTCCTGCAACAAAACAGCGACGCCGAGACCATCCTTCTTTTTGGCTTCACTTTTATGATTTGGCAGCATTTCGTCTCGGCATTAAAGAACAGCGGCACGAAACTGGACCTCTCAAAAGCGGTGCTGATACATGGAGGAGGTTGGAAAAAACTTATCTCTGAAAATATTTCTTCTGCACAGTTCAAGCAGACGCTCAATGACGTGTGCGGTATCAAGCCTGAAAACGTCCACGATTATTACGGCATGGTGGAGCAAACCGGCACTATATATATGGAATGTGAGTGCGGACATCTGCATACCTCGGCTTTCAGTGACGTGATCATACGCAATCCCGCCGATTTCTCGGAAGCCGAGTCCGGCCATAAGGGTCTGATTGAAGTAGTCAGCGTGCTGCCTGAGAGTTACCCCGGTCACATATTGCTTACCGAAGACGAAGGCATGATATTAGGCGAAGATGATTGCCCGTGTGGACGCAAGGGCAAATATTTTAAAATATTCGGACGCATCAAAAATGCCGAAATAAGAGGATGTAGCGACACTTATGCAACTAAATTCTAATTTACAGATACTTTTTCCTTCCGCAACGGACTGTGACTTCAGCACATTACCGTCGGCATGTGAGCCATTCAACGACTCAATTATTGAATTCCTTAACGACCTTTCTGCAAGCATACTCAAAGACCGTCAGGCGCGTGCATATCCGGATGTGGTGACTTTTGCGTTCTTTTGCAGAAAAGCCAATCTGCTGAAACTCAAAGAGCTGCACTCCACCGGAAGATTAAGACTCGGCAGAGGCACGATATTTCATATCGCGCCGGGAAATGTACCCATCAATTTCGGTTACTCGTTGGTGTGCGGACTATTAAGCGGCAACTCTAATATAGTGAAGCTGTCGTCAAAGGAATTTCCTCAGATAGATCTTGTCATCAAGCATTTAAAGGCCCTCGAAGGCTATCCTGCAAGCAAAAGGATAGTGCTCGTGAGATATTCGCACAACAGCGACTTCACCGCCCGCTTCTCGTCAATGGCCGACATACGCGTGATTTGGGGCGGCGACAATACCATTGCTGAAATCAGAAAGAATCAGCTTCCTCCGAGATCTTTCGATATCTGTTTTGCCGACAGATACAGCATTTGCGCCATAAAGGCCGCATCCATCCTGAATCTGTCAGACTCGGAGTTAAACAAACTCGCTGAAGGATTTTACAACGACACGTTCCTATTTGACCAAAACGCGTGCTCCGCACCTCATTCCGTAATATGGATCGGCAAAGAAGAGGAAATAAAATCCGCAAAAAAAATATTCTGGGAATCTTTTTACCGGTACAGTAAAACAAAATATCAATTGCAGCCTGTAATAGCGGTAAACAAGCTGACTTCACTTTACGAAATGGCCATAGAAGCAGGAGCGACGAGAGAGGAAACCCCCGACAATCTTATTGTAAGGGCCAAAGTCGACACTCTGCCGGCTAATATTGAAAACTACCGCTGTGCCGGAGGCTTTTTCACTGAATATGATGCCGTATCGTTAGATGAGATTACAGGAATAATAAACCGAAAGATGCAGACACTATGCTACTTCGGCCTTTCGGAAAACGAGCTTAGGCAATTCATATCCTTACATAAACCCACCGGTATCGACCGAATTGTGCCCATAGGCGAGACGACCTCCTTTTCACTCATTTGGGACGGTTATGACCTCATAGGTATGATGAGCCGAATCGTTTCGATAATATAATCCTTAGGTCGCAGCAGGCGCTGTCTTTGTCGCGACTTATTTAGAGCCGGTTCGACAATAAATCCTGTCGCACAATTGATTGCCAGCACAGGGGCAGCGTGATTTATAATAATTTTCAAGAGTTTTTTGCATCTGCCAATATGCCGGATTGCACATGAAAAAAGCCACGCTCCGCGTGGCTTTTTTTTGCGTATTTGGCTGTCTGTGTGTTACATCATAACCTTGGTGGCTGTTGTGCCCTGACGGCGGATGTAGATACCGCTTCCGGGGTTGGCGACACGCACGCCCTGGAGGTTGTAGTATTCAACCGGTGCGCTGTCATCGGCGCCGGTGATGCTTTCGATACCTGAGGGCTCGGATGTGGCGAGCTTGCCTACGCGGGCGAAGCCGTAGGTGATTATATCCTTGTCTTCTTTTTCTTTGGAGGTGGATTTATCCATCGAGTAGGGCTCTTTCACGTTGTCGAACATCGACGGGTCGTAGGGAGTGGTCGAGTGTGCGCTTGAGCCGTAGATGTCTACAATCATCACGCCTATGCCGTAGGTCTTGATATAGTCTTCGGTGATGCCGAGGTCGCTGAGGGGGAATTTGAACTCATAGAATGTGTGGTCGCTGTCTTTGCCGCCGAGCTTGGCTATCTGCTCTTTGAGGTCGGCAAAGCCTTCGTTGCCTTTGAGTATCTCGGGGTCGTAGTTGAATTTTTCCGGACCCCAGATTTTGTCGATTGACGGCAGCAGACCGTCGTCCCAGCCATAAACCACGCTGTGCGACTTGCAGGAATTGGCGTCGTTGTAGTCAAATTTGCCGGCGGCATTGGGCACGAAGAGGCCGGGGTTGCCCACTCCGGGCTTTGTGGAGCCGAGGAAGAGGCAGTCCATACCGTTGTCGAATGTCGTGTACTCTTTGTCGAACCATACCGATGCACCGTTGGTAAGTGTTCCGTCGCATGCTTTTTTGGGGTCGAGGTCGAATGCGATCATAATCTTGCCGTCCATGTTATAGGGTTTAGATTCGCCGGGCTGGTAGCCTTCGCCCCACTGGTCGTAGACGGTGTAGACGTACTGTATGCCTATGTAGAGGTTGGTCTTGTCGTAGGCGGCGTAGACCGAATATGTGTCGACTACGGGACGCTCGTGGGTGCCTTTAATGGCCATGCACACGTCGCGTGCCACGCCCTGAGCTATAAGTTCGGCATCGGTCCAGTGGCTGACGGCGCCGCATTTGATTCCGCCGGTCACGGCGATGGTTTTGTTGGAACCTACTTTTCCGTCAGGGTTGACTTTATAGTAGTCGGTGATGAGATACGTGCCGGGAGTGAAATCGCCGCCTTCGGGAGGAGTCACGGGGGGATTCACCGGATCGTCGCCGCCCGACACTTTGTTGCCCGAGCAGTCAAAAGTGGCGCCGTTTACGAATGTGAGGTTTTTGGTTTGCGATGAACCGCTGTTGGAGAAGATAAACATGTTCGGTTCTTTTCCGTCGGGAGCCGTGAATTTCCACAGGTCTCCTTCTTTGGTCATTGCGTCGCCGGGCCACACACCCTTGGCCGTACAGTTCACGCCGGTCGAAGAGTTCCATGCCCAGCAGCACGGGTTGGACCAGTTGGCCGTGTTTTTGAGATAGACGGTATATTCCTCAGCCGCCGCCGATAGGGCGCCGAGACATACCAGAGCAAGAAGTAAATACTTTTTCATTGATGATATTGATTATGGGTAAGTGTAAGTTGATAAGTTTCTCTGATTGTTTACCGCAAAGGTAGGCATATTTTTTGTGACTGCCAAATATTCTGCCCGAGCGCCGCCGCAATGACCCGCGAAAGCTCACGGCATGGAAACTGCCGGGAGATTATACGACGCATAATGCCGGTTTCAGGCTACCGTTTCAACCAACCGAAAGAAATAAATGTTTTATTAAGGAATTTAACATTCTCAATATTTATTTGTAAATTTGCGCCATGTTCCGTTCAACACCAAAAGACAAAGAAATGACAGAAGAGAAGAATACCTTGCAATACGACAAAAATACCACAATGCGTGGCCGCACGATGGTGCTTGTGGGTGTGATAGCTGCCGCAGTGGCTGCGCTGATGTTCGTGTTTCTCGATCAGGCCACCGTATCGCGCATCGTAGTGGCCGGCGGCGTGCTGCTCGTGGGCGCCGGAGTCTTCAACCTCCTGTTTTTCAACAACGGTTCCGGGCTGAACCGTCTGCTCACTTCGCTAACCAATTCGGCAGCGGTGGTATTGGGTGTGTGCATGCTGGTTTTTCGCGGCACGTTTGAGCCGATGGTGCCGTTTATCTTCGGTCTCATCGTGGCTCTGTGCTCGCTGTGGCAGTTCTATGCGCTTGCTGTCGGCATCAGGCCGTTCACGCTGCCGTCATGGTATTATGTGTTTCCGCTTGCGCTCGCCGCCTTCGCCATATATATATTTGTACGCCGTGAGAGTATCGACAGCGCGACCATTGTCGGAGTCACTGCCGCGGCTCTTGCGGTATTTGCCGCCGGAGCGATTGTCGAAGGGCTCCACGCCGGTGTGCTGCACCGCAAGGCCTCGCCCGACACGGAAGACAACTCGGCAGACCTCGACGAGCCCATAGGCGCCGACGCACGCACCTCCGCCGCGCAACAGGCCGCAAATCCGGCTCAGACCGCCGCCACAAAGAACGAGCCTGATACCGCGCCCGAAGATTAGAGCCGGTTCGACAATAAATGTTATCGTCAGGACGTCAGCGTACATTGCCGGCCCGTATTTCGCAGATTGGCGGAAAATGCTTACCTTTGTCACTGAAATCGTCACAAGGGTTTAAAATAACTATGGACTGGCTATCACTCATCAACGATAAGCGCTTCGGACTGGAGCACTACCACGACCCCAAAAAGGGTACGGGACGCAGCGACTTTCGCCGCGACTACGACCGCCTCATCTTCTCTTCGCCCTTCCGCCGTCTGCAGAACAAGACACAAGTGTTTCCGCTACCGGGCAGCATCTTCGTGCACAACCGTCTCACTCACTCGCTCGAGGTAGCCTGCGTGGGCAAGTCGATGGCCGACAACATAGCCTCGCGTCTTCGGCTGAAATACGCCGGCACTCCGGCCGCCGACTCTCTGTCCGACATCGGCGACATTGTGGCGGCCGCCTGCCTGGCTCACGACCTCGGCAATCCGCCTTTCGGCCACTCCGGCGAAAAAGCTATAGCAACCTTTTTCAGCGAAGGCGCCGGCAGCATCTACCGCGGGTTGCTGCCGCCGGAGAGATGGCTCGACCTCATCAACTTTGAAGGCAACGCCAACGCATTCCGCCTGCTCACCCACGGCTTCAACGGCCGCCGTCAGGGTGGGTTCGCCATGACCTACTCCACTCTCGCATCAGTTGTGAAATACCCCTACGACTCATCGCACGCCGGAGAGAAAGGCAAGTTCGGTTTCTTTGCCCCGGAGCGCGAAAGCTTTGTGCGCGTGGCCGGGGAGTTGGGTATGTTGCAGTATCCTCAGCCCGACGGATCGGTCAAGTACGCCCGGCATCCTCTGGTGTTTATCGTCGAAGCCGCCGACGACATCTGCTACGAAATCATGGATATCGAAGACGCCCACAAGCTCAAGATTCTCACCACCGACGAGGTAAAGTCACTGTTGCTCGGCTATTTCGACTCACAACGCCGGCTGCGCGTGCACGATGTGATGGAAAAAATTGCCGACCCCAACGAGCAGGTGGGCTATCTGCGCTCGTGCGCCATCGGAGAGCTCGTGGAGCGATGCGCCGACGCTTTTGTCGACAATGAGGAGAAGATTCTTTCCGGAGAATTTGCTGACCCTCTGATGCGCCATATCACACCAGTGCAACGGGCAGCCTACGAGCGCTGCAACGAAGTGTCGTGGTCTAAGATTTATTGCGCTCCCGACGTGGTCGATATCGAACTGGCCGGCAACCGCATCATCACTTTCCTGCTCGACAAGTTGTGTCAGGCCGTGGCCAATCCCGGGCTCAACTACTCCGGTCTGCTGCTCTCGCAAGTGCCCGGGCAATACGATGTGCGCGCGCCCGAACTCGCCGACCGCATACAGGCTGTCGTTGACCACGTGTCGGCCATGACCGACGTCTACGCACTCAACCTCTATCGCAAGCTCAACGGCCACACACTGCCGGCCGTATGATTTAAAGCATTGACAATGAAACGTCTTACACTCTTACTCATATCCCTCATAGCAGCAATATGCGCCGTAGCAGAAATCTGGACAGTCGAGAATCTGCCCAACGTGCAGCGCGCCGACCGCACGAAACATCTGGTCAATCCAGACGGCATCGTGACGCCTCTGACTCAGTCGCGCATCGACTCGCTGCTGCTCGATGCCCGCCGCAAGACTTCGGCCGAAATAGTAGCCGTAATGATCGACGACTTCGATGGCGACGACATCGACGAGTTTGCCACCGATCTCTTTAACTCCTGGCGCATAGGCAAGGGAGACAACGACAACGGTATCCTGATAGTCGTGGCAAAAGACCGCAAGCGCGCCACTATACGCACCGGCTACGGCGCCGAGGGCGTGCTCCCCGACATCGTCGCCGGACGCATCCTTCGCGACACCATGTTTCCCAAATTCCGGCACGGCGATTTTGGCGGCGGCTTGCTTGCCGGAGTGCAGAAAGTGCATGACATCGTCATTGACCCCACGGCCGCCGACGAACTCCGTTCAGACCAAGACGAAAACACAGCCGGAGTCTCTGACATTGAGTTTTTCCCGATCTACATCAAGATATCCGTATCCGTGGCGGCGCTTATGCTCCTGCTGTTTGTGATTTTGCTCTGGAACAACCGTAAAAAAACGCCTTACGAGAAATATAAGGCCATGGTGCCGATGCGCTCGTGGGCGCTTGTGATGTCGGCCATCTGCTTATTTGTGCCCCTCGTGGCTGTTGTCCCCTACCTCATACTGCTCAACCGCTGGCGCAACGGCGTGCATAAGTGTCCGAAGTGCCGTACCAAAATGCAAAAAGTCGACGAGGTGCACGACAACGATTTCCTCTCGCCCACTCAGGACACCGAAGAGCGGCTCAACTCGGTAGACTACGACGTATGGCTGTGCCCCTCGTGCGGCGAAACCGAAATATTGCCCTACCGCTCGCAACTCACCAATTATCAGCCCTGTCCGCAGTGCGGCGGTCTCACCTGCTCACTCATAAAAGACCAAATAATACTCAATCCCACCACCTCCCGCGACGGCAAAGGGATGCGCGTCTACCACTGTCAGAACTGCACCTACGAGTATACCAAATATTACGACATAGCCAAACTCCCCACTCCGCTTGTGATACCGGGCGGAGGCCGCGGAGGCTCCGGATTCGGCGGAGGCGGATTCGGTGGCGGATTCGGTGGCGGCCTCACCGGCGGCGGAGGCGCTTCGGGCGGCTGGTAAGGTTACCGATTGCCTGACAACAATATAAGTCTCATAAGTCTCATAAGTCTTATAAAACTTATAAGTCTTATATACCTTGACTCCGGCTCACTCCTGCCCGGAGGCCGGACGGCAGATGACGATTCCGGGCGCATGGTCTATGAATAGCTCCCGCGCCTGTGCTGTGATGTCGGCAACGGTAAGCGAGCGGTAAGCGGCAACCATTGAGTTGATGTCTTCACCATGCACTGCGGCCATAGCAATATTGTGGGCTTTGCCGGGCGCCGAGACATTGGCATAGGTGAGAGTGGCGTCATAGAGGTTTTTGGCCCGTTCAAGCTCATCATCGCTTGCTGTATCTGCTTGCGCAAGAGCCCGGGCCTGAGTTATCAGCGCTTCTTTTGCAGTATTTATGGCGTCATCGCTCTCGTCGGCGACCCGGCCGGTGAGCAGAAACAGTCCGGAATGTTCGTTGCCTGTGATTGAGGCATCGACCGTGGTGAAGAGTTCCATCTCGCGCACCAGACGCTGTGGAAGACGCGCGCTCTTGCCGTTGCTGAGAATATCGGAAATGGCGTCGGCGGCAAGGTATTCGCTTGTGCCATAGGGACTCATGCGATATGCTATGGTGATTTGCGTCTGAGGCACGCGGTCGTAGATAGTGACTTCCCGAGGCTCGACGGGACGCGGGTCATCGGTGAGATTCCGCTCGGCGATATCGCGTGGAGGTATGTCCCCGAAGTATTTGTATACCAACTCTTTGACCTTTTCGAAAGTTATATTGCCTACAATCGAGAGCACGGCATTGTCGGGGGCATAGTGGCTGTAAAACCAGTTTTTGACGTCATCGGTTGTGACGCGGCTGATGTGGTCGGGCGATTTGCCTATCACCGGCCACCGGTAAGGATGCTTGCTGTACATCAGCGGCAGCAATGCGTGCTGCACGCCGCCGTAAGGTGTGTTGAGATGCGTCTCTTTGAACTCTTCGATGACTACGTGGCGCTGCACTTCAAGGCTGCGCGGCGAGAAGGCGAGGCCTCGCATACGGTCGCTTTCGAGCCATAGGGCCGTTTCGATATTCTGCACGGGCAGAATGTCGTAAAAGTATGTGAAATCGCTCGATGTGGCTGCGTTGCTGTAGCCTCCGGCAGCTTCAAGCACGGAGTCGAAATCGGGCACGGCCGGAGTCCCGCCAAACATCAGATGCTCGAAGAGGTGAGCCAGACCGGTGGCGTCTTCGCGCTCGTCGCGGGCGCCGGTAAGGTAAACGATTTCGACTGCGGAGAGCACGGCCTGCGGGTGGAAGTTGTGCACCACACGCAGGCCGTTGGGTAATGTGAACGTGTCGACGTGAATCATTTCACGATTTTGGCCGACAGGATTTTAATATCTGCCATGGGGCGGTCGTTGCGGTCGGTTTCTACTTTTTCGATCTTGTCGATGACATCCATGCCGGAGATGACTTCGCCGAAGACGGTATACTGGCCGTCGAGATGCGGCGTGCCGCCCACGGTGGTGTAGGCCTCGATTATCTCGGCCGGAAATTTAAGAGGATTGGCGCGTCCCCATGCTTCGGTCTCTGCCACGAGCTGATTTTGCAGCGCAGTGAGGCCCGATGAGTCGCGCTCGGCGCGCATACGGCGTATTTTGTCCTGATTCTGCTGAACGAGAGCGTTAAAGTGGTCTTGCAGCTGCATTTGCGCCATGCGGCTTTCCATCTGCTTGATTTGCTGAGCGTTGTATTTTTCGCCGGTGACAACATAGAACTGGCATCCCGATGAACGGCGCTCGGGGTTCACCTGGTCGCCCTGACGTGCGGCGGCGAGTGCTCCGCGCTTGTGGAAATGCTTCGGATAGCGGAATTCGGCCGGAATCGTGTAGCCTACGTCTCCGGCGCCGAGCTGCTGGCCGGGCTGTGCTGTTTTTGAATCCGGATCGCCTGCCTGCACCATAAAGCTGTCGATCACACGGTGGAAGAGAGTGCCGTTGTAGGCGCTGTCGGCCACAAGTTTCAGAAAGTTGTCACGATGCAGAGGCGTATCGCCGTAGAGCAGTACGGTGAAGTTGCCGAGAGAGGTTTCAAATTCGACCTGTGCAGAGGCAGAGTCGACGGGCAGAGTGTTTTCGTCCATTTGAGTGGCTGTGTTAGTGGTGTCATTTGGCCGGCTCGAAGCCGAAGAGCTGCCGGAACAGGAGGCAAGAGCCATGCACAAGACAGCGGATGTAAGGAAATTTTTCATATTGCGGTCGATGGGAAGAGACGTTTGTAGATACGCCGGAAGTTGTTGTCGGAGGCCCGCAGCTCGTCGGAACGGTCGGCATAGTCCGGACCATAAATGCTCAGCAAGATGTCGGGCAGATACCGATGCTCGCGGTCGCGGTCGATGGTGGCCGAAACCAGACGGTGCACCGGCTCGGCAAAGACTTCGGGGTCGATGGCGTGGAGATATCGCGCCGCGCTGGCCAGAAACTGTCCGGTGAGATCCACTTTGGCCATATTGTCGACAAGCTCATCGATGTCGTCGCGGCATGTGTCGATATGGTTGGCTATGTATTCGTATGTTTTGAGTCCGTCGGGATCAGCGGCGAGGCTCTTACGGTCTGATTCTGTCATAAGCGGATGCGTTTGATTATTTTTTCTACTCTCTTGAGCGCGGCGCCCGACACAGTGCTCAAACCTGCATTTGGCATCGGCGCTATCGTTGTGCAAATATACAGATTAAATTTGTATTGGCAAAAAAATCCCAATTCACTTTTAATTACGCGTGATGTGCAACCCGTACAGACAATCGATGGAGACAGAGTGGCAAATCAGAGGCCGAAAGCTGCGCGGAGGCGGTCGACGTAGTCGAGTTTCTCCCACGTGAAGAGCTCCACCTCGATGATGCGTTCCGGCTCGTAACGTGAGGCGAATGTCTTGGTCACGGTGCGGGGCGTGCGTCCCACGTGGCCGTAAGTGGCAGTCTCGCGGTAGATGGGGGCACGCAGCTTGAGCCGCTTCTCGATAGCGTTGGGGCGCATATCGAAAATTTCGCTTACTTTATGTGAAATTTCAGCGTCGCTCATGTGCACCTTTGCTGTGCCGCAGGTATTGACATAGAGGCTCACCGGCTCGGCTTTGCCGATGGCGTAGGCCACTTGCACGAGCACGCGGTCGGCCACGCCGGCAGCCACAAGATTCTTGGCTATGTGGCGTGCGGCATAGGCTGCCGAGCGGTCGACTTTCGACGGGTCTTTACCCGAGAAGGCTCCACCGCCGTGTGCGCCGTGGCCGCCGTAGGTGTCGACGATAATTTTACGACCGGTGAGTCCGGTGTCGCCGTGAGGGCCGCCGATAACAAACTTTCCGGTGGGATTGACGTGCAGTATCAGCTTGCCGTCGAAGAGATTGCGCAACTGCTCGGGCATAGCGGCTTTGACTGCCGGAAGGAGTATCGTCTCCACGTCGCGGCGTATGGTGTCGAGCATCTTTCGGTCGGCTTCGGCCTGTGTGGTGTGCTCGTCGGGGCGAATAAAGTCGTCGTGCTGCGTTGAGACTACAACTGTGTGCACACGCACCGGCCGGCCGTCGGGACTGTACTCTACCGTTACCTGACTCTTGGCGTCGGGACGGAGATAAGTCATGACCTTGCCCTCGCGGCGCAAGCGCGAAAGCTCTTTGAGCAGCGCGTGGCTGAGCGCAAGCGACAGCGGTATGTAGTGGGGGGTCTCGTTGGTCGCGTAGCCGAACATCATGCCCTGATCGCCGGCGCCTTGCTCTTCCTCGGTCTCGCGACTCACGCCGCGCCGTATGTCGCCGCTCTGCTCGTGGATGGCGCAAAGCACGCCGCACGAGTTTCCGTCAAACTGCAGGTCGGGGCGATTGTAGCCGATTTCGTTAATCACGCCGCGGGCCACGGCCTGAATGTCGACGTAAGCCTCGGAGGAGACCTCGCCCGACACAATCACCTGTCCGGTGGTAACCATTGTCTCGCAGGCCACGTGCGACGCAGGGTCAAAAGCGAGAAATTCGTCGAGTATAGCGTCGGAAATCTGGTCGGCCACTTTGTCGGGATGGCCTTCGGAAACTGATTCGGATGTGAAAAGATAATTCATAACTCAATATTGCTGAAAATTAAAAAAAATCATGGACGGACACTGCCAACCACGATGCATAACCTTAAAAATCAGCCATAATGAGATATGGAAGCTGAGCGGTTTTAGCATTGTTTTATTGTGGTTGCAAGCAGCCAAATTTGTCCACATTTATCGGCTGCAAAGTTACTGCGAATGTGCGGGATATACAACCTTCCAATTGTTAAAAATCGATAAATTGACCGTCAAAACGCTCGACAGAGCCAAAATGTCCGCGCTGCGCTTGCGTGTACAAAAAATTATGCTTACCTTTGTCGCGCTTTTGGCGCCTGACTGATTTTTTGGTAATGAAATTTGATGGCCGCCACTGCTTAAAATTTTTATTAACACCTTTAATTACTTCACAGCATGCATTTAAGCTCTGAACAAAAAGTAGAGATCTTCGAGAAGTACGGCAAGGGCAAGACTGACACTGGCTCACCTGAAGCTCAGATTGCATTATTCTCTATCCGTATCGCTCATTTGACTCAGCACCTTAAGTCAAATCACAAAGATCATACAACCGAACGCGCTCTTAAAATGCTGGTAGGTAAACGCCGTCGCCTTCTCGACTACCTGATGCGCAAAGACATCAACCGTTACCGTGCCATCATCGCACAAAAAGAGCTCGGTATCCGCCGCTGATCGCAGGCAGGATTTCCGCAAATCCCAAAGAGCCGCACCGAGCTTTCGGACGCGGCTTTTTTTATCTCTCAACACCGCCGCCATCACACAAGCGGCAAAACATAAATACTCGTTATGAAAACATTGCACTACGTTCTCATCATCATCTCCGCTTTGGCCTTAACCGCGCTCAGCGGCTGCAAATCGCTGAAAACGCCGCCAACAGCCGAGCAAATCGCGGCTCACCAAACCGCGCTCGACGTGCTCCGGGCCAAAGCATTTCAGGTCAAGGCCGACCGTCTCACAGTGCAGAACCAATCGATACCCGGAGCCTTGGAATCGACCAATTTTGTCAACGTTCTCGGCGACAAAGCCCTCGTACAGGTTTCGCCCGGCATGTCGGGCGGTCCAAACGGCCTCGGAGGCTTCACCGTCTCAGGCACCGTCACCGGCTACAACATGACGACAAAATCCAACGGCGAGACACGCGTGGAGTATCATGTGAGCGCCACTGTGGGCCCCTGCGACGTCACCATCGTCCTCAGTCCGCGCAGCGCCGACGCCACCGTGTTTGTCAACAACTCGTTCCGCAATCTCAAAGCCACCATCTACGGCGAGGTAGAGCCTCTCGACGACAGTTTCAACAAAGGCTATACCCCCTTCTGACACCATACACTCTCTGACACAACCTATAACCGACATGAAAAATACCAACCACTCGGCCGCTCCCGCCGGGAGCGGCATGAAGGGTGTGCGCGGCTCGTTTCTGACATTCTGCGCCGACCCCTTTATCACTGACGAAGCACAATCCTGCTTCTGCGTCCACGACGGACTCATAGTCATCGACGACGGCAAAATCGTAAGCGCCGGCGACTACCGGCACACCATAGCCCTCTATCCCGGGCTCACCGACATCGACACCTACTCCGACGCCCTCATCATCCCGGGCATGATTGACACTCACGTGCACTATGTGCAGACTCCGATGATAGGCTCGTTCGGATGTTCGCTCCTCGACTGGCTCGACCGCTACGCATTCCCCGCCGAAGGCCGGTTCGCCGACAAAGATTTCGCCGACAGCGTGGCAAAAATCTTCTTCCGCCAAACACTACGGGAAGGCACTACCACAGCCAACGTCTTCGCCACGACCTTTGCACAGAGCGTCGACGCGCTATTCGAAGAAAGCGAACGATACAACGCCCTCACAATCTCCGGCAAAGTGCTGCAAGACAGAAATCTGCCCGACTACCTGCGCGATGCCGACACCGCCCGCAGCGTCGAAATTTCAGAAGAACTGCTGCTCAAATGGCACGGCCGGGGCCGACAGCTCTACGCCGTGATACCGCGTTTTGCCCCCACGTCCACTCCCGAACAACTCCGGCTCGCAGGCGAGCTCTACCGACGGTATATAGACAAAGGTGTGTACATGCACACTCATCTCGACGAAGACGCCGACGAAATAAAATGGGTGGCCGAACTCTTTCCCGACTGCCGCAACTATACCGACGTCTACAATCGCTTCGGACTCGTGGGCAACCGTTCGGTATTCGCCCATTCATGCCTCGTCAGACCCGAAGAATGGCAGATGCTCAGCGACAGCGATTGCGCAGTGGCGCATTGCCCCTCCAGCAACCTCTTCCTCGGCGACGGCGCATTCAAATATTGGGAAGCCAAGGACAGCACACACCCGGTGCGCACAGGTCTGGGCACCGACGTAGGCGCCGGCACCAACTTCTCCCTGTTGCGCCAGATGGGCGATGCCTACAAGGTGAGCATGCTCGCCGCGCGAGGCCTTTCGCCGTTGCGCAGTCTGTATATGGCCACCCGCGGAGGCGCAGAAGCCCTGCACCTCGAACATAAAATCGGCAGTATCGCACCCGGCTACGACGCCGACTTAGCTGTGCTCGACTTCAATGCCAACGATTTTGCCGCCTGGCGCATGCAATTCTGCAACAACATTGAAGAGAAAATATTCGTACTTGCCACGCTCGGGCTCTCTGACAGCAACCGCGCCACCTACGTTGCCGGACGCAAAGTCTACGACCGCAGGCGCGACACGCCCTGGCTCTACGCCGCCGACGCCCGATAGCCTCCTCCCGACTGTCATAAAAAATCACTGCTCCTCCTCATGGCTGAGCAGTGATTTTTTTAATGTTTTTACAATATTTGCCTGTTCTCTTGCGAGTTTTAAAAATAATCATTACATTTGCAGCAATTTTAGTAGTGATTCGGCCAATTTCCGACCTATCTCTACCACAATCTCTAATATACAGTACAATTTCTAATTTTTGCCTATGAAAAGTTTCTTTACTCTTCTCATCGCAGGTTCGGTAGCTATTTCCGGCGCCGCATCAACCGCCGTAAAACAGCTTCCGGCCAACGCCAAAGCTCCCGCAACCACAGCCGTAAAACGCACCGTCAACGGTGTGCTTTCGTCCAAACTCCGCCCCGCCTCAAACATGATGAAGGCCGAGGATGAGACAGTGACACTGGCCGTACCGACCAACGTAAAAATGACTGCTAACGCTCAGGGCGACATCGACGTGACCTGGGATGCCGTAACCGATGCCAACTACTACGTGGCCGAGGGCGCGATGATTGCCCCTGTGAACGCAGGCGCCGCTTTTCAGGTTGCCAACGCCGACTTCACCGGCATCAGCAGCACCGGCACTATTACAGATCCGGTCGAGTCGGACTACATCTACGAAACCAGCGACCAGCTCATCGGCACACAGTTCGTGCTTCCTGTTTACATCAACGGAGCCATCGGCGTTGAGGACAATTACATGTACGCTTACTATTATGGCGCTTACGCTACCGTAGAGACCGGCATCTACGACCTCTCGATTGCCAAAGACAAGAAAGTGAGCGTGACAGTCGAAGTTGCCTCCGGCACAGGAGCCGATTTCTACTGCGACCTCTACGCATGGGACGAAACCAACCAGGAATACGCCATTGTCGACGAATATGTCAAAACCGCCATATCAACCGATTTCCAGACTCTCACATTCGATCTTACAGGCGCAACAGACGAGTGCTTTCTGTCGCTCTATCCTTACGGTGATCCCGATACATACGAGTTTGACGGCAATCTCTTCTTCCGTTCGATAAAATTCTCCATCACAGCAGACGCTGCCGGCGAAGTCACACTCCCCGTTCTTATGTGGGAAGGCGAGACTAACGCCACCGCTATTGACAAGAAACACGTTGTCGGCGGCAACACCTACGGCGTCTCAGTCAAAGCCTATCAGCTCGACGACGAAGGCAATGTAACAGGCGAAAGCGAATACTGCGACCCTGTATACTACACAGCTCCCGCAGGCATCTCCGACGTGATTGCCGACGGCGACAATGCTCCAGCCGTTTACTACAACCTTCAGGGCATGCGCCTCAACAACCCCGAAGGCATCTGCATCGAAGTGCGCGGCGGCCGAGCCACCAAAGTGGTGAAATAACTCAGCCCCTCAATAATCTCAAAAAGCTGCGATCCGTCGCAGCTTTTTGATATTCCAACCTTCGTACACTCGATGTCAGAGTCTCGGGGCACGACATCAACCGCCTGAGACCGAAAACCACCTGTTTACCGTCAAACTCCCGGCTCTAAATGCAGACTTCGGCAAAAAGACGCCCCATCACAAAGAAAAAAAATCGGTGCGATGAAAAATAATTGCAAAAAAATTTGGCCAAACCGAAAAAACTCTCTAACTTTGCAGCCGTAAACAACAGCACCTATTGCCTTGTGGTGTAATGGTAGCACGTCGGATTCTGGTTCCGCCTGTGAGGGTTCGAATCCTTCCAAGGCAACTCCTTAAAAATGCAGTCAGCTGACACTCAGCTGACTGCATTTTTGTTTGTTCGCCCGGCATGTTTTCGGACCAACAGGTGGAAGCCCTCGGCACGCCCGACAGCGGATCAGCGGATTTTCAGGAACCCGGGATTTACCCGCGGGTACTTTGATTATGCTGACGGAGTGTCATCACTCGGGGTCTTCATCAAGATAGGGTTTGAGTGCGTCTTCAAGATTGACTTCCGGCGCCAGACCGAGCTTGCGCCGGAGCCGCCAGCGGGATTGCTTCACTGATTCGGGCTTGATACCCAGAATGCGTGCCACCTGCTTGATGTCAAGGTTGAGCGCTGCAAAGGCGGCTAATTTATGGTCCATTGGCGAGAGATCGGGATAGGCTTCTTTGAGCCGCCGTGTGAAATTGGGATTAATCGAGACAAAGGTGTAGAGAAATGAGTCGGTGTCGCTTGCTGCTATGTGCATCGACATTATTTTGCGTTGCAGTGTTTCTCTCTCCAATTGTGACTCCAGCCTGCGGAGATTGTGCCTGTTGCGTTCTCTGATCCATATCGTGACCGTGATAAGCAGAACTATCAGCAACGCAAGCGAAATCACTATCCATATCATTTTGCGCCGCTGGTGACGCAGTTCGTCCTTGGCTCGGATGTCCGACACGAGTCTGGAAGTTGCGAGCGTGTGTATCTGTTCGCGCTCGTTTTCATCGTTCATTCTCTGCATCACCTCCATGCTTTGTCGCAGTGCCGACAAGGCGCCCGCGTAGTCGTCTCTTCGCTCCAGCAGCTTGCTGTGATTGTGCAAGATGAAAACGCTGTCTTCCATGTAAGATCGATCAAGATTGCCGAGAGCTCGCATTTAAAAAGCATAAGCCGAATCTTCTTCGCCCCGGTGCAGCAACACCTGCGAATATTCAGCCATAGCTCTGCCGCGCAAACGGCGGTTGATGGGCAAGTCGCTGCCGATAATCATCGGCAACGCCTGCATTAGCGCCGTTGTGTCGTTGTCCCAAAAATAAATATTGAGCAAGATAAGCGGAAATGCCGTATAATTGGAGCGGAACAGCGAGTCAGCTGCCAGACTACGCAAAATTTTCACTGCATCGGCATCTCGGCCTGTATGCCTGAGGCATGAGGCAATATTAATCATGTTGCCCTGAGCTTGTTTGGTGAGTCCGACGCTGACAAACATTTCCGAAGCTGTCTCGAAAGCAGTGAGCGCCTGCTTCGGGTCGCCGTATTTTTTAAGCAAAAGTCCCAAATCGCCGTATTGCATCGCCAAAAGCGCTGTGTCACCTATCCCTGCGTAAAAATCAATGTTTTGCATAGTACGCTGATATGCGTCTGCTCCGCGATGCTCGTCTTTTGCATCATGGAGCCAGAAATCGATACGCCGCACCTCATAGGGATGCCCGGCGGAATCAATGAGCGTGCGTGCCTGCTCAAATTCCATATCGGCCTCGGCCCGGCGGCCGGACTTAAAAAGGCATACTCCTTGAAAAAAATGTGCCCGGCTCATCAGCCGTGCGTTATTGCTGTCGGCACGTGCGATTGTCATTGCCCGGGCTGCGATGCCGGACAGAGTGTCGACGGGTGCCGCGCGCCAGGTGGCATAGTCGAATGTGATTGTCAGCGAGTCAATTTCGGGGCTTACCGTCTTCCATCGGAAAGGTGAGAGACGTCCGTTATCTTCTCTGCAGCAAATCAGAAGAAGGAGTAATATCGTTGTGACAAAAACATTAGGCAGATGTTTCATATCTACTCTACGGGTAAAAATTGACTGATAACGGCGGTCGGGGTTGTATTTATGCCGCCACGTTGCAAAAATACTGAATTTTTTTGTCTTGTAGACCTGTCTTATGTATAAAATTATGTATGTAGACTCGATGTAGACTGAAACATATTGCGCGGGCAGACAATACTTTATACTTTTGCGCTCTGATCATACTGTAATTTTTATTTGTGAGAATGAGAAAGTTTTTACTCTTTTTATTAATGTCGCTCGCCGTGGTTTCGGCCGGCGCAATCACTTACACCTACGACAAGCTCAACAAATCGAAAAAGACTTGCCGCATCACAGGCTGGTCCGGGACCGAACCCACAAGCGGCAAACTCACACTCAAAAGCTCATACACAGTCGACGGTGTGACATACACCGTCACCTCGATTGCACCTGAGGCGCTGAACAATCTCACGGGCGTGACTCAAATCACCATCCCCGCCTCTATTACCACGATCGGCGACATCAATGCTGTCGACCCGAAAATAGGAGCTGAAAAAGGTTCGTTGCGCAACTTCAGATATTGTGTAAGGCTGCAAAAATTCATCGTCGAAGACGGCAACACTGTGTTTACCGCAAACGCCGACGGCTGGCTGATGAGCAAAGACGGAAGAAACCTTTATCGCGTGCCTTCAGCGGGCAAATATACGGATGGCGCGCTCAAAATGAGCAATTACATATATTATATATATGCCGATGCATTTGTGGGGAACAGCAATGTCAAAAAGGTCACCCTTTCAAGCGGACTTAAGGCCTTTTATCCTTCGTGCGGGCTCACAAAGCTCACAAATGTCACCGAATACGTCGTGGGCTCGTCGTTGGCCACGGCTGTCAGCGTCAATGACGGAGTGCTCTTCAACAGCTCGAAGAGTGTGCTCTACGCATATCCGCCCAAAAAAGAAGGCGAAAAATACACCGTACCGGCTACTGTAAGAGTGATTGCCGAATACGCATTCGCCCACAACCGCACGTTGCGCACGGTCAACTACAGCTCCGTACGTAAGATTTTGGAAAGCGCTTTCGAAGACGCGACATACCTCTACACTGTGGAAGGTCCGGCGCCCGAAAGTGTCTCACGGCGAGCTTTCTACAATGCCATGAACCTTTCGTCGTTCCCCTTCAGTGGCTCGACTGCGCTCGCAGGCGACAGCATCTTCTACGGCAACGGATTCGGTCAGGTGCGGTTCGACGACGACATCTACGTATCCACAACCGCTGCCAACCGATATACGTTCTCCGACGAGCGTCTTGCCACGCTTGATATGGGAAAAATCGTCTTCGGCAGTGACTCCGAAAGCGATGTTTACCCATTCTACAGTGACTTCGCCTCCGGCTGCACCAAACTTGTGAACGTAACTCTGCCCAAACGTTGCATCTTCAAGAAAGACAAGGGGCGCCCGGCATTCAGCGGACCGTTCAATCTGCTCAACATCGTCACCGGCAGCTTCCGCGTTGAAGGCGGCAACGTGCCCTTTGTGTTCCCGACCTACAACACCACATCCAACACCCTGCGCATCTTCACCGCGACAAACAGTTCGACAGCCGACATCGACAAATACACCGAATGGGCCGAGCTCATCAGCATCACCGGCCACGGCGGCCTGTCTCCTTTTATCTACACCGACATCAAAGCGCCATACGCTCCCGATGCCCAGAGCAAGTATGTGTACCGCAACAGCACAAGCTACGCCACATATTACGTTCCGGGCCTCTGCGCCAAGAACTACAAGGAGGCCGCCGACGAATACTGTCCCGTGCATGAGATGTACGACATTCAGGTAATCACGCAGAACGGCATAGCCGTGGTGCGTCTGAAAGCCAACTATGATTTTCTGCGCATGGCACGGATGATAGTCAACGACGCCGAGACCGTACAAATACATGGCGACGGCGACTACGACACCGGCCTTACCATAGACAATCTGCAAAGCATCAGGATAGTCTACGCCGTCAACATCACATCGCCTTACTTCTACGGACCGTCAATGTCGACGACCTACACACGCCAAGACTTCGGTCTTTCGGGCATCGACGATGCAATTGTCGAAAGCGATGACACATCGGTCGAATACTACGATCTGCGCGGTATCCCTGTCAACGAGCCGGACCGGGGCGTATACATCCGCCGGCAGGGCAACCGGATTACAAAAATGATCAAATAACAATATCCATACTCATTACTGACCCGCTCCGGACCGCCGGAGCGGGTTTGCTGTTTGGAGCCGGTCCGCTTCCACCGCATATTGTCTATTGTTACGATGAAAAGTTAAATCAATGTTAAAGGAATTGTAAATGCAATAATTTTTGCTATATTTGTGGACACAATCCGTAACGTATTCATACGCTTCTAAATTATCCTTTTTATTATTAACCAAATCACCTTGAAACATGGCAAAAATTCATGGAGCTGTAGTCGTTGATACCAACCGCTGCAAAGGTTGCGGCCTCTGCGTGGTTGCCTGCCCGACCGACGTGCTGATGCTCCAAGCCAAAGAAGTGAACGATCGCGGGTATCACTTCGCCTATATGCAAAACCACGAAGCCTGCATCGGATGCGCTTCGTGTGCCACAGTCTGTCCCGATGCCTGCATCGAAGTATATCGTGTAACCGAAAAATAGCCTCGACATGGAAGAAGTAAAATTAATGAAAGGTAACGAAGCCATCGCCCATGCGGCCATTCGTTATGGTCTTGATGGCTATTTTGGATATCCCATCACGCCTCAATCAGAGGTGCTTGAGACACTCGAAGCAGAAATGCCGTGGCAAACCACCGGCATGGTAGTGCTTCAGGCCGAAAGCGAAGTAGCCTCCATCAATATGATTTACGGCGGAGCCGCCGCCGGAAAGGCAGTAATGACCTCATCATCCTCGCCCGGCATCTCCCTGATGCAGGAAGGCATTTCCTACATCGCTGCCGCCGAACTGCCCGCCCTCATCGTAAATGTAATGCGCGGCGGCCCGGGTCTGGGCACCATCCAGCCCTCGCAATCCGACTATTTTCAGGCCACCAAAGGCGGCGGCCACGGCGATTACCACCTCATCGTGCTCGCTCCGGCAACAGTGCAGGAGATGGCCGACTTCGTCGGTCTCGGCATGGACCTGTCGTTCAAATACCGCACACCGGCTATGATTCTCGCCGACGGCGTTGTGGGACAGATGATGGAGAAAGTCATACTCCCCGACTTCCGTCCGCGACGCACCGAAGAAGAGGTGCGCCAACAGTGCCCCTGGGCCACAACCGGACGTCATGGCCGCGACCACCGCAACATCGTCACATCCCTTGAGATGGAGCCCAAACTTATGGAGGCCAACAACAAGCGGCTACAACAGACCTACGCACAGATCGAAGCCAACGAAGTGCGCTATCAGGAATACTTCACCGACGACGCCGAATACCTCATCGTGGCCTTCGGCTCAGTGGCCCGCATCTGCCTCAAAGCCATCGAGGACGCACGCGCCCAAGGTATCAAAATCGGCATGATTCGTCCCATCACCCTGTGGCCCTTCCCCACCGAAGCCATCGAAAAGCTCGGCAAGAAAGCAAAAGGCATACTGTGTGTTGAGCTCAATGCCGGACAAATGATTGAAGATGTGCGCCTTGCAGTGCACGACAATGTGCCCGTGCGCCACTTCGGCCGCACCGGCGGCATCGTGCTCAATCCCGCCGAAGTGCTCACATCGCTTGTAAGCCACTTCCCCGATGCCGCTCCGAAAAAATGATGACACCCGATAGTTACCACTCAAAATTCGCATCATAATGAACCCTCAAGAGATAATTTGCCCGGAAAACAAGATATACTCTCGTCCCGAGCTCCTCACCGACAATATCACCCACTACTGCCCCGGTTGCGGTCACGGCGTAGTGCATCGTCTGGTAGCCGAAGTGCTTGCCGAGATGAACCTCACCGACCGAACAGTGGCCGTGGCGCCCGTGGGCTGCGCGGTATTCGCATATAACTACATCGACGTAGACTGGATCGAAGCCGCACACGGCCGCGCACCCGCCGTCGCCACCGCCGTCGCACGCCTCAACCCCGACAACTTCGTCTTCACCTACCAGGGCGACGGCGACCTCTCGGCCATCGGCACCGCCGAAACCATACACGCCGCCAACCGTGGCGAAAACATCACCATCATCTTCATCAACAACGCCATCTACGGCATGACCGGCGGACAGATGGCCCCCACCACCCTCCTGGGTCAGAAAACCGCCACCACACCCTACGGCCGCCGCGCCGACCTCAACGGCTACCCGCTCAAAATCTCCAATCTGCTGGCCGAGCTCGACGGCACCTGCTACGTGACACGTCAGGCCGTATACAATCCGGCAGCCGTGCGCAAAGCTAAAGCCGCAATCAAAAAAGCATTCCAAAACACCCTCGACAAACGCGGCACCTCTGTGGTCGAAATCGTTTCCAATTGCCCCTCAGGCTGGAAGATGACACCCGACCAAGCCAACAAATGGCTCGCTGAACACATGACCGAACAATATCCGCTCGGCGACCTCAAAAACTCCTGATTATCTCTCACTCACAACTAAACCTCACCCGACACAATGAAAGAAGAAATCATCATAGCAGGCTTCGGCGGTCAAGGCGTGCTCTCAATGGGCAAAATCCTGGCCTACGCCGGACTTATGGACAATCTTGAGGTAACATGGATGCCGGCCTACGGTCCCGAACAGCGCGGAGGCACCGCCAATGTCACCGTTATTCTCTCCGACAAACCCATCTCCTCGCCCGTGCTCGACGCCTTCGACACAGCAGTGCTCCTCAACCAGCAAAGTCTCGACAAATTCGAGTCAAAAGTAAAACCCGGCGGCACGCTCATATACGACCCCTCCGGCATCCACCACCGCCCCACCCGCACCGACATCAACGTAGTGCCTGTCGAGGCCATGGAAGCAACTATCCGCCTCGGCAACGCAAAGACCTACAACATGGTGCTCCTCGGCTCGCTTCTGGCAGCACGCGATCTCCTGAGCACCGACGCAGTAATCCGCGGACTGAAGAAAACCCTTCCCGAACGCCATCACCACCTCATTCCCCTCAACGAACAAGCCATCGAGCTCGGCCGCACACTGGTAAAATAACCCCGAGCCACATTATCATCTCAATAACCGCCTTCCGCCCTCCGGGAGGCGTTTTTTTATATCTCTCAGACAGAAGCAATATAAGCACAACAAGCCGTGAAAGCGAGCAGCAGCATCAATCCTCGAATATCCTTATCGTTAAGGTCCGGCCTAAATCAGCAAAAAACAAAAAGCACCCCCCCGCCGAAAAAAAAGACTGAATATAAGCACAAGCCCAAAAACCGCGCAATATACTGATATTGCGCGGTTTATCTTGCCTCCGCCCGATGAGCTGAAGGTTATCTTGATTTTGTCTTGTGTCGCCCGGAAGGTGCCCGGAACACTTAGTGGAGCTGGAGGGGGTTGAACCCTCGTCCAAACATGGAATCAATATGCTTTCTACGTGCGTAGTCTCCGCTTGGTTTTCGTGCCGTGGCAGGTCGGGACGGCCAACCGCGGCCTTAGTCTTTTTAGTTTCGGAAAGGAGTCAAGACTCCTCATTTCCTATTTCCGATTTACCTGCACCGCCTTTTCGATTAGTCTCGGAACAAGGACAATCGGGCGATGTCTCGTCTGCGCAACTGTTGCGCGGATTAAGCTGATTTACTGTACTTCAATCAAGCAGCGAGAGCGTAGTTGTTTTCGCCATTTAAATTTTTGATGTCAGGGATTATAGAGCCCGGCCATCACTGCTCTGCACGCTTACATACCGCTTCTACACGCTGTCAAAACCGGTCAGCCCCGATATGTAGACTGCAAAGTTACTATTATTTATCTCTGTTTTGCAACATTTTATAATTTTTTAACTGTTGTTTTTCGTGGAACATTCCGAGTGTTTCTCTTGGCATTTCGGGAAATTTTAGTTTACTTTGCATTTTGAAATCGAATATTCACCATAATGGGAAAAATAATTGCTATAGCTAACCAGAAGGGTGGTGTGGGCAAGACCACGACCGCTATCAATTTGGCGGCTTCGCTGGCGCTTGAGGGCAAGAAGGTGCTTCTTGTCGACGCTGATCCTCAGGCTAATTCCACTTCCGGATTCGGTATTGACCCCCGGAGCATGGCTTCGTCGATATATGAGTGTCTGGCTGATGATTATCCGGTCGATGGGGCGCAGGTGAAGACTTGTGTTGATGGTCTGGAGCTTTTGGGCTCCCGCATTGATCTGGCCGGAGCGGAGATTGAGCTTATTTCCAAGCCGGAGCGCGAGCGTGTGCTTGAAAAGGGGCTTGCCTCGGTGAAGGATAAGTATGATTATGTGCTTATCGACTGTTCGCCTTCGCTGGGTCTGATTACCGTAAATGCTCTTACGGCGTCCGACTCGGTGATCATACCTGTTCAAGCCGAGTATTTTGCTCTGGAGGGTATCTCCAAGCTGCTCAACACGATACGTATCATAAAGTCCCGGCTCAATC
This sequence comes from Muribaculaceae bacterium, assembly GCA_051871795.1. Lineage (GTDB taxonomy): Bacteria > Bacteroidota > Bacteroidia > Bacteroidales > Muribaculaceae > CAG-873. Next base: position 11,041 of record JBJEDE010000033.1, on the reverse strand, counting down.
CGAGGCTTGAAATCGAGGGGTTCCTGCTTACGATGTATGATGCGCGTCTGCGTCTTGCCAATCAGATTTACGAGGAGCTTAAGGGGTATTTCGGCGATATGGTGTTCAATACTGTCATTCCTCGCAATATCCGTCTGAGCGAAGCGCCGAGCCATGGCCTTCCGGCGATTCTTTACGACCCCGACAGCCGTGGCGCCACATCGCATGTGATGCTTGCCAAGGAGCTTATAGCCAAGAATAAGAAGAAATAATACTCTCACTCACTTTTTTGTATGTCATCACCAAAACGCAATCCATTAGGGCGAGGTCTGGATGCTCTGATCTCGATGGACGACACGCCCGCGCGCGGGACGTCGGCGATCAGTGATATCGAGATTTCGCGCATTACGCCCAATCCGTCGCAGCCGCGCACGTCGTTCGACGAGGAGGCTCTTGAGGAGCTTTCGCAGTCGATACGTGAGATAGGCATCATCCAGCCTTTGTCGCTACGCAAGGTAGGCGCCGACGCTTACCAGATTATTGCCGGCGAGCGCCGCTACCGCGCCGCTCTTATGGCGGGGCTCTCTCATGTGCCGGCTTATATCCGTACGGCCAACGATGCCGAGCTCACCGAGATGGCTCTGATTGAGAATATTCAGCGTGAAGATCTCAACGCTATCGAGATAGCTCTGACTTTCAAGAAACTTATCGACCAGTATAGTCTCACTCAGGAGCAGCTGAGCGAACGCATCGGCAAGAAGCGTGCCACGGTGGCTAATTTCCTGCGTCTGCTCAAGCTCCCGGCCGAAGTGCAGCTCGGGCTCCGCGACAAGCGGCTTGACATGGGTCATGCCCGCGCGTTGCTTTCGCTCGACAAGCCTTCGCAGCAGTTGAAACTGTATAATGAGATTGTGCGTCAGGGATTGTCGGTGCGCCGTGTTGAGGAGCTGGCCAAGCAGATGAAAAATGCGCCTGAGGCCAAGCCCGAAAAGACCGAGGAGCAGCCTGCACCCGGCCGGCGCTACACTTCGGGTGACTACAATATCCTGCGCGATCACCTTTCGAGCGCGTTCCGCACCCGCGTGCAGTTTACCTGCGATCGTTCGGGCAAGGGCAGGATATCTTTCCCGTTTGCCAATGATGATGAGCTGGAGCGCCTTATTTCAATTTTTGATAATCTTAAAAATTCGTAATTCAGCGCTTCCGCGGGCTGCGTGCAGCCGGTGCCGGAAGTGTGATATGAGATAGAAGTTTTACCGGATGCCAAGTCTGCGCTTCATATTGTTCTTGCTGTTGTGCCTCTGTTTTTCGGCTGCATCGCATGCCGAAGAGCCCGATTCGCTGAGCGCACAGTTGCCCTCGCAGCTTCAGACCGAGCTTACGCCTGCGCCGACTGAGGTGACGGGAGAGGAGTTCTCAACCGCCGACGGCGGTTTTGATATTTTGGGCACCGACACTATCCCGGTGATAGCCCCCTTTGAACGTTTTGCCGACTATAACCAGTGGGAGGAGCGTGATGTCACGTACAATCCCGATCCCAACCGCGCTGTGTGGCTGTCGGCTCTCTTTCCCGGACTCGGTCAGGTCTATAACCGGCGCTACTGGAAGCTGCCTATTATCGTGGGCGGATATCTCGGGCTCGGTTATGCCACGTCGTGGAACAATTCGATGCTCCGCGATTACACTCAGGCCTACCGCGACATCGCGGACAGCGACCCCACCACCAACAGCTATATGGATTTCTTTCCGCCTACGGTCAATGAGTCGGACCTCGACCGCGAGTGGCTGACATCGATGCTCAAGTCGCGCAAAAATTATTTCCGGCGCAACCGCGACCTTTGTATCATCGGCATGGTGGGCGTGTATCTCCTTGCTATGGTCGATGCCTACGTCGACGCTTCGCTATCCCATTTCGACATCACCAATGACCTCTCTATCGACGTTGTGCCGGCTCTGATTCAGGACGGGCGCAACCGGTTGCCGTCGGTGGGCCTGCAATGGGCGTTAAACTTCTGACATCAAATTCCATCTCTTCTTATTTCACTGCAAATCCTCTAAAAACTCTCCATCCACGTTGTTAATGAAAAATTTACTAATCACCGCTTTCATCACCGCATCAGCGCTTTGCGCTTCAGCTCAGGCTCCGGCGACGGCCGAGGCCAAGGACACTATCACAGACCGTGCAATAGTCCCCCCCGAGTCGTTCGATTTCGATACATATAATATCAAGCAAGAAGGATATATGCGGCGCTACGCCGACCTCGACAGCATCGGGCGTCGCAAGACTGTGGCCGCAGTCACCGACGAGGTCTACATCGACCGTCTGCAACGCCTCCCGACCGTAATTGATATGCCATACAACGACGTGGTGCGGCAGTATATCGACCTCTACGCCGTGCGCAAGCCCGGTCTGGTGGAGCGCGTGCTGGGTGCCAGCCTCTTATATATGCCGATCTTTGAGGATGCAGTGAGCAAATATAACCTTCCTGCCGAACTCAAATACCTGCCGATCATCGAGTCGGCCCTCAAGCCCGGCGCGCGATCCAAAGCCGGAGCCGTGGGCCTATGGCAGCTGATGCCCGGCACTGCCTCAGACCTGGGTCTTGAGGTGAACTCTCTTGTCGACCAGCGCCGCGACCCTTACGCATCGACCGATGCCGCGTTGCGCTATCTTAAACGTCTGTACGACGTCTACGGAGACTGGAGTCTCGCCATCGCGGCCTACAATTGCGGCCCCGGCAACGTGAACAAAGCCATAACGCGTTCGGGTGTGCCTAAAAAGGATTTCTGGACCATTTACAATCATCTGCCCAGAGAGACCAAGGGCTACGTTCCGTCATTTATCGCCGCCAACTACATCATGCACTACTTCGGTGAGCACGGCATCTCGCCCGTGCTGGCCAAAAAGCCCATCGTCACTGATACCGTGCACGTGAACCGCCGTGTGCACTTCGACCAAATCTCCGAAGTGCTCGATATTCCTATCGACGATATTCGCGCCCTCAATCCGCAGTATGTCGCCGACATCATCCCCGGCAACATACACACCTACACGCTCACACTCCCCTCGGTGCAGGCTGCGTGCTACGTAGCCAACGAAGATTCGATTGTCAATCACAATTCCGACAAATACGCCCGTCCCGACCGCGTGGAGCCGGGACCGTCAGGCTCGGTGGCCGACAGCGGCGAATACATCGAGACGCTCGTGGTCAAATATCACACCGTGCGCCGTGGCGAAAACTTAAACACAATAGCTAAAAAATACGGTGTCAGCGCTTCCGAAATCCGCCGTATCAACAACATCAAGGGCTCTAAGGTGAAACGCGGACGTGTACTCAAAATCAACACTTACGAGCGACGCTACGTGGCCCCGACTTCATCGCCCGACTCATTGGCGTGCACCGACGCGGCAGCCGTCGAACTCAACAACGAGAAGCCTGTCACCGTCAATGAGAAGCCACAGGCCGCAGACGACAGTCCCCGGACAGTCCGTCAGGAACCAGTGCAGACTCCGGTGGCCTCGACCAAAAACTACACCGTGAAGAAAGGCGACAATCTCAGCAAAATTGCCAAGAAATACGGCGTGACCGTGGACGCCATCCGCAAGCTCAACAAGCTCAAGGATGACAATATACAGGCCGGTCAGCGGCTCAAAATCCCCGTAAAAGGCTCGTCGGTAAACTCAAAGTCAACGAAGTCGAAGTCGAAAAGCGGTTCGAAAAAGAAATCATCGAAAAAACGCCGTCGCTGAGACTTAGCCCGGAGTATATTTCCGAACCTCCGGCCGAAAACGACAATATTATATATTGAATCATAGCAAACTCAAAACTATCCGATGAAAAATAACGAAACAAACCAACCGCTCGCACCGGCTGAGGTCGAACCCGCCGAACTGCCTGAAAACGCTCTGCGCGAGCTTGCCGCCGACGAGGAGTACACTCCTGTGCTTCACCCCGAACGCGACCATGCCGAAGTCACACCTTATTCAGTGGGCATGGGCTTGCTGCTGGCTGTCGTGTTCAGTGCCGCCGCGGCCTATCTCGGCCTCAAAGTTGGTCAGGTGTTTGAAGCCGCCATCCCTATTGCCATCATAGCCGTGGGTTGTTCGGGCGTGCTCAGCAAAAAGGGCATTGTCAAGGGCAGCACCCTCGGCCAGAACGTAATCATACAGTCGATCGGCGCCTGCTCGGGCGTGATTGTGGCCGGCGCCATATTCACTCTCCCTGCTCTCTATATCTTGCAGGCAACTTATCCCGACATTACGGTCAACTTCCTGCAGATATTCCTTTCGTCGCTTCTCGGAGGCGTGCTGGGTATACTCTTCTTCATTCCTTTCCGCAAATATTTCGTAAAAGATATGCACGGCAAGTATCCCTTCCCCGAAGCCACGGCCACCACGCAGGTGCTCATCTCCGGACAGGCCAAGTCGGCCTCGTCGGGCGGTCAGGCCAAACTTCTTGTCGTGGCATCGCTCATCGGCGGCATCTATGACTATATCGTAGCCACCTTCGGATGGTGGGCCGAGTCGATTACAACCACGGCTTATTCGTGGGGCCAGACGCTTGCCGAGAAAACAAAATTCGTATTCTCCTGCAACACATCGGCAGCCGTGCTCGGACTGGGCTACATTGTAGGTCTAAAATACGCTTTCATCATCTTCGCCGGCTCCATCTTCGTGTGGTGGGTCATCATCCCCGTGATGGGCACCTACGGCTCGGCCGAAATCGTGGCAATGAGCCCCGACGGTATCTTTAAAGACTATGCCCGTCTCATCGGCATCGGCGGTATAGCCATGGCCGGTATCATCGGCATCGTAAAGTCGTGGCCTATCATCAGTCAGGCCGTCGGCCTTGCCCGTAAAGAACTCGCAGGCAACACATCAGCCAAGAAAACCGTGCGCTGGCAGACCGATATCTCCATGAAGCACGTGACCTACATGATAGCTCTTGCTCTCGTGGCAGTGTTCGTCTTCTTCTGGGTGGGTGTGATTCACACAGTCTGGCAAGCGCTCATTGCATGGGTCGTTGTTACGTTCATCGCCTTCCTTTTCACTACCGTCGCGGCCAACGCCATAGCCATCGTCGGCTCCAATCCCGTGAGCGGCATGACGCTCATGACCCTCATTGTGGCATCGGGCGTTTTCGTAGCTATCGGACTCAACGGCACCTCTGGCATCGTGGCTTCGATGGTGCTCGGCGGTGTAGTCTGCACCGCGCTGTCGATGGCCGGAGGCTTTGTCACCGACCTCAAAATCGGCTATTGGCTCGGCTCCACACCCAAGAAGCAGGAGACATGGAAATTTCTCGGCACGCTCGTTTCGGCAGCCACCGTGGGCGGTGTGATACTTATGCTCAACAAGGTCTACGGCTTCACCGGCGACAACGCGCTCGCCGCACCTCAGGCCAACGCCATGGCAAAGGTTATCGAACCCATGATGATGGGCGGCGCCACACCGTGGACACTCTACATCGTAGGCGCGATTCTTGCCCTTATCCTCAACTGGCTCGGCGTACCTGCATTGGCATTCTGTCTGGGTATGTTCCTGCCCTTGCAGCTCAACACCCCGATGCTCGTGGGCGGACTGGTGTCGTGGATAGTCGCACACTCCTCCAAAGACCCAGCAGTGGTGAAAGCACGCAACGACCGCGGTACGCTCATATCCTCCGGACTCATCGCCGGCGGAGCGCTCTTCGGCGTATTTGCCGCCATCACCATCATGTGCGGTCACGAAGCGCCGACCAACGGCATGGACTTCCTCCCGCAGATTATCGGCGTAGCGGCCTACGCAGCCATTATCGCCTACCTGCTCTTCGACTCAATGCGAGCCAAAACGCAGAAATAAACAATTCAGGAATCGCACGTTGCCCGGCAACTTGCGATTCCTGAGGTTTATGGTTGAGTGTTCAGAGTTTAGCGTGTCGATATAATTCATATCGTAATTGACAACAATAAGCATCTGAACATCGAGAAAACCTGCAAAATCAGCGTAAAAATATCATAACATCATAACCGGCAGGCGGCCGCACCCATCGTGCGGCCGCCTGCCGGTTATGAATTCGTTCCACTACACACGTTATAAACGTATGTAATTTGATCTCATGTGTTTAGTGTTTCACTGAGTGTGTCTGAGGCGATGATAGTTCCTATATTTACTCTTCAAACTCCTTATTCTCGATATTTCCGGAAGTGACTTCTTCGAGGAAGTCGAGCCGCATTACATCGAGCAGTTGCTTGGTATAACGGTATAGAAGCGATTTGTACCGGGCTACGTCGCGATAATTGGAGCGCGTGAGTCGTTCCCAAAGAGTCACAGTGGTGGCGTCGGTCATTGCCTCTGCCAAGCACTCACGGTCAGATTCGGTCATGAGCCGACGCAATGCCTGTTCTTCAAGTACAAGTTCCTGAGGCGAATAGTTTTTCCACAGCAGAACCAGGAATTGGCGGTATTCTGACTCTATTTGCAAAGGCAGGTCAGAGGTGTATCCGCCGATTGCCTCGGGGTTGTCGCCGGAGAGATTTCGAGCCGTTGCCGTGTCACCGAAATATGTTTCGAGAAGTTCGGCTTCCTTATTTTTGCATATAGCTGAGATGTCGGTTGTCATAGTTACAAGAGATGAGCGGCAGATGGATCTTTTATTTTTTAATAATTGTAAATCCCGATTTGATAATAAGTTTGAGGGTTTCCAGCGATGTGGCGCGATCGTAATCTTTTTCACTTTCGGGCAGTTGCTCGTAAGGAATAAGGCATGGGTGTTTCTTCTGTGCATCGTCGCGCACCGGACCATAGCGCCAACCCTCTGCGATGCGGTTATTCGCCCACACTTCGTGTACGTTTTTTGCCATCTCCTCCATTAGCGGCATAAGTTCTGCAGGAAGTACCACATCGGTTGTGTCTACCGGCTTCGGGTTGTATATATTATCCATAATTAAATCTTGCATATTTTATTTTCCACTAAGTTTTCGCGAAATCTTATTCACCCATTTTCCTCGCGCCGAGAACACAAACAGCCATGCACACATAGCCGCCGACACGGCTCCTGCTACCGACGATAAGATGATTGATCCGATGTACATATTGTCCAAATCAAAAATATTGGTATGCATATAGATAAAGGTATATGTCAGCCAATAAACCGGAATGAAGCCGATGAAAGCCACTATCATGCCTATCAGACCTGAACAGAGCGCCGACAGGCGCTTCTTCCATCCGACCGGTATGTCACGGCTCAGTGTGCGCAGTGACCACAGATAGAAAACGAAACATATACATACCAATCCTAATATGCTCAGATACAAAGCCATATCATTCTTTCTAAAATAGCCGATACTACCTCCATACCAATCGTGGAGAGTGAAGAGAACCCTCCTCGACAGCGAATCCTCTTTAATCGCTGCAAAGTCATCATATTTACCGGATCTGGAATAAGCCAGTACCGATCCATACGGAACAAAGAGCGTAATTTTTCCTTTATCAAAATTTGATCCAAGGGTGATATTTACTAAATGTGGGTCAGGCGAGTTAAGATGTATTTCTTTGAGATTGACGGGATTGCCTCTAATCCACAGGGTATATTTTGAATATGAAATGGGCAATTTTTCGTTAATGGAAAAAATTCGACATCCATCGGTTATGTAGTAATGTACCGGCACGACATTGCTGTCTTGTTTCGCTCCATAGATACCATTTTCATTAAAATCGGCGTAATATGGCACATATCCCTCGGCTGCTGTTACGTATCTGAAATGCTCGTCGTAGACTGAAACATCCTTTATCACGTGATATTTTTCACCGTCTTTCAGAAATTTGTGTGGAAAGATACGGTCATAGCCACTTGTTACAAGATATGAGTGATAGATCTCCACCTTATTGTTTTCGGGCATAACAATCTCCTCAATGTTGGCGCATAAAGAGAATGACGCTTCATCTATGGAATAAATAGAATCAGGTAGCGTAAGATATTTCAGACTGATGCAATTCTGAAAAGCATCGGATTTTATTTCTGCGTGGGGCGGAATTACGACACTGTCCAAGTTTATACAATTATCGAAAGCGTCACTGTTTATTGTTACGCTGTCGCGTAATTTAATTCTTTTCAAATTGTAGCAATTGCGGAAAGCGTTGTTTCCGATACTTTTCACACCTTCGAGATTTATCTCTTCCAGAGCCGTGCAGCCGCTGAATGCGTTATCTGAAATATTGTCGACATTTTTTAGAATCACCCTCTTGATCTTGTCGTCATTTTTATAATCATCAGAGGAATATGTCCGGTTTGTAATTTCTACGGTTTCCTCGCCAAAGTCTTTTAAACTATAAGATGTTTGCAGTTCTAAATTTTGGTATTTGAGCTGGTTAAATTTTTTACTGAGACGCTTGTGGTAGGGGGGATAAGCAGAGATAAGACATATAGAATCGTTTCGCGTATCGATAATGCAGCATACAGGATTAGAACCACCAAGGATAGTGTCAACTACAAAATAAGGATTGTCGTTGGAAACGTAGAGCCGATAGAAGTATTTATCGCCATATATTTCCTTCACATCCGGGCCAAGACTAAGGATGTTGTTTTTGGAATAATTATTGGCATAATTATTGGCATAATTATTGGCATAAACAGTGTCAGAATTAACATATATGGAATCTGTATTTGACGTGATATGCGGTTTGTGTTCAGCTTCTTGAAATGTGTACCTGTTGGTGGATGTCCAGCTCAAAGTTATCGCCCACCAAAAGATACCTGCAAGGGATGCTATTACCACCATTCTCAGCAGGAAGTCAAAACGGTTGTTGTCGCGGTGGCGCCGCTGCTGATAGATGACTTTGGCCAAACGGTCGTGGATGATTTCGTATTCCTTGCCGCCGTTGTCGTTTTCAGCTTCTGTTTCGTGCAGTATCCTGCAACTCGGCGACAGCAGCTTCTCGACATCGGGTATTTTAACCTTCGCCGTCCGGCGGTGACCGTCGTCGGTTAGGAGGTATTCTTCTATGATGCGGCGCTGCTTCGAGTTGGTGCATCGTTGGTAAAATTCCCCTAACAATCTGTCGGTATCATCTGCCGAATCAGGAATATCGCTAAGGCGAATCACGGGGTGGAGAGGATCGCGCTTGGCCGCTCGTTCGAAAGCGAGACTGCAAATCAGCGACAGGATGAGCGAACTTATTGAACCGTCGTTGTCGCGCGACATTTCGATAATGCGTCCTGCGATATTGTCAGCATCGTTCTTTTCGATGAATTGTCCGCCCGGTTCGATAATAGCGTTGTATGCGTTTTTGGAGTTGAACGGACGCAGTCTGTAACGCGATTCTTTGTATTCGGTAAGCGACATATCGTCTATGTCGTCTTCGAAGAGATAGAGATTGTCTTCGCGTATCGAGGCCACAAACCGATAGTTTGTGTCTTGATTATAACCCTCGGGCATTGTGTGCTCGCCGGCAATCAACTCATATATCTCGCGAAGCAGAGCACGTGTTTTGTCGTGCGCCGAGAAAAAAGTCTCCTCAAACTGATCAAAAACGATTACCGGATAAACCTCCTGATTATCTGCATCGTAAAACCTATGTGATGCGAAATAGTAAAGCAGACTTTCCGATTCTGCCTGAGCTCCGGTGTCGATGACTTTATGACTCTTGAATTCGTGACAATTCTCGACGAGTCTGATTACAGCCTGTGAGTACGTGCTGTCGGCAGCCAATCCGGACAGGCGTATGTATAAAGGAATAAAACCGTTGTCTCTCAAAATTGGGAATACGCCGGCATTAAGGATCGATGTCTTGCCGATGCCGGTGCGTCCGTACAGGGTAACGAACAGGGAGTTTTCGATGATTCTTGCAAGTAGTGCAGACTCCTGTTCTCTGCCGGCAAAAATATATTCTTTATCTGAGTCTTTGGGATCGTTGTACGATGCAAGTCCGCGCCAAGGATTGAATATTGACATAACGAGCTATCTGTTGAGATGGTTGTTGATGATGCGCACCAGTGAGTCCATGGATGCACCGTTGGCTTTGAAAGCCGATGCCCGTATGATACATTCGGGGGTATCGGCGTGATAATCGGCGCGAGCGTCGTAGTCCTCGCATACAAAGGGCAAAACAACCATTGACGGTTCGCCCAGAGTATTTTCTATTTCATGTCGTTCCTGCGCCCATTTCCATTCTTTCATGTAATAGCGCCCATGGTTACCGGAGCATATATCTCGCCGGGTCTGCGAAGTAAGAATAGGCATGAAAATGCGACAATTTTTAATGGCTGAGAATATTTCTTTGTCGTATTGCTGACCTGAGTCGATGCGTTTGTCAAGCCATACATTGAAGCCGAGGTCGCTAAGTTTAAGGAACAGAGGGTAAGCAATGCGCTCATCTTCTTGTGCATAAGAAATGAATATACCCTCCTGACGGCATATAGCGTGACATTCGCTGTATGACTGATTGATCCTGACATACGCCTCTCTCATGAACGCTCTCGAATCCTCCAGCAAGTTCACCCTTTGATTGCGCAGATAGTCAACGAGTTTATTGTCGTTCAGAATAAAGTCGACAGCGACTTGCCCTTTTCCTAAGTTCTCGACGCTTCCTCTGAGTATGTACCAGAAGAAGCGATACAGCCAGTCGTCGAACCTGCATCCTACGCACAACACCTTCCGTGAACGGATATATTGCAACAAGTTGGCCGGACCCGATTTAAACCATTTCTCGATGCATCGCATTGCGTCATTCTCGGTTATAACGAAGTCAAGCGGACAGTAACCGAGCGATTCTTTGTCGGATGGAGTCGCTTTTCCGAACATATAGTAAAGAGTTGGCTTGAAAGGCACCAGTTGCTTCATATTGTCGGTGATGACTTCAATGTTCTCTATATCTTCAGGCAATCCGGCCGGACCACCGTAGCTATTGAGCATACGGTAGCCCTTCTCTCCCCAAATGCGTCGCATAGCCACTTCAAGATAGGGATCGACCGCCGTAGTGAGCACCAGACGGAAACGTTTTGTGGCGAGCAGATTGTAGAGATCAGGGCGCAGATTCTACCTGCAAGTGCAAAATTAAGCATTATATTTGAAAAATTCAGCG
>JBJEDE010000032.1:0-99353 GCA_051871795.1 Muribaculaceae bacterium | reverse complement strand
AGTGCCAAGCGGCCCACCGGGAAGTCGTGAGCGGCCTACCGGGAAGTGCCAAGCGGCCTCGCTTGGCACACAACATCAGGCGACAGTATTTTTGTGCCGCCCGAGCCGTGCGGCACCTCCCGGTCTTTTGTGCCCGCCCGTGGCCGTCGGGCACTTCACAGTCTTTTGTGCCGGCCGGGCAATACTCCCTTTCGGCTCCGATTATGCTTGTTGCCGGGTTAAGACCTCAGCGTTAACAAATATTGGGGAACGGGGTCTTAATATCGGCTGTTCAACATTTATCGCTTCGTGGTTGTTTGATATTGCAAAAAGAGAGCAACTTCACGGAGCGATCTCTTTCACACGATTCCAACTATTTATTTATGACGAGGTTGATATTTTATAGGAGAATTATCTGTTTTCTCGTGCTCATCATTTCCGTTTGGATCGGCGCCTCCGGGCAGGAGGGGCTTGAAGGTGACACCTTGGCTCGCATTACCGCCGGCCGCGACCGGCTGCAGGAGATACGCCAGAGCCACAAGGTAATATACTTCGGCGACAGTACCCGCTCCGCGTCGGCCGATTCTGTCAGGCGGCTCATGGACCAGTTCTACCTGAGTCAGTTCCGTCACTTTCAGGACCCGCGTTCGCCATACTTCCTGATGATGAGCCGCGATGCAAAATTGGCTATGGGCATCGGCGGCACGGTGAGAATGCGTGGTTTTTACGACTTCGGCGGAGCCATGCCGTCCAACGCCTTCCTTCCCTACACCATCCCCGTTCCGGAAGACAAATACAACCGTCGCAAACTCTCGGCAACCCCGGCCGGAACGGCCATCTATTTCCAAATCATCGGTGTCAACAAGACGTTGGGCAATTTCTCGGCTTTCATTCAGGGCAATTTCGACGGTTACGAGGGCACCGGATTCCGTTTGAAAAAATCATACGTAATCATCAACGACTGGACCATAGGCTACAATACGAGCACCTTTGTTGACCCCATGGCAAATCCGCCTGTCATCGACGCTTCCGGGCCGAACGGCCAGACAAACAACACTTCGGTGCTCCTGCGGTGGATGCACACGATAAAATCGCGTTGGATGGTGGCCGCCTCCGTTGAGTTCCCGTCAACCAAAGCCGATGTCGACAACACGCTCACACGCAAGCAGAACGACTGGTTTCCCGACATTGTGGCCTTCGGGCAATATCAATGGGCCGAGACAGAAGGTCACCTGCGGCTGAGCGGTCTGTTGCGCGTAATGCCATACTACGACCTTGTAAAAGACAAAGCACAGAACAGAATCGGATGGGGCGCTCATCTGAGCGTGGTGTCACCGTTGGGCTACAACTGGAAAGTATACGGTTCGGTCGTGGGCGGAGCCGGCATCAGCAGTTACAGCAACGACATGATGGCCGACCGTCTCGACATGCTCAATGCTCCCGATAAGCCGGGTGAAATGTATGCACCCTATTCATTTGGGTTTACAGCAGGCGTCAGGTATAATTTCACGCCGAACATATATAGTTCGGTATCGGTGAGCCGTGCTCAGCTTTTTCCGCGCTTGGGCGAGGCGGCGCCCTCCTATCGTCACGGCCTCTACTGCGTGGCCAACCTCTTCTGGGAGATGTCGGCCCGGCTGCAGACCGGTGTGGAATACCTCTACGGACGGCGCACCAACCGCGGCGGTGACTCCGGCTCGGCGCAGAGAGTCAACCTCCTCTTTGCATTCTCGTTCTAAAGGTCGCCGTTGACGCTGAACGAGTAGTAATCGCTGTCGGTGATGATAATGTGGTCAAGCAGACGGATGCCGAAAATTTCGGCGCCCCGCCTAATTTTTTCGGTCAAGTCGCGGTCGTTGGGCGACGGCTCGAGCGTGCCGGAAGGATGATTGTGGAATATCATCATGGCGTCGGCAAGTGTCTCGATGGCTCCCTGCATCACAAATTTAATGTCTACATACGTAGCTCCGGTGCCTCCCTGCCCTATCTTGCTTTCGCGCAGGATTTCGTGGCGTCGGCTGAGGTAAAGCACCCAAAACTCCTCGTGGGTGAGGTTGCACATGTGCGGATACATCACTTTGTAGGCAATCTCAGGCCCGGTGACGAGCGTGCGCTCCACTTTCAGAGCGTCGGCCACCGAACGTGCGCCGATTTCGAGAGCGGCCAGGAGATTTATGGCCTTGGCGCTCCCTATACCCTTGTAACGGCGACATATTTCAGTCACCGACAGAGAAGTGAGTTTGGAGAGGTGGCCGTCGTTGTCGCGCAATATCTCGTCCGACAGCTCTATCACCGATTTGCCTTTGATACCGGTGGAAAAGATAAGCGCCAGCAGCTCGGCGTCGGTCAAAGACTTGAATCCGCTGTGCAGCGCTTTTTCGCGCGGCCGCATCGAGCTGTCCATCTCGCGGATGAGCTGCGACGACTTGATGGTGTGATCTGTTTCGGCCATTTCTCGGAATGTTGACAATAAAATCATTTACCCTTGCGCATAGCCACCTCTTCGGCCTGATTGCGGCCGCCGCCGAGCAGTATTTTGCGCACATAGGCATATAAGAATCCGCATCCGTAGCCGTAAAGCTGTATCACACACGCCGGTACGGCAAGCAATGCGATTTTGAGACTGCCGGTATCGGTCCACGCGGCCACGAACCATATCATCACAAGCGCCGCCAGCGGTGTGAGCCACCACGCGGAGAAGAAAATCGCCATCAGAATAAGAGCCACAGTGCCCAGCACAAGAAGAGCCGGCAACGTGTGCACAGCCTTGAGCGAGTCGGGGTACAGCAACTTGAGAGTGATGCGCGACATTCCGAAGACATATACCTGACGGAGAAACTTGCCGAAGTCGATACGGCGCTTGTGCCACACGGCGGCATCGGCAATGAGTCCGATGCTGAATCCGGCTTGTTTGATGCGCGTGCTCATGTCGATGTCTTCCGAGAACATCTCGCGGAAGCCTCCGACATCCTCGTAGACACGACGCGAAAAGCCCATGTTGAATGTGCGCGGCACAAATTTTTCAAGCGAACGCTTGCCCCCGCGTATGCCTCCGGTGGTAAAGAATGAAGTCATCGAAAAGTTGATGGCTTTCTGCACGTCGGTAAACGAGCTGTGGGCGGCATCCGGACCTCCGAAGCAGTCCATCGGTTTGTCGCTGAGAGCCTTATCCACTGTTTCGAAATATTTCTCCGGAATCACGCAATCGGAGTCGAAAAAGATGAAATATTCGCCCTGTGCGCGTTCAAGACCGTAGTTGCGTGCTATCGAGCGGCCCTCGTTGTCTTTGTAATGGTATTTCACATCAAGGCCAAGGGCACGAGCAGCGTCAGCCTCTGCGCGGCAGAGCACCGAAGAGCCATCCTCTACAAGCACAACCTCAAAATCTTTAAACGTCTGAGCCGCAAGACTCCTGAGCAGGTCGGCCACCTCGCCGGGGCGGTTATATACAGGTACAATGACTGAATATTTCATGACATACGGTTTTTATAATCTTCGTAACCGAACCGGCGCAGATATTCGCACTCTCCCGAACTATGACAAAAGACGATGTCGGGATGCGCCACGCCGTTGAACATTGTTGTTTTGACCGTGGTATAGTGGTTCATATCTTCGAGAGTGAGCCTGTCGCCGATTTTCAAAGGTCCGGCGAAGTACCACGGTCCCATGTAATCGCCGCTCAGACACGAGTTTCCGCCCAGATTATAAGCGAGTGCGCAGGGAGTTGCGGAGTCGACACTCCCGGTGATGACGGGCTGATAAGGCATCTCGAGCGTATCGGGCATGTGGCAGGCAAAGGATACGTCGAGGATGCCGGTGCGCACGCCGTCGTTCTCCACCACGTCTACTACTGAGGTTATCAAATCGCCTGTGCGCCAGGTGAACGCGCTGCCCGGCTCAAGTATAACTTCTATATTCGGATGACGATTGCGGAAGCCGACAAGCAATCCGACGAGATGCTCGATATCGTAGCCCTCGCGCGTCATCAGATGTCCTCCGCCCATATTCACCCACTTGAGCGAGGGCAAAAGATGTCCGAACTGCCGTTCGAACTCATTGAGTACCTTTTCCAGATCGTAGCTCGTCGACTCGCACAGAGCATGGAAATGAAGCCCTTCTATCCCCTCCGGCAACCCGTCTTTAAGAGCATCGGCACCTACGCCGAAGCGTGACCCCGGAAGTGCAGGGTTGTATATATCCGTCTCGATGACAGAGCAATGCGGATTGACCCGTAGACCGGCCGAGACCTCCGGCCGAGCCTTCACTTTGTCGGCAAAACGCTCCCACTGGCTAAGACTGTTGAAGGTGATGTGGCTCGAGCCCGCGAGATACTCCTCTATGGTGGCAGCAGTGTAGGCCGGAGTGTAGCTGTGGGCAAGAGTGCATAAAAATTCGCGTCCGAGCCGCAGCTCGTTGAGCGAACTTGCCGTGAACTCCGTGCCGTACTCCCTCATCACGCCGAAAGTGCGCCATAGAGCGTTGGCTTTGAAGGCCATGATTATTTTCACTCCGGCACGGCGTGCCACCGAGGCGATGAGGTCGAGGTTGCGGCGCAATTTGTCCTCGTATACTATATAATAAGGTGTAGGCAGTTGCGACGGTGTCATAGAATGGTGAATTTAGCGAATTTCAGAAGCAGAATTTTGGTGCCCGAATTGTCGAACGACACCTGAATTCTTGCATCAGGCTGCGATGTGTCCACGGCCTCGATTGTACCCTTTCCGAAGCGTGAATGTTCGATGCGCATCTGCGGGGCAAGTTCGGAAGCGGCGTGCGGTGCGGCGTCGGGAAGCGATTTGTCGGTCGGCAGCGTGCCCGAGCGGTAAGTAGTAGTACGCGATGCCGCAGGCACTGACTGAGGAGTGATGTTTATCGCCGGCGGAGACACCGCTGAGGAGCGTTGCGACGTTGCGCCCGTGCCCGACAATCCGCGCCCCGGCAAGTTGCCGAGCCCGTTGCGCTGCGAAACGCCTCGGCCGCCCCATGACTGAGAAGAATGAAACGACGATTCGCCGGCGCGGCGCATCGAGGAGTAATTGTCCTCGCCGCCGGCCACGATATTGAGATATGAAGAATCGATGTCGCGCAGGAAGCGGCTGGGACGAGAGAAGACTGTCTGTCCGTTGCGGTAGCGCTGCGAAGCGTAACTGATCATGCAGAAACGTTTGGCTCGGGTCATGGCCACATACAGCAGACGCCGTTCTTCCTCGACTGCCGAAGCAGAGTCTTTAGACATGGCAGAGGGCAGGAGATCCTCTTCGGCTCCGACGATGAAAATGTTGGTAAATTCCAGACCTTTGGCTGCGTGTATGGTCATGAGCGTGACACGTTGCTGCTCCTCATCGCCGCCTTCGTCCTGGTCGGTGGCGAGCGATGCAAGAGCAAGGAAATCGGGCATATAGATATGGTCTCCGTCGCCGCTCTGGAGACGGTCGTCAACAAACTCGCGCGTGCCGGCGAGGAGTTCCTCAAGGTTCTGCCTCTTTGAAATGTTCTCGGGGGTGGTGTCGGAATAGTACATGGTAATCATCCCTGTCTGCGAGAGGATGTGACGTGCCAAAGCATCGGCGTCGTCGCCGGCAAGATGTTTTTCGCCAAACGACTCGATGAGCTTGCCGAAAAGGGCGAGTTTAGCCATCGTGCCTTTATTGACATTGAGGCCGTAGCGGGCCGGGTCGCAGAGCACCTGCCACATGCTCACCCCGGCGGTGATGGCCGCGTGCGAGAGCTTGCCCACCGTGGTGTCGCCTATGCCGCGCGGCGGGAAGTTTATTATACGTTTCAGCGCCTCGTCGTCGTGCGGGTTGACGGCAAGACGAAAGTAAGCGACAGCGTCCTTTATCTCCTTGCGCTGATAGAACGACAGGCCGCCGTAGATGCGATAAGGGATGCTGCGAGAGCGCAAAGCCTCCTCGAGCACGCGGCTCTGCGCGTTGGTGCGGTAGAGGATGGCGAAATCTTCGTAGCTGTCGCCGGAGGTGCGTTTAAGACGCGTGATGCGGTTGGCCACGAGCGCGGCCTCCTCGTAGTCGCTGTAGGCGCGCACAACCTCGATGAGGTCGCCTTTTTCGCCTTGACTGCGCACGTTTTTGGGTATCTGCTCCACGTTTTTGGCTATGAGCGAGCCGGCGGCGTCGACGATGACCTGCGTAGAGCGGTAGTTGCGTTCGAGCTTGAAAGTTTTGAGCCCGGGATATGCGTTGCGCAGGTTGAGGATGTTGCGGATATTGGCTCCGCGGAACGAGTATATGCTCTGAGCGTCGTCGCCCACCACGCACAGACGCTGGTGCACCTGCGAGAGCATCGTTATGATCATGTGCTGGGCGAAATTTGTGTCCTGATATTCGTCGACGAGCACATAAGAGAAGTATTCCTGATAGTGACGCAGCACCTCGGGCCGGTCGCGCAGCAGGACATTGGTGTAGTACAGCAAATCGTCGAAATCCATCACCGAAGCCACACGGCAGCGGTGCATATAGGCGGCATAAATCTGCGGCATGCGTTCACGACGGGCGCGACGGTCGTATTCTGCCGTTTCGCGGTCGGCGGCGTACCGTTCGGGACTCACAAGTGCGTTTTTGGCCGAAGATATGATGTTGAGCACGGTGCTCACCTTGTAGACCTTTTCGTCAAGGTCCATATCCTTTATTATCATTTTTACGAGCTGCTTTGAGTCAGCGGTGTCGTAGATGGTGAAGTCGGAGCGGAAGCCTATAAGCTCGGCATGAGCCCGGAGCAAGCGGGCGAAAACGGAGTGGAAAGTGCCCATGCGGAGCTTGGAGGCCGTGGCCTCACCGGTAAGCAGCTCTATGCGCTGCCGCATCTCGCGGGCGGCTTTGTTGGTGAAAGTGAGAGCGAGGATGCGCCACGGCTGATGGCCGGCGGCCAGCAAGTGTACAATTTTGTAGGTGAGGACACGGGTTTTGCCCGAGCCGGCACCGGCTATTACGAGTTGCGGCCCGTCGCAGTATTCGACTGCGGCGCGTTGCTGATCGTTGAGTTGAGACAGATAGTTATCCATCAGTTAGATAGCGTAAGATTTTGAGATTTGCCGGGTCGGATCACCGGAATTTGTTTTGTTCGGGCGAATATTCGAATCCGGCATCGCCGAGCCGCGCTTCAAGTTCGGCTCGCGGGATGTGCATATCGTCGCAAAGTGCATCGAGCGAGGGATAATTGTCACGCAGGCGCGTGTTGATGAAGCTGAGCAGTATGGCGGGGTCGGCGGGAAGCTGGTCCATAGTGATTTGATATGTTTATTTTTGGTCGAGGAGAGCTGCGGCTGTGTCGAGAGCCGAAGCGTTGGTGGCCGAGCCGGAGAGCATAAGAGCGATTTCCTGTTGCCGCTCTGCGGGCGAGAGCCGGGTTATGAGGGTATTGGTCGATGTATCGTCGTCTTCTTTGTAGACGCGGAAATGTGTGTCGCCCATTGCGGCCACCTGCGGGAGATGAGTGATGACTATCACCTGCGAGACAGCGGCTATATGCTTCATGAGCCTGGCCATGAGCAGCGCCACTTCGCCGCTGACGCCGGTATCCACCTCGTCGAAGATGATTGTAGGCAACTGCATTTTCTCCGAGACAATGGATTTGATGACGAGTATCAGTCGCGAAAT
This sequence comes from Muribaculaceae bacterium, assembly GCA_051871795.1. GTDB lineage: Bacteria > Bacteroidota > Bacteroidia > Bacteroidales > Muribaculaceae > CAG-873. The sequence continues at coordinate 91,758 of JBJEDE010000032.1, read as the reverse complement.
CTCGCCTCCTGAGGCTGTTTCGCTCACGGGCATCAGCGCCTGATTTTTGTTGAAAGCAAATCGGAAATCGGCCGTATCGGCGCCTGTGGCGGTGAGCTTGCCTTGAGTGAGCAGTATCTCGCAACGGAGATTCTTCATACCCAGCGGCATGGCTCTTGCCTTGAGCTCGGCTGCGAATATTTCGGCTTGCTCGGCACGCGATTTTGTGAGCTCGGCGGCAAGGGCCGAAGCGGCGCGTTTGGCCGTTTTTGCTTGGGCGGTAAGTTCTTCGAGGGTTGAGTCGGCGTTTTCGATGGCCGACAGTTTGGCTGCCATGCTCTCGCGGAGGGCTATGAGGCCGTCGGAGTCATCGACATGATGCACGGTCTCAAGGGAATATATCTTAGACAGCCTGTCGTCGATGCTGTCGAGCAGGCCGGGGTCGGCGTTGAGGTCGGCGTCGTAAGAGGCGAGGCTGTCGGCGATATCGGCGAGTTCGATTTGTGCCGAACGCAGCCGTTCGCCTATGTGGTCGGCATCTGGAAGCACATCGCTGAGCCTCCGGAGAGCGTCAGCGGCTCTGTCGAGGAGCGAGAGCGCAGCCGGTTCGGCACCGTTGAGAGCCTGCAACGCGGTGGTAAGGTTTTCTTTTATCACCGACATATTGGCGAGCATATCGCGCTGCTGCTCGAGTTCTTGCTGCTCGCCGGGACGGAGATTCATCTCTTTGAGCCGCTCGAGCTGGAAGGAGAGATATTCGGCGTCGGCGCGGTTGCGCTTGATCATGTCGCGGGTAGCGGTGTATTTGCGCAGGGCGGCGCGGTATGTGTCGTAAGCCTTGATATATCGTTCGAGCAGGGGCGCGGTGCAGGCGAGCGAGTCGATGATGGAGAGCTGATAATCGGGACGGCAGAGCAGGAGGTTCTGATGCTGTGAGTGTATGTCAACGAGCTGCATGGCCACTTCGCGAAGCACCGGCAGCGTGACCGGCGTGTCGTTTATGAAGGCGCGCGAGCGTGCCGAAGCCGTGAGTTCGCGCCTCAGTATGCACACATCGGGGTCCGGGTCGATATCGTTGGCGGCGAGCACATTGTGCAATCGTTCATAGCCGGTGACGCGGAATTGCGCTTCGATTACCGACTTGCGTGACGTGTCGCGCACGGCTTTCATGTCGGCGCGTCCACCAAGCAGCAGCGAGAGAGCGCCGAGAATAATCGACTTGCCCGAACCTGTCTCTCCGGTGATGATGTTGAGTCCGGCGGTAAAATCAATATCGAGCTGTGAGATGAGCGCGTAGTTGGAGATGTGGAGCGATGTTATCATTTTTCCTGTCCGTTTTTGATTTTGAGCAGGCGGTCGTTTTCGGTGGGATAGATGGGCTGAAGAATGTCGTAAGCGTCGCGTCGCTGTGTCTCGGGCGCACGTGAGTATATGTTTACGAGCTCGTCCATCTTGGCGTCCTTAAACATCGACAGAGCCACCGACATGGGTTGCGCCGAGTGCACTTTGGTGAGGTTGGCGAGCGTCTCGGCTATTGCGGCGCGTCCTTTGTCGGGCGAGAGCGACATCTCGTCGAGACCGCGGCGGTGGTAACGGTAGCTGAGGTCGCGCATGGCCGTGCCGGCTCCTTCGGTGTAGGCCGATAGCACCGCGCTGCGGTTTTTCGTGTCCTCGAAAGCTTTCCAGCCGACTTCGCCCGACGACTGTCCCATCTGCACTATCTCTTTGAGCCTCTCCCAGTAGGGGTCGCCTCCGGAGGGTGAGAATGAGTCGAAATCCATAGCCAGAATGAGATAGGCATAGTAGTTGAGTATGGCCGTGAGCTGGCTTTCCATATTGGTGCGGTTGAAGACCAGAGGCTCGTTCTCCTGATATGCGAAGTCGATTTTGGTGTCTTTGAAGTTGATGAGCGTGGTGGTGTAGGCGCTGTTGTAGACCGGTCGCGTGCTCTGCACCTGCAGGTCGCCTTTCATCACTCCGTCGGTGTACTCTTTGATGGTGAAGAAGAGCGTGCAGTCGATTTTTTCGTTGACGGCGAATTGGGCCGGGGTGAAAACGGTGGTGTTGAGGTATTCTGTCACTGCCTGCTGCAATGTTTCAAACACCGATTTGTTGGTGCCTGAAATCTGGTCGGAGTTTACCTCGACACGGCAGTTCAGCTCCTGGGCGCGGGCAAGAGCTGCAAGCAGGAGAAGCAGTGTGATTATGAACGTGCGTTTATAATTCATGTGGTAGCGGAGGAGAAATCGTGTGGAAATGTCTCAGCAGTCGACGAGCCGTGCTATTGCGTCGAGGATGTCGGCGGCGACCTCTGTTTTGGGCTTGAGCGGGAATCTTGTTGTGGAGCCGTCGGGATAGATTATGGCGATTTTGTTGGTGTCGGTGCCGAATCCGGCTCCCGGGTCGGCCGTTGAGTTGAGCACGATGAGGTCGAGTTGCTTGCGGGCAATCTTGTCGGCGGCGTTGGCCTCTGCATTGTCGGTTTCGAGAGCGAATCCGGCCACAATCTGTCCCGGTCTCTTGGCATGTCCGAGAGTTGATGCGATATCGGGGTTTTTCACCAGATGTATCTCGGGAGCTGGAGCGTTCTCGCGCTTGATTTTATGGCCGGCGACATCGGCCGGACGATAGTCGGCGACGGCGGCGCACATGACGGCAATGTCGGTGTCGGGGAAGAGTTTCTCACACTCGCCGAGCATCTCAAGGGCGCTCTCCACGTGCACAACTTTTACGTTGTCGGCCGCCGGTGTGACGCTCACCGGACCGCTCACCACCGTAACCTCGGCTCCGCGTCGGGCAGCCTCGTCGGCTATGGCGTAGCCCATTTTGCCGGTGGAGTAATTGCCGATATACCTCACGGGGTCGATGCGCTCGCGTGTGGGGCCGGCGGTAATGAGTATTCTCTTGCCGCGCAGGGGGTTGTCAGCCTCCTTGGCGAAGTATCGCTCTACGGCTGCGAAGATGCCTTCGGGCTCCTCCATGCGTCCTTTGCCGGTGAGATGCGAAGCCAGTTCGCCCTCGCGCGCCTCGATGATGATATTTCCATACGAGCGCAGCCTCCCGATGTTGGCCACGGTCGTGGGGTGCTTCATCATATCGTAGTCCATCGCCGGAGCCACAAATACCTGCGACCGGGCCGAGAGATAGGAGGTGACGAGCATATTGTCGGCCACGCCGCAGGCCATTTTGGCAATGGTGCAGGCCGTGGCGGGCGCAATGACCATAGCGTCGGCCCATAGGCCGAGGTCGACGTGCGAGTGCCACTCGCCGGTGTTGGCGGTGAAAAATTCGCTTATGACGGGTCGCCCGGAGAGCGACGAGAGTGTGACAGGAGTGATAAACTCCTTGCCCGCGGGGGTGATGATTACCTGCACCTGCGCTCCGGCCTTGACAAAGAGGCGGAGCAGGCTCACGCTTTTGTAGGCAGCGATGCCGCCGCAGATGCCTAATACTATATTTTTACCTTTAAGGGGCGATGGGGTCATTTGAGTGACAGTTTGATTTTGGTGAAGACGTCTTTTGTATTTTTCATAAAGTCGCCTTTCATTATCCAATCGTAGTAGGAGGGGTCGCGGCGGAGCACTTCCGTCACCTCGCGCCCTTTGTATTTGCCGAAATTGATGATAATGCGTTTATGCTCATCATACACGAGGCGTCCGGCGAGGTCGACGTTGCGGTTGCGCGAAGAGTATTCCGAGAGTGCGTCGACATCGCAAGGGAGATCGTCGTAGCGCTCGAGCTGAGCCATAAGCACCTCGCAAGTGGCCTCGGTGTCGGCTGATGCGCTGTGAGCGTTGGTAAGGTCTTTTCCGCAGTAGAAGCTGTAGGCCGCCACAAGGTTGCGGGGCTCTTTTTTGTGGAAAATCGTCTGCACGTCGATGAATTTCGCCCGGGAGAAGTCAAAGTCGACGTCGGCGCGTTGCAATTCCTGGTCGAGCAGAGGCACATCGAAATATGTGGAGTTGAATCCCGCGATATCGCATCCGGTGAGGAATTGCGCTATGCGGCGTGCCACTTGCTTGAATACAGGAGCATCGGCCACCATCTCGTCGGTGATGCCGTGCACGGTTATCGACTCTTTGCCTATCGGCATCTCGGGATTGATGCGGGATGTGAAGCGCTCGGTCTCGCCCGATGGCATGAGTTTGAGCATCGACACCTCGATGATGCGGTCGGTGAGCAGGTTGAGTCCGGTGGCCTCAAGGTCGAAGAAGACTATGGGGCGACGCAGTTGCAGTTTCATATCTATGAGCAGAATCTGTAATCAGAATTCGTTGACATTCATGGGCATAAGCAGCATGAGCAGGTCGGTGTGCTCGGGCTGCTCGGAGGGGCGGAACACTCCGGCGCGGCTTGGGTCGGATAGGAAAATGTTGACCGTCGGGCTGCCGATATTCTGCAGAATGTTGCTCAGGAAGGGGGCGCTGAATCCGATTACGATTTCCGGACCGTCGTACTGGCAGTCGATTTCGGCCAGACCGAGAGTGCAAAGGTTGGGGTCGACCGACTTCATCGTTATTTTATCGTTGGTAATCTTGAACTTGATCATGCCGTAGCCGGGATCGACGAAGATGCTCACGCGGCGCACGGCGTTGAGGAAGCGTCCCCGGTCAACGCTCAGGCGGTAAGGGTTGTTCTGCGGTATCACACGCTCGTAGGGAGGATAGTTACCCTTGATGAAACGGCAGTTGAAAGTGAAGTTGCCGCCGGTGATGGTCGCGCTCTTTGATGTCATCGCAAATGTCAGCGTCTCGCTGTCGGCAAACACGTCCTGTATCACCTTGGCCGGTTTGAGCGGTATGATGGCTTTTACGGTCACACCCGGAGCGGATGTCTCGTCCTTGTACATCACAAGCTGACGAGTATCGGTGGCGACAAAGACAATCTTTTCGGGGGTGGCGTCGAAGAGGATGCCCATCATCTGTGGATGAAAGTCATCGGTGCCGGCGGCGAAAGCCGTTTTGCCCAGACCGGCAATCACCTGCGATGTGGGGCAGGTGAATACGATAGGCTCGTCGGCCGTTTCGTCTTTCTTGTACACGGGATACTGGTCGCCGGCTATGGCTACCATCGAGTAGCGGTCGCCGCTGTATGTGATTTCGGTTTCGAGCGTCTGATCGTTGATGTCGATGGTGATGGGCTGCGAAGGAATTTCTTTGAGCAGTTCCACCATGCGGCGGGCGTCGAGGCAGAAATCACCTTCGCCATCCACGCCGGTCACCGGCACAACCGCGGTGAGCGCGTTTTCAACGTCCGAGCCTGTGACTTCGAGGCTTGAATCGGTGAGCTTGAAATAGAAATTATTGAGAATGGTGAGAGCGTTTTTGCTGTTGATCACCTTCGAAACGGCCGATACGGTACTGTATAGCGCCTTGCTGTCGATATTGAATTTCATATTTTGAGGTATTGTTATTTCATTTATAATCAGAAATCTGCGACTGCATATTTCTCTCTGTTACCGGTACTTTCGGAATACCCGGAGTGTCGGCATAGAGCCGCAGTCAGTCAATTTGCAAATTTACAAAAATTTTTCATAACCTGCCACCCCTTTTCCTCTCTTTGCATTTTTTAATTAATTATCAGGCCTGACATTGCGGGTCTATTAAATATTATTAACCCGGCATGAAAACAGGGGATGGTATCAACGATATTCGGATTTTTTTTGTTAATTTTGTGGTCGAAATAAATGCAATGTCGGGCCGGATGCCGCTTTCAGCTGCCCCACGGTGCGGATGACTCTGTGTGCCGACTGTCGCATCAGACTTACTTATCGATTATATATCAAATACTTATACACTTCAGACTATGCAAAAGATTGACCTTGACATCAAAGGCGCTCTGTCGACAATCTCCGACGACGAGCTCAAATCTTTCATCTCAAAAGCAAAAGAAGGCGCGCTCCACGTATTCAACGGCGACGCCGCCGGCAACGACTTCTTAGGCTGGGTTGACCTCCCCTCCCGCACCGACGCGGCTCTCCTTGCCGACATCAACGCAACAGCCCGTCAGCTCCGCGACAATTGCGAAGTAGTAGTCTCTATCGGCATCGGCGGCAGCTACCTCGGCGCCAAAGCCGTGATAGAGGCTCTGTCTTCATCTTTCCCCGCCGCCGGCGAAACCAAAGTGCTCTTTGCCGGACAAAACATCGGCGAAGACTACCTCTCTGAGCTGCAGAATTACCTCAAAGGCAAGAAATTCGGCATCATCGTTATATCCAAATCCGGCACAACCACCGAGCCGGCAATCGCTTTCCGCCTGCTCAAAGCTCAGCTCGAAGAGCAGCTCGGCAAAGCCGAAGCCTCGAAGCGCATCGTGGCCATCACCGATGCCAAACGCGGCGCTCTGCGCCAGCTCGCCACCGAAGAGGGTTATAAGACATTCGTTATTGAGGACAGCGTAGGCGGTCGCTTCTCGGTGCTCTCACCCGTAGGTCTGCTCCCCATCGCCGTAGCCGGATTCGACATCGACAAGCTCATCGCCGGCGCTCAGGCTGCTCAGAGCGACCTCAGCACCATCTCCGACGACAACCTCGCCGTGCGCTACGCCGCCACACGCAACGCGCTCTACTCCAAAGGCAAAAAAACCGAGATTCTGGTCAATTACTCGCCCAAACTTCATTTCTTCGGCGAATGGTGGAAACAACTCTACGGCGAGAGCGAAGGCAAAGACCATAAAGGCATCTTCCCCGCAGCCGTCGACAACTCTACCGACCTTCACTCGATGGGACAGTGGATACAGGAAGGCGAACGCACCATCTTCGAAACCGTAATCTCGGTCGAAAAGACTCACAATTCGGTGATCATCCCCGAAGACAAAGCCAACCTCGACGGTCTCAACTACATCGCCGGCAAACACGTAGACCAGGTGAACAAGATGGCCGAGCTCGGAACCCGTCTGGCCCACCTCGACGGCGGTGTGCCCAACCTGCGCATCGTCATCCCCGGCCTGTGCGAAGACTGTCTCGGACGCCTCATCTATTTCTTCGAACTCTCATGCGGCATCTCCGGCTACGTGCTCGGCGTGAACCCCTTCAACCAGCCCGGCGTCGAGGCTTACAAGAAGAATATGTTCGCCCTCCTCGCCAAACCCGGATACGAAAAAGAGACCGAAGCCATCAAATCGCGCCTCTGATCTGAATAAACAGCTTAAACCGGGGTCATTAAGGACTTTAAAGACCTTAAAGGCCTTAGTGACCCTGATTTTTCAACAACTGCACATCTTGCCATATGGGACCGATAGGCGTCTTTGACTCCGGCTACGGCGGACTCACCATCCTGCGCGATATTGTGGCGCGTATGCCGCAATACGACTATCTGTATCTCGGCGACAACGCCCGCGCTCCTTACGGCAGCCGCAGTTTCGACTGTGTATACAATTTCACGCTCCAGGCCGTGAGCCATCTGCTCGGTCAAGGTTGCCCGCTTGTCATACTCGCCTGTAACACCGCATCGGCCAAGGCTCTGCGCACCATCCAGCAAAACGACCTCGAAAAACTTGCGCCCGGCTCGCGCGTGCTCGGCGTGATACGCCCTACCGTTGAGAAAATCGGCGATTTCACCCGCAACGGCCATATCGGCCTTTTCGGCACTCCCGGCACCATCGCCTCGGGCTCATACGAAATGGAAGTGGCGAAGCTCTATCCCGACTTCAAGATTTACGGACAGGCTTGCCCCATGTGGGTTCCGCTGGTCGAGAACCGCGAAGCCGACAGCCCCGGCGCCGATTATTTCGTCGAGAAATACGTCTCTCAGCTCTTCGACCAATGTCCTGACATCGACACCGTGCTCTTAGGCTGCACCCATTACCCCATACTCTACGACAAGATAAGCCGCGCCGTGCCCCCGGGAGTCAAAGTGGTGTGCCAGGGAGTGATTGTGGCCGACAGTCTCGAAGACTATCTGCGCCGTCATCCCGAAATTGAATCGCAAATCTCCCGCACGGGCCGCGTGAAATACCTCACCACCGAACATCCGGAAAAATTCAACTCCCTGGCCTCGGTCTTCGTCTCAGCCGAAGTCAGAGCCGGCCACGTGGAACTTTAACCACAAGCTATACCAATCCGCTATGCGCATTGACATCATCACCGTATTGCCCGAAATGCTCGAGTCGCCCCTTGGCTGCTCAATACTCAAACGCGCCCAAGACCGCGGGCTCGCAACAATCTGCGTGCACAACCTGCGTGACTACACGACCAACAAGCACCGCAAAGTCGACGATTACCCCTTCGGCGGCGATGCCGGAATGGTGATGCAGGTCGAGCCTGTAGACCGCTGCATCGCAGCTCTCAAAGCCGAGCGCGACTACGACGAAGTCATCTTCACAGCCCCCGACGGCGAAGTCTTCGACCAGAAAATGGCCAACAGCCTCTCGCTTCTCGACAACATCATCATCCTCTGCGGGCACTACAAAGGCATCGACTATCGCATACGCGAGCACCTCATTACCAAAGAAATCTCTATCGGCGATTACGTGCTTACCGGGGGCGAACTCCCGGCCGCCGTCATTGCCGACGCCGTGGTGCGCCTCATCCCCGGTGTGCTGGGCGACGAACAAAGCGCCCTCTCCGACTCCTTCCAGGACGGACTCCTCGAGCCGCCCATATACACCCGTCCGGCTGTATACAACGGATGGGAAGTGCCGCCGGTACTCCTCTCTGGCCATCAGGCCAACATCGACCGCTGGAAACAAGAGCAGGCTATCGCCCGCACCCGCCGCCTCCGCCCGGATATGGATGTATAATCCGCACCCTTACTTGCCAATGTTGCGCACCGCGTCTTCGAAGTTGTCGCGGTCGATGGCGCGTGCTTTCAGACGGTTGCGGTAGGCGTAGATGGTATTGACCGAATAGTTGAGCACGCGGGCTATCTGCGAGGCCTCGTCGATGCCGAGACGCAAGAATGCGAGAATACGCAGGTCGGTGTTCAGTCTTTCGCTCGGAGCGAGCAATATCTGCTTGTCGGGCTGTAACAGAGCGTTGACATCGGCTACGAATGTGGGGCAGATGTGCAGGAAAGCATCGTCGAAAGTCTCATAAAACTCGCCCGACTGCTCTTCTATAAAGCGGCCCGAACGCACCATGCGCTGCAAGTCATCGACTTTGCCGGCGGTAATCTTGCGGTTGACCAGATCGCAGACCGAACTTAGTTTGTCCATATATATCGAGCACAGACTGAGGAAACGGCTGATATAAACCTCTTTTACCTCGTTGGCCTTGTGCAGATTCTCGCGCAGCGCTTTTTCTCTCTTGTTCACCTTCCACGAGCGCAGAAAAGCCCCGGCAAGCAGCGCAATCACAACTATCAGGGCCACAATCACCCACATTGTCGTGCGGCGCGACTCGGCGATGCGTGCCTGATAGGCCTGCTCGATGATAGGAAGCGCGTTCGACGATTCTACCATGCGGGTTGAGGCATGGCAGTTGACTGCATTTTCCATAGCCACGGAGATGTATGTGTAGGCGCGGTCGATGTCGCCCAAAGCGTTGAGTTCGATACCGAGCGATTGCAGCGATTTCACTTCGCGCGTAGCCGAAATCACATCGCTCTGCGACGATAGAGCCAGATAGTAGATTTTGGACACATGGTCGTTGGTGGCTTCGGCCACCTGTGCGAGCATATTGGCCGCGCGGGCGCGTATGTTACTGTTGACGGGTTCGCGGCTCACAATGTTGTCGAGAATCGCACGCGCCCGCTCGTATTGCCGGCTACGCAGATAGTACTCGCCGAGGTGCAGACGATAGTCGGCCGACGCCTTGGGCAACAGCTGCAGCAGCTGAGCCTGAAAATCGCCGGCGCAACTGTCGAGCGCGGCGGCATATTCCGGATGTGAAGCATAGGCCGATGCCACATAGCTGTACATCTGTCGGCCTCGGTCGTAATAGACAGTCTTCAAATCGGGAGGGAGTGTGTCGGGCGAGAATTCTTCGGTGAAGATATTGATAGCCATAGTATTGAATCCGGCGAGTGGCAAGAGCGCGCCCATATTCATGCGCCAGCGTGCACGTTGCGCGGGGTCAGGCGAAAGCCTCGCGGCTTCGCGGAAATAGACGATGGCCGAGTCGGTGTGAAACGACGTATACTCTTCGGCTATCCTTGCCATTATGCCGACTGAATCGATGGCCGTGCGGCGCTCGGCGAGAAGCGAGCGCAGCGAGTCGATGTGTCTCTGGCGGTTTACTATAAAAGTGTTGCGCCTGGCTATGAGTTTGTCGAGATGTTCGATAGCAAGACGGCTCTGTTGCTGACTCACTGCCTCGGCCCTGACAGATAGCTTCAACGCGACAAGCAGAAGCAATAATATTTTTGCGATTCCATGCATCGGCCCGGGTGGGTTTCAGTCGATTACGATAAGGGTGTCGTAGGCGAAATCGCGTGTGGCGGTGCGGCCTATCACCTCGTCCCACAGCATGGGCGAGATGCCGTTGCCGGGGCGCTTCACGGTTATGTTTTCTTCGGTAAAAACCTCGCCTTTGCGGATGTCGCGAGCGGCGACAATACTCTTTCGGGCCACGGCGATGTTGTCGCGCTCGGCGTCGGCAACTTGTTTGATGCCGGAGCCGAGAGCGAGTTCGATGTTTCGGATTGCCGTAACCATATCTCTGAGTTCGTCCGGAGAGAGCGATGCGCGGTGGTCGGGACCCGGAAGGTTTTTGTCGAGAGTGAAATGCTTCTCAATCACTTTTGCGCCCATCGCCACGGCTGCCACGGCCACTTCGATGCCGATTGTATGGTCACTGTAGCCCACGGCTGCACAGCCGAGAGTGCCGAGTGCGAGCATGGCGCGCAGATTCACGGCCTGCATGGGGGTGGGATATTGCGTGGTGCAATGCAGCAGGATGATGTCGGAGGGCGGGGTGCCGTTGTCGGTGAGCACGCGCACGGCGTGGCGCACTTCGTCGAGGGTAGACATTCCGGTTGAGAGTATCACGCGCGAGCGCTGCCGCGCCACTTTGCGCAGATAAGGGAGGTTCGTGATTTCGCCCGAAGGTATCTTCCAGTAGTCCATGCCTATCTTAGCCAGACAGTCGATGGAGACGAGGTCGAAGGGAGTGCTCATAAAACCTATGCCGCGCTCGCGGCAGGCGTCGGCGATAACGGTGTAATCGCCGAGGGGCAAGTGTATGGCACGGCACATTTCGAGCTGCGACTGCCCGGCTCCGGTGGTTTCTTTCTGATACTCTGCCTTGGGCGCAATAGAGGATATGACGAGCTCGGGAACGGCGGTCTGAAATTTCACGTAATCGGCGCCGGCTTCTACGGCCGCATCGATCATTTTAAGAGCTTTGGAGAGGTCGCCGTTGTGGTTCACGCCGGCCTCGGCTATGATGATTGTTTTATCCATTTTCCTGACATTAAAATTCGCTGTGGCGAGTGGTGATTGAGGCCGACACGGCTCGTCGGCCTTCCGGGTCGGCAATCTCGCAGAGGGTGACATCGGGAGTGTCGCCCTGCGCCGTGCGCACGCTCACAGTGTCGCCGTACCGGCACTCGTGCTGGAAAGCGATGTCGAAACGCGTGATGGTGTGCTGCCGATGCCATTCGAGGTCGAAGGCGTTGAGGATGAGACGCACCCACTGCACGGTGTTGACGTGACAATTGATGTCGATATCGTCGTAAACGAACGTGTAGGACATGCTGCGGGCGTCGTCGGGCAACGGACGCACCTTGCGCATGGGCGTGACCGGACAAACCTTGCCCACGGTGGGGAAGCGGTCGGAGCCGATAATATCGAGCAAGGCGAGAGTGCGCTCGCGGAAGTTGATGCAGGTCCAGGTGGTGCGTATGTGCATGAGGTCGCGGCCATGGTGGTCGGTCACCGTGAGGCAGCGCTCCGAGTAGTGGCGGTTGATGCTGTCAATCCATGTATGGAACGTATAGTCGGTGTTGATTTCGGGCGAATCGACAATCTCTACGCTCAGGCGCGAGAGTACCCAGCCGATGCCCATAGGCAGCAAATCGGCGTAGCCTATGCCGAGGATGTTGGCGTGCTCTGTCGCCACCTCTATCACGCGCGATACGATGAGCCAAAGCGGCATTCGGCCGGCGCAATTGGCCTGGTCGGCGGTGAAGCGGTAGGTATGTTGGTGTAAGGGTTGCATTTTGTTTTCTTCCGGGTTTATTATTTCGGCGCTTATTGCCGCAGCTGCATCAGGGGTTGCCGATGTCTACGTTTATTTTCAGTTTGCCTGACGAGAGGGCGCTCCGGTACAGCTCCTCGCGCAGGGTGATGTCGTAGGCGCGCCGACGCCGAAGATTGATGCGCTCTTTTATCATTTCTTTTGCGCTCTCGTAAGGCATCACCGAGCCTGCCGGGAGCATCTCGCTGATGTCGAGCAGGTAAGTGAAGCCGCCGGCCGATGTGTCGAGCGAGCGACGGACGCGCAGGAATGTCGAACCGCCGTCGGAACCGAAATCGTAAGGTATACGGTTCTCGATCTGCTCCCAGTCTACCCAGCGGTCTCGAAAGTAGTCGTAATGCACGGCACGGGAGAGTTCGCTTTTCTCGAGTCGGTCTATGTCGGCCGCCTTTTTAGAGCGATACAAACGGCGGAGCGCAGAGAGCGATTTGTCGTCGTCGGGAACTTTGAGGTATACGCCTTTGACCATCGGACGCTGGAGGCGGAACTCCTCGCGGTTGGCGTCGTAGTAGGCTCGGAGTGAGTCTTCGGCAATGGCAGATGCACCGTGGGCGTCAAACATCTGACGGCTGTATTCCCACATAATCAGATTGTTGCGATACTCTTCGGTGAGTCTGTCGATTTCGCGCATATCTATCTCTCCGGCTGCCACCTGAGAGATAAGATGACTGTCGACCCATTGCCTGATATAGGCTCGCGCTATGCGGACGCTGTCGTCACGGCTCACTCCTGAGGGTATGCCGGCGCGAAGTTCGTCGACGGTGAGCCGTGCATTTCCCACAGAAGCTATAAACGGCCCGGCATCGTCCGTCTTGTCGCCGCATGACGGTGCAGCGAACAAAAGGACGATGCCGAGAACGTGGATAAAACTGATTTTCATCGTTTTATTTATACTCTGCGCCATTGGCAGTCTACGCCTCCGAGGGGATTACTTGGCGAGCTGCTTCAATACTTTTTTATTGACTTTGACGGGGTATTTTTTGTGCAGCTCTTCGAGCCATGCCGCTTCGAGTTCCTGCTGATAGTCGGCCACTACGGCGCCGCGCACGTCGGCCACTTCTTCGGGGGCGTCGATCACTTTTCCGCGGAAAGCGAAATACACGGGCCAGCGCTGGCTCTGCACGTCGGGTTTCGCAGCCTCGAAGCCGAGATAATCGGTGATGACGTTTTCGCCACGTGAGGCGAGCACGCGCTCGATTTTCACTTTTTTGCCGAAACGCTTGGTGAGCATTTCCGTGATTGCGTCGCGGTCTGTTACATCGGCCGGGATACGGTCGGCGAAGTCTTTAACCTCAGCGAGCACCGAGTCATTGACTGCAAAAATGATGTAGGACTTGAATTTGGGAGTCTCCCATGTGTATTTGTCGCGGTGAGCATCGAAGTAAGCTTTCTGTCCGGCCTCGTCTTTGGAGGCGCGGTCCCACACTTTGGTGTTGGAGATGTCAAAGAGCAGGATGCCGTCGCGGTATTCGTTGATGAGATTGCGGAACTCGGTGTTTTGCTTTTCGAGGTCGGCGACAGCGATTTGATAGATTTCGCGATCGAAAGCTGCGTTGACAGCCTCTCGCAGCGCTTCCTTGGTCTGTGCCTTGTTCAAGCCGGCGGGAATGGAGAAATTCTTAATCTCTGCCATGCTGATTTCTTTGCCTTTGACGCCGAACGCGGGAAGTGTGCTCTCTGCGATAGCCGATACGGTGGCCTGACTTACGATAGCTGCGGTGTCGGCGTCGATAATGTTGTCGAGCACTTCGAGTGTGCTTTGGTTCACCATCGAGCCGGTGCGTTTGGCCAGGGCGGCGAGGGCGGCCTTGAGCGGGAGAGTGGCGCGATAGTCACGCGAGATTAAAGTTTCGATGTCTTTTTCGACCTCTTCATAGCTCTTCATGTCGCGGGCATCTGTCTTATATATAATATGGTAACCGTAAGGCGTGAGGAAAGGCTCGGAAAGCGCTCCCACCGGGAGTGCGAACGAGATGCTGTCGAAAGGCTGCACCATCATGCCTTGGCCGTACCAGCCGAGATCTCCGCCCTGACGTGCCGAACCGTCCTGCGAGAACCGCTTGGCGAGGTCGGCAAAATCGGCGCCCGATTTGGCCTCGTTGTAGAGCGAGTCGATGAGCGTTTTGGCGCGAGCAGCCTCGTCGGCCGACTTGCCTCGTGTGAGCAGGAGGATGTGCGAGGTGCGCACTTCGCCTTTGCTCGGCTCGGAGGAGTCGACGCGGATTATGTGCCAGCCGAATCCGGAGTTGACCGGACGGGAGATTTCACCGAGGGGGGTATTGAATGCGGCTTCTTCGAAAGCGTAAGGGAAACGGCCGGGGCTCACGGCGCCGAGATAGCCTTTCTGCTGAGCGGCGCGTGTGTCGATCGAGCGGTTGGTGGCAAGGTCTTCGAAGTTGGCTTTACCCGATACTACAAGGTCATAGAGCGAGTCGGCCACCACTTTTCCCTCTTCGCGCGAGACCATGATGTGGCTCACGGTGATGTTGCGCTGCATGTGGCTGTATGCTTCGCGCTTGAGCTGTTCAGACACTTTTTTGTCTTCGAGATAAGGGCGGGCAAGGTCATCGCGGTATTTTTCGAACTCAGTAACGAAGCTCGTGGTGGTATCGAGACGTGCATTGAGCGCGTCGGCCACTTTGAGACGATAATTAATGAAGAGATCAAGATAGCTCTCGAGGCTCTGAGGCTCGGCTTGCTGTGCGTTGTTTTTATTATAGAGATATTCAAAATCACTGACTTTGATATCCTTACCGTCGACGCTCATCAGCGTCGGGTCTTTCTTGGCATACAGCGAAACGGCTGTGACCGAGCACAAAAGAAGAGATAGGAAGAGTTTACTGGTTTTCATGACAAGTTGATAATGACATTACATCAAGTTAACAACGTAATGCTTCTCCGATTTATTGCATCGGGCGCATAAATTAGCTATTTTGCATGCGGTGAGGAGGCGTCGTTTGGGCGTTCGGGATTTTTTTTGTATTTTTGCATTTGTATTCCGACCTTGCGCCGGACTTCAAGCGTTACAATAACAATAAAATTCTGAATATAATGGAACAGAAAAAACAGGAGCTCAAAATCGAAGTATCTCCCGAAGTGGCCGCCGGTCACTACTCCAACCTTGCACTTATCTCTCACTCGGCCAACGAGTTCTTTTTCGACTTCATCTCCGTAGTGCCCAACATGCCTCAGGCCAAGGTGCTGAGCCGCGTGGTGATGACCCCCGAAAACGCCAAAAATCTCCTCTTCGCCCTGCGCGACAATCTTGCGAAATACGAATCGACCTTCGGCGAAATCGTGCGCAAGACTCCGCTCAAAGGCGGCAACGAATCGCTTAACTGAGCCCCGACAGCCCCATGATACGCCCGAACGATTTAGTAATCTACAACTCGCTCTCGCGCGCTAAGGAGCGGTTCGTGCCTCTGCAGCCCGAGAGAGTGGGCATGTACGTGTGCGGCCCCACGGTCTACGGCGACGGCCACTTAGGGCACGCGCGCCCGGCCATCACTTTCGACGTGCTTTTCCGCTACCTCACCCATCTTGGCTACAAGGTGCGCTACGTACGCAACATCACCGATGTGGGCCATCTTGAGCACGACGCCGACGACGGCGAAGACAAGGTTGCAAAAAAAGCGCGTCTGGAGCAGCTCGAACCCATGGAGGTCGTGCAGTATTACCTCAACCGCTACCACCACGCCATGGAAGCTCTCAACGTGCTTCCGCCATCTATCGAGCCTCACGCCTCCGGCCACATCATCGAGCAGATCGAGTACATCAAGACCATCCTCGCGGCAGGTTACGCCTACGAGAGCGAGGGCTCGGTCTATTTCGACGTGCCCAAATTCAACCGCGACTACGGATACGGCAAACTCTCCGGCCGCAACATCGACGAACTGCTCGCAACCACCCGCGCTCTCGACGGACAGGAAGAAAAGCACAATCCGGCAGACTTCGCCCTATGGAAAAAGGCTGCTCCGGAGCACATCATGCACTGGCCCTCGCCGTGGAGCGAAGGATTTCCCGGATGGCATCTCGAGTGCTCGACCATGGGAGAGAAATACCTCGGCGACACGTTCGACATCCACGGCGGCGGCATGGACCTGAAATTTCCCCACCACGAGTGCGAAATCGCGCAATCCGTGGCCCATCAGGGACATCCCGCGGTGCGATACTGGATGCACAACAACATGATCACCATCAACGGAAAGAAGATGGGCAAGAGTCTGGGCAACTTCATCACCCTCGACGAGTTCTTCACCGGCAACCATCCGTTGCTCGCTCAGGCCTACTCGCCCATGACCATCCGTTTCTTCATTCTGCAAGCCCACTACCGCGGCACCGTCGACTTTTCCAACGAAGCCCTGCAAGGCGCCGAGAAGGCTCTGCAGCGACTGCTCGAAGGCTACCGCCGGCTCTTGCAGCTCAAGCCCTCGGAGACTTCAGACATCGACGTCAGCGACCTCGAAGCCAAATGCTACGCCGCCATGGACGATGACCTCAACACTCCGGTCGTAATCGCCCACCTCTTCGACGCATGTCGCATCATCAACGCTGTCAACGACGGCAAAGCACACGCCTCGGCAGACGATATCGAGACTCTCAAACGGGTGTTCTCGACATTCCTTGTCGACATCATGGGCGTGCGCACCGACATCGTCGACGCCGGCGCTTCGGCTTCGGCATCGATGCAGCCGTTCGAAGAGGCCGTCGACCTGCTCCTGCAGCTCCGCGCCGACGCCAAGGCCAAGAAAGACTGGGCCACGAGCGACCGCATCCGTGACAGCCTCGCCAAAATCGGATTTGATGTCAAAGACACCAAAGACGGTTTTGAATGGAGTCTTAAAAACTGATTGACCGCAGGATGTATCAAAAATGCAAGTGCAGCACATTGCAGGGACGCACGCACGGTCGTGCGTCCGCTTGCAATTTGATACTCCCCCCATTTACATCCCGCCGCGATACATGACCGCCGAAGAGTTTGAGTCGATAATAGCGAGCCGTCTGCCCTACGCTCCCAATTTCCAACAAAAGCTGGTAATAGGGGCGTTGGCACGTTTTTGCTCGCCGCGGGTCAAAAGCGACGCCGTATTCGTGCTCAACGGATACGCCGGCACAGGCAAGACATCGCTGTGCGGCGCATTGGTGCGTTCGCTGCCCGACGTGGGCATGAAAGCCGTGCTTCTCGCTCCCACCGGCCGCGCGGCCAAAGTCTTCGCCGCTCATTCGGGTCACAGCACCTTCACCATCCACCGGCGCATCTACCGTCACAGCCCCATGGGCGCGCCCGGCGATATGTCGGGCGCCGAAATGGCCGAAAACAAGTCGGCCGACACGCTCTTTATCGTCGACGAGGCCTCAATGATTTCGGGCGAAGACACTTACAGCGGCAACCTTCTGGCCGACCTTATCCACTACGTCTTCACCGGACAGAACTGCCGCCTGCTTCTGCTGGGCGACACCGCACAGCTGCCGCCTGTGGGCTGCCCGTTCTCGGCCGCCATGGATACGGAAACACTGCGCTCTTTCGGTCTGCGCGTGAGCCGTGCAACCCTCACGCAGGTAGCACGTCAGGGCGCACATTCGGGCATTCTCTACAACGCCACTCTGCTGCGCCGCAACATGCGCCTCGACCCTCTGCCCGTGCCCGAATTGAGGCTCGACTTTCCCGATGTGAACGCGCTGCCGCCCGACGACGTACCCGAAGTGCTGTATTCGTCGTACAACCGCACCGGCATCTCCGACACAATCGTAATCACGCGCTCCAACCTCCGCGCGGCGGCTTTCAACCGCGAGATACGCTCCTCAGTGCTCTACTACGAGCACGAAATAGAGGAAAACGAGCTCCTCATCGTAGCCAAAAACAACTACCACTGGACACGCTCGCTCAAAGGCGCCGATTTCATCGCCAACGGCGACATACTGCGCGTGACACGCGTCTTCGGCACGGAAACGCGGTACGGCATGCGCTTCGCCGACGTCGAGGTTACATTCGCCGACAGCGACACGCCCGTTACAGCCAAAATAATGCTCGACGTGCTCGCCTCCGACGATGCCGCTATCACCCGCGAACAGATGCAGCGCCTCTATCAGGGCATCATGTCCGATCCGGAACGCTTCTCACCCATGACTCCGATGCAGGAGCGGCAACTCGCACTGCTCTCTGACCCCTACTGGAACGCCCTGCAAGTGAAATACGCATACTGCGTCACGTGCCATAAAGCTCAGGGCGGACAGTGGAGCAACGTCATAATCGACATGGTCGGCATCCCGCCCGACGCTATGGGCGAAGACTTCTACCGATGGCTTTACACGGCCGTGACACGCGCAAGCAAGATGCTCTACTTCATCGGTTCACCCGAGTGAAAGCACTACAATAATCCTCCAACTATCACCACAATGGACAAATCATCACTGATATTAGTTACAGGCGCCGACGGATTCATCGGCTCGCACCTCACCGATATGCTGCTCGCTCAGGGCTACCGCGTAAGAGCCCTCTCGCAGTATAATTCGTTCAACAACTGGGGCTGGCTCGAAGGCAACAGCCATCCGGCGCTTGAAGTCGTGTGCGGCGACGTGCGCGACCCCAATTTCTGCCGCGAAATCACACGCGGATGCTCCGTGGTGTTTCATCTTGCCGCGCTCATCGCCATACCTTACAGCTATGTAGCCCCCGACTCGTACGTAGACACGAACATCAAGGGCACGCTCAACATGGTGCAGGCCGCACGCGACTGCGGTGTGGAGCGCATCGTTGTTACTTCGACCTCCGAAGTCTACGGCACCGCCATCTACGTGCCCATCGACGAGAAACACCCACGGCAGCCGCAGTCGCCCTACTCGGCCACCAAAATCGGCGCCGACGCAATAGCAAAAAGCTTCTACAACGCCTTTGACCTGCCGGTGGTGACAGCACGCCCGTTCAACACCTATGGTCCGCGCCAGAGCGCCCGCGCCATCATCCCCACCATCATCTCGCAGATTGCCTCGGGCAAGCGTACGATAACCGTGGGCGATCTCTCTCCCACCCGCGACTTCAACTACGTCGAAGACACCTGCCGGGGCTTCATCGCTCTGGGCACGACTCCGGGACTCGAAGGCCGGGAAATCAACATCGCCACCGGCACCGAAGTGAGCATGGCCGACACATTGCACACCATCGCGCGACTAATGAACGCCGACGTAGAATACGTGGTCGACCCGGCACGTCTGCGTCCGGGCAAAAGTGAAGTGCGCCGTCTGTGCGGCGACAACACGCTCATCACCTCTCTCACCACATGGCGACCGCAGGTGACGCTCGACGAGGGCCTGCGACGCACCATCGACTGGTTTACCAATCCGGCCAACCTCGCACGCTACAAGACCGACATTTACAACCGATAAACCTATGCCGGAAAACATCCTCTTTCTCGGCGGAGCCAAACGCGTGTCGATGGCCCGCATGTTCAAGCAATCGGCCGCGCGCCGAGGGTTCGAAGCCGGCATCGTGAGCTACGAAATGACCTCCGACGTGCCCATCGCCATCGAGGGCGAAGTGGTCATAGGCAAGCGATGGAGCGACGCCGATGTGGTCGACGATATCCGGCGGGTGATGCGGCGGAACGGTTGCCGCACGGTTGTGCCGTTTGTCGACGGAGCTGTCGCCGTGGCCTCAGCCGTGGCCGAAGGACAGGATGACATATTCGCTCCCTGCTCCTCGGCCGAATTGTCGCAACAGATGTTCGACAAGATTGTCTCGGCCTCGCTGTTTGCCTCGCTCGGTCTCGAAATTCCCGAAACATACACTCCGGGGGCGGCATTTCCGCTGATAGCCAAGCCGCGCCGCGGCTCGGCGTCAAAGGGCATCGTGAAGATCTACAACGAAGCTCAGCTTCAGGCGCTTGCCAATGCCGGTGATTATCTGATACAGGAGCTTGTGGAGCATCCGGTAGAATACACGGTCGATTGCTATGTGAGCGTGCTCACGGGCGAGATTTGCGCCGTTGTGCCGCGTGTGCGCCTCGAAGTGGAAGGCGGTGAGGTCACGCGCACGATGACTGTCGACAATCCTCGCCTCGAAAACGCCGCACGCCGTGCGCTTGCCGCCTTGCGACTGCGCGGGGCGGTGACTCTGCAATATATCTGCCCGTACGACGCGCCCGGGCGGCTTATGCTTATGGAAATCAATCCCCGGCTCGGTGGCGGAGCCGTGTGCAGCGTGCACGCCGGCGTCGACCTGCCGGGCATGATACTCGACGAGGCCCGGGGTATCGCGGCCACTCCGACCGGCTACCGTCCCGGCACCGAAATAGCCCGTTACCGCAGCGAAGCCGTGTTCTTCAAGTAAGTACACGGCCTCGCGACAAGGTTTTCAGCGGACGCAGGTATCAGAAAACAATTTTCTTGCCGCCGCGGATATAGATACGTCCCGATTCGGGCTTTGTGACACGTATACCTTGCAGATTATAGACCGGAGTGTCGGCGTCATCGTTGATGTCGGCTGTCACGTCATTTATACCATTCCAATTCTCGGGCTTGATGGCGGCGAAATGTCCGGGATTGATGTAGAGCGTGTATTTACCTTGCCTGATGCCTTGCGGATTCCACTGCACGAGCGTGCCCGCGTCGGTATACTCGCCGGCGTCGGTAGCATAAATATAGCCGCTGTAAGGATTGACATAAATACCGTAGGGCCGGCTCATCGCCATAATGTCGGAGAGAACGGTTCCGGGCATTTTTGCTTCGTATCCCGAACGGCCGCCGGAGGCTAAGACTTCGGCAGGGTCGATGGTGAGGCAGTCAGTACGGTAGCTGCCCTCAATAAATGAATATTGCGAACCCACGGCAAGAAATTTTTTGTCTGCCGTGGTTGTGCTGCATGTGGCTGCATACGGGAGTTTTACGAAACACTCGTTGTCGGCTTTGCCGTCTATGACTGCCTGACAGTCAAAAATGATGGTTGCCGCCGGCACCTCATAGTAGTCGCCCGGCGAATTGATGCACAGATATTGTCCTGCCTGTGAGAGCTTGCCGTAAAGGTTGATTTGCCCGGTGTCGACGGTGCGCACCACGGTCATGTTCGCAGGGTCGATGACAGAGACTGTGCGCTCGTAGTCGTGGTCGGTTTCCTGTTCGGCATATCCGCCCGTGTTGGCCACAAACAGGCGATTTCCATAGATAGCGATGCCTTCCGGCTCGTAGCCCACCTCGCAGGCGCCGACGGTCTTGAATGTCTGCAAGTCAATTTTGGCCACAAATCCTTTGGTGAAATTTACCTCCCGGCCGCTGACCATGCACGAGTGTCCGAAAGATGTAGCATAGAGATAACGGCCGTCGGCGGCAAGTTTGCGGTTGTTGGGCACATCCTCCGTGGCGCCGACAGCTTTGCCCTTGTCATCGATGAACTGAATGATATTCGACCAGTTGAGGGCGATGGCAAAGAGGTTGTCGCCTACGGCTATGATATCGTTGGGCGTGTCGCCGAGCTTGGTGCCGTTGACGTCGCGGAACCATTTGTTGCTCACCACGCGGCCATTGTCGAAATAGGTCAGACGACCGTTGTCGGACTGCCAGATGCCCTCGTTGAGGATAAAGAGTCTTTCCTGCGCCGAAGCCGTGATAAGCATGCTGGAAAAGGCGACGAGTGTAAAAATAGAGAAAATACGTTTCATAAGTCTGATATTTAAGAGGATGAGATTTCAGAATGTATAGCTTACCGTGAGGCGGAAATTGCGTCCGGGCAACGGGTAACGGGGCAAGTGCTCGTACTGCACGTCGAAGAGGTCGAAAACCTCGATCGAAGCCTGCACGGAACGGTAAGCTCCGGAGATTTTGACATCGACGTTGTTGTACGGTTTGAGCACGTCTTCGGGGTCGGCGTAAGACCACATGCGTTCGCCCACGTGCAGGTCGGAGACGGTGACGGAGAACTGCCTCCATCCGGCTACGGCGGTGATACCGTAAGACAGAGCCGGCGAATAGCAGATGGGACGGTCGTATGTTGTGGCCTCGGGATCGGTACGGTTCACATCGCGCTGCCAGGTGAGGGAGCAGAGCAGGGCGAAATTCCATTCGCCGGGCATAAAGCGCACCCGGGCTGTGGAGTTGAGACCGTGGCAGAGCGTCTTGCCGTAGTTCATCATAGTCCAGGTATAAGTGCCTTTGAGCGGAAGGCAGACGATGCGGTTGTCGACCGAGTTGCGGTACAGGTCGGCCTGTATCGAGGCTTCCCACAGACGGCGCATGAGCGAGTATTCGGCGCCGATGTTGATTTGGCGCGTGTATTCGGGTTTGAGGTTGCGGTTGCCCGACTGGGTGTAATAGAGGTCGTTGAGCGTGGGCACACGGAATATTTTTTTATACCACGATTTCAGGGTAAGGTTGCCGCAGGTGTAGGAGAGCGAGACGGCCGGTGTGAAGCGGCTCAGCGGCTCGGCGGCTCCGGCTTTGAGCGATGTGTGGTCGTGGTAGTACTGATAGAGCATCGAGCCGGCATAGCGCAATCCGCGCCATGTGCCCTGCACGGCGGCCACGGCTTTGACATCGTCGCGGCGCACGGGTTCGAAGCGCCGGAGGTCGGCGCGCATCCACGTGAGGCGTCCGTCGCAGGCAATATTCACATTTAGCAGAGGCGAGTGTCGGTATGCTCCGCTGAGCGAGAGATAGGCGTCGTGGGTGTGGTAGTGGTTGTTGACACGCGCCGTGTTCTGATTGTCGGGATAGTCGGTGCAGTAGCGCAGATATTCCCAGGAGTATTTTCCTGTGGTCTTGAAGATAAACTTGGGCGAGAGGTCGCGTTGCCATGAGCTCTGGAAGAAGAAATCCTTGTCCCATTCGCGACCGATGTTGGTGAATTTGTCGGTCAGGCGCCTCACTATGCCGCCCGGACAGCCGCGCTCCGACTGGTAGTAATAGGCGTGAGCTGAAAATCCCTTGTTGAACACGGCAGCCTGCACGCGGCCGTATTCGATGTCGGAATTTTTACGGCGTCCTACCGTATCCTCGTATTCCGACTTGTAGCGGAATTTGTAGTCGCCTTTTGTGTTGAGGTATTCCGCATCGACGAAGGTGTGCCAGGCGCCGCGCACAAGCTGAGCGTTGACTCTTCCGGAATATGTGCTGAACGACCCGTAGCGTGCTGACAGCGACAGTGAATCACGGTCTGGCCGGCGCGTGCGCAGATAGACGGTCGACCCGGAGGCATATTCCGAAGGCGACTGACAGAGGTCGAGCTTGTTGGCGTTGTAGAGCGAAACGGATTCGAGAGTAGAAAGAGAGTATTTGCCGAGGTCTACGGTGCCGTTCTGAGCATTGTTGATGCGCACGCCGTCGATGTATACGCCCACATGCTGCGCACCCAGCGAACGCACATTGATGGTTTTGAGACCGCCGAGACCGCCGTAATCTTTTATTTGCACTCCGGCAAAATATTTCAGCGCGTCGGCTATTGATGTGGTGGAAAGGTTCTGCAAATCGGCGCCTTTTATCTCCTGCACGGTGGCGATGCGGCGCGGGGTAGCGGTCACGCTCACCTCTTTGAGATTAATGGCACGCATCGTGTCGGCTACGGCGCTGTCGACGTTCTCCCGGGACTGCACGGCCAAGGGTAGAAGAAGCAGCCACAGGACAACGACGCCGGGCAATTTGCGTAGTGACGATTTTGATGTCATTCAATAATAAAATTTCACCGATGCCGGGTCCCGGGCATCTGTACGGAGAATATTACACAACGGCAGGTCTTCTGGCTCGTCGCTTCCGTCACGCCTTCCCGGTCTCTGCTCGCTTGCTTGGCCAGTGGCTGTTGTGCCGGACTGAAAATGCGACTCACAGCAGCGGGTACTGCTCGGGATTCACACCCGATTCCCTTTTCATGCCCCGCGCCTCATGCGACGCTTGGCAACCGCACGGCAAAGTTACGATAATTTTTTCTAATTATCAAAAATAAGAGCTGTCCGGCAATGACGTATACGGCCGCAGGGCGTCCACACGCGGTTTCGGCGGACGCCCTGCGGCATAAAATGTTGTGAATGAGCGATTACTGGTGTGCGGCGCTGTAGTTGGGCGCTTCGCTTGTGATGGCCACGTCGTGCGGATGACTCTCGAGCACGCCGGCGTTGGTGATGCGCACAAATTTGGCGTGGTGCAATTCGGTGATATTGTGTGTGCCGCAATATCCCATACCCGAGCGGAGACCGCCGAGCATCTGATAAACGACTTCGTAGAGCGAGCCTTTATACGGTACGCGGGCGGCGATGCCTTCGGGCACGAGCTTCTTTGCATCGGTGACACCGGCCTGAAAGTATCGGTCCTTCGAGCCGTGCTCCATGGCTTCGAGCGAGCCCATGCCACGGTAGGCCTTGTACTTGCGTCCGTTGAAGATAATGGTGTCGCCGGGCGACTCCTCGACTCCTGCGAGCATTCCGCCGAGCATCACCGCGCTTCCGCCGGCTGCAAGCGCCTTGACAATATCGCCCGAGTAGCGGATGCCGCCATCGGCAATCATTGGCACGTCGGTGCCTTCGAGGGCGCGGTACACGTCGTAGATGGCCGAAAGCTGCGGCACACCAACACCGGCTATGACGCGCGTGGTGCAGATTGAGCCGGGACCTATGCCCACCTTCACGGCGTCGGCACCGTGTTCGACGAGGTATTTCGCAGCCTCCCCGGTGGCTATATTGCCTACCACAACGTCGATTGAGTCGTATTTTTCTTTGATTGACCTGAGTGTGCCGAGCACACCCTGCGAGTGACCGTGTGCTGTATCGATGACCACTGCGTCGACTCCTGCCGCCACGAGTGCGTCGACACGCTCCATTACGTCGCCTGTCACGCCGACGGCGGCGGCGACACGCAGACGTCCGAGCCCGTCTTTGCAGGCATTGGGCTTGTCTTTGGCCTTTGTGATATCTTTATAAGTAACCAGACCTATGAGCTTGCCTGCGGCGTCGACCACCGGGAGCTTTTCTATCTTGTGCCGCTGCAGTATCTCGGCGGCCTCTTCAAGATTGGCCGTCTGTGATGTGGTGATGAGATTTTCGGATGTCATCACTTCGTCGATCTTGCGGCTGCCGTCGCGCTCGAACCGGAGGTCGCGGTTGGTGACGATGCCGACAAGCAGTCCGCCCTCATCGACAACGGGTATGCCGCCGATGTGGTATTCTTCCATCATGGCCAGAGCCTCGTTGACCGTCGAGCCGCGGCGGATGGTCACGGGGTCGTAGATCATGCCGTTTTCGGCGCGTTTCACTGCATGAACCTGACGCGCCTGCTCGGTTATCGACATATTTTTGTGTATCACGCCGATACCGCCCTCACGGGCAATGGCAATCGCGAGCGCCGACTCGGTGACTGTATCCATTGCGGCCGAAACAATCGGCACGTTCAGCGAAATGTTGCGTGAGAATTTTGTGCGTAAATCCACTTCGCGGGGCAAGACGTCGGAATACGACGGAATGAGAAGGACATCATCGAATGTGAGCCCTTCCATTTTAACACGGTCTGAAATAAATGACATAGGGGGAATTGTTTTGCGTGCAAAGTTACGAATAATTTTTTAATTCCCAAAACTCCGTCTGCCGGAGTTCCGGATTCAAAACTTATGAGCCGGACGGAAGATGTATGTCTCAGAGCCAGCCGAGAAACCAGCCGGATATCGAGACGTAGATGATGAGTCCGAAGATGTCGTTGGATATCTGGATAAAGGGGCCGGTGGCAAGGGCGGGGTTGATATGGAGTTTTTCGAGTGTGAGGGGCACAATCGAGCCTAAAAGCGTGGCGAACATGGTGACCACAAACAGCGAGACTGCCACCGATAGTGTCACGGCGTACTCTCCGGGCATAAATATGAGATTATATATGAGCATCACAAGCGAGATAATCGTAGCATTGAGCAATCCGACAAGAAACTCCTTGCCTACCTGCCGGCCGAATTCTTTAATCTCGAGGGTGCCGTTGGCAAGGCTCTGCACCACGATAGCCGAGGCCTGCACACCTACGTTTCCTCCCGTACCGCCGATGATGGGGATAAAGAGGGCGAGAGCTGTCACGGCATGGAGCTGGTCTTCGAACGAGCCGAGGATGATGGATGCGAGAATGCCCGAGGCGATGCCGATGAGCAGCCAGGGAATGCGGGCGCGTGTCTGGGCAATGACACTGTCGTCGGTGTCGACGTCGGAGGAGATACCCGATGCGAGTTGGAAGTCACGTTCGCTTGCCTCGCGCACCTGGTCCATTACGTCGTCGACGGTGATGCGTCCGAGCAGACGCCCGATTGAGTCGACTACCGGCATTGCCACAAGGTCGTATTTCTCGAAATCGAGCGCAACCTCGTCGATGGGCGTCTCAGCCTTTACGCTCACGGGGTCAACCTCCATCACGTGTTTGATTTTCGACACCGAGGGGTGTGTAATCATCTCTTTAAGGGGGAGCACTCCGCGCAGGCGGTTTTCGTTGTCGACGACATATACGTTGTAGATCTCGTCCATATCTTCGGCCTGCAGGCGCATCTGACGTATACATTCGGGCATCGACCAGTTTTCGTTCACCACTATCATCTCGGTGCCCATGAGGCCGCCGGCGGTGTCTTCATCGTATTTCAGAAGGTCGATGATGTCGCCGGCCTGCTCCACGTCGTCGATGTGCGAGAGGATTTCGTCGCGGTCTTCCTCGTCGAGCTGCTGAATGAGGTCGACGGCATCGTCGGTGTCGAGATGGTCGATCTGCCTGGCAATCTCTTCGGCGGGCATGGCTTCGAGCAGCCGTCCGCGGTCCTCATCGTCAAGCTCCATGAGCAGGTCGGCTGCTTTCTCTTCGTCGAGGAGGCGGAAGAGGTATTCCTGCTCGCTGATGTCGAGATTCTGATACAGCTCGGCAATGTCGGCGGGGTGCAGCTCCGTCAGCTCGCGTGCCGCCTCGGCCGAATTATCCTCGGCTATAAGCGACTTGATATGGTTGAGATATTCGTCGGTATATTCTTTCATTGTCGGAGCGTTGCAATGAGGTTGGTGAGTTCAAAAAATTGATTCTCGTCGAGCTGCTCGGGGCGGAGCGCCCACAGCGGCGACTCGGGCAGCTGCACTCCGGGCGGCAATAGCGGACGCACCGAATTGCGCAATGTCTTGCGCCTCTGGCCGAAGGTTGTCTTTACCACGGTGCGCCACAGAGCAGGATCGCACGGGAGAGTGAGAGCGTCGTTGCGCGTGAGCCTGAGCACTCCCGACTTGACCTTTGGCGGAGGATTGAACACGTGCTCGCTCACGGTGAAGAGGTATTCGGCCCGATACCAGGCCTGAAGCAACACGCTCAGGATTCCTCTCGACTTGGGGCCGGCATCGGCGCAAATGCGTTCGGCCACCTCGCGCTGGAGCATACCGGTGCAGCATGGTATGCGGTCGTGGTTGTCAAAAACGCGGAAGAATATCTGCGAGGAGATATTGTAGGGGTAATTACCTGTAAGACAGAATTTACGTCCGCCAAAGAGGCTGTCAAGGTCGAAGTTCAGGAAGTCGCCTTCGATGATTCTGCCTTCGAGCTCGGGGAAATGTTGCCTGAGATAAATCACGCTCTCCGGGTCGATTTCTATCACGTGGAGGTCATGGCCGCGGTCAAGTAAAAATCTGGTGAGCACACCCATACCCGGACCAATCTCGAGTACGGGCATCCCCACATAGTCGTCAAGTGTAGCGGCTATGCGCTCGGCCACGCTCAAATCGGTGAGAAAATGCTGGCCTAAGGCTTTTTTGGGTCTTACTTGCGCCATGAGTTACAAATTTTGGCAAAATTACGAATTTTTTTTATGAAAAATTCCAAAAAAACTAAAAAATAGCGTGTGCAGAAAGTGCAGACGGGAAAATTTGACTAAATTTGCATCGTGATTGAGTTAAGCGACATACACAAGAGCTACGGTCCGGTGGAAGTGCTGCGCGGAGTGTCGCTGCAAGTGCATCCCGGCGAGGTGATGACAATCGTCGGCCCCAGCGGCGCCGGCAAGTCGACTTTGCTTCAGATCATGGGCACTCTCGAGACTCCCGACCGCGGCGACATCGTCTATACTCTGCCCGGAAGCGGTCCCACGCGGGTGCTCTCGCTCGGCGACAAAGAGTTGTCGCGGTTCCGCAACCGCTCGATAGGCTTCGTGTTTCAGATGCACAGACTTCTGCCCGAATTTACTCTTGCCGAGAACGTGGCCATGCCGGCGCTCATAGGCGGAGCCTCTCAGGCCGAGGCTACGGCAAGGGCCGTTGAACTGCTCGACTATATCGGCCTGGGCGACCGTAAGAATCACCGGCCGTCGGAAGTCTCGGGAGGCGAGGCACAGCGCGCCGCCGTGGCCAGGGCGCTTGTCAACCGTCCGCCCATCGTCTTTGCCGACGAGCCATCCGGCAGCCTCGACAGTGCCAACCGCCGGCGTCTGCACGGTCTGTTTTTCGATCTGCGCCGCGATTTCGGCACCGCATTCGTAATCGTCACTCACGACGAATCGCTCGCCGCCGACTCAGACCGCACAATACATCTGCGCGACGGACGCATCGAGAGCTGACTCACGCCCGGCCGCTTGTCTTGATATTCTTATCGATTGAATTAATCTCAAAATAATTTTATACCCTATGTTGAAGAAAATTTTCAGCTTCGCATTGCTCGCCGCCGTTATGTTTTCGGCTGTCTCCTGCTCCGATGACAACAACGACCCCACCGGTCCCGTAATTCCGGACGACGCGATCTACGACATCGTGACCCTCGTATCCACCAACGCCACCACCTCCACCTTCGCAGCCCAGAAATCAGAAAACTCGCCTGAGGTGCAATACGTCTGCGGAGTGTCGCTCATCAACTACAAAGAGCTTAAACCCGGCACCCGTCTGCTCATCGCCTACAAGATGCAGAACGGCGCGGCTCCCTATACCCCCGGCGCCATAACGCTCTACGGTTTCTCTACGATGAGCAACACCGAGGCATCTGTACTCACCGGCACATCAGAGCAATACAACGGCTGGGACACAGAGCCGCTGAAGATGACATCGATGTGGCTCACCGGCATTTATCTTAACATCGACGCCGAGATGTTCGCCTCCACGAGCGCACGCCCCACAAGCTACATACTCGTGGCCGACGAGAGCACTCTCGACAAGCCCGTGGTCGAAACACACCTCATACTCAAAAGCAACAACTCCGACGGCGGCAATCTGGCTCGCCTGTATGCCTCGTTCAACATTCAGGATCTTTTCGCCATCTCCACTTGCAAGACTATCCGCGTGAACTACAAAGACATCTCAGGCTACACTTACAAAGACATCAATAATCCCACCGAAACTGAGCGTCCGCTCGACTGAGACAAGCCCGATAAAAATACAGCATACAACCGAGGCCGCGCTTTCCACAGCGCGGCCTCGCTCATCGCATATCACCGGCAATATCTGCCGTACAGACGCGCGAAAGGGGGCGCACCGCAATTGCCGGTGCGCCCCCTCCACGTTTCAACTATTTATTTATGAGAGCCTTACTACCCAGTATCACTACTCGACAGTAAGGACGAGGGATGTAAGTTGTATCATATTTAAATCGTTGATTCAGTATTACAACAATTCAGACCCGAAAAAGTGCAACGCTTTTGTAATAAAAAAGTATAATTTTTCAGCAAAACAGTCCGGGCAACAGGGCGGTTGCGAAATTATAACCTTGCAAAAAATCTTGCAATGTGATTTTATGCCTTAACTTTGGATTGTCAATATATCCCTACATTAGAATGAATCCGGCGAAAGAACTCAATCAGCTGCGTATGGAGCTCACTTGGTCACCCCGGCAGAGCAACGTGCCGGTCGACAATTTCGACCTTGATGTGTGCGCTTTCATGCTCGACGATGACGACAGGCTCCTGCGGGACGAGTATTTTGTTTTCTACAACAATCTGCGTTCGCCTGCCGACGCCGTTGTGCTCAAAGCCGACGACATCGACGGCGCCGACGGCGAGGTGCTGCTCATCAACCTGTCGAAAGTGCCCGCGCAAGTGCGCCGGCTGCTGTTTCTCGTCACCATCTACAACGCAGAGGCCCGTATGCAGAGTTTCGACGACATTACCGACGCAACCGTCTCGCTTTACGACCGCACCGACGGCAGCCCGATAGTGAAATGCCGTCTTTCGGACGTAGCTCAGGGCTCAACGGCCGTACAGTTTGCCGAAATCGTGCGCGGCGACGACGGCGAGTGGTCGTTCCGCCCTCTGGCCAGAGGCGAGCGCGAGCCGCTGGCACATTATGTCGCACTCTATTCACGCAACACATAACACACTTAATCCCATCATAATTATGAGAAGACTTCCCGTATATCTCCTCCTCGACACCTCCGGCTCTATGTGGGGCGACCCCATCGAAGCCGTAAAGAACGGTGTGCAAGTGCTCCTGTCGACACTTCGCAGCGACCCCTACGCGCTCGAAACGGCCTATCTGAGCGTAATTACCTTCGACAGCGAAGCAAAACAGATAGTGCCTCTCACCGAAGTTGCCCAGTTCCAGATGCCCAACATCGAAGCCACCGGATGCACCGCTCTTGGCGACGCTCTTCAGCTCCTCGCCGACAAAGTCGACGCCGAAGTGGTAAAAACCACTCCCGAGCAGAAAGGCGACTGGAAACCGCTCGTATTCATCATGACCGACGGCGTCCCCACCGACGACATCACACGCGGACTTGAAGCCGTGCGCAAGCGCAAATTCGGCGTAATCGTGGCCTGCGCCGCCGGCGACGGCGCCGACACCGACATACTGAAAAAAATCACCGAATCGGTGGTAAAACTCGACACCACCGACTCCGACACTATCAAGAAATTTTTCAAATGGGTATCTGCGTCAGTGTCGACATCGTCGGCAAAGGTCGAAGAGACAGGCGCCGACGCCGGCTCGCTCGGCGAGCTTCCGCCTCCGCCGCCCGAAGTAAATATCGTAATCTGATTATCCAAAATCTGCCATCATGCGACGACTACCGGTATATTTTCTTATAGATGTGTCTGAATCTATGGTGGGAGAACCCATCAAGCAAGTTGAAGACGGCATGCGCACCATCATCTCCGAGCTGCGCACCGACCCCTACGCTCTCGAGACGGTCTACATCTCCATCATAGTTTTTGCAGGACGCGCCATCGAGCTCACAGCGCTTGAAGAACTCTACAAATTCTATCCTCCGCGGTTTCCAATCGGCGGCGGCACTTCGCTGTCGGCAGCCATGGATGCTCTCATGGACCACTTCAACACCGACCTTGTCAAAACCTCGGCCGACGAAAAAGGCGACTGGAAGCCCATAGTCTTTCTCTTCACCGACGGCACCCCGACCGACGACTATTCACGCGCCCTGAAACGCTGGAACGATCATTACCGCCGCCGCGCCAATCTCGTGGCCATCTCTATCGGCAGCAATTGCAGCACGTCGATTCTGAAAAAATTCACCGAAAACGTACTGCAGCTCAAGCAGACAAGTCCTGAAGATTTCAAGCGCTTCTTCAAATGGGTGACGGCATCGATTAAAGTCGGTTCGGAACGAGTGGCCGAAAACAACGGCGACAATTTCGAGCTCCCGCCCCCGCCCGACCACATCATCGGTCCCGCTGCATCCGGCAACGAGAGCGAGACGGCGAATCCTGACGAAAATTTTGCCGTCATGCTCTCGAAATGCTCCAAAACCAAGCGTCCCTATCTGATGAAATTCGCCCGGAGGATGGGCAACCCCGAAGATATGGAGAATATCGTGGGCAACGGCTTCTACCACGTGGGCTCGTACACCATCGACGAGGAGCAGTACCGCCGGCTGAGTGACCCCGGACTGCGGGCACGCGACATCTCCTCAGGCAAGCTCTTCGGCTCACCTGCCTGTCCCTGCTGCGGCAACGACACAGGCCTTGTGGTGTGCGGCAACTGCGGCCACACACTATGCGCCTCCTCAACCGAAAAACAGGTAGTGTGCCCGTGGTGCAACGCCACACTCGAATTATCACGCGAAGGCGAAAGCGGCGACTTCAACATCAACCGTACCATAGGCTGACCCCCGCCACTCTTTCCTTTCCCCTATTCCCTCCTTCCTCGCAACATTACAAATGAAACAACTATTTGAATATCTGCGCCGGATGGGCATTGACGCCCCGGATGCCAAACTCAACGACTTTATGACACAATCGATCGGAAAGCTATGGCAACAATACTGCATGTCGCGTGATGCCCTCCGCGCCAGAGCCGTCAGCGCCATTCAGGACGCCGGAGTGCGCGTGCCCAACGGTACCAAGGGAGCACTCTTCCCCGACAACACAATCACGCTCCCCGACAATTTCACCCGCGACTACCGCTTCGACGGTCTCGAAGGCATCGGACTTGCTGCCGAAGCCGTCGACGATCACACATTCCGCATCACAGGCCGTCCGGCGAGCGCAGGCGACTACGACATCACTATCTCGTGCGACTACGACGGACGTCTCGACGATGAGCCGCGCGCCGCCTACACATTCCGCCTTATCATCAATCCCGATCCCCGGTCGCTGTGGAAAGACATCCCCACTAACAGGGATATCCCCTACTTCAAACCCGACGCCGCCTCGCAATATATCAAAGTGCCGCAAGGACGTGATGTTGTGGCAGCCAGCCGACGGGGACGTTCGCACGCCAACGAGGGCAAACCCCGCGACGACGATTTCGGCATCAGATATCTCAGCGAGAGCGGATGGTACATCCTCAGCGTGTGCGACGGAGCCGGCTCGGCCGCATACTCGCGCAAGGGAGCCGAACTCGCCTGCGCATCGGTGACCGACTTCTGCTCCAACGAGCTCTCCCACCCCGAGGAACTGGAAAAAGCCATCAGCGCCTACGTCTCCGCCGAAGACAAATCCGAAGCCACACGCGCCATCAACAATCTCATCTACAGCATCCTCGGCGGAGCCGCGTTCAAAGCACACCGCGATATCACAGCCATGTCAAAAAGCGCGGGCATCCCTCTTAAAGACTTCTCGACCACGCTGCTGCTGGCCGTGTGCAAGAAATTTGACTTCGGATGGTTTGTCGCCACTTATTGGGTCGGCGACGGAGCATTGGCAATATACGACCGACCATCGCACCGGGTGCGCATCATGGGCGTTCCCGACGAAGGCGAATATTCCGGTCAGACACGCTTCCTGACCATGCCCGACCTCTTTCGCAACGCGCAGGAGATACAGTCGCGTCTGCGATTTGCCCTTGAGCCCGAGTTCACCGCCCTGACGCTCATGAGCGACGGCGTGAGCGATCCGATGTTCGAAACCGACGTGCGACTCAACGACCCCGCCGAGTGGGACAAATTTTTCGACCGTCTGCATGAAGGATTCCCCGACGACGGCATCCCGGGCGTGGACCTCAGAGACGATGACCCCAATTGCGCAGAGCAGATGCTTGTGTGGCTCGACTTCTGGTCAAAGGGCAATCATGACGACCGCACATTAGTAATCCTATATTAATCTGCATAGATATGGCAAATACTATCCGTCTCACCGCACTCGACGGCTCGCCCGTGGAATTTGTCGACGAACCCATAGGCTCAGGCGCCATGAAAGAGGCATTCTTCACGCCCGACAAGAAACACGTGGTGTGCTTCTTCTTTCAGCCGCAGGACACCAACACGCGCGAGCGGCTTAAAAACATCGTGGGCCGTTACCGTCAGAATATCTTCGAGGGCGAAGGCGGCGACTACTGGAAAGGTCTCTTCTGCTGGCCCGAAAAAATAGTGGAATGGAACGGCCGTCTGGGCATCGTGACTCCGGCCTACGACCGTACCTTCTATTTTACCTCGGGCATAATGTCCGGCAAGGAGAAAGAAGGAAAATGGTTCGCCTCGGCCCGCCTGCGCACCAAATTCGTGCCCAAAGACGAGCTTGGTTCATGGCTCACTCATTTCCACATGTGCATCCAGATGGCCCGCGCCGTAAAGCGCCTCCACGCCGCCGGACTGGCCCACAGCGACCTCTCGTACAAGAACGTGCTCGTAGACCCCCGCACCGGACGCGCAGCCATCATCGACTGCGACGGACTGGTGGTGCCGGGCAAGTATCCGCCCGACGTTGTGGGCACGCCCGACTTCATCGCCCCGGAGGTGCTCCAGACCAAGGCTCTGAAATTGTGCGACCCTAACAAAAAATTGCCCAGCATCCTCACCGACCGTCACGCTCTGGCCGTGCTTATATATATGTATCTGCTGTACCGCCATCCGCTGCGCGGCGGAAAAGTCAACGACCTCGACGCCGCCAAGGACGAAGAGCTCTCGATGGGCGCAAAGGCTCTCTTCGTAGAGCATCCCACCGACCGCTCGAACCGTCCGAAACTCTCGCAGCTGCGTCCCGAAGAACTTCCTTTCGGCGACGTCGACAAACTCCCCTACACCATCTGCGGACCGCTGCTCAAACCTCTGTTCGACCGCGCCTTCATCGACGGACTCCACAACCCCACGATGCGCCCCAACGCCGACGAGTGGGTCACTGCTCTGGTGCGCACCACCGACCTGATGCAGCCGTGCAACAATCCCTCGTGCCGCGCCCGTTGGTACGTTTTCGACAACACGCGCTCGCCCCGATGCCCGTTCTGCGGGACGCCATACAAAGGCGAGCTGCCAGTAATCGACCTTTACTATTCGCCCCGTCAGGGCTCTTTCAAGCCCGAAGGCTACCGGCTCATGGTGTACAGCGGGCAGTCGCTCTACCGCTGGCACGTGAACCGCTTCGTCTCCCCCAACGAGAAACTGTCAGCCGAAGAAAAGAAGCCCGTAGGCGACTTTCACCTCCTCAACGGACGATGGATTCTCATCAACCGACGCCTCTCCGACCTTTACGAGATACTCCCTGACGGCAACAACAGGCTCGTGGCTCCCGGCGAATACATCGAGCTTACCGAAGGCAAAAAATTCCTTCTCTCAAAAGAGGACGGCGGCCGCCTCGCTCTGGTGACTCTCGCCAACAAATAGCATCTGCGCCCGAAGCGCCACGATTTCCAATCATCGCATTATGAATCAGTACTATATCCTGCGCAACGGCAACCGGTTCGGACCCTACGTGCCGCAGCAGCTACAGCAATATGTCTCAACAGGCCAGATACTGCTTTACGATGTGGCCTGCGACATCATCACAGGCGACTGCCTGACAGTAAAGGAAGTCCTCTCATATTACGGTCTCAAGGCCACGCTTCCCTCGGGCGGCAACATCTTCCGCCAGCTCTCCAAAATAGGCAATGAGCTGATATTCCCCCACACGGCCATCTTCAACAAGCAATGGCTTAGCGACAGCCGCTTTGTCCTGCTCGCCATCGTGGGTCTGGTGCCTCTGTTTCTCGAAATGTTCACATTCGGGTCATCATGGCTTGTTTTCTACCTTATCAGCCTATATTTTTCGGTGCTGTGGGGACTTATTTTCTATTACTTCTTCCGCACTCAGCAAGTCAACACACGCACTGCCATAAGCACTTTCTTCATCGCACAGCTGTGCATTTTCTTTATTTTCGATGTCACAGGCGTGGCCTATCTAAACCCGTTCTACGCCTTCACCGACATGCGTTTCCCCATCGACGCCTTAGGCTACATCTTCGGCGTCGGCCTCACCGAAGAGACAGTAAAGATACTCCCGCTCATCTACATCGCCTGGAAAGCCCGCGAACCGCTGATGCCGCAGACACTCGTCTTCTACGGTCTCATCTCCGGCATCGCCTTCGGCGTATACGAAGGTGTGGAATACCAGCTCCAGGTCAACTCTCAGATGGACTACACCTCCTCGCACTATCTCAACATCCTGCGCCTCACCTCACTGCCCTTTATTCACGCCGTGTGGTGCGGTATAGGCGGCTACTTCCTGGCCTTCGCCAAGCTATACCCGCGCTACCGGCTGTCGCTATACGTGCTCATGATAGCCGTGCCCATGCTGCTCCACGGCATATACGACACCTTCTGCTCCACCGACAGCCTCATCCTCACTGTCATCGCACTGCTTTCGACCGTAGTGTCGGTAATCCTGCTCATGCAATACCTGCGCAACGGCGCCAACTATCAATCGCGCCTCCGCGCCTGAATCAAAAAAAAATATGTTTTATAGCATATTTTTATTTGATTGATTTACTGATAATTGCAAAAGGTTTAATCATCCGAGCAAAAAAAAATCATAAAAAAATTTGCAGAATAAAAAATTGTGCGTAAATTTGCATCGTTTTTGAAGCTAAAATAAATATTTGTTTTACAATTTAACTACACAAAGAAATGAAAAAATTAGTTTTATTCCTCGCCGTAGCTTTCGCCGCTGCAATGGTATCTTGCGGTGGTTCAGAAAAAGCTGCTGAAGCTGCTGACACAACTGCTGCTGTTGTAGAAGAGACTGTCGTTGAAGTTGTTGATACAACTGCTGCTGACACCGCTGCTGCTGACACTGTTGTCGCTGCTGAAGTTGCTAAATAAGCAAAGGACAAGAAACCAAGAAGCTACAATATAGCTCCTCACTGACCGATGTCATCCGCGACATCGGTTTTTTTATTCTCATTCTATTACCTCTATGAACGCAAAAAGTGCGGAGCACATGAGAGGCCGTGGCCGGTCCGGCCGCGACAAAAAGAACAGACGTTGGTGATTTTTGTGCCTATGCGCCCGCCCGAGCTGTTCAGACTCTGAAAATGGAAAAGTTGACCGAACCGTAGCTCCTGTGCTCCAAAAATCCGGGGAGCGCCGAGAAGTCGTGGTTCTTATTGTGCTCTATGATGAAGATTCCACCCTGCGCTATTACCCCCGACTCCAATACTTTTTGGGGTATCTCGGCAAAACCGGGCATATCGTAGGGCGGATCGGCGAATACGATGTCGTAACTGCCGGGAGCGGAGGCAAGAAACCGCAGCACATCGCCCTTTACCACTCTGTGGCCTGCGCAATCAAGTACAGACGATACTTTGCGTATAAAGTTGTATTGTGTGGCGGCTTTCTCGACCGAGGTCACACTTTTGCATCCGCGCGAGAGGAACTCAAACGATATGGCACCTGTACCGGCAAAGAGGTCGAGAGCGGTTTTGCCTTCAAAATCAACGTAATTTTCAAGCACGTTGAAGATATTTTCACGCGCGAAGTCGGTTGTGGGCCTTGCGGTTATGTTGCCGGGCACATCAAAGCGCCGACGGCCGTATTTTCCTCTGATTATACGCATCTGTCAATCGTTTTTCTGACCTCTATTTCACAAGCATGAGAGCAAAAGGAGCAATCATCGCGTCTTTGCCCGCACGGAACATCTCTGACGGGAACACCACGGGCATCACGTAGCCTGCGAACCGGCGCAGGAGCGGAGTGAGCTGCCGGCGCATATCATTGTCGCCGCAGAGCATAATTTCAACTTCGGCGGGGTTGAGCTTGGACGTCTGCAGTGCGGCCATTATATAATACAGCGCATCGTCGGGGGTCGACACTGATTTGGTCACTGCCATAAGCAGGCCTCCGGTTGTATAGGCTATCATGTCGATTTCGTCACGGCGCAGGCAGACATACATCTTGCCCGAGCACCCCAGACGGCTGCTGCGGGCGAAGTAGCGCACCATAGGAGTGATGGCGTGGGAGATACGCGCTGTCGGGAAAGTACGCTGCAAGAATGAGGCTTCGTCGCTTGCGATGATGAAAACGATGGCATCGAGATTGCCCGGAAGCACGAGCCCGGTGTCGGTGAATACTGCGCATGTGCTGATATCGGGCCAAAATTGAGCGAGCACTCGGTCAAGGGCTTCGGTTTCTGCTATTTCGGCCGGCATAACCATATATCGCCGCGTGCTTATAAGGATATCTGTCTTGCCGAAATCACTGAGCAACAAAGGATTTTCGTATACGGCGTCTTCGATGGCGCGGAGGCGCGAAGCCGGGTCATCGGGCAGCGGGATATGTTTGTATATCAACGTGTTGTCCTCGACCACCGACATTACGGTCACATCGATTCCCTCCGGAGCGACAAGCATCGCCATGCGCCACATCTGCGGATGCGGCACCATATCCTTTGTGAGGGGTGTGGTGACAGCGGCCATTAGACAAGTTTCTCGAACGCGGCCGGGATAGCCGACGTGAAATTCATATCTTTACGTGTGATGGGATGCACGAAGCGGAGTGTCTGAGCATGTAAGGCCAGACGGTGGATCGGGCTGGTGCGCGCGCCGTAGCGTTTGTCGCCGCTGATGGGATGTCCGAGGTCTTTCATGTGCACTCGTATCTGGTTTTTGCGGCCCGTCTCGAGCGAGAGTTCTACCATTGTGTATCCTCCGCGCTGAGCCAAAGTACGGTAATAAGTTACGGCGAGTTTTCCTTTCTCGGAATCGGGGGTTGAATAAACTTCATGACGGGCGTTTTCCACAAGATAGCTGCGCACCATGCCTTCGGGCGGATCGAGACGGCCTTCGACCACGGCCACGTAGCGCCGTTCGAGCACCATATTGTTCCAGTTGTGCTGCATGTTCTCCTTGGCTTCGATTGTTTTGGCGAACATCATCAGCCCCGACGTCTGTTTGTCGAGACGATGCACGATGTAGAGCTTGTTGCGCGGGTCCTTGCGTTTGAGATAGTCGCGGACTATGGAATAGGCCGTAATCTCCTTGCGGGTGTTCATATCGCGCTCTGTGGCCACACTCAGCAGTCCGTAACCTTTGTAGATGACGATGATGTCGTCGTCTTCGTAGTAAATCTTGACGCGAGAATGTCCGAAGACTTGAAATTCGCGCGAGGTGTTGACTTTCACCTCGTCGCCGGGATGCACCTGACGGTTGAACTGCGTGGTCACCTCACCGTTTACCATCACCTGATTGTGTTTGAGGTAGTCCTTTACGGTAGTGCGCTTGGCCTGCGGCATCGAGGCCAGAAGATGCTCCAGCAGCGGCCGTGACTCGCTCACGGGGAGCGTGGCAATGATGTCGGGGCGGAAAGGTGCGCGTTCGGCGCCGGGTTTTACTGATCGTTGGCGTGGCATGAGGTGCGATATGGAGTTGTTATTTTTTTGTCTTGCGTGATTTTTTTGGCGCGGCATCGGCGTCGGCCACTATCCGGCGTGCCTCTTCGAGAGTGAGGGAGGCCGGGTCGGTGACTGATTTGGGCAACTTGTAGTTGCTCTTTTTGTAGCAGATGTAAACGCCGAACCGGCCGTTAAGAATCTGCAAATCGGCGTCTTCGGCAAATGTCTTCACGATTTTTTGTTTCTCTGCGAGCCGCTTGGCCTCGATGAGCTCTATCGCCTGCGAGGGCGTGATATCGGCCGGCGAGATGTCTTTCGGTATCGACACGAACTTCCCGTCGTGACGCACATAGGGACCGAAACGGCCGATGGCCACTGTCATGGGCTTGTCCTCGTAGTCACCGATTTCTCGGGGAAATTCGAAGAGTTTGAGGGCCTCTTCGAGAGTGATTGTAGATATCGACTGGCCCTTGCGCAGCGATGCGAAACGGGGCTTGGCGTCCTCTTCGCTCGATCCTATCTGCACCAGCGGCCCGTAACGGCCGATTTTCACGAATACGGGCTCGCCGGTCGAGGGGTCGACTCCGAGTTCACGCTCGCCCACCTTGTGCTCGAGTCGCATATTGGAGGCACTTTCGATTTCGGGATGGAAAGCGTCGTAAAATTCCTCTATCACTCCACCCCATATGGTTTTGCCTTCGGCGATGTCATCAAAGCGCTTTTCGACGTTGGCGGTGAAGTTGTAATCGAGGATGTCGGGGAAATATTGTTTGAGAAACTCGTTGACTATCATTCCCGTATCGGTGGGGATGAGTTTTCCTTTTTCATTGCCGAAAGTTTCGGTGCGCGTGCGCCGGGTGATTTTGCCTCCTTTGAGTCTGATGACCTCAAACGAGCGCTCAATGCCCGGGTTTTCGCCTTTTTCGACATACTCGCGTTGCTGAATTGTCGAGATTGTGGGAGCATATGTCGACGGGCGGCCTATGCCGAGCTCTTCCATTTTCTTTACGAGGGTGGCTTCGGTGTATCTCGCCGGTTGCTGGGTGAATCGTTCGGTGGCTGTGATGTCTTCGCAACTCAGTTTCTGATTTTTGGACAGAGGCGGCAAGACACGTGAGTCGTTCTCGTCGCCTTCTTCGTCACGACTCTCGATGTAAACGCGCAGGAAACCGTCGAAACGTATCACCTCGCCGGTTGCGGTGAAGTGCTCGGTGCGCGATGCGGGGAGGATTTCGGCGGTAGTGCGGTCTATGAGTGCGTCGGTCATCTGCGAGGCGACAGTGCGCTTCCAGATGAGGGCGTAGAGCTTCTTTTCGGCTGAGGTACCGCTGATTTCGTGTTTGTCGACATAGGTGGGACGGATGGCTTCGTGGGCCTCTTGTGCGCCTTTGGTATGGGTGTGATACCGGCGCACTTTGAGGTACTCTTTGCCCATCGTGTCGGTGATTTCCTTGGAGATAGTGGTGAGGGCGAGCGAGGAGAGATTGGTCGAGTCGGTACGCATATAGGTTATGTGTCCGGCCTCGTAGAGGGTCTGCGCTACGCGCATTGTCTGGGAGACTGAAAATCCGAGCTTGCGGGCGGCCTCCTGCTGCAGCGTCGAGGTGGTGAAAGGAGCTGCCGGGGATTTGCTCACCTTTTTGGTCTGGACGGATGTCACGGTGAAGGTTGTGTCCTTGCAGTCGCGCAAAAACTCTTCGGCCGCCTGCCCGTCGGGCAAGTATCGTGAAAGCACGGCCGGCACACTGTGCCCTTCCGGAGTCACGAATGTGGCGTTGAGGCGATAGAAAGACTCCGACACGAACCGCTTGATCTCGTTCTCGCGATCGACTATCAGTCGCACGGCCACCGACTGCACGCGGCCTGCCGATATGGCCGGTTTTATCTTCTTCCACAGCACAGGCGAGAGTTCGAAGCCCACGATGCGGTCGAGCACGCGGCGCGCCTGCTGGGCATCAACAAGATTGATGTCGATTTCGCGCGGATTGGCGATGGCGTTGAGTATCGCGGTTTTGGTGATTTCGTGGAAGACGATGCGCCTGGTGTTTTCGGGTTTGAGTCCGAGCACTTCGTAGAGGTGCCATGCAATGGCTTCTCCCTCGCGGTCCTCATCGGATGCGAGCCACACGGTTTCGGCCTGAGAAGCAGCGCGGCGCAAATCTTTCACAAGATTTTTCTTGTCATCGGGGATTTCGTAGATGGGCAAAAAGCCTTTGTCGATATCTATGCTGAAATTCTTCTTTTTCAAGTCGCGGATATGGCCGTAGCTCGACATGACGGTGTAGTCTTTGCCGAGAAATTTTTCAATAGTCTTGGCCTTGGCAGGCGACTCTACGATTACGAGATTCTTAATCATGTAGTGTACAAAACGGTTTTCAAGCCGCAAAATTAGAGATAATTTCTATGTGTCGGTTAAATTTTATAGATTTTTAACTCTCCACATTATTCTTTCATCATCGACGGCGACAATTGGTTTACACCTTATAATATATATATTATAACACCGTGATGGCGACCATATATTATAACCCGCGACATCTCGAAGCGGTTCACGAACGGGCGCAGACGGGTGCCGGTCTGCTTCGCAAGGAGGCGGGAGCTCACACAGTGATTTCGCCGCAGATGGCGGTGGAAATATACTTCTTCACTCCTTCGCTGCCGAGGCCGAGACCGAACAGAAACATCATCTTGGTCACGGCGGCCTCAAAGGTGATGTCTCCGCCCGACAGGACTCCGGCGGCAGCCAGAGCTCCGCCGGCCTGATAACGTCCGTCGTCAACCCCTCCGCTCACGCATTGGGTCACGTTCATTATCACCAGTCCGCGGTGCGTGGCTGCGCTCACCTCTTCGAGAAACCATTGCCCGGTGGGAGCATTCCCGGCGCCGTAGGTGCGCATCACCACGCCTTTGAGTCCGGGCACGGCGAGCTGATGGGCGAGCATTTCGCGTGTCATGCCGGGAAAAAGTGTTACGCAGCCGACCGAGGCATCGAAGTTGTAGCGCGGATTGAGCGGGCGCCGCAGGGTGTCGTGGAGCATTGCGTCGACGTTGTACTCTATCTCAAGGCCGATGGTGGCCAGCGGCGGATAATTGTTGCTGCGGAAGGCATTGAAGTTGTCGGCGCTGATTTTTGTGGCCCGGTTGCCGCGCCAGAGGTAGTTTTCGAACAGGATTGCCACTTCCTGCACCAGCGGGTCGCCTTTGGCGCCACGTGCGGCGGCAATCTGCAGAGCTGTGATTAGATTTTCCTCGCCGTCGGTGCGCACCTCGCCGATGGGGAGTTGCGAGCCGGTGATAATCACCGGTTTATGCAGATTCTCGAGCATGAACGACAAAGCTGAAGCCGTATAGGCCATGGTGTCGGTGCCGTGGAGCACGACAAATCCGTCATAATTGTCGTAG
The DNA here is from genome assembly GCA_051871795.1 of Muribaculaceae bacterium. Lineage (GTDB taxonomy): Bacteria > Bacteroidota > Bacteroidia > Bacteroidales > Muribaculaceae > CAG-873. The sequence continues at coordinate 49,330 of JBJEDE010000032.1, read as the reverse complement.
TCGTGTGCGATGGCACGTGCTATCTCCTGCCAGTGGCGTATGTCGATGTCGGATGAATCGATGGGCTCGAACGGCTGCGCGTGGGAGATATCGTAGCCGAGTTTTTTGATTTTCGGCACATTCTCGAGCAAATGATTGAAGTCGAACGGGCGCAAGAGCCCCGTTTCGGCGTCTTCTATCATTCCGATGGTGCCTCCGGTGTATATTATGAGAATTTTTGGTGTCATTTCCCGGTGATTTGCTTATCCGATTTTGGCTCCGGGCACCATCTTGTCGCCCGGACGGAGAAGAGCCAGCGAGCCGTCGGCGTTTACCGATGACAGCAACATTCCGCACGACACCACGCCTCTTATCTTGCGCGGCGGCAGATTGGCAATAAAGCACACCTGAGTACCCACGAGCTCTTCGGGCTTGTAGTACTGGGCTATGCCGGAGACGATTGTGCGGCTGCCCAGACCGTCGTCAATGACGAATTGCAGCAGCTTGTCGGCTTTGGGCACTTTGGTGCATTGGAGCACGGTACCCACTCGCAGGTCGCATTTGGCGAATGTGTCAAAGTCAACTTCGGGCGCTTGCGGCTCGGCGTGATATTGTGCGATTTTGTTTTGCTGCTTGATGGTCTCGAGGCGCTGCATTTGTGCTTCGATTTCGGTATCTTCGATTTTGTCGAAGAGCAGCTCGGGCGAGCCGATATGGTGACCTGAGGGGATGATGTCGGCGCTACCCGCCATATTCCAGCTGAGATCGCAAAGGTTGAGCATATTGCACAGTTTCTGCGCGGTGTGGGGCAGCACCGGCTCGCACACCACAGCAAGAGTGGCACAGATGCGCATGGCGATGTTGAGCGAGGTTGCTGTGCGCCCGAGGTCGGTTTTTGCAGTCTTCCACGGCTCGGTTTCCTGCAAATACCGGTTGCCGATGCGTGCGATTTCCATCATCCACTTTGCAGCGTCGCGGAAGTGGAAGGTCTCGATACATTCGCTCATGCGCGATTTGGCTTCGGCCACATCGGCAAGCGCTGCGCGGTCGGTGTCGGAGAGTTCGCCGGCTTGGGGCATAACGCCGTCGAAGTATTTGTGTGTGAGCACAATGGCACGGTTCACGAAATTGCCGAGGATGGCCACGAGCTCATTGTTGTTGCGTGCCTGGAAGTCGCGCCAGGTGAAGTCGTTATCCTTGGTTTCGGGAGCGTTGGCAGTGAGAACGTAGCGCAGTACGTCTTGCTTGCCGGGGAAGTCGCGGAGGTATTCGTGAAGCCATACGGCCCAGTTGCGCGAGGTGGATATTTTGTCGCCTTCGAGGTTGAGAAACTCGTTGGCCGGCACATTGTCGGGGAGCTGAAATCCGTCGCCGTAAGCCATGAGCATTGCCGGGAAAACGATGCAGTGGAAGACGATGTTGTCCTTGCCGATAAAGTTTACGATGCGTGTTTCAGAACTTTTCCACCATTTTTCCCAGCTGTCGGGCAGGAGCTCCTTGGTGTTGGATATGTATCCGATGGGTGCGTCGAACCACACGTAGAGCACTTTGCCCTCGGCGCCCTCAACGGGCACGGGCACGCCCCAGTTTAGGTCGCGGCTCACGGCTCGTGGCTGCAGACCGCCGTCGAGCCACGACTTGCACTGTCCGTAGACGTTGGGCTTCCACTCTTTGTGCGTGTCGAGTATCCAGTGAGTGAGCACATCCTGATATTGGTCGAGAGGAAGATACCAGTGAGTTGTCTCTTTCATGGTCAGAGGAGCGTCGGTGAGAGCCGAACGCGGATTGATGAGGTCGGTCACATTGTAGCTGGCCGAACATTTGTCGCACTCGTCGCCATAGGCGTTCTCATTGCCGCAGTGAGGACAGGTGCCGCGCACGTAGCGGTCGGCGAGAAATTCGCCCGAGGCCTCGTCATAAGGCTGCAGGGTAGTCTTTTTGACAAACTTGTCGTTGTCGTAGAGATGACGGAAAAACTCCGACGCCGTGGCCGTGTGGATGTCGGAGGTGGTGCGTGAGTATATGTCGAAGGAGATGCCGAGCTCGGCGAAGGAGTCCTTCATTAGATTATGATAGCGGTCCACTATGTCCTGCGGAGTCACTCCCTCTTTGCGGGCTTTGAGAGTGATGGGCACACCGTGCTCGTCGCTGCCGCCGATGAGAAGCGCCTCGCGCCCGTTGAGGCGCAAGTAGCGTGCGTAGATGTCGGCGGGGATGTATACACCGGCCAGATGGCCTATATGAACCGGGCCGTTGGCGTAAGGAAGTGCAGTGGTAATAAGAGTGCGCGTGAACATAAATTATATTTTTGTTGTTATACCATTGAAACGCTCCCGAGAGCCCTCATAAAGGGCCTAAAAAATAAGGCGGCAGAGCGATTCAACGAGAGATATACATATTTTAATAACGATTTGCAAAGTTACGCATTGTTTGGAAAATTGACAAAACAAAAGCATTTAAAAGCACAAAAAAGACTGTGATAAAGTGGTAATTTCATTAAAAAATTTTTTTTATTGGAAAAATGTTGTAAATTTGCAACAGATTTGGAATTTTGGATATAAGTAAACTATTGAAATAACGTTATCAACAATTTTTATGAAAAAGACTTTACTTTTCGCAGCCATCGCATTTGGCGCCATGACTGCTTCTGCTCAGGCAATCGAGCAGCCTAAGTTCTTCGACAACTGGTCGATAGGTGTTGACGGCGGTGTCACCACCCCCATGAAAGGTCACGCATTCTTCCGCGCTATGCGTCCTATCGTAGGTCTCCACGTTGAAAAACAAGTTACCCCCGTACTCGCCATGGGTGTTGAAGGCAGCTTCGGCATCAACGCTCTCACCAACGGCTACGGTGTGAAAAGCGCAACCACATTCGACAACTCCTATGTAGGCCTCTACTCGGCATTCAACCTCAACAACCTCTTCGGCGGTTACAACTGCGAGAAACGCTTCTTCACCGTTGAAGCCGTTGCAGGCGCAGGCTGGGGCCACATGTTCGTTAACAAAATGGGCGCTCACGAATACGAAGATCACAACTTCTTCGCAACCAAAGTCGGCCTGAACTTCAACTTCAACGTAACAGACAACTTCACCGTATCGGTTAAGCCCTCTGTAACCTGGGACATGAGCGACGCCAACGTAGAGCAGTCATCTGCCGCTTACAACATCCACAAAGCCATGTTCAACATCCAAGCCGGCCTCACCTACCACTTCGGTAACGGCTTCGAATGTGTACGTCCCTACGACCAGGCTGAAATCGACGCCCTCAACGGTCAGATCAACGACCTCCGCGGCCAGCTCGACAACTGCCTCAACGCCAACAAAGACTGGGAAGCCCGCGCCAAAGCTCTCGCCGCCGAACTCGAAGCTTGCAAGAACAAACCCGTCGTAGCTCCCGTAGTAAAAGAAGTCAACAACCTCAACTCCGTACGCTTCGTATTCTTCCGCATAGGTTCTTCTGTAATCACAGCCGACCAGCAGCCCAACGTTGAGATGATCGCTTCATTCCTCAAAAACCACCCCAACTCGAAAGTTGTAGTCAAAGGCTACGCTTCACAGGACGGTCCCAAAGAGCTTAACGAAAAACTCGCTGCCGCACGCGCCGAGTCAGTTAAGAACGCTCTCATCAAACGTTACAAAATCGCTTCTGACCGCATCGTAGCCGAAGGCGAAGGCATCGGCCACATGTTCGAAGAAGATTCTTGGAACCGCGTAAGCATCTGCACAATCGAAGAAGCTAAATAAGCAATCTCCGAGACAAACCCCACAATCGGGCGCACCCCTTCCGGGCGCGCCCGATTTTTTTACCTCTGTCACCCGAGACCCGCTCTGAGAGACGCCGCAAAACACCGGCAATCGCATATTCCGCATAATTTTAAATAAAAATTTCTTTATTAATTGTAAAGAATAGATATTTTGCTTAAATTTGCAGGATAAAACCCGCGAAACACAATCAAACAAAAATATTTAATCAAAAAAACATCATTTTATGTGGTTAACATGCTCATCTATAGGGCGTAAGTTCGTGATGGCAATCACGGGCGCTTGTCTCGTCCTATTCGTAACATTTCACGTGCTGATGAATTCCGTAGCCCTGCTGTGGCCCGATGCTTACAACACCATCTGTATGCTGCTCGGCGCCAACTGGTATGCGCTCGTAGCCTCCATGGGTCTGGCGGCGCTCTTCATCATCCACATCATCTACGCTATCTGGCTCACAATCCAGAACCGCAAAGCACGCGGCACCGACCGCTACGAAGTCGAGGCCCGTCCCAAACAAGTGGAGTGGTCGTCGAAAAACATGCTCGTGCTCGGCTTTGTGGTTATCGCTTTCCTCGCAGTGCACCTGATGCAGTTCTGGTACAAAATGCAGTTCCAGGAGCTCATCGGCTCACACGCCACCTACGAAGGCGCAGCAGCCGCTCCCGAATTCGGCACCATCTTCCTGCAGGCCGCATTCTCCGAAATCTGGACACCCATCGTCTACATCATCGGCTTCGTGGCACTCTGGTTCCACATGAACCACGGTTTCTGGTCGATGTTCCACACCGTGGGCTGGGACAACAACATCTGGATTTCACGCCTTAAAACCATCAGCTGCTGGTGGACATCTATCGTTGTGCTCCTCTTCGTGGCTCAGGCAGTAGTCTTCACAATCCAGGCCAAGAACAACTACTTCATCACCAATCCCGCTCTCCAGGAGCAGTACGCAGAATACTGGTCGGAGCGCGCCGAAACAGCAATCACCGGCTTCCAGGAAAAACTGCAGGCGACACAGGCCAAGCTGGTCAACACTCCCGGCATGGATCAGTACCGCATGCAGCAGGAAATGCACAAAGTCATCGAACAATACGGCTTGCCTCTCTACAACGAACTCAAAACCGTCAACGCAGCAGCAGAAGTATTCTGCCCCGATGCCGAAAACACAGCTCTTATCCAGGCTAAAAACTGGGAAGAAAACCTCGCTCTCGAGCTTGGCATTGAAAACGAAAACGCACCAGCGATGTACCAAGACAACGCGCCCGAGATTGCAGTCGAGGAGGCAGCTAACGATACAATACAATAACATCCACAATCCGCAGATATGATTGACGAAAAAACACTCAAGGGTCTGAACGGAGATTCAACCCCCATCATGAAGGACTTCGCCGACATCGAATCGGCCGCCCTTCCCGAGTACACCATTGACTCGAAAATACCCGAAGGTCCTATCGCCGACAAGTGGACCAACTACAAAGCGCACCAGCGCCTGGTAAACCCGGCCAACAAACGTCACCTCGACATCATCGTCGTGGGCACAGGCCTTGCCGGCGCATCAGCCGCCTCAACTCTCGGCGAGCTCGGCTTCAACGTGCTCAACTTCTGCATCCAGGACAGCCCCCGCCGCGCTCACTCAATCGCAGCTCAGGGCGGTATCAATGCGGCAAAAGACTATCAGAACGACGGCGACAGCGTATACCGTCTCTTCTACGATACAATCAAAGGCGGTGACTTCCGTTCGCGCGAAGCCAACGTTTACCGTCTGGCCGAAGTCTCCAACAACATCATCGACCAGTGCGTGGCACAAGGCGTGCCCTTCGCCCGCGAATACGGCGGCCTTCTGGCCAACCGCTCGTTCGGCGGCGCTCAGGTGAGCCGCACATTCTACGCCAAAGGCCAGACAGGCCAGCAGCTCCTGCTCGGCGCTTACTCGTCGCTCAACCGCCAGATACAGAAAGGCACAGTTAAAAGTTTCGTGCGCCGCGAAATGCTCGACGTAGTCCTCATACCCGACGAGAACGGTGTGAAACGCGCCCGCGGTATCATCGTGCGCAACCTTATCACCGGCGAAATCGAGCGCTACGCCGCTCATGCTGTCGTGCTCGCCACCGGCGGTTACGGACGTGCCTTCTTCCTCTCGACCAACGCCATGGGCTGCAACGGCTCGGCCGCCGTACAGGCCTTCAAAAAAGGTGCATATCTGGCCAACCTCGCCTTCACACAGATTCACCCCACCTGTATCCCCGTACACGGCGAAGACCAGTCTAAACTCACACTGATGTCGGAATCGCTCCGCAACGACGGCCGCATCTGGGTACCCGCCAAGAAAGAAGACGCTGAAGCCATCCGCGCCGGCCTGAAAAAACCCACCGACATCCCCGACGAAGACCGTGATTTCTATCTCGAGCGCCGTTATCCCGCATTCGGTAACCTTTGCCCCCGCGACATCGCATCTCGCGCCGCGAAAGAGCGCTGCGACGCCGGTTATGGCGTAGGTTCGGGCAACGCCGTATACCTCGACTTCAAATACGCCATCGACCGTCTCGGTGTCGACGCCGTGCGCGACCGCTACGGCAACCTCTTCGACATGTACCAGATGATATCCGACGACAACCCCTACGAAACCCCCATGATGATATTCCCCGCATCGCACTACACCATGGGCGGCATCTGGGTTGACTACGAGCTGCAGACATCAATCAAAGGTCTCTTCGCCATCGGCGAATGTAACTTCTCGGACCACGGCGCCAACCGCCTCGGTGCATCCGCACTGATGCAGGGCCTCGCCGACGGATACTTCGTGCTCCCCTACACCATGCAGAACTATCTGGCCGACCAAATCAAAGTTCCCCGCTTCACAACCGACACTCCCGAGTTTGACGAAGCCGAGAAGGACGTGCGCGAGCGCATCGAGCGCCTCATGGCCATCAAGGGCACAAAGAGCCCCGACCAGATACACAAACGCCTCGGCCATGTGATGTGGAATCTCGTGGGCATGGGCCGCACGCTCGAAAGCCTTGTCAAAGCCGTCGACGAAATAGAAGAAGTACGCAAAGAATTCTACTCCGACCTCCGCATCGTGGGCAAAGCCGACGACCTCAACACCGAGCTCGAGAAAGCGCTCCGCCTCGAAGACTTCCTCGTAATCGCAAAAATGATGGCCATCGACGCCCTCAACCGCAACGAAAGCTGCGGCGCCCACTTCCGCGAAGAATACCAGACTGCCGACAACGAAGCAGCCCGAAACGACAAAGACTACATGTACGTAGCCTGCTGGAAATACACCGGCGACAACGAGAAGCCCATCCTCCTGAAAGAGCCCCTCGTGTACGAAGCAATCAAGGTGCAGACACGCAACTACAAATCGTAAACTCTCACCCATCATCTACGAAAAATTATGGAAACCAATATAACCGTAAATCTCAAAATCTGGCGCCAGAGAGGCCCGAAAGAACCCGGTCGCTTCGTTCACTATACAGTAGAAAACGTCTCCACCGGCTCCAGCTTCCTGGAAATGCTCGATATGCTCAACCAGCAGCTTATCGACAAAGGCGAAGAGCCCGTAGTGTTTGACAACGACTGCCGCGAAGGCATCTGCGGCATGTGCTCGCTCTACATCGACGGTCACCCCCACGGTCCCGTACAGGGCATCACAACCTGCCAGCTGCACATGCGCAAATTCCACGACGGACAGACCATCACCATCGAGCCCTGGCGCTCGGCGGCCTTCCCCGTTATCCGCGACCTTATGGTTGACCGCACTGCCTTCGACAAGATACAGCAAGCCGGCGGCTACGTCTCCTTCAACTGCGGCGGCGCACCCGACGCCAACAACATCCCTATCTCAAAAGAGATAGCCGACACAGCCATGGACTCGGCCACCTGCATCGGTTGCGGCGCCTGCGTCGCTGCTTGCAAAAACGGCTCGGCAATGCTTTTCGTTTCGGCCAAGGTAAGCCAGTTTGCCCTCCTGCCCCAGGGACAGGTAGAGCGCAAACGCCGCGCACGCGCAATGGTAAAGAAGATGGACGAACTCGGCTTCGGCAACTGCACCAATACCGGTGCCTGCGCCGCCGAATGTCCCAAAAACATTCCGCTGAGCAACATCGCCCGCCTCAACCGCGAGTTCATCAACGCCAAATGCTCTGAATAAATTTCCTCATACCCATATCCGAGGAGGCCGGCCCAAAACCGGCCTCCTCATTTTATAAAGCATAATCAGAGTCGATTTATAACTTAGCCCGATTACCTTAATCAGAGTCCGTGAGAGAAGCTATCAGACTCTGACAAACCAGACTCTGAGGCTCGGCCGACATCTGCTGCGATGTCGTGGTATGTGCTCCCGGAGGCTGAAAATTACGCAACCAAACCTCCAAGAGTGGAAAATATGTTGCAAAACATATTTTTTTTGTTATGTATATCAAAAAAATTACTTAAATTGCGGTCGCTTTTCTATCCCAATTTTGAATCAACTAATCTCTAATGGCATGAAAATCTATAAAACCAAAGAAATCAAAAACATAGCCCTGCTCGGAAGCAAGGGCTCGGGTAAAACCACACTCGCTGAAGCTATGCTCTTCGAGTGTGGAGTTATAAAACGCCGCGGCACAGTCGAAGCCAAAAATACTGTCAGCGACTACTTCCCCGTAGAAAAAGAATACGGCTCGTCGGTATTCTCGACCGTTTTCTATGCCGAATTTCTTAACAAGAAACTTAATGTAATCGACTGCCCCGGCGCCGACGACTTTGTGGGCAACGCCATTACCGCCCTCAATGTCACCGACACCGGCGTTATCCTTGTTAACGGACAATACGGCGTGGAAGTGGGCACTCAGAACATCTTCCGCACCTGCGCATCGGTCAACAAGCCCGTAATATTCGCCATCAACCAGCTCGACGGCGAGAAAGCCGACTTCGATAACGTTTTCGAACAAATGCGCGAAATCTTCGGCCCGAAAGTGGTGGCCATACAGTACCCCGTAGCCTGCGGCGCCGGTTTCAACCAGTTTATTGACGTGCTGCTGATGAAACGCTACACATGGGGCCCCGAAGGAGGCACACCCACCGTCGACGATATCCCCGCCGACCAGATGGAGCGTGCTCAGGAACTGCATAAAGCCCTCGTTGAGGCTGCCGCCGAGAACGATGAGACTCTCATGGAGAAATTCTTCGAAGAGGAACATCTCACCGAAGACGAAATGCGCGAAGGCATCCGCAAAGGCCTCGTAGAGCGTTCGATTTACCCCGTGTTCTGCGTGAGCGCGCTCAAAGACATGGGCGTGCGCCGCATGATGGAGTTCCTCGGCAACGTCGTGCCTTTCGTTGAAGAAATGCCCGCTCCCGAAACCACCGAAGGCGTGACAGTACATCCCGACGCAGCCGGCCCGGTGAGCATATATGTGTTCAAGACCACCGTAGAGCCTCACATCGGCGAGGTCACATACTTTAAGGTAATGTCCGGCACGCTCAAAGCCGGTGCCGACCTCGACAACGTGACACGCAGCTCCAAAGAGCGCTTCGCTCAGATATTCTGCGTGTGCGGCCAGATTAAAACTCCCGTCGACGAGCTTCAGGCCGGCGACATCGGCGCATCAGTCAAGCTCAAAGACGTACGCACCGGCAACACTCTCGACGAGAAAGGCTGCAACTATGAGTTCGACTTCATCAAATATCCCGCTCCCAAATATCAGCGCGCAGTGCGTCCGGTGACCGAAAGCGACGCCGAGAAACTCAACCAGATACTCACCCGCATGCACGAAGAAGACCCCACATGGGTAATCGAGCAGTCGAAAGAGCTCAAACAGACCATCCTCTCGGGTCAGGGCGAATTCCACCTGCGCACTCTCAAATGGCGTGTCGAGAACAACGACAAGCTTCCCATCGTCTTCGAAGAGCCCAAGATTCCTTATCGTGAGACAATCACCAAGGCAGCACGTGCCGACTACCGCCATAAGAAACAGTCGGGCGGCGCCGGACAGTTCGGCGAGGTGCATCTCATCATCGAGCCCTACACCGAGGGCATGCCCGCACCCGATACCTTCCGTTTCGGCAATCAGGAGTTCAAGATGAGCGTGCGCGACACGCAGGAGATACCTCTGGCATGGGGCGGCAAGCTCGTGGTTTGCAACTGCATCGTCGGCGGCGCTATCGACGCCCGGTTCATCCCTGCAATCGTAAAAGGTCTGATGGACCGTATGGAACAGGGCCCGCTCACCGGCTCATACGCCCGCGACGTGCGCGTGTGCATCTACGACGGTAAGATGCACCCCGTAGACTCCAACGAAATCTCCTTCCGTCTGGCCGGCCGCAACGCCTTCTCCGAGGCTTTCCGCAACGCCAATCCCAAGGTTCTCGAACCCATCTACGATGTCGAGGTGCTCGTTCCCTCCGATGTGATGGGCGATGTGATGAGCGACCTGCAGGGACGCCGCGCAATCATCATGGGCATGTCGAGCGAAAACGGCTTCGAAAAGATTTCGGCCAAGGTGCCTCTCAAAGAGATGTCGTCATATTCAACCGCTCTCAGCTCGATCACCGGCGGCCGCTCGTCGTTCACGATGAAGTTCGCCTCCTACGAGCTCGTGCCCGGCGACGTACAGGAAAAACTTCTCAAAGAATACGCCGAGAAGAATCAGGAAGACTGATAACCTCCGTCGCATAACCTACACTTTACAAACTGCAACAGGTGTGACTGAATCTTCATGCAGTCACACCTGTTGAAAATATAATAGTTCTGATCATCACGAATAATATTTCTATGAAAAAATTTCTTGCTGCATTTCTTGCATTTCTGTTTGCTGTGACAGCATACGCCGACCGCACGTTCAGTTTCGGACAGATCAGCTGCTACAGTCCGCAAACCGGTCTGGTGAGCGGCGGCGGAATGGTGATCACCGTAACCGTCGGCGACGGATACATCATCCACTCTCTGTACGGAAGGCTCAACCAAGGACAGACCAATTACGACGGCTCGGTGGCCTACTACCCCACAGGCTATGCCGGAACTCCTATGGCGCTGCTTCAGGGCGTTCTCATCTCGTCCGATCTTCAGCGTCTGGAAGAGCACCTCACATCTTCCTACGGCGGCATGACCTGCCAGATGATAAACACGTACACCAACGCCGGTGAAGACGGCGGCAGATATGCCAACAGCTGGGCCAGCGCACAGGCCGCATCCAACGACCGAAGTCACGACCGTGAGATACGCCGTGAGAGCCGCCGCAACTCCGGCTCATGCTCTCGTTGCCATGGCACCGGCATTGATCCGATATGCATCGACACATCGATGCCTTCGTCAAAGACTGGATCAAACAAAATCCCCGCTTACACCAAATGCCCCTATTGCGGCGAAACGAAGAGTTTCGACCACTGGCACTGGAGATGCATCGAATGTCGTTAATTGCAATATGCTATGAACAGTTTCAAACTTCTGCTTTTTACGCTGCTCTTGCCTTTGGCCGCGTTCGGTCAACGCTCATATACGTTCAGTTGCGATGTCTATAACGAAAACGGGACCAAGACATTCACCAATATCCCCGGCAAAATATTTGTCGATACAGACGGTGACGGAAGTTATGTGTTGATGATATCAGTTAGAAATCCTGCCAAAAGAAACGGAGTAATGCCATTCGGATATTGGACCGACCCGGATTCCAGGCAGTATATCAAATATCATGCCAAACATCCTTACGATGATACGCTGCGCAAAGTGTATTATATCTACACCGACGACGAGGAGCTGTGCGTTGCTACACTATATAAAAATGGTTCGCCCGACAAAATCCGTATTTCATACCGGTATCAGGATAAAAATCCGTCGTATATAGAGATACCGTATACCCTTGCAAACGAAAAAGGTGTATACGGAGCAATAAACGAATCGAAAAAAGTAATCCCTTATCAAATAGGGAGATAAGAAAGCGATTTCTTGTCAATTTGCACATCCGTCATGCCTCGGGTGCAATATGCATAGTACTGCTTTGAATTATTCATAGCAGTACTTTGAATTTTTTAATAGTCTATCGCTCTTGTAGTTGAGCTTTTAGAATCAGGGGTCGCGGACATTGGCTTTTGTCAATTATATTTCGTAACTTTGCAGACAGATGAAACGAATTGCGCAAATACCGGCTTTCTTTTTCGGGGTCGTTGTGGCGATGGCGGTGCTGAAATGCCTGTTTATGCTTGCCGTCGGCGGTTTTTCTTTGTCCGACGCCGGCAAGGTGCTTGTTCACGGTTTTTCGATGGACTGCTCCGTGGCAGGATATTATACCGTTGTCCCGGCATTGCTCACCATTGCCTCAGTGTGGTGGCGCAGTGAGAAAATCCGGACGCTGACCCGTATTTATATTATTATAATATCGATACTTACGGCTATAATAGCTGCAGCAGATACGGCGCTTTATCCTTACTGGGGTTTCAAACTCGACACTACGCCGATTTTTTATTTTGTAACTTCGCCGTCAGCGGCCGGAGCCTCGCTCATGTGGTGGCAATGGATAATGTGGCCGGCTGTGACAGCGGTGCTCGCCTCAGGCATTTTTTTCTGGCTTAAATTTTGCTCTTTTGCACTGCGCGGTGACGTGAGCGGAGCTGCCGCCTTACGCCATAAGTGGATTGCCACTGCTTCTTTAATTGTGCTCACGGCACTGCTGTTCCTGCCTATACGCGGAGGGGTGACAGTGTCGACCATGTCGCCGGCGCGGGCTTATTTCAGCTCTGACCTCAGGCTCAACCACGCCGCAATCAATCCGGTCTTCAATCTGCTGTACTCGCTAACACATCAGTCGCATTTCGACAAGCAATTCCGCTATTTCGATGAGCCGGAACTCGCAGAAATTCTTGCGCCCGTGCATTTCGAGCCATCCGATTCGCTGCCGCGTCTCGAAGGCAAGCCCGACATCTATCTTATCATACTCGAAGGCTTCTCGGCACACCTGATGCCGAGCCTAGGGGGCGACAGTGTGGCCATGCGCCTCGACACACTTGCGCGCGAGGGCGTGTCTTTCAGCCGGGCATACGCTTCGTCGTTCCGCACCGACCGGGCGCTTCCGGCCGTGCTTTGCGGATATCCCGGACAGCCCACATCTTCGATTCTGAAATATGTCGACAAACTCGACTCCCTTCCCTCAATGCCACGCACCCTCTCCGAAGCGGGCTACGAGTTGCATTATTATTACGGCGGCGATTTTGCCTTTGCCAACATGAGCGCTCTGGCCGTGGCCTCGCATTTCGACAATATCGTCAGCGACAAGGATTTCCCTCTCAACTTGCGCATGAGCAAATGGGGTGTGCCCGACGAGCACGTTTTTGCCCGTGCCGCTGACGATGTCGTCGGACTGACCGGTGACAGACCGCTGTTTACAGTAGTGCAGACCTCAAGTTCGCACGAGCCCTACGACGTCGACTATCACAGCCGCTTTGCCAATAAAAAACTCAACGCTTTTGCATACGCCGACTCATGTCTCGGCGATTTCGTGCGCAAAATACAGGCCACGCCCCGAGGCGACAACTCGGTGTTTGTCATTGTCCCTGACCACTACGGTTCGTGGCCCGAAAATCTCGAAGACGCTTCGGCACGACACCATGTACCGTTGGTGTTTTTCGGCAAACCCATTGATAAGCTTAATCTCTCGCCGGCACTTGCCGGGCGCATAGCCTCGCAAACCGACATAGCCGCCACCGTATGCGCATTGCTCGGCCTTGACACAGCGCAATTTGCTTTCAGCCAAAATCTTTTCGACCCGGCCCGGCCCGAATATGCTTTTTTCAGCGATGCCTCATGGTACGCCATGCTCACACCTGAGGGCCGCGCTGTGATTTCGGTCGACACGCACCGGCCTCTGGAAGCCTCGTCCGACAGTGTCACAAATCTTGCAAAAGCTTATATCCAAAGTCTCTACACCGACCTCTCGCAACGATAATCCTCGTTTATGTTGGAAACACTGCAAAATATTGATACCGAACTGTTTCTCGCACTCAATTCGTTGCGATGCGAGCTAATTGACCATTTCGTTCTCGCATTTTCGGGGCGATGGATATGGGTGATGATGTATGCGGTGATAGCATGGATGTTGATGCGCCGATACGGTTGGCGCAGGGGGTTGATTTTCGTGCTACTGACCGGACTGGCTGTCGGATGCGCTGATTTCATATGCGCCTCGGTGATAAGGCCTTACGTGCAGCGTCTGCGTCCGGCCAATCTCGAGAACGCAATCAGCGGGATGGTCAGTATCGTCGACGGCTATCGCGGCGGCCGATACGGCTTCCCGTCATGCCATGCGGCCAACACTATATGCCTGGCCACGCTCTCGGCTCTGCTCATGCGCAAACGCTCTTATACGATTTTTATTTTCGTATGGGCTGTATTACAGTGTTATTCACGTATTTACCTCGGTGTGCATTATCCGGGCGACCTCCTTGTCGGAGCTGCGGCGGGAGCGCTTGTCGCGTTTGTCACTTATCGAGTCACGACCGCACTTTACGCTCGGATTAACCCCGACGGGCCACTTATAGCTCCCGAGCGGGAAGTGTCTATATACCCTCTGCTTGTGGTCGCATTGGCCATACTGATATTGCTAATGCTTTGACGTGGAGCAGATTGAGGAAAAATATTTCCAATACGGAGAGCAGGAAATCGCTTATCTCAAAAAAAAGGATAAGCGTCTTGCCGAGGTTATCGACAAGGTCGGATTTCTGAAACGGCTTGTCATACCCGACATTTTCACAGCTCTTGTTCATTCAATTGTCGGCCAGCAAATTTCGACAAAAGCGCACGAAACCGTATGGCGGCGTGTGCAGTCGGCGCTCGGAAGCATCACACCCGAAGCCTTTTGCAACATTCCGGACGAAACTTTGCGTAAAGCAGGGCTATCGTTAAGAAAAGTCGGCTTCATCAAAAACGCGGCACAGAAAATAATGAGCGGAGAAGTAGACATAACGTCTCTTGCCGATCTTGACAACGACAATGTGTGCAGCCGCTTGTGCTCTCTTGACGGTATAGGACGCTGGAGCGCCGAGATGCTTCTGCTGTTTTCCATGCAGCGGCCGGATGTGCTGAGCTACGGAGACTTAGGTATACAACGCGGCTTGCGGATGATATACCGTCATCGCAGAATAGACCGCAAACTCTTCGAAAAATATCGCAGGCGCTTTTCACCCTTCTGCAGTGTGGCCTCCCTCTATATCTGGGCTGTCGCCGGCGGCGCCGTAGAGGGTTACAAAGACTATGCGCCAAAAAAGCCGGCAGGTAGAAAATGATATGACGAATCCGGACATCATAGTCACGATGAGCTGTCATTCGCCCTGTGGCACGCTTCTGCTTGGCTCTTTCGACGAAAAACTGTGCATGTGCGACTGGCAAGACAGCAAACGCGTCGACAATCGGTGCGACCGCATCAAACGGATGCTGCGTGTCGAGTTTTCCGAAGGCGCGTCGACCATTCTGGAAAGAGCGGCGGCAGAGCTCGACGAATACTTCGCAGGAGAGCGCCGTGAGTTTGACGTGCCGTTGCTTTTTGCCGGGAGCGATTTTCAAAAATCGGTATGGACCGTATTGTCGTCCATACCTTACGGCACGACTGTCACCTACGGTGCATTATCCCGGCTTTTGGGCAAACCCGGCGCCGTCCGAGCTGTGGCCAACGCCGTCGGTGGTAACGCTTTGTCTATTTTTGTGCCATGTCATCGGGTCATAGGTTGCGGCGGCTCGCTCACGGGCTATAGCGGCGGCCTTGAAGCCAAACGTCACCTCCTGCAGTTGGAGGGAACGTTATGAAATGAAATATGTACAAAAGCCGCACCCCGAAAAGAGGTGCGGCCTTATGCAGATCGGCTGAATATTACAGTTCAAGTGGAGAAAGCGGGAGGTTAAATGCCTCAGCCACGCCGGGGAATGTGACCTTGCCGTCTACGATGTTGACGCCTTGAGCGAGTCCGGCATCGGCTTTGCAGGCTTCTTTCCAACCTATGTCGGCCAGGCGCACTGCATAGGGCAGCGTAGCGTTGGTGAGGGCGAGCGTGGAGGTGTAAGGCACGGCGCCGGGGATGTTTGCTACGGCGTAATGCACAATGCCGTCGACAGTGTATACCGGTTCGGAGTGCGTGGTGGGATGTGAAGTCTCGAAGCAGCCGCCCTGATCAATGGCAACGTCGACGAGCACTGTGCCCGGACGCATCAGCGAGAGCATGTCTTTGGTGACGAGTTTGGGGGCTTTGGCGCCGGGGATGAGCACCGAGCCGACAACAAGGTCGGTGTCGGGAAGCTCTTGCTCGATATTGTGGCGCGAGCTGAACAGTGTCTTGACATTTTTAGGCATTGTTTCGGCCACGTGACGGAGCACCGGAAGCGAAATGTCGGTTATGGTGACGTCGGCGCCGAGTCCGGCAGCCATCAGCGCGGCGT
Organism: Muribaculaceae bacterium; assembly: GCA_051871795.1. Classification (GTDB taxonomy): domain Bacteria; phylum Bacteroidota; class Bacteroidia; order Bacteroidales; family Muribaculaceae; genus CAG-873. The sequence continues at coordinate 33,192 of JBJEDE010000032.1, read as the reverse complement.
TGCTGCCCACTACGCCGGCGCCGAGTATAAGCACTTTGGCCGGTTTCACGCCCGGCACACCGCCGAGCAGCACGCCTTTGCCGCCCTGCGGCTTTTCAAGAAAACGTGCGCCTTCCTGTATCGACATACGTCCGGCTACCTCGCTCATGGGGGTGAGCAGCGGCAGTGTGCCCTGACGGTCGCGCACAGTCTCATAGGCTATGCACACCGAGCCGGAGGCCAGCATGGCGTCGGTCAGGGGCTTGTCGCAGGCAAAGTGGAAGTAGGTGAACACAACCTGGCCCTTTTTGATGAGCTTATACTCGGGCTCGATTGGTTCTTTAACTTTAACAATCATTTCGGCGATGGCGTAGGTCTCGTCGATGCCGGGGAGAATCACGGCGCCGGCTTTTACGTATTCTTCGTCGCTGAAGCCCGAGCCTTCTCCGGCTGTGTGCTGCACGTACACGGTGTGACCGTGGCCGACGAGTTCTTTTACTCCTGCGGGGGTTAAGCCCACGCGGTTTTCGTTGTTTTTGATTTCTTTTGGTACGCCGATAATCATGGTGTAAATGATTTTAGGAATTAGAAAAATGGTATTGAATAACTGCGGCGTACAAATCCTGTGTGCCCCGTAGGGTCTCTTATAGTTTGTACGCCCCAAATTTATAAAAAAGAATTTTAAGTACAAAAAAATATATGTAAAAAATTTTTCGTAACTTTGCACCTCAATTATGTATACCTTCACACCATATTATAAATCGGTGATATGGGGCGGCGATGAGATATGCCGCCGCAAGGGAGAGCCGGCTCCTGACGCACACATCGGCGAGAGCTGGGAAATTTCTCCTGTCGCCGGATGCGAGACGATTGTAGCCGATGGCCCGGACAAAGGTCTCACACTCAACAAACTGACGCTCCGCTACGGTCCGTCGCTGCTCGGAAAGGAAATCTCTGAAAAATACTGCGGACGATTTCCCCTGTTACTTAAAATTATCGATGCCGGGCGCGATTTGTCGGTACAGGTGCACCCCGGCGAAGAGATGGCCCGCAGGCTGCACAATTGCCCGGGCAAAACCGAGATGTGGTATATTGTCGACCATAAGCCCGGAGCAAAGATTTACAACGGCTTCACGAGGCCCATCACGCCCGACGGCTACCGCAAAATGGTAGAACAGAAGGATATAATGGACGTGATTCAGGCTCACGACGCAGCCAACGGCGATGTCTATTTCGTGCCGCCGGGACGCATCCATGCCATCGGTGCAGGCAATCTGCTCATTGAGGTGCAGCAGGCAAGCGACATCACCTACCGGGTATATGATTTCGACCGCCTCGGTGCCGACGGCCATCCCCGGGAGCTCCATACCGAGCTCGCCGCTCAGGCCATTAATTTCAGCGTCTTCTCTGACCACCGCATAGATTATGACACTGCCTCGCGACAAGTGGAATTGCTCAGTTGCGACTATTTCGACGTGGCGCTCATCAGTCCTGAAGATGACATTATGCACTACGACATTCCACGCGACGCTTTTGCCATCGTCATTTGCGTCGAAGGCGAATGTACTGTAAGCTCCGGCGACGACACCCGGTCGCTTCCGCCACTTCATTCGCTTCTTGTTCCCGCATCCGAGAAGACGTTTACGGTGGCCGGCAGAGGCTCCTTGCTCATTGCCGTGCCAAAATAATCAAACCCGGTGCCCATGAAAGAGAAAGAATCAAAAACCAACGCAGCCCGACTGCTCGAAGCCGCAGGCATCGCTTTTCGCATCATACCCTACGAGTACGACGAGAACGACCTTGCCGCATCGCACGTGGCCGAGGCTCTCGGCGAAGACATAAGCCGGGTGTTCAAGACTCTTGTGCTCAAAGGCGAAGGCAACGGCTGCGGACACTTTGTGTGCGTGGTGCCCGGTGACAGTGAGGTCGACCTCAAAAAGGCCGCTCGTGTCGCAGGGGCTAAAAAAGCCGACCTCATTCCCATGAAAGAGCTGCTCCCCCTCACGGGCTACATACGCGGAGGCTGTTCGCCGGTGGGCATGAAAAAACCGTTTCCGACATTTTTCCATCTCACAGCCCGCGATTTTGATAAAATCTATGTAAGTGCAGGCAAGCGCGGACTGCAGCTCGAAATTGATCCGCAGCAACTTGCCGCATACGTCAAAGCACAATTTGCCGACATCGTAAAATGAACACTTTCGGCCAAATATTCCGCATCACCACTTTCGGCGAAAGTCATGGTCCGGCGCTCGGTTGCGTCATCGACGGTATGTCCGCAGGCATAAAAATCGACCTCGGCGCCGTGCAGGCCATGCTCGACCGCCGGCGTCCCGGCCAGTCGGCTCTTACCACCGCACGCGACGAAAAAGACCGCATCGAAGTGCTGTCGGGTATCTTCGAAGGACTCACTACGGGGATGCCCATAGCGGTGATTGTGCGCAATGATAATGCCCGCTCCTCCGACTACGAAAACTTGCGGCACGCCTTCCGCCCATCGCACGCCGACTTCACATATCAGGCCAAATACGGCATACGCGACTACCGCGGAGGAGGCCGCTCATCGGCGCGCGAGACTCTTGCAAGAGTCATCGCGGGAGCATTCGCCATGCAGGCGCTTAAAGAATACGGTGTAACGATAACCGCATATACCTCGGCAATCGGGGAAGTAGAAGTGACCAAAACCTATCTCGAACTCGATCTCGGCCTCGTCGACAGCAACCCTGTGCGTTGCCCTGATGCCGACACCGCCCGCCTGATGCAGGAGCAAATCGAGCAGGCACGCCGCGAGGGCGATACGCTCGGCGGAGTGGTCACTTGCGTGGTGCGCGGCCTTCAGGCCGGAGTCGGCGAACCTGTTTTCGGCAAACTTCAAGCGCTGCTTGCCGGAGCGATGATGAGCATCAACGCTGCCAAAGGATTTGAGTACGGTATGGGGTTCGCCGGAACGCGACGCCGCGGCTCGGAAATGATTGACACATGGCTTGCTCCCGACGACCTCGTCACCCGGCCTCACACGCGCACCAACCACTCGGGAGGCATACAGGGAGGCATCTCCAACGGCGAAGATATATATATGCGAGTGGCCTTCAAGCCCGTAGCCACACTGATGCGCGAGGTAGAGACTATCGACGAGAGGATGCAACCGGTCACACTGCGCGTGCACGGTCGTCACGACCCCTGTGTTGTGCCCCGTGCCGTACCCATCGTAGAATCAATGGCAGCAATAACAGTTTACGACGCACTGCTCATGGGTTGTTAATCCCGTTCCAGTTCTCCGGATAAAATTTTAGCGAAGAATGTCGGTTTACCATCTGTTTCCTTTGGAAATTTTGCTTTCCATGTGAGTTTGAACAGCGAAGTATTTTCTTGTAATTTACTCCAAATTTCCGGATCAAACGGCTTCCCCAGTTCTCTTACCAAATCGTCGCAATGAATATTATTAGGTTCAATTTGCTCAAATAGCCTCTTTGCTTCCGGGAAGTGCTTTTGCGACAAAACGATGCAATAACTTATAGTGAGGTAATCAATCAAAAAATCATTCGTGTCCCAATAATGGTAAAAGAAATCAAGCATTATCTTGAATACCCACCTATGTTCATAGTCAGCCCCAATTGAATAACCCGCAAAATATCCACATGCTACTGAAGCGTGATTGTATTCAGGACGTTTTATCGACCAAACCGGTTGTTTCAGGTATTTGAGGATTTCACTCCCATTGCAATAGATTGTTGCATCAAGCCATATGCCGCCATAACGAGACAATATATTCATGCGAAGCAAATCTGAAAAATTTGTTCGTGAAATTATGCCTCGTTGCACTTTATCAATAATAAAATCCGGGAAATCAACATAATCCATAACGTTATCATCTGTGATAACAATAACATTGTCAGATCCAACCCGATTCTTAACCGACTGAATGCATTTTTTTACCATCTCGGGAGCCTTATCTAAGCCTTGCCACCAACACAGCCATACTTTCCCTCTCAAATTCTCAGGAGCATCGTATAGTATAGGCAAAGTGTAATTTTCCCACCAATCCTTATACCGCTTTTCAAAGTATTGGATCATCGTTTTGTGTTTTGACATAAAATGATCCTTCATTGACGGTGTCTCCACAAAACCGTTATGTACAAATTTTTGAATATCAAACTTGGCACGAAAAGTACCTAATGCCTGCTTAAATGATGTAAGACGAGCTATTTCATAAGTCGCCCTGATTTCTTCTACTATTCGGCGAATCTTGCGCTTGATTTCTTTGATTGACATAACTGACTTATATTAGGATTATAAGTATGACACCGAAATTATTTAATGTATTGATTAGTCAACGTATCTTTTGGCTTCTTTCCGGGCTTTGTGCGACGCCGCTCAGTCAAATCATTCAGAAATACACTCAAAATATGCATTAACTAATTTGCGGGTCATACTTACTAATTATCTTGTAAGGTATTGTGATAATTTTTCCAAATCGATTTCTTGTTTCGCCCGGATAAAATCGGCACGACTTTTCCCCTGCGCCGAAAGACGTTGACGAGTATCCTGATCAGTAAGTTGCACTATACGATTTGCGATTTCATCAATATCATAAGGATTGAAATATAATACGCCATCGCCACAAATCTCAGGTATAGAAGATGTTGCTGAAACGGCTGCAGGCACTCCGTAGTGCATAGCCTCTAAAGGAGGATAACCGAATCCCTCATTAAGAGACGGATAGATAAAGGCGTAGGCTGAATTATAAAGACTTCTCAATACGTCATCCTCTACATACCCCAGTGCCTTGAATCGTTCGGGATGTTTCATCTTGTGCTTTAATTCTTTAAAATTTTTCAACCCGGTGATATAAACACAAATATTGTCGAGCATATTATTGTCGATAAGTTTTTCAATGGCTTGTATCGCACGAATTGTGTTCTTTTCCCAGCGATTGCCACTTACCATAAGTATATATGGCTCAGCGGACTTGTATCCCTCCACAAAGTCATCTGAAACAGTCGATGGGCTATAAAACACTTCAATTTTTTTTTGTCGAGTTTGAGGGAACCATACTTTGATTGCAGCTGCAGTGTGGTTTGATACCACTATGAAGTCACCCGAGTCTATAATCTTAGAGTAATCACGCTTATGCCGTGATTTCATGAATGTCGGGAATAATGATTCCGCCATAAACTTCAGCCTTCGTTTAAAAGAAATCAGAGGGTACTTCCTTGAATGGCTGTCGTAATTCAGTTCAAGCGACCTAAGTCCATGTATTACACCGATCTTATCGTGTTGAAAGTTAATGAATTCATTTCCTGGAAGGGGACTGAATAGGCGTTTACATCCATATTCTGCGAAAATATCACTTATCGACATGTCTTTCCGGTCGACAAGCAACACTGTCGCAGCCGACTGGCACAATTGCAAAATATCCGGGTTTAACCATCTGTCAGAATTATAATAGACAACTAATTCAGCATTGTTTTCTATGAGTTTGCGTAGAACGATTTCGCCATATATGCCTCCGCCATGACGTTTTGCCCAAGGGGCAGGCTGAGTGCATTCAAGATCAAACAATAATTTTCCTTCCATTATGGAGTGATAAAAAGTTTGTAAACGTATTATTTACATATATTGAGTTTCTCAATGTGGCAATCAGACGTATGTTTTGATTTCGACTTCGCCGCGAAGGGCGGCGAGACCGTTGGAGGCGAGAGCTTCCATCTCGTTTTCGCCGGGGAAGATGTGCACGGGCGCCAGCCAGCTGATGCGCTCTATGAGCCGCGACGTGATGTATTCGGAATAGGCCATGCCTCCGGTGAGCAGTATGGCGTCAATTTTGCCGTATAGCACTGCGCCCTCGGCCGCGATAGCTTTGGCTATGTGGTAAATCATGGCATCGAGGATGAGCTCGGCGTGCTTGTCGCCGCCTTGGATGCGCTCGATGATTTCGCGAACGTCGTTGGTGCCTAAGTGCGCGGTGAGACCTGCCTTTCCGGCGATGCGGCGTATGAGCTGGTCTTCGGTGTAGCGGCCGCTGAAACTCAGACGCACGAGGTCGGCGGCAGGTAGAGAACCGGCACGTTCGGGCGAGAACGGACCTTCTCCGTCAAGGCTGTTGCCGGTGTCGATGGCGCGGCCCTTGTGATGAGCGGCAACGGAGATGCCTCCGCCGAGATGGCAGACTATGAGGTCGAGGTCTTCGTAATGCTTGCCTATCGACCGGGCGTACTTGCGTGCGGTGGCTTTCTGGTTGAGAGCGTGCCATATGCAGATGCGCGGAGCGAGAGGACTGCCCGATATATGCGCTTCGGGCAGCATTTCGTCCACTACGCCGGGGTCAGCCACGAAGGCCCTGCATCCGGGGATGCTTCGGGCTATCTCATCGGCAAGAATACAACCCAGATCGCATGCGTGCTGGTGGAGGGCGTTCCACATTTCGTCGAGCATCAATCGGTTGACCTCGTAAACGCCGCCCTCTATGGGCTTGGCCACGCCGCCGCGTCCCATCACCACGTCGAAGTCGAGCGGAATGTTGGCTTGCGCGAGGGTGTCAAGAATGAGCTGCAGACGGTACCGGTATTGGTCGGTGATTTTTTTGAATCGCGCCACATCTTCAGCCGAGTGCGGAATGGCTACGGTGAGCACAGGCTCTGTGTCGTGGTAAACGGCAATTTTAGTGCTCGTCGACCCGGGGTTGATGGCTAATATTTTGACAGGATTGTTCATAGACAGGCGAGAGCAAGGGCGTTATACTTACAGTCGGCGTCGTCACCGCGCGAACACAGCACCACAGGCACGTCGGCGCCTTGCAGCAAACCGGCCAAAGTGGCTCCGCTGAACAGAGTCACGGCTTTATAGAATGTGTTTCCGGCCTCTATGTCGGGGAAGATGATGCCGTCGGCATCGCCGTTGATGGGCGACACGATGCCTTTTTTCTCCTGCGCGTGGCGGTCGCAGGCTGTTTTTACGTCCATGGGCCCGTCGACGATGCAATTGCCGAAGACTCCTGCGGCCGCTTTATCCTTTACTGCCACATATGAGCCGGTGAGGGGGAAGTGGCGCTCGTCGACCTTCTCCGAGCAGTGCGTGAGCGCGATGCGCGGACATTCGATGCCCATTGCTCTTGCGTATGTGGTCATATAGGCCACCATTGCCTCGAATTGCGCTTCGGTGGGATATGGTATCACGGCCACGTCGCTAAGAAGCAGGAGCTTGTGATATGCCGGAATCTCGGCCACGGTGATGTGGGTGAGCACCCGGCCCGGGCGCAGGATGCCGTGCTCTTTGTTCAGAACGGCGCGAAGGAGGTTATCGGTATTGATAAGTCCTTTCATTATTACGTCGGCTTCGCCACGGCGCACCATGGCCACAGCCTCGGCTGCGGCTGCATCGGCGTCGGCCGCAACTGTATGGTCGAGCATGACAGGAGATGCAAATCCGGCCTCTGCGGCCATCTTCACGGCCCGGCGTGTGGTCTCGTCTTCCGGCCAAACTACGGCCACGCGACGGCGGGGCTCGTTGCGACGGGTCAAATGTGCTTTAAGTGCGTCAAAACTTTCAATAGCAGACATGAAATGAGGATTTTAAGGTTAACATAAAATATAATAAATGTTTCGCTGCCGCTGTGTGAGTGCAAAACTCCGTCGCGGGCCTGATCTGCGAAGCCTCCGGTACGAGCAAGGTTCGGTACGGTTAAAATTAAAGGCGATAGATGCTTGAGTTTCTATCGCCTGTGAGTGGCGGGGGTAGGGATCGAACCTACGACCTCCGGGTTATGAGCCCGACGAGCTACCACTGCTCTACCCCGCAATATTTTCGACTGCAAAGGTACTGCTTATTCGGGATATAGCCAAATTATTTAACGATAATTAACAGCAAAGCCTGTTTTTTGTCGCTTCTTGGCCACCGGTGCACGATGTACAAGCGATTTTTTTGCTTCAATATAAAAAATATGTAAATTTATTTTCTCTTTTATTTGCAAATTACGGAAATTATTCCTTAATTTGCAAACCTACATAAAAGAATTTTAATTTAAAACTCGCTAAATACCAAATTTTATGGAGAAACGCAAACTTCAAATCCGCGACCTGACTCTCCGCGACGGTCAGCAGTCGCTCTTTGCCACTCGTCTGAGCCAGCAAGAAATTGACAAACTGCTACCCTATTACGAAAATGCCGGTTTCTACATTATGGAGGTGTGGGGCGGCGCTGTGCCCGACTCTGTGATGCGTTACCTCGGAGAATCGCCATGGGACCGTCTGCGCTCGGTATCGAAAGCCATGAAGGGCAAATCGCTCCTTTCGGCTCTTTCGCGCGGCCGTAACCTCTTCGGCTACGTGCCCTACCCCAACTCGGTGCTCGAAGGCTTCTATAAAGAAGCTATCAAAAACGGCCTCAATGTGATGCGTATTTTCGATGCCCTCAACGATATCGACAACGTGCGCGACTCTATAAAGATGATTAATGCCCTCGGCGGCATCCCCGACGGAGCCGTATGCTACACCGTCGATCCCAAACCCACCGAGCCGGCCGAAAAACCCGGATTCTTCGCCCGTCTTTTCGGAGCAAAAGCCAAAGAGCCGGAAAAAATCTTCACAACCGAATATTTCGTCGACAAGGCCAAACAGATGGAGCAGATCGGCGCCAAGATTATCACGCTCAAAGATATGGCCGGTCTGGTCACCCCCACACGTGCCGCAGAAATCATATCGCAGCTCAAGGCCAATCTCTCGGTACCCGTCGACTTCCACACACACTGCACTCCCGGCTACGGTCTGGCCTCGTCGCTGATGGCGATACTCAACGGCGTTGACATCCTCGACACCAATATATGGTGGTTCGGCGGCGGCTCGGCGGCTCCCGCTCTCGAGCTCATATACGTATTCTGCCAGAAACTCGGCATCGAAGTCGAATGTGACATGAAAGCCGTGGGCGAGATACGCACCCGCCTGCTCGGTGCCCGCAAATCACTGGCCGATTTCGACCTCAACAAAGAGCACATGCCCCGTCCGTTCGACCCCCTCACCGACAAGCTCCCCGCAGAGGTCGACGCTCAGTTCGACAAAGCCATCGCAATGGCAAAGGCCGGCAACGAGGCCGAACTCCTCGAGGCCTGCCACGCTATCGAGAACTACTTCGGATTCCCCAAGCCCAACGAACTCGTCAAAAACGCCGAAGTGCCCGGAGGTATGTACTCCAACATGGTTGCACAGCTCAAACAGCTCGGTGCAAGTGACCTGCTCGAAGACGCCATGAAGCTCATCCCCATGGTACGCCGCGACGCCGGTCTGGTGCCTCTGGTCACACCCACCAGCCAGATTGTGGGCTCGCAGGCCGTGCTCGTTGCCATCGACCGCAAGAAAGGCAATCCCGACTACAGCAACACCTCCAACCAGTTCAACTCCCTCGTCAAGGGCGAATACGGCCATACTCCCGTAGCGGTAGACCCCGCGTTCCGTGAGAAAATCACCGGCAGCCCCGTCGAGAAGCCTTACGACGTAAGCTCATACCGTCAGCCCGAAAATCCCGTTCTTGAAGACCTCGGCGGCAAGAAACTCGCCGTCAACACCGAAGAGGAACTTCTGCTCGCCCTTCTTCCGTCGGTAGCCAACGGATTCCTGCGCAAGAAACGCACCGCCGAATACGAGGCCGAGAAACCCGCTCAGGCCGCCGCTGCCGTTGAAGAAGTGAAAGAGGAAGAAGCTCCCGTAACAGGCCCGACGATTTCAGCCCCCATGGGCGGACGCATCGTGCAGGTAAACGTCAAGCCCGGCCAGGAAGTGAAGAAAGGTCAGGTTGTGCTCGTATACGAAGCCATGAAGATGGAAAACGACGTCACCGCTCCGGCCGACGGCAAGGTAAAACGCATCTTCGTCAAGCCCGATCAGGTAGTCGGTACCGACGCCCTTCTCGTTGAGTTCGAATAATCTCTACTCGAGCCGGTAAACGGCTTGAAACATACCAATTAATATAATATCCCGAAACGATTGCGACTCCCATCCGGCACATCGCTTCGGGATATTTCAATTACTCTCCAACACCACACTTTACCATGAAGATTGTAATTCTCGACGGATATGTAACCAATAAAGGCGACCTCAGCTGGGATGAAATCGCAGCCTTAGGCGACCTTACCGTATATGACCGCACCTCGCCCGAGCGGGTGGTGGAACGTGCCGCAGATGCCGACGCCATATTCGTAAACAAGATAAAAATCGACGCCGACACGATTGCCCGGCTTCCCAAGCTCAAATTTATAGGCGAAATGGCCACAGGCTACGACAATATTGACGTCGCAGCCGCCCGCGAGCGTGGCATCGTCGTCTCCAACGTGCCGGCATACAGCACCGAATCGGTGGTGCAGACCATCTTCGCTCATCTGCTCAATATCACCAACGCTATTTCTCTGCACGACCGCTCGGTGCACAAAGGAGCATGGCAGCACTGCCGAGATTTCTGCTACCGCCTTGTGCCGCTCACCGAAATCAACGGCCTCACAATGGGCATTTACGGCCTCGGCAACATAGGCAGCCGCGTGGCTGAGGTAGCTCACGCTTTCGGAATGAAAGTCATAGCCCTCACCTCAAAGACTTCCGATCGCTTGCCCGGCTACATAACTCCGGTAAGTAAAGACGACTTTTTCGCACAAAGCGACGTAGTGGTGCTATGCGCTCCGCTCACTGCCGACAACCGGCATTTCATCAACGCCTCCACTCTTGCAAAGATGAAGCCGCAGGCCATCCTTATCAATACCGCCCGCGGCGGCCTTGTAGATTCTCAGGCTCTGTGTTGTGCTCTGCGCGAGGGCAAGATTGCCGCCGCCGGCATCGATGTGCTCCCGCAAGAACCGCCACACGCCGACGAGCCGCTGCTCACTGCTCCCAATTGCTGCATAACTCCGCATATTGCCTGGCAGGGCGACGTGGCCAGAGCACGACTGGTAAAAGTGTGTGAAGAAAACCTGCGCGCCTTCATCGCCGGGAGCCCCGTCAATGTAGTCGGCTGACTCCACTGAGTCCAAACATCAATTTTAACCCTCATTCCAGCTCCTGCTACATCATATACAGGAGCTTTTACCTATGAAACTGATTGAAATAACCTCGCTCGACCACCCGGGCGTGGAAATATTCTCCTCGCTCACCGACGCACAGCTGTGCAACAGGCTCCACCCCGAGTCGGGGCTTTTCATTGCGGAGAGTCCGAAGGTGATAGCTGTCGCACTCAACGCCGGTTTCCATCCGGCAGCCATGCTATGCGAGAAAAAACATATCGAAGGCGATGCAGCCGCTATCATCGCTCGATGCCCCGACGATATGCCCGTCTATACCGGCACTCGCGAGACACTTGGCGTCCTCACGGGTTACACGCTCACCCGCGGAGTGCTCTGCGCCATGTACCGGCGGCCGCTCTGCACGGTTGCCGAGGTGGTGAAAGACGCCCGGAGGGTCGTGGTAATAGATTCAGTGGTCGATTCGACCAACGTAGGCGCTATTTTTCGCTCGGCGGCCGCGCTTGGCATCGACGCCGTGCTGGTCACTCCCGGTTCATGTCCGCCCCTCAACCGAAGAGCAGTGCGAGTGTCGATGGGGTCGGTATTTCTGGTGCCCTGGACAGAGATTTCCGACATCAGTTCACTTAAACCCATGGGGTTCAAGACTGTGGCAATGGCACTGACCGACCGTTCGGTGCCGATTGACGACTCCGCACTATGTTCCGAGCCGCGGCTGGCCATCATTATGGGCACCGAGGGCGACGGACTGGCGCAGAAAGTAATTGACGAAGCCGACTACACGGCCCGTATCCCGATGGCTCACGGAGTAGACTCTCTCAACGTCGCCGCAGCCGCCGCTGTCGCCTTCTGGCAGCTCCGCGGCCGGTGAAGCAGAGCGTCCGCGGGAGGCTCATAATCACAGGGAAGTGCCATAAGGCCTCGCGCGGCACATAAGACACAAAAATACCATCACCTCTTCCTTTTGTCTGGCGCAGGGCCGCGCCAGACTTCCCAGTGCATCGACTCTACATTTTGTCTTGAGCGAGGCCGCGCTGCGCTTCCTGATGAGGCAGCCGTTTCACTCGGGCAGGTGGCAGATGAGGTGGGAGATGCCCGACATGCGCTGATGCAGGTCGCGGTCATAGGCTTCGAAATCGGTTACAGGACTTTGGGCTACTCCCGATTCGGCCGCTGCGCGTGCCACGGCCGGCGCTACACGGTATAGCAGACGCGGGTCCATAGGCTTGGGCAGGATATAGTCGGGTCCGAAATTGAAACTCTTTACACCGTAGGCTTTGTCAACTTCTTCGGGTGCCGGCTCTTTGGCGAGGTCGGCAATGGCATGCACGGCGGCGATTTTCATTTCGTCGTTGATGGTTGTGGCGCGGCTGTCGATGGCTCCGCGGAAGATGTAGGGGAAGCCGAGCACATTGTTCACCTGATTGGGATAGTCGCTGCGGCCGGTGGCGATAATGGCATCGGGACGCGCAGCGCGGGCCGCATCGTAGCTGATTTCGGGGTCAGGATTGGCCAGCGCGAAGATAACAGGACGCGGCGCCATGTTTTTCACCATCTCGGCACTGACGGCTCCAGCCACCGATAATCCTAAAAATACGTCGGCGCCTGCCATCGCCTCGGCAAGGGTATGCACGTCGGCGCCGGTGGCAAATTCGCGTTTCTGTTCGGTGAGGTTGCCGCGGTCAGCGCGAATCGCGCCTTTTGAGTCGCACATGATTATGTTTTCGCGCTTTGCGCCGAGCTTGACAAAGAGGCGGCAGCACATGATGGCCGCAGCTCCGGCGCCGCTCACCACTATTTTGACCTTGTCAATGTCCTTGCCCTGAAGGTCGAGCGCGTTGAGCAAAGCGGCACCCGAGATTACCGAAGTGCCGTGCTGGTCGTCGTGCATCAGCGGTATGTCGCAACGCCGGCGCAGTTCGGCTTCGATTTCAAAACATTCCGGAGCTTTGATGTCCTCGAGGTTGATGCCGCCGAATGTGGGTGCGATTGCCGCCACGATGTCGACAAACTTTTTAGGGTCGGTTTCGTTCACTTCGATGTCGAATCCGTCGAGTCCGGCATATATTTTAAACAGCAAAGCTTTTCCCTCCATCACCGGTTTGGAGGCCATGGCGCCGATGTTGCCGAGACCGAGCACGGCGGTACCGTTCGAAATCACGGCCACGAGGTTGCTGCGGTTGGTGTAACGGTAGGCGTCGGAGGGATTATGCTCAATTTCGAGGCATGGGAAGGCCACGCCGGGCGAGTAGGCCATCGAGAGGTCGTATTGCGAGAAGTAGGGCTTGGTGGGTACTACTTCGATTTTGCCGGGGCGCGGATATTCGTGATATTCGAGCGCGGCTTGTTCTGTGATATCGTGTTTCATAGATGTTTTTTACCTTATAAATTATTATCGTCTGTAGAGGTGATATTGTTCACCTTTGGAAGCCCTTTTTATGTCTCTGAATAATCCTTACGTAGATGCTTATTGGGGAGCCACGGACCGTGCATGAATCAGTCGGCGTGATATTCAATAAGGCCGGGCATGGAGTCCGGAATGATTTTTTCGATCAGAAAACCATGCTCGGAGGCGGCTTTTTCGAGGATAGAGCGGTATCGCACGCCTGTCTTGCCCACGAATCCCAATGGCAGGTCCGGCTTGCCGAAAGCGGCGAAGTTGCGGGCGAAAAAATCTTTGAATCCTCTGTAAACCATATCGTGGCAATAGGGATGGTGGATGTTTTCGGCTAAGAATTCGGAGTATGTGGCAAGGGTGCGGTTGGCATGAGGATGAGAGTATATGAGATCCATGATTTCGTTGACATTGGTATTGAAGCGCGTGTAAAAAGCGTTTATCAATTCCTTGGGCGCAAGCAGCTTGATTACGTCCGACACAAGAAGTTTGCCCAGATAGGCGTTCGAGCCCTCGTCGCCGAGGATGTAGCCGCCCGGCACAGTATTTTGCTCAATTTTCTCGCCGTCGTAGATACAGGCATTGGCGCCGGTTGAGAGTATGCAGGCCAATCCGCGCTTACGCACCCACAGTCCGCGTGCGGCGCCGAGCATATCGCTTTCGACCGTAGCCGGTGTCTTGAACTGAGCGACAAGCGACGACGACACTATTTTGTTTTTGTCCGGATTTGCGCAGCCGGCTCCATAGAAGTATATGTGTTTCCATCTGCGGCGGAAGAATACTTCCGGAAGCTCCAGACGGATGATGTGCGAAATTTCTCTTCTGGTCAGAAAGAAGGGGTTAAGTTCCGAGGTGACTGCACTTTCTACTATTCGGCGGCCGTCGGTAATGGTCCATTGCGTGCGGGTTGAACTGCTGTCGGCGATGATATTCATGGTTTCAAATACAGGTGATCAATAGATTGACACTTTCTGTGACTCATTTGTAAGATGCAAGGCAAAATTAACAAAAAATTCCTCGAAATGCAAATATTCCCTGACTTTTTTCTTTTTTATTGTGCCGATAAAAATCTCAACCTATCGGCAGTTCCTGTAAACTGCGATGGATTGAGATGTAACAATTTTAAATATAGCTGATTGCGCAACAGTCGGCGATAACAATCAGAAGGAGTAAGAAACGCCGATTGAGGGCATGAAGGCGTGTATCTTGTATGTGCCGAAGATGTGACATTCGCGGTTCATGGACTTGAACTGCGGAGCCTGCACGCCTTGTGCGGCAAGCATTTGATTTACTGTGACATCGAGTCCGGGCACAGGCTTTGAGGCGAGTGTGGCATTGTATGTGTCGAGTCCGGCGTTGTATTTGTCGGCAAGGAAATTGTCATAGACACCGCGCGCGTTTTTCACTTTGAGTCCTTCGACGTACATGAATGCGAAGTCGATGGAAAGATTTTTGACGGGGCGGAATGAGAATCCGGCCGAAGGCTCGATACGTGTGGTGCCCGGAGTCTCGGGATTGTAATAGTTTTTGTTGCAGGGGTTTGTGTCAATCATGAGTCCGGCTCGGAGGTCGAAACGCTGTGTAAGTGCGTATTCTGCGCCGAGATGCCATGTGGTGGTATTGCGGTAATCTTTTTTGAGATGCTGGTCAAACCGGCTCTGTTCGGCGAAAGCGATGTCGAGCTGTTTATAGGCCGACCACCCGTTGAACTGGAAATCGAAAGCGAGGGTCAGTCGGTCGACGGGCTTGTAGCTGACGCCTGCGGTCAGCACCCAGGGGCATGGCATCGATGCTTCGAAGTTGGTCGTGTTGAGGTTGTTGAGCTCTGATTGAAGTATCTGCTGAGCCACGTCGTTGGCGTATTCCACGCGCACGATGCCTGATTTGACGTTCATGTTGAGTTGTGAACGGAAATCGGCGCCGACGGTCCACTGCTCGTTGATGTCGTACATTGCGCCGACGTTTATGCCTACGGCGACCTCAGAGTTGCCTTTAAGGTTGGCCGAAGCCGGAGACACGTTGCCGAAGGTCGGATATTGCGTGGGGAGGTCTGTGCCTGTGAGGGTGTTTTGAATCATGTTGGCCGCGCCCTGAAGCTGCATGAGTTGGTCGAGTTGCTTTGAGTCTACAAGGCCCTTTGTGAGATTTACAGAGCCCCAACCGATGGTCATGCCTGCACCGACAGAAAGTTTCGGAGTGATGCGCCACGACAGTGTGGGCTGCAGAGTGTAGACTTTGAGGTCGACGTTTTGGTTGAGTACGGCTCCCGGCCAGTTGCGGCGCCAGTTGATGGATGAGCCGTAGGGAGTATAGAACGCGAGTCCGGCGTAGAGATTGTCGTAGATGCGGAACGCTCCATAAAATCCGAGCGGCGTGGAGAGTTTGTTGTCTGTTTTGAATGTCGAGTTGTCGATCTCGGCAGTGGCGTGAGCCGAAATGGCGGTCAGAGAGCCGGAAAGCATCAGAGTTTTATCGCTGAACGCAAGGGCGCCGGGGTTAAACAGCATACTTTCCGAACCGAGTTTGAGGGCCACGCCTGTGTGTCCCATGCCTAACTGGCGTGTGCTGAGTGAGTTTACCTGATAGCCTTCGGCCGTTGCGGAGAGTGCAGTCACTGCGCATACCGCAATAGAAATAAGTAATTTTTTCATAAATAGATGTTTGTCATCGCCGCATGCGAGTGGAGCGGACGCGTTTTGTGACGAAAATTTCCACAAAATTAGCAATAATTTCCACAACCGCCGGCCTCGTTTTGTTTTTTTAACCTCAGAGGCTCGCTTGGCGGGTATTTTTCATTCTTAGCTTTCTTAGCTAAAATAGCTGCTTTAGCTATAATTGCCATTCCGATGATTGTGCCGCTCTCGGCTTCCCGGCGGCATCCGCATCGCTTTTACCCGCGGCATCATCACAAAATCTTACATTGGCGGGTGCGGGCTGAGATCATTCTGCTTCCAGCCGTTCTTGCAAAGCGGCGCGATAGGTTTCGCCCACCGGCACGGTAATGTCGCCGATGCGCAGCATCGAGGAGCGGCTTGAAGTGATGCGGCTGATGTTGACGATAAAAGAGCGGTGTACGCGCACGAAGTTGTCAGGGAGCAGTTGTTCGACTGCCTTCATCGTGATGAGTGTGCGCACCTCGGATGAGTCGGACAGTACGATTTTTATGTAGTTTTTTATACCCTCGATGATTACGATTTCGGAAAGGGGAATCCGACGGTTTTCGTATCCGCATTTTACATTCAGGTATTCCTGCGCCGGCGAAGCCGACGACGGGTCGATGCGATTCCGGGCACGCCGGGCGGCTTCGAGAAACTCGTCGTAGCTTACAGGTTTGAGCAGGTAATCAATGGCGTTGACTCGAAATCCTTGCACAGCGTATCGGTCGTAGGCTGTGATGAAGATTATGTTGCATCCGTCCGGCAGAATTTTAGCCAGCTCGAGCCCGCTGAGCTGTGGCATCTCGATGTCGAGAAATACGAGCTGCACACTTTCGTCTTTTATGGTTTTAAGGGCGTCGGCCGCGCAGCCGAAGGTGCCCGAAAGTTGCAGGAATGGCGTGCGCTCCACGTATTTGGCAATCATTGCGGCAGCGAGAGGCTCATCGTCTATTACACAGCATTTTATCACTATATGTATATTTATTTGCGGTTGAATGTCAATTGAAATTTATCGTATCGGGCACGCACACCGTAGACGTGAACAGTCCGTTTTGCTCTGTGATTGTGAGCGAGGCTTCGTCGCCATAGAGCAGGCGCAAGCGTCGCCGCAGATTTTCGAGACCGATGCCCGGCGAGGTTGTGTCACGATTCGGGTCGCAGGGATTGTGAACGGAGCAGACGATTGTGCCGCCGCGTGCCGTCAGCGAGATGCATATCTGTCTCTCCGTGCTCACGCCCCGGGAGTGCTTGAAGGAGTTTTCGATCACCGGAAGGAAAAGCAAAGGCGCCACTTTTGAGCTGTCGCCGCCGTTGATATCGATGTCGAGCGACACTCGTCCGTGACCGAGACGTATCTCCATCAGAGCCACGTAGCTGCGTATAAATTCCGCCTCTTTGCTCAGCTCTACGGCCGAAGGGTTCTCGTAAAGCATATATCGCAGAAGTTTTGAGAGCCGGTGCACGGCCTCTTTCGCCTGCTCGGTGTCGATGTCAATGAGGGCGTAGATGGTGTTGAGTATATTGAAAATCGAGTGTGGATTGAGCTGTGAGCGCAGGTTGCTGATTTCTTCGGTGCGCTGTGCTGCGAGTATCTCCTCGTTTTTGCGTTCGAGTTTCGTCCACGCTTCTGTGAGTTTGAGAGTTATGCTCAGACCGATGGCGAGGATGACAGAGATGAAATCGCGTGCAAGCACAGGGAGACGCTTGACCAGGAACCGCCAGCTGTCGTCGGACATAGGTCGGCCGTGCCCCGGATGTCGATGATGATGCGGCATGTGTGTCATGAGCACATACATCAGAGTCAGAAAGAGCGCAACGAGAAGAATGTTGACGCACACGTACAGCCACACTCGCCTCCGCTGACGCGAGAGCAACTGCGGGATGAGCCAGAGGTAGTTGATGTAGAAGACGGAGATGACGCCCACAGTACGGGTATATACACCGATGTAGAACGCGGCCGGGCGCTGTGGCTGCAGATAAGTGATGATGAGGTCGGGCATCACAAACACCAGAAGCACCACGGCGCAATGTATGAGCACCAGAGCCAGGCGCTGGCGCGTGTCGTTGGAGGGGTGACTCTGATCGGATGTCATGGAGAGAGGGATAAGACGTTGAGTACAACTATTTTGCCATGCGCTTGTTGAGATAAGCGATAATGATGTCGGCAATTTCTTCCAAAGCGAGCTTTGACGAGTCGAGGCACATGTCGTAGCTTGCGGCGTCGCCCCAAGTTTTGTCGGTATAGAAGTTATAGTAGTTGGCTCTCAGACGATTGACGCGTACGGCCATCTGTTCGGCTTCCTGCCGGCCTGCACATTCGTGGCGCTCTATGATGCGGTTGACGCAGGCATCAAGAGGTGCGGTGATGAAAACGCTGATGAGTCCGGGATGCGCGCGGAGCACGTAGTCGGCGCTGCGTCCAACGATGATGCATGACTGTGAGGAGGCCAAATCGTTGATAAATTCGCTCTGCACCTTGTAAAGCGAGTCGTCGGAGATTGACGAAGTGCCCACATACCACGGCATCGGGTTCATACCGAAGCTGAACGGTATGATGCCTGAGAGAAATTGCGGCACGCGCTCGTCGTTGCGCTCGAAAAAATCGGCGCTCATCCCGGCTTTTTTAGCCGCGTCGAGCAGCAGCTCTTTGTCGTAGAAGGGCACGCCGAGCTTTTGCGAGAGGATTTTGCCGAGTGCTCGTCCGCCGCTGCCGAAGCACCGGCCAATGGTGATAACGAAATTTTCCATATCTTGAAAATGTGCGCGGTGTGAGTGTGCGAGTGAGTGTGAGTGAGTTGTGGGGGTCAGAAAGCGTTTTCCTCGCCTTTGGCTCCGTTGTAGATGGTGCGTCCTATGATTTTGAGGTCAAGCAGGAACGTCCAGTTTTCGATGTACCATACATCGTATTCCACTCGTTTCTGCATTTTCCAGAGCTCGTCGGTGATGCCGCGGTAGCCGTTGACCTGAGCCCATCCGGTGACGCCGGGTTTGACCACATGTCGCACCATATAGAGGTCGACGAGCTTGGAGTACTGGTCGGTGTGCTTGAGCATGTGCGGTCGCGGACCCACGACAGACATGTCGCCTAAGAATACGTTGATAAACTGGGGCAGCTCGTCGAGGCTTGTACGGCGCAAAAACGCGCCTACCTTGGTTGTGCGGTCATCGTTGCGTGTGGCCTGCTTGGTGTCGGCGTCGTTGTTGACACGCATAGTGCGGAATTTAAGGCACTTGAATGTCTTGCCTTTGTATCCTGTGCGGTCCTGAGCGAAGAAGACCGGTCCGGGCGACGAGAGCTTTATGGCTATGGCGATAGGAATGAAGATAATGGGCGATACAAGAAGGAACAACCCGGAGAAAACTATGTCGAACGTGCGCTTGAGAGCCTGGTTCGACAAGGAGGCCAGCTTGTTGTTGCGTACCGAGAGCACCGGCACGGAGCCGATGTTGTGCATCTCGAATCCGCGTGATATGCGTCGCGTGATCAGCGGCACATAATAGAATTCTATCATGTTGTCGTCGGCAATCTTGAGCACTCGGGTGATGATGCGTTCGTTTTCGCCGGCTATGGTGTAGTAAATCTGGTTTATGTTTTCTTTCTTGACAAACTCTTCAAGGGCGGAAATCGGGCCGGTCACCGGATAAGGAAACTCGGCGTGAGGCTGGTCAGAAAATATGCCTGCAATCTGAAGACCGAAGCCGGCGTTGCTCCTTATTTCCTCTATGAGGCGGTGAGCGGTGGGTCCGGTGCCTACTACCACTACACGGACAAAGTTGTAGCCTTTGCGGCGCAAAGTTTTGAGTATGTGTCGCGAAAGTATCCACCACAGCGGAGTTGCGACCACCAGCATACCGTAATATTCGGCCAAAGCGACAGCCGGGACCTGAATGTCGAGAAAGAGCAACAGAGAAACAAAGATGATGGCATGTGCGGCCACGACTTTCAAAGCCTTGCCAATGAGCACATCCCATTCGTAAGAGCGGCGGCTGTTTTGTTGCGGTCCGGTCCAGATGAGTATCGGGAGATAAGATGCGGTAAGCAGTATCCATACCTGACGTATGGCATCAAGTTCGGCAATTGAGGGATTTATAATCTCTACAATCAGAAACAGCAGGTTAACTATTAATAAATCGGATAGCTTCAGTAGAGCAGGGATAAACCTGCCGTATGTGCCTTGCGTTCCGTTCATAAATAATGTGTGTGAATTTAGATATCAGTAATTTCAGCTGATTAAAGATATGATTGGCAGATGAATTTCTAAAGCTTGAGTCAGACACATAAAGTCATAATAGCCGCCGTCGGTCACTGAGGTCTCGGCCTCTTCCGGCGGCGGCAAGTGTCTGTGATTATTTCAATTTTTCGTCGATGAGCGAGATTTTCTCTTCTATCTGTTGAATATCTGATTTCAGACGTTCGATTTTGTGCATGAAATCGCTTACGAGACTGCGCCCGGTGGCCGATTTGGACGTAAGGAATCCGATATTGTTTTCATAGGTGCGTATTTCGTTGCGACGGGCTTCTCGGGCACGCAGCAGACGCTCGCGTTCGCGCATGAGCTTTGAGCTGTCGCCTTCCATTGCCGAAATGTTGGATTCGAAGCGTTCGATGCCGGCTTTGCGATCTTTGGCATTGAATCTGCGTCGCACGGTGCCCACGGCCTGACGATATGCTTCGTTAACCTTGTCCTTGTCGCGGAAAGGTACGTGGCCTGTTGCCTGCCACTTCTCCTGCAAGGCTCGTAGTGCGTCTGCATCTTCGTCGGTGTCAGTGGTGATGGCCTCAATGGCTGCGATGATGTCAAGTTTGGCTTTGAGGTTGTCCTGCTCCTGAGAGCGGCGTCCTGATGTTGCCTTTTTCTTGGCATCGAAGAAGTGGTCGCAGGCGGCAATAAAGCGTTTCCAGATAGCATCGCTGTGTTTTTTGGGCACAGCGCCGATAGTGCGCCACTGTTTCTGCATCTCCTGAAATTGTTCGGTGGCGGTGCGCCAGTCGGTGCTGTCTTGCAGCGCTTCCGCTTTTTCAACAAGGGCGGTTTTGGCGGTGAGGTTGGCTGCGTAGCCTTCTTTTACCTTTTTATAATATTCGGCTTTGGCCGAGAAGAATTGGTCGCAAAGGCCGCGGAAACGGGCGAAGAGGGCGTTGTTGACCTTGTGCGACGCCGGTCCGGTTTCTTTCCAACGAGCCTGAATTTCAAGCACTTTTGCGGTAAGTTCGTCCCATGCATTGAATGAGGCTACGGCAGTGATGTCGATGGCTTCCAGCTCGTCGCACATTGCGTTTTTGGCTGCTTCGTTGGCTGCTTCGCGAGCTTTGCGCTCTTCGAAGTGTGCCTGATATTGCTTGCGTATTACGGTTGATGCTTCCTGAAATTTCTGCCACAGCTCTTCGCGCAGTTCTTTGGCCACAGGGCCTATCTCGCGCCATTTTTCATGGAGCTGCTGCAACGAGCGGAACGCAGCGATGATGTCGGTTTCTGATGCAAGAGCCAGTGCTTCGTCGACGAGGCGGAGCTTGCCTTCGAGGTTCTTTTTGAAGTCGTAGTCGCGAAGTTCTTTGTTGATCTTGAGATTGTCGCTGTATCGCTCCCGTGCGTCTTGAAAGCGTTTCCACACATCGGTTTCATCGGTGTCGGGCACGCGGCCGATGGAGTTGAACCGTTCTTGCAGCTCGCGGTATTCGGGGAATGTGCGGTTCACATTGTCGGTGTCGTCGGCAAGGGCTATGATTTTGTCGATGATTGCATTTTTGGCTTCGAGATTGTCGAGTCGCTCTTTAATCTGGTCGGCGAGCCATTGCTCGCGTTTTGCTTTAAGAGCTGCCAAGATTTCGGCAAATTTATCTTCGTCGGGGTCGGGAGTTTCCACAAAATCGGCCGGAGAGTTTCCGGCTTCTGCCCACAGTGTGCGGGCGTTTTCGATTTCGCGCTTGCGGATGGTCTCGAAGCGGTGACGCAGAGCGCCCACAGCTTCACGTGCCACTTGCGACCCGTCTTGAGCGAGCATTTCTTCGGCGGCGGCAATAACAGCTGCCTTGGTAAGCTCCTGCTCGGGCATTTGCTCTTGTATTTCGGAGGCTTGCTCTTGTTCGACAGCCTCGGTGATCTCGTTTTCGGCGAGAGCTTCCGGATTGCTGTCCTCTGTGCAAGCGGGTTCGGTTACAGTCTGTGCGGATTCGGCAGCCGCAGCTGCTTCGGGGTTGAGGGATTGGTCCTCGATCGAGGAGTGGTCACGCGTTTCCATAAACATAAAATTTGTTTCGCAAGCTCATTCAGGCTTATAAGTATATCGACCTGCACCGGCCTCTGCTGACCGGCTGTCATACTCTTTGCTCCTCAGACCTTGCCCTGAATGTTTCGTGTCGAACGAGCAAAAGCGCTCTATTACATAAGGTTAAGCCATCGGAGATAAGCCTCAACTTCCGCTGTTGAAAGTTGAAAAATATAATTTAGCGGTCAAAATTAAGCATTTTTTTCAATATTTGCAAAAAAATATTGATTAATGCATCAAAATTGCCAATAATTCTCTCCGGTTTTCTACGAATTGACTCTTTCAAGGAGCCAGGCCTGTGTCTTCTCAGCTATGCGGCCATAGAGAAGTGTGCGGTTTTCAGGACATGGACAGAGGCCTGCCTGAAATGCGACATCAGGGGAATATTCTCCCGGCTCAAAATTCAGCTAAGTGTAATTTGGGCCCTGTTTTGTGTTAAATTTAGTTAACTCGATAAATTTTCTTGCCAAAAAATTATGTTGTAAAACATAAAGTGCTTACCTTTGCATCAGTTTTTCATGGTATTAGATTTAAGGTAAGAAGATTATTCGTCGTGATGACGAATAATTTTTTTGTATATACTTGAATGTAAATGGTTTTATGATTCCGCATTTACGGAAAGAGACGCGAAATGGCGCTTTTCGGTGCGGGATGTGACAGTAAAATCAGGCAATGGAGACGGGGATGCCGGTGGCCTTTGTGACGCGGCCGGCTATGGCTGCGAGAGTCTCGCGGGGTATCTTTTCAAGACTTTGCTCGGGCGTGGCGCGGTCGATGGAGTAAATCATAATCGAGCGCGGCCGGATGACATTATAGGCTTCGATGAGCGCGTCGATTTCGGAGTCGGTGGTATTGTCGAAGCTGATGCCCTCGTGGGTGCCGCGGGTGAGCATGGTCTGTATGATGCCGGTGCCTGAAAATTGTCGGAGTCCGTCGATTGCTTTCTCGACAGTGAACGACGGCGAGGCCGGCCGGTCGAGCGTGCGCATGGTGTCGTCGATGGCGCTGTCGAGTTTGAGGATGTTGTTGTCGACCTTTTTCAGCGCTTCGGCGACATCTGCGTTGAAGATGCGTGTTGAATTGGTGAGCACGCTGATTTTCACGTCGGGGAAATATTTGTCTCTGAGCCGGATGACATCGTCGATGATGAGGGGGAAGTCGGGATGCAGAGTGGGCTCGCCGTTGCCTGAGAAGGTGATGACATCGAGCCGCTGACCGGCGCCGTGCATCTCGGCAAGTTTCTCTTCAAGCAGCCGAGCCACGTCGGTGCGGGAGGGCATACCGGTGGCGCCGGGGCCCTGTGCGTTATATCCGGCTTCGCAATAGAGGCAGTCAAATGAGCAGATTTTACCGTCGAGCGGCGAGAGGTTAACGCCGAGGCTTGTGCCCAGCCGGCGTGAGTGGATGGGTCCGAATATGGTCTGGTGAAAGAGTACGCGTTGCATAAGCAATATTTATTTGGAGAAGAGTCGGGTGGACTGTGCGATAATGAATCCGAGTGTGACTATGAGCAGCAGTATCAGCAACAAATCGGCGGGTGCGAGGCGGCAGGGATAAGTGGATATGAGCAATGTCGACTCGTCGCCCCGGAGCGTGATTACTCCCCATATTTGCTGCATAAGGGCAAGACCGGCTCCGATGATGATGCCGATGACACCTCCGAGGGTGGTGATGAGCCAGCCTTCGATTACAAATATCTTGCGGCACATTGCAGCCGGCGCGCCAAGGGCGCGAAGCGTGGACATATTGTCGCGTTTTTCGATAACGAGGAGCGAGAGGGTGGAGATGATGTTGAACGAAGCCACAACGAGAATGAAAGCGAGAAGCAGGAAGGTAACCCATTTCTCGATTTCAATCATACGGAAGACGTCGGCGAGCTGTTCGAGACGCGACATAACGCTTACATCCGGAAGCAGTTCGGAAATACGGCTTTTCACCGCGCCGGCATCGGCGCCGGGATTAAGCGAAAGCTCGATGGCCGAGGCTTCCGAATCGAGTCTGAAGAGCTCGCGGGCGGCGCTGAGGGGGATGATGACACCGTCGTTGTCGAATTTCTCCTGCGATGAGCGCACTACCGAGGTGGGCACAAATTTTATGCTCATGAACGATGCGGCCGGGTTGGTCGGATTGATGCGGCCTCCGCGACGGGGTGCGTAGAGAGTGAGCCGCTCCTCGGGGTCGGGCCTGAGATGCAACGCCACGGCAACGCCTACCGACATTGCTCCGGCGTAATCATCGCCGTAGACGGAGAGATAGGCGCCGTCGATAATGGCCGAGTCGACGGGCACGGCCTGTGCAAACTCATCGGGCACGGCATGCACGATGACAGGACGCTGGCTGTCGCGCGAGATGAGCAGCGCGCGCTCGGTAACAGTGGGATAAGCAGCGCGTACTCCTTCGATGCCGCCGAGCATGCGGGCCACCGAATCGGCGCCGGCTATGATTTTGCCCCGGACCGGGATGACTTTGATGTCCGGTTCAAGAATAGTGAGGCGAGAGTGCGCCAAATCGGCGAAGCCGTTGAAAACGCTCATAACTATCACGATAGCCGCAGTGGCCACGGCAACGCCTGCCATAGAAATCATGGAAATGACGTTGACGGCGCGATGCGATTTCTTGGCCAACAGATAGCGTAATGCGATTTTCCAGGCAAGCACGGCGGTGAGAGTGAAGAAACGGACTGATGGCAATACAGCGGGCGGCGCGGTTGCAGAAATACGGGCAACAAATCAAGCCCGGCGTCAGCTATTTGCCTAAAAGGTGGTCGATGTTTTCGAGATAATCGAGCGAATCGTCGAGGAAGAACGACAGCTCGGGCGTCTTGCGCAGCTGAAAGCGCACACGCTGAGCGAGCTCGTAGCGGATGGTGCGAGAGTTGGCATTGACCGATTCAATCATTTCCTTGCTCTTTTCGGTGGGGAAAACCGACAGATAGACGCGGGCCACCGAAAGGTCGGGCGAAACGCGCACCGTAGTCACCGAGATGATTGTACCGTGAGTGGCGGCAGTCTGCGAACGGAAAATTTCGCTCAGCTCCTTCTGAAGCAAGCGTGCTATTTTGGCTTGACGGGTTGATTCCATAATAAAATAAGATTAGCGTTTCAGATATAACGCGCTTTTGCACTACAAAGTTAAGAAAAAAATTTGTAACTTTGCAATAAACTACGTAACTCACTCCAAAATGGAACATATCAGCAATCGCGTTCAGCAATTAGCCGCATCACAGACACTGGCGATGTCGCAGCGCAGCGCCGAGCTCAAAGCTCAGGGCATAGACATGATCAACCTCTCGGTGGGCGAGCCCGATTTCAACACTCCCGAGCACATCAAGGCAGCTGCAAAGCGGGCCATAGACGAGAACTTCTCGTTCTACACACCCGTGCCGGGCTATCTGAGCCTGCGCAAAGCCATTGCCGAGAAGCTTTCGCGAGAAAACGGGCTATCCTTCGACCCCGCCCAAATAGTTGTCGGCAACGGCGCCAAGCAAGAGCTCTGCAATGTGATTCTGGCCTCGATCAACCCCGCCGACGAAGTGATTATCCCCACTCCCGCGTGGGTGAGCTACGTCGAGATGGTCAAGCTCGCCGGAGGCACCGTCGTGAAAGTGCCGGCAGCCATCGAGCAAGACTTCAAAATCACGCCGTCGCAGCTCAAGGCCGCCATCACCCCTGCCACACGCATGCTGCTTCTGTGCTCACCCTCCAACCCCACAGGAAGCGTCTACACACGCGACGAGCTACAGGGCCTGGTCGACGTGCTCGCCCAATATCCCGACATCATAGTGGTGGCCGACGAAATCTACGAGCACATCAACTACACCTCCGGCTTCACCTCCATGGCATCGTTCCCCGAGATCGCAGACCGCACGGTGATAATCAACGGCGTGTCAAAAGCCTATGCCATGACAGGCTGGCGCATCGGCTACTGCGCAGCGCCCCTGTGGCTGGCCAAGGCCGTGACCAAACTGCAAGGCCAATACACATCCGGAGCATCGTCGATCGCACAAAAAGCAGCCGAGGCCGCCTATACCGGTCCGCAGGACTGCGTGCATGAAATGTGCGCCGCCTTCCGCCGCCGCCGCGACCTGATAGTGCGTCTGGCCCGTGAGATACCCGGATGGAAAGTGAATGTGCCCCACGGCGCATTTTATCTTTTCCCGGAAGTGTCGGCCTATTTCGGCAAACGCTTCGGCGACAGAGTCATCAACGACGCCAACGACCTTTGCTTTTACCTTCTCGAAGAGGCCCATGTGGCCACGGTGGCAGGCGATGCTTTCTCCCTCCCCGGCTACATACGTCTGAGCTACGCCACCTCCGACGAAAACATCGAAAAAGCCATCGGACGCATCTCGGAGGCATTAAAGAAACTCAAATAACGATAACATTTAACTTCTGAATAAACTATGGACTTTATCGAAGAACTCACCTGGCGCGGCATGATACACCAGCTGATGCCCGGCACAGATGAGCAGCTCAAAAAAGAAATGACCACGGCTTACCTCGGCATCGACCCTACGGCCGACTCTCTGCATATCGGACACCTCGTGGGCGTGATGATGCTCAAGCACTTCCAGCGCTCGGGACACCGTCCCATCGCCCTTATCGGCGGAGCCACCGGCATGATAGGCGACCCGTCGATGAAAAGTCAGGAACGCAACCTTCTGGACGAGGCCACACTGCGCCACAATCAGGAAGCCATCAAAAAGCAGCTCTCTAAATTTCTCGACTTCGACAGCGACGCCCCCAACGCGGCAGTCATGGTCAACAACTACGACTGGATGAAAAACTTCTCTTTCCTCGACTTCATCCGCGACGTGGGCAAGCACATCACCGTCAACTATATGATGGCCAAGGACTCAGTAAAAAAACGCCTCTCGGGCGAAAGCCGCGAGGGCATGTCGTTCACCGAATTTTCCTACCAGCTTGTGCAGGGCTACGACTTCCTCACTCTCTATAAAGACTACGGATGCCGTCTGCAGCTCGGAGGCAGCGACCAATGGGGCAATATCACCACCGGCACCGAACTGATACGCCGCACACTCGGAGGCGAAGCCTACGCGCTCACTTGCCCGCTCATCACCAAAGCCGACGGCGGCAAATTCGGCAAAACCGAAAGCGGCAACGTATGGCTCGACCCCCGCTACACTTCGCCTTATAAATTCTACCAGTTCTGGCTCAACGTCACTGACGACGACGCCGAGAAATACATCAAAATCTTCACCGAGCTCTCAAAAGAAGAAATCGAAGCCCTCGTGGCCGAGCAGAAAGCCGACCCCTCGCAGCGCCCGTTGCAGAAACGTCTCGCCAAAGAAATCACCACCATGGTGCACAGCGCCGAAGACTACGAAGCCGCAGTAGAAGCATCATCGATACTCTTCTCCAACAAGGCTTCGGATGTGCTCCACCGCATCGACGAGCCCACGCTCCTTGCCGTGTTCGAGGGCGTGCCCACATTCGAAGTGAGCCGCGACACCGCGCTCAACGGCGAAACAAAAATCGCCGAAATGCTCACCGACCTCGCCCCCGTCTTCCCATCCAAAGGCGAGCTGCGCAAACTTGCCACCCAGGGCGGCTTCTCGATCAACAAAGAGAAAGTGACCGACGTCTACGCTCCCGTGAGCGCCGATATGCTCCTCGGCGACAAGTATATACTCGTGCAGAAAGGCAAGAAAAACTATTACCTCATAGTGGTGAAATAACCGACAGCCACAGCGGACTCAATTTTTGCAAGCCGGCAAAAATACCTTGCAAAAATTTGACAAGCACGAAACTTATTGCTATATTTGCAATGCAAACGGCCAAGGCACCATTGCAGGCGTGACCGCAACAGCAAAAAGCAGGGCCGTCTATGACAATCAACGCCCTCAGGGCATTTTATTAACCCAAAATTCATCAAATTAAAGATATGGCAGACATAACCAACACCGTGAGAGTATTCCTCGACGAACAGGAATTTCACTACAGCTTCGACGAAGAGCGCAACGCTTATGAGCTCGGTCTCAAACTTCAGAACGGCTCATGCCAGGTGCGCATCGTGTGCCGCGACAAAGAAGACTACTTCATGATTTTTGCCTTCTGGGAGGGCAAACTTCCCGTTAAGTCGGTTCCGTCGGTTTATCCCATTATCAACGACATCAACTTCAACACCCGCTTCACAACCGTCACCATCGACCCCGAAGACGGTGAACTCGCATGCCACTGCGGTGTCAACACCGACGGCATCGAGCCCTCCACCGACATGGTGGGCGTTTCGCTCCACGTGACCGTGAAAACCCTCGACGACAACATCGAGCGCATCATGCAGGCCGCCTGGAACACACCCGCCAACGCCGACGGCAAGTTCAACTGATTCACCATCACCCGGCGGCAGGAGCATACCTAACCATGCTCCTGCCGGCAGGCACAAACAACAGAGGCGGCGTCCGCGACTCACACCCACGGCGCCGCCTTTATTCTTTCTCTCCATGTCCGGGACCGTCAGCACCGGATTCCGGCCAAATTCTCATCACACAACCACGTAAATGGAGCACTACGTAGTCTCAGCGCGAAAATACCGTCCGGCCACCTTCGACACCGTCATCGGACAGCGCCCCATCACCGCCGCGCTCAAGCATGCCGTGGCCACCAACCGCCTGGCGCACGCTTACCTCTTCTGCGGCTCGCGCGGAGTGGGCAAAACATCTTGTGCGCGTATCTTCGCCAAAACCATCAACTGCAGCCACCGCACCCCCGACGGCGAAGCCTGCAACCAATGCGAGTCGTGCCGGTCGTTCGACGAAAACAACTCGTTCAACATCATCGAGCTCGACGCCGCCTCGCACAACAGCGTCGACGACATCCGCGAGCTCAACGAGCAAGTCAAGATGCAGCCCACATCGGGGCAGTACCGCGTGTTCATCATCGACGAGGTGCACATGCTATCATCGGCTGCCTTCAACGCCTTTCTGAAAACGCTTGAAGAGCCGCCGGAGTACGTCATCTTTATCCTCGCCACCACCGAGAAGCACAAAATCATCCCCACCATCCTGTCAAGGTGCCAGATCTACGATTTCAACCGCATCACCATCGCCGATATGGTGGAGCACCTGCAGAAAGTGGCCGACAACGAAGGCATAAAGGCCGACAGCTCGGCCCTCAATATCATAGCCCGTCAGGCAGACGGCGCCATGCGCGACGCACTGTCGATATTCGATCAGGTTGCAGCGTCCACGCTCGGCAACGTCACATATCAGGCCACAATCGACAACCTCAATATCCTCGATTCGGAATACTATTCGCGCCTTGTCGCCGCTTTTCTGGCTCAGGATGTGCCCTCGGCACTACTCATCTATCAGGAAATCAGACAGAAAGGGTTTGATTCGCAATTCTTCATCAACGGACTGGCCCAATATCTGCGCGACCTGATGGTGGCGCAGCAGCCCACGACCATCAAGCTCATCGAGGCCACCGACGAAGTGCGCCAAAAAATGGCCGCCGACGCCGC
Organism: Muribaculaceae bacterium; assembly: GCA_051871795.1. Taxonomy (GTDB): domain Bacteria; phylum Bacteroidota; class Bacteroidia; order Bacteroidales; family Muribaculaceae; genus CAG-873. The sequence continues at coordinate 3,419 of JBJEDE010000032.1, read as the reverse complement.
GCGCTGCACTCCGCAGTTTTTATATCAGGCCATGAGCCTCTGCAACGACGCCGACCTCAATTTCCGCACGGCCACCAACAAGCAGTTCCTCATAGAACTCACGCTTGTCAAACTATGCCAATTACTCAGCCCCTCCCTCAATAGCGGCACAGGGAAGGGGCGTGACCAACTCAAACCCATAGCCGCCTTCACATCCTCCCCCACCCCCTCCGGACCTGCTGCCTCGGGAGCACATACAGCTCCTGCCGGACAATCCGCTCAGTCGACGGCAACGTCGGCAACTGCACCGGCAGTCGCTCCGCCCGCCGATGGCCGCCGAGCCGCCTCCACGCCTCAGCAGCGCACTACTTCAGCTCAACGGCACACGGGACTGATGTCAATTTCCATCAACCCTCAGAACGCGGCAGTCGACGAACCTCGACCCGAGCAATCACAACCGGCAGCCACAGAGCGCCGGTCGGATTTCACAGATCGGCAGCTGCAGGAAGCATGGAAAGAATACATCGACAGTCACCCCACAGAGCGCATACTTGTCAACACCATGATTTCGGCACTCCCGGCACTTGTCGACAAGGTAAATTTCACTATCGCCGTCTATGACCAGATACAGGTCGACACGCTCATGGAAGCAAAACCCGACCTCTTGCAATATTTGCGCGGTCGGCTCGACAACGACAGCATCGACTTCACAGTTTCCATCATCAGCGGAGAGGACACACCGGCCACGTGGACCACGCGCCGTGTATTTGAGCACATGATAGAGACTTACCCCGATTTTCGCGACTTCGTCAAAGACTTCAATCTCACGCTCTGATCCCGGAAGCGCTTCTTCTCCCCCGGTAGAAAACACAGACAGAGAGCAACTCGGCGATAGCGAGTTGCTCTCTGTCTGTGTCTATGGCTTTCTGCGCACCGATTCAATATTGATGCACTCAGGCCAAACTCCTGCTTTCAGTCTATGATTTCCACGTCATCGAAATCGATCTTACACTTGCCGAAAGCGAAGAAGCCGAAACCGTTGGAGGTGATGGGTACGTATTTGCACAGCAGAGCCTGAACATCGTTTACACGAAATTCGAGTTCGCCGCCCATATAGTTGACCTGAATGTCAAGGTCGGTGTTTTTCTTGCCTTTCTGCAATTTAAACTGGTTTTTCTGCTGACCTACTATTCGGCCTTCTTTCATCTTGTAGAGCCATGCGCAGTCGCCGTTAATCATGAAGACGATGCAGTTCATGTCATCGATGTAGTCGAGAATGATACCGAACGTTTTCTTACCGTCGAATTTTTCGAGCAGAGCGATGCATTTGAGAGTGAAGCCTCTTTCCGGATCCATGGGCAGAAACGAGTGTGTGGCAACCGTACCAACTTTTTCGGAAAGTGTAATATTAGAGTTGTCGGACTTGCTTTCGAGTCTCATTACGCCGTCGATAATATATGCGCGACCCAGGCCGGCCGAGTATTCGGTCCACTGCCAGGAGTTTGAGTCAAAAGTTTCTTTGAGCTGGCTGTAGGCAGAGGATGCCGACAGTGCTACAAGGGTAAGGAGAAGTAAGATGGATTTTTTCATTTGATTGGATTTAGTTGTTGTTATTTTTCGCCAAGCCGCGTTTGAAATTCGCTGACAAACGATTCGAACTCTTTCATGATGCGAGTGGTCTCCACAAAGGCCTCTTCCGATCCGCGAGCCCGTGAAGGAGCTATTTCGGAGGTGAGTTTGACCTGGAACGTGAGTTCTCCTCCGATGTTCGATTCCTTAACGGTGACGCGATGGCGAAGTGTTTTGCCGGCCTCGACATAGTTTTTATATATCCACGGTGTCTGAATGAAACCCGAAGCAGCGTCTGAGGTCATGATTTCATCGAAATATTTAAGCAGCACGCTGTGGGCCATTTTCCAGGCGTCGTCGGCGTTGCGTTTGCCTGTCTTTTTGTTGTCGGTGTAAAGGCTTTTGTTTACCTTGACGGTAAAGAAGTTGTTGGCCGTCGACGATTCGGAGGTCTGTTTGAGCAGCAGGTCTTCTTTGAGCTTTATCTCGATTGTCTTGCGTCCGTCGTTACCGTAGATGCGGGTCGTGAGAGTTTCGTAACCGGGCGCCGAGCACTCGAGCGAGATGAAATCCTTTTTCTTGATTGTCACTTTAGCCGAGCCTTCACCGTAGTATGAGCCGTTGACCTTGATAACGGCGTCAGATGGGATGACTACGATTTTTATTTCTTTTTCTCGGCCGAAAAATTTATTGATTTTGCCCGACACTTCATCGAGCTGTGCCGATGCTAACCCGGTGCCGAAAAGGAGGATGGCGGAAAGGATAAAGAGGAGGCGTTTCATTATGAATATTTATTTTTCGCCCAGACGTGACTGGAATTCGCTAATCAGGGTTTCAAACTCTTTCATAATGCGGGTTGTCTCGTAAAACGATTCGTCGCGCGTGCGGCCCTGAATGGGGGCAATCTCCGATGCCATTTTTATTTGGAAAGTGAGGTCGCCGCCAATGTTCGACTCCTTGATAGTAACTCGTGTGCGCAGAGTTTTGCCGGCTTCGACATAGTTTTTATAGAGCCACGGAGTTTGGATGAAACCGGAGGCTGCGTCGGAAGTCATGATTTCATCGAAATATTTCAAAAGTACGCTGTGGGCCATTTTCCATGCGTTTTCAGCGTTACGTTTGCCGGTTTTAGGATCGTCGGTATATAGATTCTTGTTTACCTTTACCGAGAAGAAATTGTTGGCTACTGACGATTCGAGAGTCTGTTTCAGAAGCATATCCTCCTTGAGCTTGATTTCGATTGTTTTGCGGTCGTCGTTGCCATAGATGCGTGTGTTGAGCGTTTCATATCCGGGGCAACTGCATTCTACCGACACAAAATCGTTCTTTTTGATTTTAAGACTGGCGCTTCCTTCTCCGTAATAAGAGCCGTTGACCTTAATGGTGGCATCAGTCGGTATGACAACAATCTTGATGTCTTTGCCCAGAGCTGTAACAGCAACGATTATTGCCATCAGTGAAAATAGTAATCTTTTCATGATTGGTAATCATTATTAAGGGTCACAGTCCCCATGAACCGTATTACAAAAAAATGAGGCGTGGAACTGATATGTCACGCCTTTACGGAAGGTGGTAGGAATACCTGTATATGAAGATGTGAACAAAACAGCCCACGCCTTATGGCATGGAAGATGTTATGACATTCTCTTGCATATACCTGGATTTAAGTTTCCTACGCTTTATCCGTACAAGCAGAAGACATAACGTCTCGTGATAAAAAGTATGTATTGAAAAGACGATGCTTTTCAGTTGCAAAATTAAGGAAAATTTTTATATCATACAACTTATTGATAATAATTTTGCGGCGCTGCTCCGGGAAAGATTCCAATAAGAAGTGCAACGGCCTTTTCCCTCACTCCTCCCCGGGGGAA
>JBJEDE010000031.1:0-100032 GCA_051871795.1 Muribaculaceae bacterium | reverse complement strand
TTGACAATGACCTCGCCGCTTACTTTCTCGGCATCTGTCAGGATTTTAAGCACTTTGGCTTCGCCGTGTCAGTGCTTATTCTCAACGAGGACGGCACAAAGATTGTGCGCCTGTTGAGAAAGGAAGCCTGTTATTGTCGCTTCACACCTGCCGACAGCCACGGTCGTATTTCCAAAATCCTTTACGCCAACTGGCGCAAGTCTATCTCGTCGCGTAGCGACATCGAGGAAATCGTCCTGCTCGACCCGACTTCTCCGTGGCGAGATCTGCAAGACAAACTCGCCAAATCATCGCCCTTGGGCGCTTCGTCCACGAAGAACTCGAAGTGCCGCAAGTTCGCTATCGTCAGCCGCATCCCGACCGTGGATAGCACATACTATCCAATTCCGTACTACGGCGCATTGTTTCGGGGCAAGTGGTACAACATCAAGCAGCTCATTGGCATAGCTAAAGAAGCGAAGCTGAAAAATTCAGCGCCGATAAAGTACCACATAGAGGTCGGTGCGAAATATTGGGAATCAATATTCCGTGCCGAGGGCATCACCGACCGCCGCAAACAACAGGAGCGTATCGTCCGTGAGAAACAGTCGATACTCGACTTTCTCACCGGCGCCGAGAACAGCGGCAAAGCCTGGTTCTCGACTTTCTACGTTACCCCCGACGGCAAGGAACAGCACGATGTTGTCATCAACAAGATTGATGACTCAAAGGAGGGCGGCGACTGGGAGACCGACATACAGGAGGCTATCAACATGATATGCTTTACTATGCGGGTGCATAGTAACCTTGTCGGCTCCGTCCCCGGAAAAGCACAGACCAACAACTCCGGCTCTGACAAACGCGAGCTTTACACCATCGCCCAAGCCTTGCAGAAGCCGTATCACGACCTGCTCTTTACCGTTCATCGCATAATAATCCGATTCAACGGCTGGCAGGGCGTGAAAGTGGATGTGCCGTTCATGCAACTTACAACCTTAGATGAACACAAAGACGCCAAACAAGTAACTCCCAATAAAGATGAAACTGATAACGACTGATGCGCAGCTTCGCGCACATATCCCCAATATCATCGCCTCGGTCAAGGGCGAAACGCCCTTTATCGAAAGGGTCGCGCACTTTCTCGACCTCGCCGAAGACTGGGTCAGAACGACTTTCACTTCTGAAAGTACGTTCAACACTATCTGCGGCTACACAGACAGCAACGAAATCAAGATCATCTGCTCGCGGCTCGTCGTTGCCGACGCTCTGCGCCGGGCAATTCCCTCGCTCGACATTGTGCTTACGCCCAACGGCTTCGGGATTGTCAGCACCAACAACCTCGCTCCGGCCTCAAAGCCTCGCATCGACCGACTTGTCGGCTCTATGCTGGCTCATCGCGACGATTGCATCGCCGCGCTCTTGCCTGAATTGCCGGGCGCGAGCAAGTGGCTCGCCTCGGCACAGGCCGACTTCTTCGGCTCTACACTCTTTCCCGACTTCTCGCTCATCGAGGCCACCGGCCCGATTCAAGGCTCGAAGTGGGAGCGTTATCTGGAACTCCGCTATCAGGTCATAGACCTTGAAGCATCGTTGGCCGAAGAATGGCTCTCGCCGGAACTGATGTCAGCGCTCCGCACCGAGAACCTGCGCGGAGATCTGACTGAAAAGCGGAGCGAGATTGTCCGGCAGGTAAAAGCGCAGGTCGTGGGCTACCTGCGGTCGGGGTCGTTCAACTCGCGGAGGCTAACGGATATTGTGAACTATATCCGGCTGAACCCTGAATTTTTCAGCGAATGGCATCAGTCGGAAACCGCGAAGCTGTTTGCCCCGCCGGTCTTTCGGAATAAAAAGAAGGCGAGAGGATATTGGTTTTAGCGCCCCCGGTGCAGTTCGGCAGTCTGTGAAGCTCCGTCGCATGGGTCGCTTATCGGTCATATCTGATTGGAGTTACGGCACGAGGCACTGATTTTCCATTAGCAAAGGTAGGACTGACCGCTCAACGCAAAAGAAGCCTCCGGATTTCTTCGCAAATTTTTATAAATCTCCACCTTGCAGGTAGTATTTAACGCCACCGGCTTAAAATTTTGCTTGAAATTTTTGCTTCGCTCGCTTTCTCAGTTCTCCCAATCATTGCAATGTAAAATCTAAAGTGCTTCGGCACATAACTCTAAATCAATCAGATATGATACTTCCCGACAAACGACCCGTCCAGAGCGACTTCGCAAACCTCACAGACTACTCGCTCGAATGCCCCAAGGGCGCAAGAAAGTTCTTCGCTTTCATTCATTTCACAGATGAATCCACGTGTCTCTGGTCAAACATCTTCACGTTCAACCGCTCCTGCGCACTGATGCTCACAATGGAAAAATTCGGGGACTGCCTCGAATACGTTTCGAGCATCAATATCCACGAGCAGGACTATTGAACGCCCCTCGCTTCCTCTCCGCAAAGCTCCGAGAAATCGGGGCTTTTCTTCTGTCTTTTGCCCGGTATGCGCATTACCGTACTTTCGCAGTACAATAATGCTCATACCTATGCAGACAATAACCATCGACTTCCACGTGCCGCAAGGCTGGCACGAACTCGGCGACAAACAGCTGCGCTATGTCTACGAGTTAATCGCGGCTGAACATTCAACCGACGAAATCAAGACCCTTTGCTTGCTCCGATGGAGCGACACAAAGGTTGTAGGCCGTCAGGACAACGGCTCGTACCTTCTGAAAAAAGGAAAAGTCCTTTTTGAAGTTACACCGCTGACGCTCGCCGAACTCCTTCCGGCGCTCGACTGGCTCTCCAATCTGCCGACCGTGCCGGTCCGCCTCTCGAAGATTAACCGACAGGCCGCGCTTCCGGCTGACTTCTCCGAAGTGCCGTTTGAAACGTTCATCATCTGCGATAACCTCTATCAAGGTTATCTCTCGACGCAGAACGATGAACTGCTCGACCAACTCGGAGCCACGCTCTATGGCAAGGCTATTGCCTTCAAGCCCCACGAGCGCATCAGCATCTTATACTGGTTCGCCGCGCTCAAAGACTCTTTCGCGCAGAAATTCTCCGACTTCTTCCAACCCATAGCCGAGGCCGCCTCCGGCGGCAACCTGCTCGGCTCGTCCGCGACCTCGGTAGAGGACGCTATGAACGCCCAAATCCGCGCCCTCACCAAAGGCGATGTCACGAAAGAGGCCGAGGTCCTCGCGCTCGATACTCACCGCGCCCTCACTGAACTTAACGCCCAGGCACGGGAGTATAAGGAACTCAACGCCAAACTCCAATCAAAATGAAACACTACGGACAATGGGATGCGGCTGCTTTCTTTGAAAGACTCGCCGCCACGAATATTCTTGCTCAAAAAGAGCACTTCATCTTCTGCCGTGTCAGCGGCTTGGAGGGCTTCGAGGAAGCCCTGGCGCAGATGCAGACGGCATCCGCTTTCGTGTGCGTCAGCGACATCGCCGACGGCTACACGGAACTCAATAACACGCCGAGGACACGGCGAGTCAAAACTGTTTTCCTCGCCATGCGCCACGCTGCCGAAGATATGGAAGCTCGCTCCGAGTGCATGGAAACCATGCGCGAACTGTTCCGGCAGTTCGCCTCGCAGCTTATTCTGGAGAAAACGAGGCTCGAAGAAAATTGCATTTACATCGACCCCCGTATCACGTTCAACGAGATTGACCGTTACTTTTTCTCCGGCTGCGCCTGCGCTTATTTTCAAATCGCAGTCGATTGCTACACCGATTTAAGATACAATGCCGATGAGTGGAAATGATAACGAACAGCTTGAAGCCAGACGCAAGTATGTGACTGCCTTCAATGCAACGATGGTTAAGATATGGCGCGAGCAAATCGCGCTCCTCGGCGCGGTCGACACGGGGGCGCTCTACCGCTCGACGGTCGGCATCTCGATGACTGCCGACGGCAAGTTCATCGACATTAATCTCGAACAGGCGTTCAACACCTACGGTTTGTTTGTCGATTACGGTACAGGCCGCAATACTCCGCGAGGGAATCCCGGCGACATCGGAAAAAGCAATGGCCGCAAGCGCAAGCGCTGGTTCTCTCGCAAATACTTCGCCTCGGTGATGAACATTCAGGAATTCTATGCTGACTCGCTCGGCCAGGAGTTCTGCCGGGCAGTCTCCAACGCGCTCAATCCCGACATCATGCGCCGCGCAGTCACTCTCTAAGTGTACTTCTCGTGTCTTTTCGGACGCAAATTCATAGCCATAACTTTGCCGTATAAAACAGCATCGTTATGGCTATTGATACAAAATCACTCACCGACATTATCACCGAGTTTCGCGCCCTGCAGTCCAAGGACGCAGTTTCTCCCGAATCTCTCGGCTACATCTTACAGCGCATAGTGGATTTGCTCGCCACTGCCGGAACGTCAGAGACCGTCAGCAACATCACAAAGTTGCTCGACGGATTTAAGGCCGCAGGTCAGGCCATCACCGCACTTTCGCAGGGTCAGGCCGACCGCAATCACATCTATGCCAACAAATCGACGGTAAACCTCGCCACCGGCGCCGTTTCCGCGTCCTCCGAACTTTTCATCCAACAGGCCACGACCGAAAGGGCCGGTGCCATGCGGGCGCAGCAGGTCATCGACCTTAACAGCGCCAAGAAATCAATCTCCGAACTGGAGAAATTGCTTTCCGCAGTTCAATCGGAGATTGCAGCCCTCAAAGGCTCGGCAGGTGACGGCACTGTTTCAGGCGGTCTGACGCCCATATCGGTTCAGACCGAGGGCGACCGTCTGTTTGTCATCGGAGCACGAAAGCTCCTTCAGGACGGCTACGTTCCATACCTGTTCCGTCTCACTCAGAAACGAAATCGCTTCGCCGCGAAAGAGTCCTCGCTTCTCGGCACAAAGAAATATTGTCGCCGACGCAAGGGCTGGAACCTGTACGGTTCCTGCTATACAGTCAAGGTTGAAGGCAACAAATTCTTGTTCAATACCTCAGCCAAATCTACGTTTACTATGCCTTCGGACAATTATTCAGACAGTCCCGAAACGCTGGTCGTTGAGCACGTCAAACAAGACGGCACTCCGACTGTCGCATGGGGGCGAAGTTGCGTTTCGCTCGTCTGCCACAACGATAAAACCAAGCGTAGAATGATAAGGCTGCGCTTCGCCATTGGCTTCGGCAAGCTGTTAACTCCGGGCAAAGGCCGTATAACGACGGCTAACCTCGTCAGCACACTGGCCGAGTTTGCCCTTATCTATGACCCTGCTTCCAAAACATGGGTTTTCGGAAAGTAATACCCCTATAAAACAGATCGCCCACCCCGAGGGGTGGGAGGCTATCTGGTAAACGGCCATGATCGCACCGAGGGCTATCTAACAAGCCACGCACAGGGATCGCACCGAGGGCTATCCGGCATACGACAGAGGTATCACAGGTTCAATAGCTTGGTTTCACATCGTTGAGAGGTATCCGGTTCTGTTAGTATGGTTTCACTTGTCAATACACAAAGTTAGCACTTTTTCTTCACATATACAATAGTTTAACAATATAAAATTGCAGCAAAGTATGAACTTTAAGAACCACAAATCAGCTATACAGCTTTGCTCGGCAATTTTTCTCATTACGGTGGGCTGCGGCCTGCTGATTGCCGGGTTCATTCTGCCCCCGTCGGGCGAAATCCACAACTCCGTCCTCGTTGCCTTCGGCGAAATTCTGACTTTCGCCGGAGCATTGTTCGGCATCGACTATCACTATAAATACAAAGACCATGAGAAAGATTAACCAAATCATCGTCCATTGCTCTGCTACGCCGGAGGGCAAGGACTTCACCGTCCAACAGATTGACGCCTGGCATCGTCAGCGTGGCTTCCGCTGCATCGGCTATCATTATGTGATTTATCGTGACGGTTCAGTTCATCGTGGCCGTCCTGAAGACCGGGTCGGCGCACACTGCACCGGTCACAACGCACACTCCATTGGAGTCTGCTACATCGGCGGCTGCGCATCTGACGGCAAGACGCCGAAAGATACACGAACAGACGCTCAACGAGTTGCACTCGTTGAGCTGCTTCGTCAGTTGAAAGCAAAATACACGGTAGCCGCTATTCACGGCCACCGCGATTTTGCAAACAAAGCCTGTCCGTCTTTCGACGCCACTAAAGAATACGCCGCCTTATGATACGCTTCCGCACTTCCATTTTACTCTTTGTTATCGCCGCAACCACCTTCCTGGGCGGTTGCCGCTCCCACAAAGAAGCCGTCAATAACAAGTCGCTCAACAGCGACAGCATAGCACGGTCGGAACATCACCGCACAATCGCAGTGATTGACTCGGCTATCCGTAATATTGATTTTAGCTTCGATACCCTGAAAATCAATATCGAGCGGCCTGTGGAATACGCCGAAGCCCCGGAGATTATTCGCCTTACGGCAACCCGTGGGCGCGTCATCGACCGGCGGCGTGTTCATAGGGATAGTGTCGAAGCCTTCAATCGGCTTGATACGGTGGCCTATCATCAATCAGCCGCCGAGGCTTCGACGGAACACACCGCCACAACGCGCCTGTATAATCCGCCTGACGGCACAATGGTTCTGGTAATCGCGCTTGTCATCGCAGGTGTCCTGTTCTACGTTTGCTACCGCAAACGCTGATTATCATTCACTTCGAGAGTAAAGTTTTTTTCATAATTGGCAAAGCGAGTTGCCCGAGAGGGTAGCTCGTTTTGTTTGTCGCGTTCATCTTTTCTGACCCACCCGGCTGGTGTCGGCCGTCAGCCATACAAACCTCCCTCCGTTCTCCGCTTGCTGCCTACATCCTTCCAAGCCCGAGCATCGTTGGTCGAGGCTCTGCTTCGCTCCACTTCGACTAACGACCGCTGCGGCCTTCGGGTCGAGAGATTGCCGCCTCCGTCTCCATTATCGCTTCCTCCCGACACCGCTCCTGCGTCACGGTGTCGGGCCGCTATCATTGCGCCTACGACAGCAAACTCTCTTCAAAGGCTACTCCAACGCTTTATCCCGACACCGTTCCTACGTCGCGGTGTCAGGCGCGTCTCTATATCCTTTGCCCCGAAACCTCCGCTTGCTATTCCGGCTCGTAAGGACAGGCATCTTCACTCCGTCCTCCGGTCGGCGCACTGCCGCCGTCCGACACCATCCTCCCGCCCATAAGAGGACTGATGAACGCACGATGTTTAGCCAGTGGCACAGTCATTTACCGCCCATTCGGGCAAAGCGGATTATTCGCTCAGGGCGCATCGGCATACTCTCCGCCTACGCCACGATGTGAGGCTCCGAAGTCTATACCCGAACAGCCTCCGGCGCAGGGCAAGTGGGGGTCGGGAGACAGCTCGACAAATCTTCACTGACTCCCTGGCTGCTCCGTTGCTCTCCGCGCCACCCCGGTTTGCTCTTTGTTCCGGCACAGCCTTCTCCACCTTTTCACATCGTCAGCTCCGGCAATGCCGACTCAACGCCCTTCGCACATTGATTATACGCCCAACCCCAGGCCCCTCTGTGTGGTGCGCCGATGCACAGACTCCGCTACGGCTGTCGGCCAACCACTTCACTCACTCCGAGTTAGCCTACGGCTTAGGGCAAGGGCAGGTCGGCTAACTCTCAAACCGCAAGCGGATTTTAGAGACAGCCTGTCGCTTCACTGCGTTACACGACACCTGCCGTTTGCTCTAATCCTGATGTAGGCACTCCGAGTTCCCTGCGTTCCTTTGGCTGACAAGCCTTCCGCTACGCGCCGCATCGTCATCACCGCACATCGCCACGTCAAGCACCTCGTCTTGATTGCATCTGCGCCGAGGAAAAGCGGTGGCTGTCGTGAGCGAGGAAATCCGCAAGCGGAATTTCCACGCACACGGCAGCGATTTTACCGCGCAATGGGTTGGCTCTCTGCATATAGCGCGAGGGCAAGGAGGGCAAGAGGAAAAACGAGCGTCAGCGCGGTGGGGGGTGCATGATGCCACTCGGGGGCTGCGCCCCCGAACCCCCTAAACATCTGTTTAACAGCCGTTTCGCATTTGCAACCCGCTACAAAATCGGGAATTTTTTAGACAGGACCCGCGCAAATGCTACCAATTTGCCTGAGAGTCAAATCCTTAAGGCTTGATTTTTGCAGGACCCCCCAATTCCCCTGAGCCCACGAAAATCAAGGCCGGTTCTTTCCTTCCCTGCACCCTCCCGTCGGTCCTGTATCCTGCCCGACACCAACCCTGAAAAGCGGAATAGCAGTGTTTTAACGTCTTTTCTCCTTCAAAAAGACGTGGCGATATTTGCAGGGAACACCTACAAACATCGTATTCAACAAGGAATTATGGCAAATTATACTACTACCGCTAACGTCGTGCTCTCCGTCAACGGCAAACAGGCGCAGAAGATGCTCGCAACGCTCGAAAAGGACGCCAAACGTCTGGAGCGTGAACTGGCGAAAGCATCTACTGCCGGTGACAAGGCCACGATGAAGAAACTTCAGCGCGAGTTGAAATCAACTCAGCGCATGATGGAGCAACTTAAAGGCTCCGGCGCCTCGGTCGATGCGACACTCCGCCGTCTTGACAAGGCTTCGCCCAAAGAACTCAACAAGGCTCTGAAGTTGCTCCAACAGCAGCTCAACGGCATCCAGCGCGGCACCTCCGCCTGGGATGCGCAGGTCGCCAAAATCCGTGCTGTCAAGGCTGAACTCCAAAAGGTCAACGCCACGCTCGCCACACAGAAGTCTCTGTGGTCGAGAATGAACACGTGGCTCAACAACGCCCAGACTGCCATCATGGCTTTTGCCGCCGCTGTTACCGGTCTGGTGATGGCCGGACGTAAAGCCGTCCAGTCATACGCAGATATGGAAGAACAGATGGCAAACACCATCAAGTATACCCGTATGACCGCCGCAGAGGTTGAAGAACTCAACGAGATCTTCAAGGGTATGGATACCCGTCTCGCCCGCGAGCAGCTTAATCTTCTCGCCCAGGAGGGCGGGCGCCTCGGTTACAACACCGTGGCTTCCGTCAAGGAGTATGTCGAGGCCGCTTCGATCATCAACGTGGCTCTGGTCGACCTCGGAGAAGGTGCAACGCAGACCATCGCCAAGTTGAGTAATATCTTCGGCATGGAGCAGATGTATGGTGTTAAAGACGCCATGCTCAAAATCGGCTCCACGGTCAATCACCTTTCGCAGAACTGTACCGCTGCCAAGCCTTTTATCGTGGAGTTCGCACAGCGAATGGCCGGTATCGGCTCCACAGCCAAAATGACTATCCCTGAGATTATGGCCTTTGCCGCCACTCTTGACGCTCACGGCCAAAAGGTGGAGATGTCGGCCACGGCTTTACAGCGTACCATTATGGAGCTGTTCAAGAAACCGGCTGAGATGGCCCGAAAGGTGGGGCTGGAAACGAACTCTTTTATTGAAACGCTCAATAAAAGCACCACACAGGGCGTGATGATGTTCCTCGAAGCCCTGCATCGGCTGGGCGAGGACCAGGCTCTCGCCGTCCTCTCGCCGCTGTTCCAGGACCTCGGACTCGACGGTGCCCGTGTGTCCTCGGTGCTCTCGAACCTTTCTTCGCATCTCGACTTCCTCAAATGGCAGCTCGGCGAAGCGAACCAGGCATTTAAGGAGGGTACATCTGCCTCCAACGAGTATGCCATTTTCAACAACACCGTTCAGGCAAGCATCGACAAGGCGCGGAAGCGCGTCAGCGAACTTGCCATCGAACTCGGCGAAAAGCTTTACCCGCTGATGAAGCACATCTATACTTCATCATCGGTTTTTCTCCGTGTGCTGAATGTCCTTGTCGAGTTTATAGTAAAGCACCGCAAAGCCATCGCCAATGTCGTTACCGTCATAGGGGTGTATTACGGCTGGGTGCTTTTGGTAAAGACAGCATCTCTCGCATGGCACGCCGTCCTCGGTGTCGGCAAAGCTGTTATGACAGCTTACCGCACTGCAATCATTCTCGGTCGTATCGCCATGTTAGCCTTTACAAAAGGTTTGGGCGCAGCCACTCATGCCATGCGTCTTCTCAATACCGTCGTCAAGGCTAATCCCTTCGGATTAATCCTTTCCGTAATAGCTGCTGTTGTCATCGCTATAAAATCTCTCTGTGACCGCACTTCCGAATACACAAAGAAGATGCGTGAAGCCAGGAACACCGCCGCCAAGTTCAGCGAGGAGCTGAACAAGGAGATGCACAACATCGACACGCTCATGGGCCGACTCGAAGCCGCCAAGAAAGGTACGAAGGAATACAAGGAGGTCAAGGACGAGATTATCAAGCAGTATGGCAAATATCTGAAAGGGCTGATTAACGAGCGCGGCGAAATCATCAATCTTACAGCCGCATACAACCGGCTTGCCGCCGCTGCGCGTCTTGCCGCAAAAGAAAGGGCTATTGAAACAGCCCGCGAAACAGCCGAGGAAACACACCGTGATGCCCTGAAAGACCAGGCAAAGAAATTGCAGCAGTCGCTCATCGACGAGGGCGTGGCCCTGCGCGATGCTGTCCGTATCACAAATACTGTCGTGTACCAGTTGGAAACCACCGGCACACTTACCGAAGACATCGTCAGTGAGCTGCAAGCCATCAAGGGCAACGCCTGGCAAGCCAAAGGCTGGGCAGAGCACCCTGTCAACATCGTTAACGAAATGATAGGTCAGCAGACGGAATACCGCGAGACTTTGGGAGCCATCGACACTATCGAGCGTGAGCAGAATCCGCTCGCTACCTATCCCGAATCGGAACTTCGACGCATCATTCCTTATCTGGAGGAAAAGGCGGCGGCCAACGAGGGTGGAACTATCGTGTTAGGTCTTAATCAGCCTAACCCGACTACGCGCACTCTTACAGCACAGGAAGTCCATGACTTCCTCGAAGAAGCCCGTGCGCGCCTCTCTGTCGCCGAAACTCCCAACAATGCACCGGTCGCAGGTAATCCCGATTTTACCCTTAATGATTATACTCCTTACGAAGCCGATGCCGACCGCCGCAAGGCCGAGCATGAGCGCAAGGCTGCCGAAGCCGCCGCTCGTCGTGCCGAAATCAAGGCCCGGCAGGAGTTCAAGCAGCAGCTCAACGATGCTAAAGGCGTATGGGAGGCCGGAGATACACAGAATCTGGCCGATTACTCGGCAGGTATGAAATCGTGGTCTGACTTCCTGCTCAAAAAGTACGAGCTTGAAGTCAAATATTACGATGACCGGCTGAAGATTTTTGAGGACAATAATCTTCAGGAAGACGAGGATTATCAGGAACTTTTGAAGAAAAAGGCCGAATTACAGGCGGCATGGCTCAAAAAGAATGCCGCTCTCAAAGTCGAGGACGCAAAGCGTCAGCAACAGGCCGAGGAAACTCAGGCGCAGATGGACTTTTATACGCCCGGCAACGAACTCTACGGCAAGGAGGAAGCCTTGCAACAGAGACTCTTTGAGATACGCATTAAGTATCTCAAACAGATGCAAGCCGCCTATAATAATGCCTCCGAGGAATGGCACAACTATCAGGTGCAGATTGAACAGGCCGAGGCCACGGAGCAGCTGCGCCGTCAGAAACTTCTCGCACAGCGTGTGGCCGAGTGGAAGAAGCAGTATGAATATCTCGAAGCCAAGAAGCGCTATGACCTCGAAGAAGAATTGTTGCTTGAGGCATACAACAAGAACCTTATTTCTTACGAGGAGTTCCTGCAAGCACAGGCAGACCTCCGCAAGAAGTACGCCACGGAATATCTGCCGCAGTCGGCCAGACCCGACGGCAATTCGCCCAAGGCTATGGACGAGCAGAAGCGGCGAGACCTCGACCGCGTGGCCTCGCTCGAAGCCCAGGGTGTAATCTCCCATGAACAGGCGGAGAAAGCCAAGGAGCGCATCTCCCGTAATTACGAGAAGAAGCGCCTCGACGCCGTGCGGCGCTTTGGCTCTCAGGAGACCAACCAGTTGCTCGACATATACGAGGCGTGGAAAAATTTCTTTGACTCCACGGAGGAAGACGGCGGCAACTGGGCCACACGCCTTGCAGCTCTCGCTTCGTCGGTTTTCTCTGTCATGAACGCCGGTATGCAGCAGTATTCCGAGTATGTCAGCGCTTGCGCCGAACTCGAAACTGCAAAGGTCGAGAAAAAGTATGACCGTGAAATCGAGCTTGCCGAGGGCAACTCTTACAAGGTCAAGAAAGCCGAAAAGGAGAAAGAGGCCGCCAAGGCCAAAATCAAGAACGAAGCCAACAAGAAGATGTTTGCGATGCAGGTGATACAGGCAGTGGCGCAGACCGCTACCAACGCCCTTAATGCCTACGGCTCCGCCGCAGCTATCCCCGTGGTCGGTTATATCCTCGCACCTATCGCGGCGGCTATGGCCGTGGCCGCAGGTGCGCTGCAAATCGCGACCATCAAGAAGCAGCAACAGGCTTCCGAGGCACAGGGCTACGCCGAGGGCGGTTTTACCAAGCCCGGTCGCAAAGATGAACCCGCAGGAGTGGTCCATGCCGGAGAGTGGGTCGCCTCGCAGAAGCTCGTCAATAATCCCCGGACGCGGCCTTTGCTTGAAGCCCTCGACTACGCGCAGCGCACCAACACTCTCGGAAGCATAACTCACTCCGACGTATCGCGGTCTATCACAGCCCCCATGATGATTGCGGCGCAGCCTCAATCAACCCCGGCTCCGGCTGTTACCAACATTTATACGTCAGAGGGAGAGAGGAACGGCGACTACGCCGTTATTATGAAACGTCTCGCGGACCGCCTCGATGAACCGTTTGTGACCGTGAACACCGTGACCGGCGATCACGGCATACAACACGCTCAGGAGGAATACGACAAACTTATGCGAAACAAAGCACCTAAATCACGCAAGTAATTATGGAAATACGCATCAACGGCAAACCCGCCATGCTCAAAAAGGGCACTTCGTTTGAATATGTGGCCGAAAACCGCCTCTTTTCGGGCAGTGACGGCTACACTTTATCCATCACTTTTCCGCTGCGCCAGTGCTCGCAGAACCTCGACATCTTCGGCCATATCAACCGTGCCGACGTAATCGCGGGCAAGGTTATCTTCGACTGCGAAATCCGCGACCGAAACTTCTACAAGTTCGGCTCCATCGTCATCACAGAGATAACCGATGCCGAGGTCAAGACGCAGTTCCTCGAAGGGCGCTCCGAGCAGAACTTCGACGTCACTTTCGATGACATCTACATTGACGAACTCGACCTCGGCAACGCTTCGGGCTGCAACGACTCTACGCCTGAAAAAGCCTGGGACCCGCATCTCAACAATATGAAATGCGTGGCCCTGCCGTGGGTCAACGACTATTCGGGCAATATTCAGAATCTCGCCGACTTCCACCCGGAGGAGCGCAATGCCGACGGTACGCTAAAATCGCAGTCGTATTATTCTTGGAATGCAGACTGCAAAGGCCGCTCTTGGCAGCCGTATCTTATTTACATCACCCGCCAAATCTGCCAACAGGTAGGGTACGCTGCCGACTTCTCGAAATGGGAGGAAAAGGAGGAATATAAGTATCTCCTTATCTGCAACACTCTGCCGTATGCGTGGGACACTGCGGGCTTCGCCCGTGCGCTCCCTCATTGGACCGTGGCCGAGTTCTTCGAGAAGTTGGAGTTGTTTCTTAACGGTGAGTTCACAATCAACCACCGCGCTCACACCATCGACTTCGCATTCACCGAGGCAACACTTGCCGCCACCGCGCCCGTGCTGCTCGACAGCATCGTGGACGAGCACACCGTAGAGGTCACGGTGGAGGAAGACCGCTGCGAATATGCCGAGGCGAAGAACCTTGTCTACAAGGAGTGCGACCACGAAATGTGGAAATTCTACTCCTGCGACTGGTTTATCAAGGCATGGAGTAAAACTTGTGTCAGGTACCCGACAATGCGTGAGTTGCTTGCCGCCAACAAGTTGTTTGCTACTTGGAACGGAAGCACCTCGCGTGACTCCCGGCGCGACAAGCTGCTCTATGCCGAGGACATCGACACTTACTTTGTGGTGCGCTCGCTGTCTAAAACGCTTGTCGAGGTAAGGCCGGGCTGGATGCCAAACCGCTATACCTACAAGATGGAGCTGCGCCCTGTCAATATGTTCGGAGGGCGCATCGTAAATGAAGACGAGGACGCCGACGAAACCGAAATCGAGTTCGTGCCGGCGTGGGTCGACGAGACGGAGGACAAATACGGTCGTGTACTGTTCCTGTCGTTCTCCGGCTACGACGAAAACGAAAGCGTCAACACTTCCTGGTCCCGCGACCCCGACCAACACAAGCAGGAGATTGACAACACTCTCTTTCAGCCGTTCACGATGCAGTCGCTCTCGGCAGGTGAGCGCACCAAGAAAGCCGAGTATTACAGCGTGATCTATGTGGCATGGTGGGACGGAGCACAGTCAACCGAAGGGAAGTTGCCTCACCCTTATGTCGAGGACATCGAGATTTTGCCCGACTGGAGCAACTTCATCAATATTCATTTCTCCCTACGTCTGAACAACCGCTATCTGAACAGTAAGCGCACCGTCCACAACATCAACACCAGGCAGAAGACTACCTTTAAGTTCCTCTCAGACTCAATCCCGAACCCTCGCGCCGTGTTTCTTATCCGTGGAAAGCGCTACCTCTGCGAGAAAATGACTGCGACATTCACGGAGAACGGAATGTCGCAGCTCATCAAGGGTATCTTCTGGCCAATCGTGGAGGACTAAACGGCGGATTGACTTGCGTTCGTTTGCGCGGCTACCTTTTTGGGTCGGCCGCGTTTTTTAGGTGTATTCGGGTGAACGCCGTAAAGTACCCAATCAAGAACTTTTCGGTTAGCCTCGTCGATTTTACGCTTGTCGAACTCGATGTAGATGTCAGTAACAGTGTTACCGCCATGACCGAGAGCAGCCGCTATCGTCTCCTTCGGAATATCGAGGCTTGCTGCTATCGTTGCCCATGAGTGACGGGCCCAATAAGTGGTAAGTTCTCCAAGCTTCAGTTGGTCGCGGATTTCGCGGAGGCCGGTGCAGAGGTTGTTATAAAAGTGGCGGTAGTTGGCGTAGGTGTCCGTGAAGTTGAGCAGATGATTCTCACCTGCGTAACGCTCGATTATCTCGCGAGCCTCACGTTCCACCTTGATAGAGTAAGGCTTATGGGTCTTGGCGCGAATGTAGTCAACCCTGCCGCCGTTGATACATTTAAGACCGCACAAGTCCACGCAGTTTATGCCAATAAGCATAAACGTGAGTTTGAAGAAGTCGAGGTACTTCTGCTGCCATTCTTCGGTACACTGATGATTGAAGATGCGGCGCAGCGTTTCAACGTCGAAGTTGCGCTTGCGCGTCACCTCCTGTTTGATTTTGAAACGACGGAACGGGTAGTGAGTGGTGATTTCGCAGTCGATGGCGAAATTGCAGACGGCACGAAGATTGCGCATGTTTATGGCGCGGGCATTTGCAGACGGGGCTGTTATCGCCATAAACTCGTCAAAGTCCAACAACCACTCCAAATCGATGTCCTCGAATTTGAGAGTTTTGAAGGCGTCCTCAGAGAGGTATGCCTTGATGCGGTTGTATGTCGTTCGGTAGATTTCCTTTGTCCGGGGATTCTTTTTGTGGGCCATGAAGCGCTCGAACACTTTTGCGACTGTGTTCTGATCTTCTTCGGCCTTGGCGGGTTTTACGTCCTGGGGATTGATGACGGACTGAATGTGGTCGCGTATCTGGACCGCGCTCATATCGGCGAGCTTGCCCTCGTCGGCCAGTTTGAGGATGATAGTGTCAACCTCAATCTTGCGGGCGGCAATGTATTTGTTGTACATCATTGCCTCGGGGTGACCGACTACTTTTTCAGTCTGCGCGTTCCATTGTTTCTCGGTAAGGGAGATGCCGAGAGGGTAGGACGCAATTTTACGGTTTTGGGTGATGTTGATGCGGAGGGAGTAACCTTGTCCGCCTTTGAGCACCTTGCGGGTGTCGAGGTAAAATTTTGTTGTTACCATAAGGCTTAAAAATTTTACCTGTCTGTCAAAAAAAGTGGTGCTGCTGTTTGCGTGAGGATTTTTGGCGCAAACCTGGCGCAAACAAACCTCGGCAACTTTCGGCTTTTTCCGCCAATTTTCGGCAGAGCAGGTCTTTTTTTTTAAGCTTGCGTACTGCCTTTTTGAGGAAGAAAGGCGCTGATTTTCACACTATTTTAGTCTGATTATCAGCGCCTTTACTTAGCGGAGCGAGGGGGATTCGAACCCCCGATACGCTTTTGGCGTATACACGCTTTCCAGGCGTGCCTCTTCAGCCACTCGAGCATCGCTCCTTTTTGTGTCTGCAAAGTTAGTCACTATTTTTGTATTTTGCAATCTTTTGTTTTATTTTTTCTTTCTTTTTCACGGCGAAAGAGAAAAATTCCAATAAGAAGTGCAACGGCTTTCACCTTACTCCTCCTAAGGGGAAGGCGGCGCGTCGCCGTCAGGGCCGGTGTTTGGGCCGGGTATAGGTTTCGACGTCGACGGTGACCCGGTACGGCGTGGCCTGTACTGCTCTTTGCGGAGGAGCCGAAAGGTGGTAGTACCACACGTTCTGCCGGTCCCAGGAGCGGAGATTTATCTGGCGGGTTTCGCCAGGCGGCAAGGTGAGTTTATAGGTGAAGGGGCGTTTGTGCAGCAGCGTGCCTTGCATGGTGGTATAGCGGATGATGCCGCTGATGGCGGTCACGGTGTCGGTCGTGAGATTCTTTGCGAAAAACGTTTCCCAATTTGATCTCAGCACTTTGTCGTAGCCGAACAGCATGAATGAGGCGGTGTCGGCCGCGATTGTGTCGGCAGGCTCGGCAGGCTCGGCGGTAGTCTTGATGTGGATGTCGGTCCGGGGTTGTCGCAGTGAGCGGCGCGTGGTCACCTGAGCCGAAATGGTTGCGCCGAGGGTGAGTGTGATGAGGATGATGAGGAGGTGTCTTTTCATAGAGTGATGTCCGTTATTAAGGTTGAAGAAGGATAGATGCGGCGCGCCCCATCGAGATTGTCGGGTCTTGTCGACCGCAGGAATCCTACTCTGAGCACATACGGCACAAGACGCAATAATGAAAGCGAGTCGTGGCGGCGGTAGGGTTTGAAAATCAGTTGGTTGTCTTCGGAAATCGTGACATGGCAGTCGTGGCTGCGTGCTTTGCCCGAGCCTAAGGCCGAGGGTGAAAGATGGCAATCGTAATTGCCCGATGCCGGGGCAGAGATGAGTTCGCCGATTTTGACACCTGGACGGATGTCGGCCCGGGGCGAGTCGAGCAGGTATATGTCGAACGACGTGGCCGTGTGCCGTCGCACAAGCATTATCGCTCCGTCGTCGGGCCATTGCCACACGCCTTCGACGGGGTCAAGCGTGCGGTCGGCAAAAATTGCCGCGATGCTGTCGCTTACAAATGTCTGAGCCATCGATGCGATGACGTGTAAAAGACATATTATGAGCGTTCTGCCTCTCAAATCGTGGTCGGTTTAGAGGGAGGAGAATTTATAGGCGAAGCCTATAGAAATTATTTCTTTTACCTGCAGTTTGTGCCAGTCGGGGTCATCGGCCACGGTGGGGGTGTCGGTGTCGTAACGCAGATTGACGTAGAGCTGCGAAGTTAGGAATTTGTTGATTTCGAACAGGAAAGTATTTTCCCAGTCAGCGTAAGCGCGGTCGTAGTCGGTGAAGCCGTACAGACGCGACCGGTAGGTGATGTTGTAGGCCAGTTTCCACGACAGTTTACATTCGATCGACGAACCGAATTTATGCTCTGTCACTCCGTTGCCGCTGATGCCGTAGTCGGCCGGATTGATTTTCGAGTTGGTGCAGGTGCGCAGGCTGTAGGATAGCGGCGAGATGGATGCGTCGAACTGGAATGTTTTCTTCTTGTTGTTGTAATTGTAGGTCATACCGATGCCGGCATTGAGCTCACCGGGCGAGAGGAAAGCCGAGCGCAGGGTGTTGCTGTTGGAGGCGTAGGATTCAAAGATTTGCGTCTTGAATTGCGCCGTCACCGAATAGTACCACCGCCTGGCGGCTTTGACACCGAATGTGGAGTTAATCTGTAGCACGTCTTCGTTGATTGAGTATTCGCGCAGGGTGTCGTCGGGAGCGTTGTTGATGCCCAATTTGTACTGGAATGTCGACTCAAACAGCAGATTGGGGTGGAAAGCCTGATTGAGTTTGACATTGTAGTAGACGTTAAAGAGCATATTGAGGGCGTTGTTGCCGCCCTGATACCAGTTGGGCGACACGTATGCCTGAGAAAATTGCAGCGATGTGCGGAAGTCTTTTATCCAGTGCCTTTTTTTGATTTCCGGAGCTTCAAGAGTTGGCGCCGACGGGATGTCCTCGTCGAACTCTTTGATGTCGATGGTGTGGTCCTGCGGATTGACCACGGCGATGTATTTTTTCGGTGCCCGGGGCAGCAGACGCTCGTTGTATTGCACCACATCGGGATGGTATACAAAGAGGTTGCGACGGTAGGCGCGCTGGCGGCGTTCGACCGACAGTGCGTCTTCGAGCCAACGGAAATCGGGGTTGCCCGAGTAGTCGTAAGCGAAAACCGATGTCGTGTCGGGCTCGGTGTAGGTGTCGAACACGGCCGGGAGAAAAAATGAACGCGAGAGCGGCGCCGTGCTGATTACCTCTCCGTAGTTGCCGGCGTAAAAGATGAGTGAGTCGGCAAGCGATTTGAAAGCAGGCTGAGTTGAAATCAGAGGCGAGGAGAGCAGCAGGCTGTCGGCTTTCTGTGCGCTGACTGCGAGACTGCAAACGGCAACGGCGAGTGTAAGGATGAATTTACGCATATCTTGTGATAGAGTACACTGTTATAAATGGCTACGCGGGCCGCTGTTACTGCGGACGGCGTGCGGTATAGATGGTGCAGGCGCCGAAGGTGAGCCGGCGATACTGCGCCTCGGCAAATCCCGCTTCGGCAATCATATCGGTCATCTCGCGTCCCTGCGCCACTGCGGCAATGCTTTCGGGCAGGTAAGTGTAGGCGCGACGGTCGTCTGAGACAAGACGCCCTACGGCCGGAATGATGTGCCGGGTATAGAAATTGTAGAAGGGGCGCACCCACGGCGATTGCGGTGTGGACAATTCGATTACGCACAGCAGACCCCCGGGGCGGAGCACACGCAGCATCTCGCGGTATCCGTCGGCAAGACGCTCAAAATTGCGCACCCCGTAGGCCACGGTCACGCAGTCGAACGAGCAGTCGGCGAACGGCAGAGCCAGACAGTCGCCCGTAGTCAGTGACACACGCTCCTGCAGCCCGGCCTTCTCGACTTTCTCTCTTCCGAGGCTGACCATGCCCTCCGAAAGGTCGATGCCGGTCACGCGGGACTGAGGCATCTTGCGGGCCATCTCTATGGCCAGATCGGCGGTGCCTGTGGCCACATCAAGAATCTCGCCCGGGCAGGAGTTTCGGATTATTCCTACTGCCTTGGCTCTCCACAGGCGGTCGATGCCGAAGGTCATGGCACGGTTCATGAAATCGTAGGCCGGAGCGATGTTGTCAAACATCTCTCTCACCTGCGGGCCCTTGTCACGGCCGTCGTCGTAAGGCATTATTTTTTCGGCGCCTTGCTGCATTGATGGTCAACCTTTAAGTCTATCGAGGCAGTCAAGCACGTTGGCGGCTATGCGTTCGGTGATGTCGTTTTCGGGAGCTTTGATGAATTTCTGTCCCGTGATGTGCTCGTAGAGCTCGATGTACCGCTCAGAGACACTGCGGCAGAACTCATCGGTCATTTCGGGCACTTTTTCTCCCGGCTGACCCATGAAACCGTTCTCGATAAGCCATTGACGCACAAATTCTTTGGAAAGCTGGCGCTGTGGCAGCCCCTTGGCGTAAAGCTCGGCGTAGGAGTCGGCATAGAAGTAGCGCGATGAGTCGGGAGTGTGTATCTCGTCGATGAGGATGACCTTGCCGTCGTGCTTGCCGAATTCATATTTTGTGTCAACGAGGATAAGACCTTTGTCGAGCGCCATTTTAGCCCCGATTTCGTAGAGCCGTCGGGTATACCGCTCCATTACCTTGTAGTCTTCCTCGCTCACGAGACCTTGTGCTATAATCTCTTCGCGCGATATATTCATGTCGTGTCCCTCGGCGGCCTTGGTGGTGGGAGTGATAATGGGTTCGGGGAATTTTTCGTTCTCTTTCATGCCCTCGGGGAGCTTCACGCCGCATAGCTCGCGCGCGCCTGCTTTATACTCGCGCCATGCGCTGCCGGTAAGATAGCCGCGGATTATCATCTCTACGGGGAAACCTTCGCAGCGTTGTCCGACGGTGACCATCGGGTCGGGCACGGCGATTTTCCAAGTCGGCACCTCGGCCGAAACCGCGTCGAGCATATAGGCGGCCAACTGATTGAGCACTTGACCTTTGTAGGGTATGCCTTTGGGGAGGATAACGTCAAATGCCGATATGCGGTCGGTGGCCACCATAACCAGAATGTCGTCGGCTATGGAGTAGACATCGCGCACTTTGCCATGATACACGCCCTGCTGTCCGGGGAAGTGAAAATCGGTTGATGTAAGAGTATTCACTGGATTAAATATTTGTAGTTTGAGATATAGTTACGTTCAGTTTGCGTTGTTGTCGGTTTCAGGAATCTCGGTCTCGGTGTCAGAGTCCGGGACCGGCTGTCCTTCTGCGGTTTTCTTGCATGCTTCGTCGTAATGCTCGTAGGCTTCGACAATGCGTTGCACAAGCTGGTGCCGGACAATATCCTTCTTGCCAAACTCCACTTTGCCGATGCCTTTGACATCGCGAAGCACCCTCAGAGCCTGTATCAGACCCGATGTGGTGGAGCGGGGGAGGTCGATTTGGGTCACATCGCCGGTGATAATCATTTTGGCACCCATGCCAAGGCGAGTGAGGAACATCTTGATCTGGTGAGTGGTAGTGTTCTGTGCCTCGTCGAGCACTATCACAGCATCGTTGAGCGTGCGGCCGCGCATAAAGGCGAGAGGGGCAATCTGTATGGTGTTGGCCTCCATGTATTCGCGCAGTTTGATGGGCGGAATCATGTCTTCGAGGGCATCGTAGAGAGGTTGCAGATAGGGGTCAATCTTGTCCTTCATGTCGCCTGGCAGGAAACCGAGTTTCTCTCCGGCTTCGACGGCCGGACGCGAGAGGATTATCTTGCGCACGAGCTTGTCTTTGAGCATCTTTACCGCCAGAGCGATGGCAATGTAAGTTTTGCCCGTGCCGGCTGGCCCGAGCGCGAAAGTGAGGTCGTATTTTTCAACCTCCTCGACCATCTTTTTCTGATTGGGAGTGCGGGCGGTCACCGGCTTGCCGTTGACGCCGTAGATGATTGCGTCGTTGGGTTTGGCGGCGGCGGGCACCTCGCCTCGCACGATGTCGAGGATTACGTCTTCTGAAAGCTTGTTGTATTTTTCGGCATGAGCTTCGAGCTGCTTGACCACGCGCTCGAACTCTGCCGTCTCTTCCTCGGCTCCGATGGCTTTAATGATCGAGCCTCGGGCTGTGATGCGCAATTTCGGGAAAAGGTTGCGCACCAGATGGATGTTGGCATTATTGACTCCGTAGAAAGTAACGGGGTCGACTTTGTCGAGTATTACTATTCGTTCGTTCATATTTTCTAAATGCAAAAGTAGCAATTTTTATTTGATTATTCAAATAAATTTGCAATAGCATGACTGTCAATGTGAATTTGACTTGATTTTGACCTGATGCGGCGAGACGCTGTCAGAGAGCGACGCAAAGCAGCAATAGCAGTGAGTACAGAAACATTGTCACTGCTGTGGCTCCAAGCAGGGGAGTGAGAGCGGCGCCCTCGAGCCGGCGCAGGTTGTGCCATATCGAGGTGTGTGCCATCAGGTACAGGCATGGCACTGCCAGAGAGGGCCGGGGCAGGGCGAGCCATATATCCATCATGAGGGCCACGGCTATGTAGCCGTTGAAAAGGTAAATATTGCTTACTGTACGGGGGCCGAGGAGTGTGGCGAGAGTGGTTTTGCCGGCCGAAAGGTCGTCATATCGGTCGCGGTAATTGTTGACAATCAAAACGTTGGCACCCATAAGTCCTATTGCGACCGAGACAAGGAAACAACTTGTGTCAAAGCCACCGGCCTGAAGGTAGAAGGTAAAATTGACCGGTATGATGCCGAAAAAGAATATTACGGCCACTTCGCCGAGAGCGTGGCGTGACAGAGGGTAAGGGCCGGTGCTGTAAGCCAGTACTCCGATTGCAATGACGGCGCCCACTGCGACAAGCCACCATCCGCCCCATGCGATGAGCGACAGTCCTACCGCGCATGCGGCGGCGAGTGTGATATATGTGGCCGTTTTCATCGCTACGGGTGTGATGTCACCTTCGGTAACGCCTCTGCGCGGCCCCTGACGCCCCTTGCGGTCGATGCCGGAGACGTAATCGTAATATTCGTTGGCAAAATTTGATGCTATTTGCGCCAAGACGGCAAAGAGCACGCACAGCACGGCCGGCCACGCCTCAAAACTGCCGCAGGCGACGGCGCAGGCCGTACCGGCGGTGACACCGGCAACCGACACCGGCAATGTGCGCAGCCTCATGGCTTCAATCCATACTTTCAGTAGACTCATGACGGAAATATAAATTAGACTCTTGACATTGTAAGAGACAGGATGCGATTTTAAAACAATCAGTCACAGCTGTATCCAGTCTACCTCCCGGGCTTCGTAAGCTTCCGGAAGCTCAAGCTTGCAGACCATCTCCTCTATTACAGCTTGCGGTACGGAATATTCGCGCGCGCAGTTGCGTGACAGGAGTGTCTGCCTGTCGGTCTCAAGGTAAATGATATGTACGTTAGCCTTGTAGCTCTCAAACATGCTTACAAGCTGTTGTCGCGTCGTCCGGGTGATATTTGTAGCGTTCCAGACAAAAGGCCGGTGTCGGCGCAGATACTCCTTTGCCTGCTCCTTTGCAAGATTAGCGACAAGACCCTGATGTTTGGTAGGAGAGATCTTCCGCTCGCGACGGATTTCGTCGAGCGAAATCATCGGAAGGTCAGGAAGGTTCTGTCTTATCCACGTGTCCTTACCCGTACCGGGCAGACCGCTCAACAAAAAGACCGTTCCCCAGGTGTCGTCATACAGCTCCTGATCTTTCCAGATATCCTTTCCCGAAAGATAAGCGTGCATGACGTGCGCGGAGTGAAAGCAAAAACTTCCGTCGAGGCAACCTTCCTCTCCGGCCAGCGCTTCACAAAGTTCGATCCGTTCAAGCATAAGCTCCCTGTCTTCGCAGAGGCGCCCGAGCATATCGGCTTTGGCAAGAATACAGAGCATGCGCAGAGAAAAATCGGGCAACAGTGAAGAAGCCGCAGCAATGCGGTGAAGTCGGACTGCGCCGTCTTCGGCGTCGATAGCGTGCGGAGGGAAAGAGTGATAACGTATAAGATGACATATCGTTTCCCGCCATTCAATCTTTTCCTTGCTGCCGCACATCCCGGCCAACCACAATCGTTGGCGCGCCATGCGGCTGCCGACCGGCGCGTGATGCATCGCTTCCGTAACACCGCCTATTTCGCATGTGGTTGATATTTTTCCGATATCGTGCAGACGTGCCGCGTCAAGAAGCAATTCGCGCCGTCGCTCCGGTAAAGCCTGGAATTCGGGCAGGTTGCAAAGAGCTTCGCATACCATCAGTGTATGTGTAAACACATCTCCCTCCCCGTGCCACCGGGGAGACTGTGGAGTGCGGCGCATCTGCTCCGAAAACGAATCGAGTATCGCGGACGACGTAGCTGTCATAAAAATAATTCTGCTATCGGAACTTTTATGCGGTTGGGCACTATCGGCCGGTCGAGCCAATGCTGTTGCGATTCTTCCACGGTCTGGAGGAATGAGTCGCGGACATACTTCATACGGTCTACGACCTCGCCGCCTTCCTCGATTTTGATATACAATCCCTCCATCGTACGCGATGCGTCGGTCTCGCGGCAGATGCGGTCGGCGTCAAGCCCGAGCCTTTCGGCATCTTCGCGGAGATTGGCGATATGGCAGGCGGAGATATACCCGGAGTCGCCAAGATAATTCAGAATCTCCTCCATGGATGAGAATTGTCTGTCGGCAAGCACGCGGCACGAGCTGACAGGCAGATTGCAGGTAAGAGCGCGGCGGGAAGGCGTGTCGAGAAAGAGGTCGGTCTCACGGTCGAGTATGTCAAACTCCATAAAGAAGTTAGGGAGAAGGTCGTAATAAATGGAATGTTTGGCATACATCCATTCGCCGTACATGACATAGCGTGAGCCCAATACTTGGTATAATCTGTCCCTATGTACGGCCGCCCACTGCTTCAGCAGGTCGTAGTGCCTTTCGCGTGCGCCTCCTGTGAGAAAATGCCCTCGGCTCTGGAGACGGAGCTCGCCGTCTTCTGTAAAGGATATTGCAGAATTGGCTCCGTCAATCTTTTCTTCGAGCACGACGTGACGTCCTTGTATCTCGCTGAAACGGCGCCGGCGCATGTCTTCGTCGCCTGTCTGCAGACGTGAACCTTCGATATGCGGTGTACGCGGATATTTTATGATGACGTCTTCTCGTTTCATAAGTATGCTATCATTATGCGGTGACCTGTTACTGACATAAATTTCACTTTCGAGCATCCGGCCTTCAGAAAATGATTTGTCAGATCTTCGGCGGAGAAGAGATGAATGTGTTCGGGATTGTCGTCGGGCTTCGAAGGCACCGATAAAATCACATAGTTACGAGCTACGCGAACGACATTTCTTACCGCTTTCTCTGTGTCAGGAATATGCTCCAGCACCTCCAGCATCGTGACTATGTCAAACGATTTGTCAGGAATGTCGCTGTCGCAAATATCGGCAAGTCTCGGGTGCAGATTGCTTACACCGCCAAGTCTTATGCAGTCGAGCAACTCGACGCGATGAGGGAGGATATCAATGCTCGTCACATCAAGTTCGGGAAAATCGCGCAGTAATGGAAAGAGAAAGACTCCTCTGCCGCTTCCGATGTCAAGCAGCGAATTGCATTGCCCGGCAGCGACAATCCCGTGGAGGAATCCAAGCGCCGCCTGCACACGCGGCAGGTCTTCCTTCACCTTGAAGTAATGCAGCTTCATTTCGGGCGGATTGTTCCGGCCGGCATATTTTATTTCATATCCGCGCCGATAAGCGTCGGAGAGGCGGATTAAATTCTGACTCTGACCTATCATAATATGTTTACTTAGTCGGCTTTAAAAGTCGAAGGGTTGGTAAATATATTGATAAATTGACGATTGGTCCCATGCACATATTGAATGAAGCGCGTAAAGCGGGAGTGTGGCCGGATACTCATTAAAGATGTCTGAAGTCTGTACCTCAATCTTCTTTGCAGCTCGGCGATTTGCCAAAACGTGATTGACTATAAATATAATATCAAGGTGTACCTTTGACTTGCCTCCGGCCGAAATGTGTCCGACAGTGTGGTCAGAAGTCGGTCGAAAAACCTACGCTCTCGAGCTGGGCCGGGATGGGAGGCGCAAGTTTCTCGATGGTCAGCGTGCCGCCTGTGATGCGCGGGCCGTAGGCTGCTTTAAGCGCACGCACGATGTCTCCGGCGGCGGCCTCAATCAGAGCACGCGGGCGCGACATGGACCTGCGCACAATAGCCACCGTGTCGGCATAGTTGACCGTGTCGGCAAGGTCGTCGGTGCTCATTGCCCGAGAGGCATCGGGCACATCGAGGGTGATGTTGACGCGGAATGTGTTGCCCACCTTGCGCTCTTGCTCCATCACCCCGTGTGAGGCTTGTATGATCAGATTTTTTACAAATATTGTCGGCATATCGTCTGGATTGGAAATATAGGACTGCACTCAGCGGCGGCGCTTGCCGGATGACGGGCGACGGTTTCCGCGCTGGCGGGAGCCTCTGCGTCCGAGCACCTCTTTTGCTCCGGCCGTCTCGCCTTTCTCGTCCGTGCCCGGTCTCTGACGGCCTTCGTCTTCGACCATAACAAAATCGAGCTGCTTTTTGTCGAGATTGGCGCGGGCCACGCGCACTTTGACATTGTCGCCGAGGCGGTATCGGTTGCCGTGACGACGGCCCACGAGTGTGAAGTTTTTCTCATCGAAGTCGTAATAGTCGTCGGCAAGGTCGCGCATGGGCACGAGTCCTTCGCACATATTGTCGGTGAGCTCGACGTAGAGTCCCCATTCGGTGACGCCGGAAATCACGCCGTCGTAGACTTCGCCAAGGTGGTCGTTCATGTATTCCACCTGTTTGTATTTAATCGAAGCGCGTTCGGCGCTGGCGGCGAGCTGCTCCATCTGCGAGGAGTGCTGGCACTGCTCCTGTAGCTTTTCCTGATTTACGCTGCGTCCGCCGACGAGATACTTTTCGAGCAGACGGTGCACCATCATGTCGGGGAAGCGGCGGATGGGCGAGGTGAAGTGGGTGTAGTAGTCGAAGGCCAGACCGTAGTGGCCGATGTTGTTGGTGTCGTAGATGGCTTTTGCCATCGAGCGTATGGCAATGGTGGAGAGGAAATTCTCCTCGCCGCGGCCTTTGATGTCGGCGAGCATTTTGTTGATAGAGCGGTTCACTTCGCGCGCCGAGCCTGTGGCTTTGATTTTATATCCGAAGTTGTGCGAGAGCTCGGCCAGAGATGTCAGTTTCTCGGGGTCGGGCATATCGTGGATGCGGTAAACGAACGCTTTCGGTTTCTTCTTCTTGCCGGGGTTGCCGACAAATGAGGCCACGGTCTTGTTGGCCAGGAGCATAAACTCCTCGATGAGCTTGTTGGCGTCTTTCGACTCCTTGAAATATACGCCCACGGGATGACCCTCGTCGTCGATGTCAAATTTCACTTCGGCGCGGTCGAAATCGACCGAACCGTTGTCGTAACGCTCTTTGCGCAATATTTTTGCAAGTTTGTCGAGAGTGAGCAATTCTTCGGCAAAGTCGCCTTTGCCGGTTTCTATCACTTCCTGAGCCTCCTCGTAGGCGAAACGGCGCTGCGAACGGATAACAGTGCGCACGATGCGGCTGCTGACTACTTGTCCTTCGGGTGTCATCTCGAAGATTGTCGAGAATGTGAGTTTGTCTTCGTCGGGACGGAGCGAACAGATGCCGTTGCACAGCCGTTCGGGCAGCATAGGCACCACGCGGTCGACAAGATAGACCGATGTGGCGCGTTTCTCAGCTTCACGGTCGATGATGGAACCGGGTTTGATGTAGTGGGTGACATCGGCTATGTGTACGCCTATCTCATAGTTGCCGTCGGGCAGGGGACGTATCGAAAGAGCGTCGTCGAAGTCTTTGGCGTCCTTGGGGTCGATGGTGAACGTGGGCACACCGCGCATGTCGACGCGCTCGGCGATGTCGGCTTCGGAGATGGTGTCGGGGATGCGTTCGGCGGCTTTCTCCACCGCTTCGGGGTATTTGTACGGAAGTCCGAACTCGGCGAGAATTGCGTGCAACTCGGCTGTGTTCTCACCGGTAACGCCGAGTATGTCAAGTACTTCACCGCGCGGATTCTTCATCTCGTCGGTCCAGTCGGTGATGCGCACTACGGCCTTGTCGCCGGTCTTTCCGCCTTTGAGTTTGCCTTTGGGAATGAAAATGTCGGTTGCAAGAAATTTTGAGTCGGTGAGCAGGTAGGCAAAGTGCTTGTCGACCTGAAGCGTGCCGATAAACACTTGCTCGTTCTTCTCAATAATCTGAGTGACAACGGCTTCGGGCTCCACACCACGTCTGCGCGCCGCAATGCTCACCTCCACGCGGTCGCCGTTGAGAGCGTGCATTGAGTTGCGCTCGGCTACGAATATCACTTCTCCGTCTTCGTCTGTGGTAACGCTGTTTTTGCCGTTGGAACGACGGGAGAAAACGCCCGTGGCGGTGACACTGCGCACCGGTGCCTTGTATTTGCCCGGAGCCACCTCCACGATGTCGCCGTCGTAGGCCAGCTCCGACAGAGCCATGGCCACGGCTTTAAGGTGGGCGGGAGTCTTCAGACCCAGAGCTGTCGCCGCCTGGCGAAAGTTGAATATTCCCTCGGCTTTGTTTTCGATATAATCACGCACCATGGCCGAAACCTTGCGTGCCGAAATACTATTGTTAGTTGAACGTGTCATAGACTGAGTCTTGTTTTGTTTTTTTTATCCGTGATGTCATTTGCGGCTTTGCTCGCGGTCCGGCAGCCGGCCTGATGTCGCGTTGCGGCTGAAAATGACAACCGGCAACCCCGGTAAGAGGTCGCCGGGTATCAGTATCATAACAACTCGGTGAGGGCGAAAGTTTTAACGCTATATTGCCGGCCGGAGTCGAACATTGATGCCATGGACAGGATTATGCGTCGATATTGGCGTAATTGGCGTTAGATTCAATGAAGTCGCGGCGCGGACCGACATCTTCGCCCATGAGCATCGAGAATATGCGGTCGGCTTCGGCCGCATCGCTGATGTGCACCTGCTTGAGCATGCGGTGCTCGGGGTCCATTGTGGTGTCTTTGAGCTCCTGGGCGCTCATCTCGCCGAGACCTTTGTAGCGCTGTACGGTGACGCCCTGGCCGAAACGCATCTTGAAATTATTGACCTGCTGCTGAGTCCAGCAGTATTCTTCGTTTTTGCCTTTCTTGCATTTGTACAGGGGCGGCGTGGCGAGGTAGAGGTAGCCGTTTTCGATCACGGGGCGCATACGGCGGAAGAAGAATGTCATCAGCAAGGTGGCAATGTGCGCGCCGTCGACGTCGGCATCGGTCATGATGATAATCTTATGATAGGCGAGACGTGAGAGATTGGCTTCCTTGGGGTCTTCCTCGGTGCCGATGGTGACGCGCAGAGCGCGGAAGAGGTTGGAAATCTCCTCGTTGTCAAGGATTTTGTGTTCCATCGCTTTCTCAACGTTGAGAATCTTGCCTCGCAGCGGCAGAATGGCCTGAGTGCGGCGGTCGCGGCCTTGCTTGGCGGTTCCGCCTGCCGAATCACCCTCGACGATGAAGAGCTCGCAGTCTTCGGCCGTGCGGCTCGAGCAGTCGGCAAGCTTGCCGGGAAGACCGCCGCCGCTGAGGGGCGATTTGCGCTGCACCTGCTTGCGGGCCTGATAGGCGGCGTGGCGGGCCTGTGCGGCCAGAATCACTTTCTCGACTATTGTTTTGGCCTGACGGGGATGCTCTTCAAGATACAGTTTGAGGGTTTCGCTCACGGCCACCTGCACGGCGCCCATGACCTCTGTGTTACCGAGCTTGGTCTTTGTCTGGCCTTCAAACTGAGGCTCGAGCACTTTCACTGACACAACGGCGGTGAGGCCCTCGCGGAAGTCGTCGGAGGATATTTCTACTTTGGCGTTGCGCAGCAGATTGTTGTCTTCGGCGTATTTCTTGAGGGTCATCGTGAGTCCGCGGCGAAATCCGGTGAGGTGCGTGCCGCCTTCGATTGTGAAGATGTTGTTGACGTAGGAGTATACGTTCTCGTTGTACGTATTATTATATGTGAGGGCTACCTCGACGGGGATGCCCTGTTTCTCGGTGCGCAGGTCGATGACATCGTCGATGAGACTCTCTTTGCTCGAATCGATGTAACGCACGAACTCTTTCAGACCTTCCTGCGAGAAAAATGTCTCGCTGCGGGCCACGCCTTCGTCGTTGAGATTACGCAGGTCGGTGATTTGCAGAGTTATGCCGGCATTGAGGTAAGCAAGGTCGCGCAGACGGTTGGCCAGATAGTCGTAGTCGTATTCGGTGACTGTGAATATCGACGCATCCGGCTTGAAAGTTATGGATGTGCCTGTGCGGGAGCTTTCGCCCACCACCTTCAGCTCGGTTGTGGGCTTGCCGCATGAATATTCCTGCACATAGGCTTTGCCGTCGCGGTGCACTTCGGCGCGCAGGTAGGTCGAGAGCGCGTTCACGCAGCTCACGCCCACGCCGTGAAGTCCGCCCGACACCTTGTAGGAGCCTTTGTCGAACTTACCGCCGGCATGAAGCACCGTGAGCACGACCTCGAGAGCGCTCTTATGTTCCTTCTCGTGCATGTCTACGGGGATGCCTCGGCCATCGTCGATTACGGTAATGGAATTGTCGGCATTGATGGTCACACTGATATTCTTTGCATAACCGGCCAACGCTTCGTCGATGGAGTTGTCGACAACCTCGCTCACCAGATGATGAAGGCCCTTGAACGAGATGTCGCCAATGTACATCGCCGGGCGCTTGCGCACGGCCTCCAGGCCTTCAAGCACCTGAATGTTACTGGCACTGTATTCTTCGGGATTTTCTGACATATTTTTGTAGTTTTATTTCAGTTTTGTGCGAGAGCGCTGTCCGCCTGATGTATATTTTACGGTCTGTGTTGCCGAATTTCCGGGTTCATCGACCGGGGGCAAGCCTTGCAACCAACGACGTGACACTGCTCTCTTGCGTAATCAATGGCTCATAAATTGAGAGAAATTTGTCCAAACTCCGGTGCCGGAATTTATCGAGCAAAATTCTTAACAAAGTTACTGCTTTTTTCGTCAACAGGCAAAAAAATACAGGCAAAAAGTGATGTAAAACTGTTAGCCAATGTTAAATGTGTAAAAATATGCAAAAATATTGCTCATAAACTTGCATATTCCGAAAAAGGTCGGTAACTTTGCAACGCTTTTCAGAAATCGGGGTGTAGCTCAGTTGGTTAGAGTACGCGTCTGGGGGGCGTGAGGTCGCTAGTTCGAGTCTAGTCACCCCGACATTTTAAATTAAAGTAAATCGCCTGAAGGCTTTGGCTTTCAGGCGATTTTTTCGGTTATGTGCCTCCGGAAAGGCAGCTTTCATTATTTTTGTGCCGCGCGAAGCCACCGGGAAGTCGTGAGCGGCCCGCTCACGACAAAACGACAGGCAACTGTAATATGGCTCAAGCCGAAATATTAACATTAGCTAAAATTGATACGGTAGCTATACTTCAAAAGTGTGCCGCGCGGGTCGCACGGCACTTCCCGGTAGGCAATACCGCACGGCTTGTAGTGCCGGCCAGTTTTGGCGGTATTTATTTGTTGTGTTTGGATGTTTGGGGAAAAATGATTAATTTTGCGGAATAATTAATCAGATAACTTTGTAATACTTCATATTTTATTATGGCACAGCAAGAAGACGTGTTTAAAAAAATCGTTTCCCATGCCAAGGAATACGGTTTCGTCTTTCCTTCGAGCGAAATTTACGACGGCCTTTCGGCTGTATACGACTACGGCCAGAACGGCGTGGAGCTCAAAAATAACATCAAGCGCTACTGGTGGGACGCAATGACCCTCCTCCATGACAATATCGTGGGCATCGATTCGGCTATTTTCATGCACCCGACGATATGGAAAGCCTCGGGCCATGTCGACGCTTTCAACGATCCTCTTATTGATAACCGCGATTCAAAG
Organism: Muribaculaceae bacterium; assembly: GCA_051871795.1. Classification (GTDB taxonomy): domain Bacteria; phylum Bacteroidota; class Bacteroidia; order Bacteroidales; family Muribaculaceae; genus CAG-873. The sequence goes on along the minus strand of JBJEDE010000031.1, from coordinate 68,751 downwards.
AAACGCTATCGCGCCGATGTGCTCATCGAGGACCAGATAGCCAAAATCGATGATAAAATCGAAAAAGAAGTGGCTAAGGCCGCCAAACGTTTCGGCGAGAGCTTCGATGCCGACCTCTTCCGCAAGACAAATCCGCGCGTGCTCGAACATCAACGTCACCGCGACGAGCTTCATCAGCGCTACTCAGATGCTATGAACGCTCTCGACCTCGAAGCTCTGCGCCAGATTATCATTGATGAAGAAATCGTGTGTCCTATTTCGGGTACAAAAAACTGGACCGACGTGCGTCAGTTCAACCTCATGTTCTCAACCGAGATGGGCTCGACCTCCGACGGCACGATGAAAGTATATCTGCGCCCCGAAACGGCTCAGGGCATCTTCGTCAACTATCTCAACGTACAGAAAACAGGCCGTATGCGCATCCCCTTCGGTATCGCGCAGATAGGCAAAGCCTTCCGCAACGAGATAGTGGCCCGTCAGTTTATCTTCCGTATGCGCGAGTTCGAGCAGATGGAGATGCAATTCTTCGTGCGTCCCGGCACCGAGATGCAATGGTTCGCACACTGGAAAGAATGGCGTCTGCGCTGGCACAAGACACTCGGCCTCGGCGATGACAAATATCGCTACCACGACCACGAGAAGCTCGCCCACTACGCCAACGCCGCTACCGATATAGAGTTCCTCATGCCTTTCGGATTCAAAGAAGTGGAGGGCATACACTCTCGTACCAATTTCGACCTCTCGCAGCACGAAAAATTTTCCGGCAAGAAGATACAGTACTTCGACCCCGAGCTCAACGAGAGCTACACGCCCTACGTCATAGAGACATCGATAGGCGTTGACCGTATGTTCCTGAGTGTGCTGTGCTCAAGCTACGAAGAGCAGAAGCTCGACGGCGGCGATGAGCGCGTAGTGCTGCATCTGCCTGCTCCGCTCGCGCCCGTAAAATGCGCCGTACTGCCTCTGGTGCGCAAAGACGAGCTGCCCGACAAAGCACGCGAGATAGTCGACGATCTGAAATTCGACTTCGCAACTCACTACGACGAAAAAGACTCAATCGGCAAGCGTTACCGCCGTCAGGATGCCATCGGTACGCCTTTCTGCATCACCGTCGACCATCAGACGCTCGAAGACAACACCGTTACATTGCGTCACCGCGACACAATGGAGCAGACCCGTGTGCCCGTCGCCGAACTGCACGCCATCATCCACGATCAGGTGAGCATCAACTCGCTCCTGCGCCGCCTGGCAAAGAAAGGCTGACTGCACCGGTGACAGACATCAGCGACACCGGATTTCAGATGTCGTAGGTCGCCGGGACAAATTATTATTAATCAACCTCTTTCTCCACAGCAAATAAATGAAAAAATCAACCTTGATACTAATTGTCATCGTGGCCGTGCTGGCTATCATCGGTTTCAACGGATGCTCGACTTACAACAGTATGATGACCACCGAGCAGAACCTCGACCAGACATGGGCCGAAGTCGAGACACAATATCAGCGTCGCTTTGACCTGATACCTAACCTTGTGTCAACTGTCAAAGGCTATGCTGCCCACGAGAGCTCAACCCTTGAAAATGTGACCAATGCACGTGCCGGACTCACCGAAGCATACAACAAAGCAAAGGGTCTCGAATCCAAAACGAAGCTCAACTCCACTTCAAGCCTCGAGGCATACAACAACGCTCAAAACGACCTCGGACGCGCTTTCAACATTTATGTCAATGCCGTCAAGGAAGCGTACCCCGACCTTAAAGCCAACGAGCAGTTTCTCGACCTGCAGACTCAGCTCGAAGGCACCGAAAACCGCATCGCAACAGCACGCCGCAAGTACACCGAGGCCGTGCGCGACTATAACATCCGCATAAAACGGTTCCCCACTTCGATCTGGGCCTCTATATTCGGATTTCAGCCGCGCCAACAGTTCTCAGCCGACGCAGAAGCAGCCGATGCTCCAAAAGTTGAATTCTGAAAATGAAAAAATTCCCTTTCTTACTCCTTCTGACCGCCATTTGTGCCACCTCGTTGCTCTCATGCAGCGACGATGACAACAACAACGACATCTGGAAGGCCTACTACGAGTGGCGCGATGACAACAACGAGTGGATGTTGCAACAGCAACAGCGCACCAATGCCGACGGCTCGCGATATTATGATGTGATAGTTCCCGACTGGAACCCCTCGGCCTATGTCCTTATCCATTATTTCAACGATCGCAAGCTCACCGAAGGCAATCTCTCGCCGCTGTCGACCTCAACTGTCGACGTTCGTTACAAAGGCTTCCTTTACAACAACACACCTTTCGACTCGTCGACGCTCATGACCGACTACGGTCCCGGTATCTTCCGCTCTAAGCTCAATACGCTTATCTCGGGATGGACCATCGCGTTCGAGACAATGCGTGTGGGTGACACGGCCGAAATTATCATCCCGTATGAGCAAGCCTACGGCACCACCACCGGCACCGATATTCCGCCATACTCCAATCTGCGGTTCAACGTCAGGCTTGTAGACATCTACGCGTACGAAAAACAATGAAAATAGGGACGGTTGATCTCGGCCCGCAGCCGGTGATGTTAGCTCCGATGGAGGACGTCACCGACCCCTCGTTCCGCCTTATCTGCAAAGAGCAGGGCGCCGACATGACTTACACCGAATTTGTGTCGGCCGACGCGCTCATCCGCGACATCCCCGCCACTGTGCGCAAGCTCGCTATCAACGACGCCGAGCGCCCCACAGCTATTCAGATATACGGACGCGACACCGGGGCAATGGTGCAAGCGGCAAAAATTGCAGAAGCCGCGCACCCCGACATTCTCGATATCAACTTCGGATGCCCGGTCAAAAAGGTCGCCGGCAAAGGCGCCGGAGCAGGCTTGTTGCGCGACATCCCTAAAATGCTTGAAATCACCCGGGCTGTGGTCGACGCTGTTTCAGTCCCCGTGACCGTGAAAACACGTCTTGGCTGGGACTGTAACTCAAAGATTATCACTGCACTTGCCGAGCAGTTGCAGGATTGCGGTATCGCGGCGCTCACCGTGCACGGCCGCACACGCTCGCAGATGTATACCGGCGAGGCCGACTGGACCGAAATCGCTCATATAAAAGAAAATCCCCGCTTCACCATACCTCTCATAGGCAACGGCGATATCACCGACGGACCGAAGCTCCTGCAAGCGTTCAGTCGCTACGGAGTCGACGGCGTGATGGTAGGCCGCGCCGCTATCGGCGCGCCATGGATTTTCGCCGAACTAAAAGCTGCGCTCCGGGGCGAAGAAACACATATCACTACACAACAAAAATTCGACATTGTGATGCGGCAGATACGCGAAAGCATCGACCGCATCGATGAGTACCGCGGTATTCTCCACATCCGACGCCATTTGGCCGCATCTCCGCTTTTCAAAGGCATTCCCGATTTCCGGCCCATGCGCATCGCCATGCTGCAGGCATCGACTTACGCCGATCTCAGCGAAATACTCGACCGCGTCCGCACACTTTTGCCCGACTGAGCGCCTTGTGTCATTATTGACCGGGAAGTGCCGAACGAGCCGTTCGGCGCAAATATTGTCGTGGCCTGATGTTTTGTCGTGAACGGGCTGTTCACGACTTTCCGACGCCATGCGAGCGGCCGATTATGGCTCTGAAAAATATTAGTGTGATTGATGTTTTGGGTTTAAATTTTTGGTGAAATTTAGTTAATTCGGTTAATGTTTTGCGTGGTTCGTTTATTATTCTTAACTATTGCAGAATAGTTAAAGAATCACATTAATCAGGGGCTCTTGGTGCCCCGGAATATCCTTTAAATGAAAAAATTTTTACCTGTTGCTCTGATGTTGCTGCCTTTGGCCGGCTTCTCTCAGGCTCATTTCCGCCATCTTGACCTCGTAGAGCTCGGGCGGATGAAAAAAGTTGCCACCGAGCAAGCCATGAAGGCTCCCGGTGTCAACGGTGCATCAATACAAAATGCCTTGCGGGCTCCGGTGACCGTACTGATGCGGGTTAGCGATGACGCTACTGTCGACCGTATTTCCGCAGCGGGCGGCGAAGTATCGCTTCGCGCCGGTGACATTGTTATCGTCGAGACTACGATTGCCGACGCCGAGCGTCTTGCCGCCATCGAGGGCGTAGTCACAGCATCGCTCTCCAAAGAGCTTACTTTCAATACGTTTACATCTTCGATAGGCTACGATACGAGCCGCCAATGGCTCGGCCTCGACAAAATGCAGGCCGGTGAGGCTCCTCTGCCCGGCGTTTATGCCGGCCAGGGCGTGATTGTGGGTGTCATAGACGGCGGTCTTGACCCGAACCATATCATGTTCGACGACGAGAATGGCAATCCGCGTGTCAAACGCATCATCAATCACGTGCAGGTGGGCAGCAACCGCCTGACCCAGCGTGTGGAGACTCCGGAGAAAGTGCGTCAGTTCAAGACCGACGCCTCCGGTAACACTCACGGTACCCATGTGCTCGGACTGGCCGCCGGCTCATACAAATCGGAGGATGACGGCGTGGATTTCAGCAGCGCGGCTCCAAAAGCGGACATAGCCCTGAAATGCGGCGTCACCGACAATGCACGGCTTATCCAGGGTCTTGAATACATCACCAATTACGCCAAAGAGGAAGGCAAACCCTGTGTGATTAATATTTCGCTCGGCAGCAATTCGGGCCCGCATGACGGAACGGATGAATTCCCGGCGGCTTTGCAGACGTATGCCGCCATGGACGGAGTCACTATCTGCGTGTCGGCCGGTAACGAAGGGGCCGACCAGGCGTTTCTGTATCATGAGTTTGCCGACGACACCACTCCGATGAAGACATTCATTGCTCCGAGCGCTTACACCGACTACCTGTACAGTCAGGTTGCAATGCTGCCGATGTATCCTCAGGCTATCGGTCAGCTCGAAATTTGGTCTGACGATTCAACGCCGTTCGACGTCTATTTCGACCTCTATAAACTCTCGGCAACGGCGGCTCCGCAACTCGTGAATTCGTTTTACATCGAGCCGGGCAAGACTGCCTATATGTCGAGCACGGGACGCTCTCCGGTGACCGGGGCCGATGTCGAGAAATTCGACAACGAGGCTTTCAACGCCAACTACCGCGACAGCTTCGTCGGCGGCAGCAGCAGCATATACCCGGCCAACAATCGTTTCTACTCCGAGCTTAACTTCCAGCTCGAATGTCCGGATGCGGCAACATACCAGACCGGTATCATGAGCCTTCGCGTCGTACCCCGTAAGACCGGTCAGAAAATCTATGTCTACGGCTTGCCCATGTCGGCATATTTCGGCTTCAGCCTGCTCTCCGGACAGTATGAGGCTCAGGGATTCACCGGCTCGTACGGCAATGGCTCAATCAATGCCATGGCCGGCGCCAAAGACGTGATTACAGTGGGGTCATACGTATCGCACAATCTCAATCCCACCGTGGCTCCGCAATATACACTCGGCACCACTTCGTCGTTCTCATCTTGGGGTCAGACTCCCGACGGGCGCGTTCACCCGCTCATTTCAGCTCCCGGTACTTTCATCGTTTCGTCGATGTCGCCTTATTATTACAACCTCCTGGGCGAGGACGACCAAAAGGATGAGCGCGTGACATATTACCGCACCGCCGATAAGGCCGGAAAGGAGCACTACTGGACCATTATGAGCGGAACATCAATGTCGTCGCCTCTTATGACAGGTATCGCCGCAGCATGGCTTTCGGCCGACAATTCGCTCACCACGGCCGATATTCTGGATATAGCGCAGACTACGGCCACCAAGCCTGTAAAATCAAGCGAAAACGACGGCGCCGGTTGCCTTGTCGACGCATACGCCGGTCTCTGCAAGATACTCAACATCGCCGGTGTGGCCGATGTGACAATCGAGAGCCAAAAAGCCTACACGCTGACCAACGACTGCGGCCTCGTCACCGTAAGGATGCCTGCGGCCGCCTCAATTACAGCCGAGCTCTACACCATGAGCGGCTCGCGCATGATGACCGTTACGGCCGAAGGAGGCGAAGTAACTCTCGATGCCACCTCTTTGGCATCCGGCATATATGTGCTTTCGCTCCGAAGCGGAAACGCGATATACAGCGAAAAAATTGCAATACCCTAATTATTCACTAATAAATCAATCAAAATGCGTAAAAGTATTCTCGTTTCGGCTGCGGCAGCACTGCTGACACTTGCCGGAACAACCAACGCATCGGCCGGCATCTTCCGTCCCGGTTCACCCCGTGCCTCATCGCCGTCGGGCTTCAGTTCGCTTGCTAAAAATGCAGGCGAATACATCTCGAAAGCTGTCGACGAGAACGGCGTGATGACTCCCGACAATGTTTTCGAGGGTAAGTATACAGCCGATCTCGAACCTGTCGGGTCGCTTATCAGCCCCACAGGTGAGCACTGGTTCTACAACCTCGAATTTGAAGGTGAGGAAATGGAAGGTTCCAACCAGTACTACACAAAATGGAACTACACAGGCTTCAAACTCACTGTATATAACGGCAAATGCGAGCCCGTAGGCTACGTCCGCGGCAAAGCCAACTTCCCCGAAGGCGCAATGCGGTGCAACCGCGTGAATGTCGCCACACAGGTGACATCGAAATTCTTCGACTCCAACTCATCAACTTACGAGGTTGTTGTAGACTTCAATTACAACCCCGACGAGAAGAAATATTACTACGGCGCCAAACAGTATTCGCAGGCCTATACGCTTCAAAGCGAAATGCCTGCCGAAGCACAGACGCCTCTGTTCGAGTGCCCCGGTCTGCTTCAGGGTGTAGTCGACGGCAGCACAGCCACATCGGAGAGCTTCCTCCTGTCGTTCGTCTACGAATCCACATGGACCAACGAGCCCGCCGAGTCAGGTAAAGTAACGCTACGCGTCTACAAGCCCGTGAGCTGGGGAAAGACCACTCCCGAGCTCATTGCACAGCAGACAAGCTATGTGAGCGACGGCGACGGCATTAACGATGCCATTCCGTTCTTCGTGGCCGTACACGGCAGCGATGTCTACTCTGTTCGCTCCTATTACGAGAAGCCCCTCTTCGACTACTCCTCCGGCGATACCCCGACTCTCACGGCCGACAACAACTTTGTGGTAGAGCTCTACAAGCCCACTTCAAGCAATCCCATCATCACCGACTATACCGACCCCGATGCCAATCCCGGCAAGCCCTGGAAGAAAGTGTCGATACCGGTTGTGGCTCCGACCGAAGGCGACTTCATCTGGCGTAGTTACGCCATCGGCAACTTCCTCGGCGATCGTGACGTGACCTGGGATTTCTCGACCGGCAACGATCCCTGTCTCATTATCTCGATTGTAGACAGCAACGTGCAGGAAGACACACAGGGCTATTATCGCGTATATGACCTCGAAGGCAACATCGTCAAAGAGTTCGGTACAGCCAGCAACTATTACGTATTGTACCCCTCGCTCGAAGGTCAAAGCGAGCAGATCGGCTTCAACTGCCTCAACAAAGACGGCGACACCGTGACTCAGCTCGTTGACTGGCCCTCGCTCGAAGTCAAAGGCGAAGTGCCCGCTCTCTTCGAATACGAAGGCAACATCTACACACTCTCGTCAATCCCATCGCGAATAGTGGGCGAAGGCGGCGTGCTCTACTCGGCAAACATCACCCCCGCCATGGGCGACGGCGAATCGTCACTCGCCTACATCGCATACCTCCGTGCCGACGGCTCGCTCCACCATATGGACAAGCTCTCTCTGCCCGAAAACACAGCCAAGGCTTACGCCTTCACCGAGGCCGATGTGCTCGATCCTTATCTTTTCAACACCGACAGCAAGTACGAATACCTCATCTGGCTCTACACCTGGAAGGACAACAACAAGGTGGGTACAGACCTGTCGCTGTGCGTTGTCGACAACGAAGGTAAAATCATAGCCCGTCGCAATCTCCCCAACAACCACAGCAACGAAAACGCTTACGTTTCCAACTGCCCCGATCAGCACTTCATCGTGCTCAACTGGCGCGACGCTTCAAAACTCACCAACCCCTCGATGATGGAGTTTGTAAGCCTGCCGCTTAACAACTTTGAGGGCGAGGGCACCGTAGAGAATCCTTACCTCATCTACACTTACGGTGACTTTGACCGCATGCGCAACAACCTCACCTCGCATTTTGCCCTCGCCGGCGATATCGACATGGAGAACCGCGCGTTCCGCATGATTGAAGGAACATTCCTCGGTTCTCTTGACGGTCGCGGTCACACTGTCAAAGACCTTTACCTCAGCCTCAACGCCCGCGGCGCTCTCTTCGACAAATTCGGCCAGCGTCCCGAAGAAGAAACGACCGAACCCTCGGCCGTCATGAAGAACATCACATTCAGCGGCGTGAGCATGCTCAGCCAGGGGTCAATCTACGGCACAAGATCGCACGCTGTTCTTGCCGCCGAAGCACGATACAGCGAGTTCAACAAAGTAATGGTTGTCAATCCCGTACTGAAATTTACTGAAAATGTGAACATGAATTTCGGTGTATTCGCCAACGTGGCCGACAACGTCAAATTCACAGACTGCGGTGTCAAAGGCGCCGATATCGAAATCCTCCGCGGCAACGGCGTGGCCGGTATCGCTCAGGACGCCCGCGCTTGTCAATTCCGCAACGTATACGTCAACGGTTCATTCAAAGGACGCGTAAATGTAGCCGGCGTGGCTGCCAACACCAACAGCTACTCATCGTCAATCGACAATGCGCACGTAGTCGCTGACCTCGAAGCGTCCTCAACTTGCGCCGGCGGTGTGGTTGCATCAAACAACTCTCGCACCTCGGTGCGCAACAGCATCGTCGAAGGCACAATTACCGCGACATCAAGTGTAGGTGGCATCGCCGGCAGTCTTTCACCCACCGACGAGCTCGAGGCCGACGACCTCTTCCTCATCGAGAACAACGTGGTCAACCTCTCAGCCATCAACGCCGGAGACACTCCCGAAGCCGTACACCGCATCGTTGGTTACACAACCATCGACGACGGCGAGCAGACACGATGGGTGGAGAATCCCGAATGGGACCCCTCTGACCCCAATTCACCCTCGGGCAGCTACGTTACAATCCCCGCTACTCCTGAAGCTCATATCGGCGTCAACCACGTAATCAGCGATCTCCCCGCATTCGACACAACCGAAGGACTCGCCACCGAAGACACAACCACTTCGCTCTATGACAACGAAGACCTCTTCTACGATCTCGATTTCAAGTTCGGCACTTCTACCGATGCACCCTGGTCGGCTCCCACATGGATCAACCGCGTGCCCAAACTCTATTTTGAGAGCACAATCGGACAGAGCATGAAATTCGACAGCTCAGCCTACACCGGCGAAGTAGAATCCATAATCAAGGTGAAAGTCACATTTGAGGGCATCGACCCCTTCGAAGCCATCGGCAGCGGTTTCGTAAGCATGAATTCGTCTGACGAATCGGTAGCTTATTTCAACGGCATGATGGATCTTGAAGAGGGCACCGAAAACGTCGTAGTGTTTGAGGTACAGCTCGGACAGGAAGGCACAGCCCGGCTCTCTCTTTCCTACAACGGCCTCACAACCGCCGCCACAGTGACCGTAAGCAACGCATCAGGCATCGCCGACGTCGAAATCGACGGCACCGAGACCCCTGTATACTACAATCTCCAGGGTGTACGCGTGACCGAGCCCGAGCACGGCGTCTTCATCGAGGTCCGTGGCAACAAAGCAGTCAAAGTTATCAAATAATCCGCCATATCCATAGATAATTCAAGAATCGCAGGCCGCTCAGCGGCTTGCGATTCTTGTTTAAACAGAAAAGTTGCGTCCGGCGCAGCTTTTTCTGCTTAGAGCCGGTGACTTCAACGAGATTTTTGAATTGTTCAGGTTGTCGAGACACGAGTCGGCATCTCTTGGCTGAATAAAAAATATTTTTTGTATATTTGCACAAAGTTCCGGACGTAGCTGAATTATTGGCGTTGCCGACGTTAATAAAACCGAAAACCAATGAGGCCGTTCGGATGTTACTTTTGTAGCAAAATCAACTATTGTGAGAGCAAAGAGGATAATATCGCGTGTATGGAGCGCTGTCAAGTGGACCGTCGCCGTGGTGATGATTATCATCACCGGTGGCATCATCGCTCTGTATACTCCTGTGGCTCAGGATAATATCCGACGCCACGCTGTGGAGTTGCTCAACAGGCAGGAGGGCATCGAGGCACGTATCGACACACTTCGCCTGCGTTTTCCGCTCGACCTCACCATAGCCGGAGTGTCAATCGTGCAAGACGGCGACACACTCGTGGCCGCCCGCAGAGCTGAAGCCGATGTGGCTGTCATTCCTCTATTTGCCGGTGTGGCCGACGTGCGTTCGCTGCGTCTCGAAGATGCATACTACCGTATGGGCACGCCGGACTCGGCCATGTATCTGCGTCTGCGCGCCGCCGATGCCGAACTGAAGCCTGCCCGGCTGCGCTTCTCGCCCATGGACATCAGCATCGAAGACGGGCGACTGTCAGGCGCCTCTGTCGATATCACGCTCAGCGAGGACACCACAGCCACCGACTCTGCATCCGAGACTTCGCCTTTGGAGATAAACGTTGAACGACTGAGATTAGACAACTTCGCATACAAGATGCGGATGCTGCCCGTCATCGATTCGCTTGGCGCTCAATTCAATAATGCCACAATGCGACAGGGGCACATCAGCCTCACCGGTCAAACCGTGAAACTACGCTCTTTGTCTGGCATCGGGCTCAATGCCGCCTATATCGCTCCCACCGCCACAACCGAGACGATTACCGTGCCCGAAACGGAAGCTGAAACAACGGCATCAAAACCATGGACGGTGCAAATCGATTCGATATCTTTCACCGGTTCGCGCGGTCTGTACACCACACGAGGCACGGTGCCGCAACCCGGGCTCGATTTCGCTTATATCGAGGCCGGCGATATGGACCTGAGCGTTACTCATTTCTACAATCAGGCCACCACTATCAGCCTGCCCATCCGCCTCTCAGCCACCGAGCGTTGCGGAGTGAGACTCTCGGCCGTCGGCACCTTTGACATGGACTCGGCAGGGATGTATTTCCGCAATTTCTCTATCAACACACCCGCCGGCTCTGACCTCAAAGCCGACGGAATGCTCGGCATCGGCGACATGACCACAGACCCGCGGTTGCCAATGGCGATCACAACTTCGGGCGAACTTGCATTGGCCGATGCGCAAAAGATGTTCCCGGCATTTTCGCCCTATCTGGCCATGACGGGCCAACGCGGTCTGATAGGCATAGACATGAAAGCCGAAGGCACGCCGGCGCGACTTGACATCGATCGGATGGACGTGCGCGCAAGCGACGTGGCCACTCTCAAAGCCCGAGGCTACGTCGGCAACTTTTTCAATCCCGACCGCCTGAATGCCCGTCTCGACATCAGCGGCCGGGTCATCGACGGCAAAGGTCTTACAAAAGCCCTCTTTGAGCAACCTTCGTCGCTTGCCATCGCACCGCTGAGCATCGATGGCTTAATCGAAGCCAACGGGCCGAGATACAGTGCCAATATCAACGCCAAAACACTCTCGGGCGACATCGCGCTCGACGCCGACATCGACAGCCGTCCATCAGGCGGATATGACATAACACTTGACGCCAACGACTTCCCTGTCGACGCATTTCTCCCCGACATGGGCATTGGACGACTTACTGCCACAGCCTCGGCCACGGGGCACGGCTACGACCTTTTCTCTTCCGAAACCGAGCTACAGGCCCGCGCCGAAATCACAAAGGCTGTATACAACGGATACACTTACACCGGAGTCAGACTTGCGGCCAATCTCGCCGAAGGCAACGCCGACATCGACCTGCATGCCGCCAACTCAGCCGTCAACCTCTCTCTTCAAGCAGCCGGCAACCTTACCGGAGACACATATGACTGGAAAGTCACTCTCGGCGGCAGAAACATCGATCTCATGGCTCTCAATTTCTCGCAATTCCCGACCACGCTCAATTTCAACGCCGACGCAACTGCCCGGATATCCTCGTCAGGCGACAATATGGACGTACAGCTCACTCTTCCGTCGCTGAGCCTGCTTCGCGATGTGGGCGACATACATATAAAAAATGTAGACCTCGACTTTACCTCCGACGATACCGTCACCGTGGCGGGGCTGCACAACCGCGACCTCACAGCGCGATTGGCGTCACCTATGGGATTGCGACGGCTTTTGGCGCGTTTCGACACTGTCGGCATCTGCATTGACTCGATCATGACCTCCCGAAGACTCGATGTAGAGGCGCTGCAACGCGCTCTTCCGCCTTTTGTGATTACTGCGCAAGGAGGCAATGACAACATCATCAACGACATACTCGCTCCCGACAAAATGAGCATCAGCAATCTGACTCTCGACGGCGCCAACGATTCGCTGCTCCACCTCGACGGACGCGTGCTGCGCCTCAACACCGGCACCATGATGCTTGACACCATAAACGTGGCGCTATATCAGACCGGCAACCGTCTGCAGCTCAACGCATCGCTCGACAACGTCCCCGGCAACCTTGACAACTATGCCCATGTCGACGCCACGGTGCTCATCGACTCGTCCAAGGCCTCGCTGCACATCAATCAGCTCAACAATGAAGGCAAGACCGGGTTTGACCTCGGCGCAATCGCAATGATCAACAAGCATGACGACATTTATGTCAAACTCTTCCCCTTCACCCCGACCATCGGCTACAAAGCCTGGACGGTGAACCCCGACAACTACATTCTATACAATCTCTCGTCAAGGCACATCGACGCCAACCTGCATATGCAAGGCGACGACTCATCTCTGGCCCTCTACACCGACCATCCTGCCGCCGATACGGAACACAATCACGACGATCCGGTCACACAAGAAGACATCAATCTCGAAATAAGCAATATTCACCTCTCCGACTGGATTGGGGTGAACCCATTCGCGCCGCCAATGTCGGGCGATCTCTCGGCCAATCTCAAAGTAAATTACGACGGACAGTCCAACATAAACGGCAACGGAACAGTATCCCTCGACAACCTGTACTACGACAATCAGCGCGTGGCCTCATTCATCGCCGACCTTGACCTATCGACCACCGCAGCAGGCACCGTGCGGGCCAAAGCCGACCTCACAGTCGACGGCCGCAAATCGGTGACACTGAGCGGAGCGCTTAACGATACAATCTCTGCATCGCCGTTCAACCTTGACCTTTCGGTCATCCACTTCCCGCTGGCCGTGGCCAATCCTTTCCTACCGGCTGGCGTGGCCCGGCTCCAGGGCACTCTCAACGGCAGCCTCGACGTGAGCGGCGATACATCACGGCCTCGGCTCGACGGCTCGCTCACCTTCGACTCAACAGCTGTTTTCCTCAACATGACAGCCACCGAATACCGCTTCTCACCCGTGGAGATTCCAGTTGTGAACAATCTCATTACGTTCAACAATTTTTCAGTCACAGCCGCCAATGACAACCCCCTCACGGTCAACGGCACAGTCGATATCTCAGATTTCGCATCGCCCCGGGCCGACCTCAGGATGAAAGCCCGAAACATGATGATTGTGAACTCACAGCGCGCGGCACGCGGCGCCGACATATATGGCAAAGCCTATATCGATCTCGACGCATCGGTCAAAGGCGACACCAGATTCATGGCCGTCAACGCCGACCTCAAAGTACTCTCCGGCACCGATGTAACCTACGCGCTCGCCCTCTCGCCCACAGCTATCACCGACCGCAGCATGGGCGATATGGTGAAATTTGTCAACCTCTCCGACTCGCTCGAGGTGGCAAACGCCGACTCTATCGCCGATCCCGGCATGATGATGGCCGTAAACGCCCTGCTCACACTGCAGAACAATACCACAATTACCGTCAACCTCCCCACCGGCGCCCGCGACAAAGTCGTGGTCAATCCGCAGGGCACGCTCAACTACACCATGGCGCCTATGTCAGAGGGACGACTCACCGGACGCCTAAACCTCAACTCAGGCAGCGTATCATACTCTCTCCCGGTAGTAATGTCGGAGAAACATTTTACATTCGACGAAGGATCGTACGTCGCTTTCAACGGCAATATGATGAACCCGACTCTAAACATCCACCTGACCGACCGCCTAAAAGCCAACGTGACACAGACAGGACAAAACTCCCGGCTCATCGACTTCGACGTAATGCTCGGAGTGACCGGTACGCTCGATAGGATGGATGTGGCTTTCGACCTCAGCACCAACGACGACATCACCGTAGCCAACGAGCTCCAGTCGATGACAGCCGAGCAGCGTGCCAACCAGGCCATGAACATGCTCCTCTACAACGTCTACACCGGCCCCGGCACGAAAGCATCGGCCAATCTCTCGGCCAATCCGCTATACTCCTTCCTCGAATCACAGGTCAACAACTGGGCCGCCAACAACATCAAAGGCGTGGACCTGAGCTTCGGAATAGACCAGTTCAACCGCACCACCGACGGCAACACGGCTTCGGCCATGAGCTACAGCTACCGAATATCAAAAACGCTCTTCAACGACCGGTTTAAAATCGCCGTGGGCGGAAATTACACATCCGACGCCTCCTCCGACGAAAATCTCTCACAAAACCTCATCAACGACATCTCTTTCGAATACTACCTCAACTCGACCCATACGATGCTCCTCAAAATCTTCCGTCACACCGGATTCGAGAGTATACTTGAAGGCGAGGTCACACAGACAGGCGTAGGTTTCGCCTACCGCCGCCGCGTGCCGTCGCTAATCAAAATGGTGCCTAAGTTCATGCGTCCGCTATTCCAATGGCGCAAACCAAAGCCCATACCCGAAATGCCGCAGACTCCCCCCGAAGTGCCTGCCGACAGCACAACAAAAACTCCAAAAGCAGACTAACCGAATTTAACTCCTCATATTATGATTAAAAAAATTGCACTCATCCTGATTGCAGTCATGGGCATTTCGCTCTCTCTGACTGCCAGATACAACTACTCGCGCGACGCATCCGCACTGCCACTCAGAGCTCAAAACTCAATTTCGGCCAACTTCCGCGCCAAAGTCAGCCTCGTAAAAATCGAGTCGGAACGCGGTCGCATCGACGAATACGAAGTCATCCTTACCGACGGCACCGAAATCACCTTCGACCGCGACGGTTATTGGAAAAATGTAGAAGTGAACAGCACGAAATCAGTGCCCACGGCCTATATACCGTCGGCTATTGCCGCTTACGTGCGCACAAAACACCACAAAGCACGGATCATAGGCATAGAAAAAGACCGTGACGGCTATGACGCCGAGCTCGACAACGGTCTCGAAATCAAATTCGACCGCAACGGCCGATTTCTCCGCTACGACGACTGATGCGCTCTCATGATTAAGCTAATTTAGTTAAATTAGCTAATATAGCTAAAATAGCTACTGATGATAAAGCATCCCTTTATCCACCTTGTACCCCGATGGGGAAAGGGGGAGTGCGTAAGTGGTTGGGAGACACGGGGTTTGATTGGCTTACAAAGCACTTACTTTGCTTTGAGGGGTTTTGTAGGGCGTTTTAGATGTTTCGGGGAATATTTTGCGCCGAGGGAAACGGCGGCTTTTGAAAGTTTTTTCGCCTGATTTTGTGTGTGGCGCCGATAAGTTTTGGCTGCGTTTTTTGTGCTGTTGTCGGTTGAGTTTCGGCCGTGAGTTTTGGTGGATTTTTTTATGCGCACGGGGTGGATTTGTATGGCACTATCGGCGGGGGATTGGCGGAGTTTTTGTAACTTTGCATTGCTAAAGGGCAGAATAGTTTTTATTTAGTTGCATTTAGAGATTTTAGTATTGGCTTTTACGGCTTTTGCCCTCCGTGAGGCGGGACGCGCCGTTTGCTCTTTTTGGCAAGAAGTGATACTGAGAAACGGAATCCATGTTTTGATAATATCCATCCGACGTCGGTTTGCTCCGTGAGGCGCGAACCGATTTTTTTATTCTTTCTCTTCTGCTTTTTCACCGAGGAGAGGGGTGTCGCCGTATATGTTGATATTGTAGTATAATTGCGCGGCTTCGGCTAACGAGGCTATTGCGCGAAGCAGACAGGCGGTAAGGTATGAGCTGCCGATGCTGAGCAAGGCATAAAACGCATACAGTAAGAAATAACCCTTGGCAATGGATCCAAGAGCAACGAATATGAGCGCTACAAAGGACACCCAGCCGAGGCAGATTATAGTGGTGGCGGCAATGCGGAGGCCTCGGGCTCCGTTGCTCTGATGATTGATTATGGACATAGCGGTTATGTAATTATTAATTATGATTGTGCTTCATCGGTGATCAGTTTTTCTTGACCGCCGATGAAGTTATAGTTTTATAGAGTCATTATCCTTCGGCTGTTTGTTTACATCGGGCACATTCTGATAAACGAGCGTACCTTCATTTCCATCCTGCGGGTAAAGCAGAACAGCCATGTTATCTTTTATAAATGCGATAACCTCATTATCCGAATTTTCAACAGGTAATATAAATTTTTCAAACTGCTGTCCTCTTTCGGAGTTTTCAAAGATTTCAGAAAACAGAATATGAGTGGGCTTATCACTCGGCGAGTTTTGAGCGCTCGGTTTTATTACACAGAGCAATCCCGACAATCCATCATCAATCATTGTTGGGTAGACTGATATGTAGAAGCACTGATTATCGTGCACATACGATATAGATGAGCATTCAATAAGGCATTCCTCTTTAAATCGAATTGGCACCATATCCTCATCTATATCTTCAAAATAGACAATAAGATGTTTGTCGTACAATTCGCCCCATACAGAATCAATCTGGGCCTTGGATTGCCCTATTTCAAGCCCGGCGATACATTTAGTTTCTTTTATCTCTGATTGTAAGGCCGCCTGATACTTTTTCGTGTATTCTGAATTGCCTGTGGATTGCGGTTTGTTTGAACAGCTCGCTAACAATAGCGCAGCAGCGAATATTAAAATTATCTGTCGCATAGTTTTATTTGGTTTTTATAGTTGGCGGGTGAGGCCGACGACGAGGGCGAGGCGCAGGACGTCGCTTTCGTCGATGGTGAACGGTTTGTATTTCGGGTTGTCGGATGTGCAGAGCAGTGTGGCGCCTTTTTGCTCTACACGTTTGACTACGGCGCCGTCTTTGGTGTCGAGGATGTAGATGTGGTCGGGCTTGAACTCGACGGGCGGATATAGCCATCGGCAGGCGAGGGTGTCTTTGTCGTGGAGCGTGGGGTGCATTGAGTCGCCGTCGACGTTGATTGTGAAGTCGTACCATGGAAAGGGTGCCATAACGGGGCGTAGCTCACATTCACCTTCTTGCAGCGAGCCGATGGCGACGCCTGTGCCGCCTGCCGAGACCACGGCAAGGTCGGCGGGGATGTGCGGCCTCGTATGGGCGCGGTCGGGAACTTCCATCTCGCCTTCGCCGGTGAGCAGCCAATCAGAGTTGAGATAATCGGAGAAAGCGGCTGCTATCGCTTTCATCAGGCCGATGGTGCAGCGCTTCGGGGCGTTCTTGAACGCGGCGTTTGTGCTCTGTTGTGTCTTACCAATAGCCGTCGCAAACTCTGTTTGCGTATGCAGTACGCCCTTATTCCTCAGATAGTCAAAGGATTTAAGCAGCCTTTGGTGAATGGTATCCATATTATCAATTTGGTTAAATTAACATACAATCGTTAAATGTTTGTTTGGTGGTGTAATTTTACATCAAAATATTTGGTGGTGTAATTTTAAACCACTAATTTTGCACCCGGAATTAATAAAGTAATTAATCAAAGGGGTAACGGAAAAGCCGTCGGGCAATTTGCATCACCTTACATATTCCACATTTTTTCACCTGCAAATATACGACGGTTTTTCTTTCCCTCAAAGCAATTAAGTAAATAATTAACAATTAATCGAAACGAAATGAAAGCTAATTGGATTCTTTGCCCCTCGGGCGCCGTCGTACGCTTTGCCGTAAAGGCTGCCCTTACCGCCGCTGCGGCCGTGGCTGCCGTGGCTGCTCTCACTCTCTTTATGTGGCTCTGTGCCGCCGCCGGGGTGCGGATGTGACTGATACCTCTCAGCATGGGATGAGAGATTTATAGATGTTTGCGTGCCGGGGGCAGCCCCCCTCGCGCCCCCCGGCTTTTTATTAACCCTAAATGATTTTTTCACGATATGACTATTGAATTGGACAAGGTTACTACGGCGCATCTGGAAGAGATAGAGGTGAACTCTTCGCGCACTTTCCGTCTGCCTGATGCGCGCGCCATCAATTCGGCTCGCTCGCTGGCGAGCCAGTGGCAGCACATCTTGCGCTGCCGGTTTTCGACCTCGACGAACTATGCCGAAAGCACTGTGACAATATCCAAATTTGCCCTCCCGAACGATGATGAGTGCCGATGAACTTATGGCCGTGGCTGACCGCGTGGCCGAGAAGATTGCCGACATGGTGGCCGAAAGGCTTTCCGCGCGTCTGGCGGCTGCATCGGGCAAGGAGGTGCTTACGGTGGACGAGGCGGCGGCTTTCACGGGTCTGCGTCGCTCGTGGCTGTATCGCCTGACGGCCGAGAGGAAAATCCCCCATTTCAAGCCGCAAGGCAAGAATATCTACTTTCGCCGCTCGGAGCTGGAGGAGTGGATGACCCGGGGCGATGTGCTCACGACCGGGGAGATATATGAGGACGCGCTGCGCTCGCATACGTCGCCCGCTGCAAAGAAATTTTTTACTAAAATCACTAAATAACAAAATGATGAATGAATTCTGCATTAATGTGCATGTGACGGTCGACGTTGCCGACCGCCTGCATGAGCTGCTGAGCGCTTTGCGCGGCGCTCCCGTTCTGAACGAGCCTCAACCGGCATGCGCCGTGGAGGCTGCTGCCGCCATCGAGGCGCCGGCAGACGAAGCGTCGGCTGCTGCCATCCCCGAAGCTGCGACCGCAGCCCCCGCCGCGGTGATGGAGTCCGAAGCTCCGGCCGAAAAAGAGTACACGCTTGTCGATGTGAGGGAAGCGATAGACCGCACCCGTTTGCGCATCGAGGGAGAGGACTGGCTCAACGCCAACTCCGCCGGGCGCCTGCGCTGGCACGAGCCGCTGAATGCCTGGTTTCGCCTTACGGCGGCCCATTTCGGAGCGGAGAAGCCGTCGTGGCTGCCTGACAGCGAAAGCCGCCGTCTCTTCATCGCCGAGTGCGACAGAGTGACGGTGGAGGATGACTCTCTGGTGGTGAAATGCCCTTTTTAATCTAAGGGACCATGAGAATAACAGACGGCATCTATGTCGGTCTCCACAGCAACACGCCCTACGGCTATTATACCGGCGTGTGGGCGACTATATTCGTGGGCGGCAAGAAGCGATACTCGTTCCTCACTCCGGTGGCCGTGCCCGCAAAAATGACCGTGTCTATAAATACCCTCCTCCACAGCCGCTTTCCCAACACGTTGAACGACGAGGAGGAAAGCGCGCGCCTGCGGCTGCTGACCTTTATCGGGGCCGTGTGCGATGTGCTGGACCCTTTAATTGCCGAAGGCTCTCTCGACGAGCTGAGCGACACCACCGCCGCCGAAAGGATAAATCAACTATATAAACTGAAACAAAGAAAAAGAATATGTCCTTACATGCACTTCTGAGCCCCTCGTCGGCTCATCGCTGGCTAAATTGCACGCCCTCGGCGCATCTGGAAGAGAAAGAGGCCGATAAGGAGAGCTCCTACGCTCTCGAAGGCACTCTCGCCCACGCCATCTGTGCCCGCAAGCTGAAAGAATATCTCGGACTCGCCGACGACGAGGAGCGCGAAGAGATAGCCCGGCTTGCCGCCGCATACTACACCGATGAGATGGAGGAGCTGACGGACGCTTACGTGTCTATTGTCAAGGGCAAACTCGACGCCGCCCGCGCTGTGACTCCCGACGCGCGCCTGCTTGTGGAGGTGAGACTGAATTTCCACCCTTATGTGCCTGAATCTTTCGGTACGGCCGATGCCGTGGTGATAGCCGACGGACGGATGGAGGTTATCGACTTCAAGTATGGCAAAGGTGTGCGCGTATCGGCCTTTGAGAATCCGCAGATGATGATTTATGGCCTCGGGGCTCTCGACGCTTACTCGGCCGAATATTATATCCGCTCTGTGAGGATGACCATCGTACAGCCGCGCCTTGAAAATCTCAGCGAGTGGGAAACGGATGCCGAGGGGCTGGTGAAGTGGGGCGTCGACACGCTTGCCCCGGCGGCCCGGCGGGCATTCCGCGGTGAGGGCGCGCAGCGCCCGGGCCTCTGGTGCCGCTTCTGCAAGGTAAACAGCCGCTGCCGAGCCCTCTTCGAGCTGGGCAAAGGCTCGGCCGAGAGCGATGCGCGGCTGCTTTCCGACCGAGAGCTGTCAGAGGAGGTGCTTCCGCTGCTGCCGGCGATAAAATCGTGGGTGAGCGATGTGGAGGATTACGCTCTGCACCGTGCCCTGGACGGTGCGGAGTTGCCGGGATGGAAAGTGGTGGAGGGCAGAAGCATCCGCCGTATCCCCGACACCGAGGGGGCTGCTTCGGTGCTCCGTGCCGCGGGTCTGAGCGCCGAAGAGGTGTATCGTCCGCGTGAGCTCCGCACCCTGACAGAGCTGGAACGCAAGCTCGGCAAAAAACGTTTCTCCGAACTGCTCGGCCCGCTGGTGGAGAAGCCTAAGGGCAAACCGACACTCGCCGCCGCCGGCGACCCGCGCCCGGCTATCGACCCCGTGGCCGACGACTTCAAAAACATACCATAAAATCTTATAAATCTTATAAATCTTATAAATCTTATAAATTAATTGAATCATGATTAAACCTATCGTAAAAAATGAGGGCTGCACCGTGGTGTTCGGCCCGTGCCGTCTGAGCTACACTCACCTCTTCGCCAAATACTCCATGACCGGCGGGGCCGGAGCCGCCGACGGCAAGTACATGACCAACGTGCTCATCCCTGCCGGCGAGAAAGAGACCGTCAAGGCTCTGCAAGACGCCATTGAGGCCGCCAAGCGCAAAGGCATAACGGCCAAGTGGCAGGGTAAGGAACCCCGTGAGCTCGCTCTGCCTCTGCACGACGGCGACGACAAGGACGGCGACGAGGTTTATGCCGGCCACTACTACATCAACGCCAAGTGTGCCACTCGCCCGGGTGTGGTGGATATGAACCGCGCTCCTATCATGGACGAGGACGAGATCTACTCAGGTGTCTGGGCCTATGTGTCGGTGACTTTTTACCCCTACTCGACAAACGGCAAGAGAGGCGTGGCCGCGGGTCTCAACAATGTGATGAAATATAAAGACGGTGAACGTCTGGGCGGACGCGCAAGCGCCGAAAACGATTTCGGAAACATCCCGGCCGGCAGCACCGACGACAATCTGTAAATCTACCGGACCCGCAGAAGCTGCGAGCCAAAGGCGGGTCCGATTTTTCCTGTTTCCCGACTATGAGACAACTTGCTATCGACATCGAGACGTACAGCAGCGAGAATCTGAGCGAGAGCGGCGTGTACCGCTACTCATCGGCTCCCGACTTCGCCGTGCTGCTCTTTGCCTATGCCGTCGACGGCGGGGCGGTGCAGATTACGGACATTGCATCGGGTGAGACTTTGCCCGACGATGTGCGGGCTGCCATCACCGACCCCGCGGTGACGAAGACGGCATGGAACGCGGCCTTTGAGCGCGTGTGCCTGAGTCGCTTTCTGGGCATCGAGGGCTACCTCGACCCCCGCCAGTGGCAATGCACAATGGTGCGCTCGGCCCGCGCGGGTCTGCCTCTGTCGCTGGGGCAATGCGCCGAGGTGCTGCGCCTGCCTCAGGGCAAGATGACCGAAGGGCGCGCCCTGATCCGCTTCTTCTCGATGCCCTCGGCCAATGGCATAAGGCACATGCCGGCCGACGATCCCGAGCGGTGGGCAACTTTCAAGGCCTACTGCATCCGCGACGTGGAGGTGGAGCAGGCGCTGCTTCGGCGGCTGATGATACCCGTGCCCGAATTCGAGCGCGAGCTCTACGTAGCCGACCAACTCATCAACGACCGGGGTGTGAAAATCGACCTCGCTTTGGTGAAGAACGCCGAACGCTTCGACCGGGAGCTTACCGCTGAAATCATGGCCGAGATGAGGCGCCTGACGGGAGTGGAGAATCCCGCTTCGCCCGCGCAACTGAAAGAGTACCTGCGCCGCTCCACGGGGCTGAGCGTGGCATCTCTGAACAAGAGCTCGCTCGACGAAGTGGGGGAGAATCTGCAATTTTACCCCGAAGCGCGCCGTGTGATGGCTCTGCGCCGCCTGGCCGGCAAAACCAGTAACCGCAAATACCGTGCCATGCTGCAATGCGTATGCCCCGACGGGCGCATACGCGGGCTGCTGCAATTCTACGGCGCAGCCCGCACCGGACGCTGGGCCGGCCGACTGGTGCAGGTGCAGAATCTGCCTCAAAACCACATCGACGACATCGACCGTGCCCGCTCGCTGGTGTGCGCCGGCGACGCGGGGGATTTCTCGCTCAATTATGAATCGCCCTCACAGACTCTCTCCGAGCTCATCCGCACGGCCTTTGTGGCTCGTGAGGGATGTACCTTTCACGTGTGCGACTTCTCGGCAATCGAAGCGCGCGTGATAGCGTGGCTCGCCGGAGAGGAGTGGGTGCTCGACGTATTCCGCCAAGGAGGTGACATCTACTGCGCCACGGCCTCTCAGATGTTTCACTGCCCTGTGGAGAAGCACGGCGAGAACGCCCATCTGCGTCAAAAGGGCAAAATTGCCGTGCTGGCTCTGGGCTACGGAGGCGGCGCGGCTGCTCTCGATGCCATGGGTGCGGGCCGCATGGGCATGTCTGAGAGCGAGGAGCGGGATATTGTGGGACGGTGGCGCAAGGCCAACCCCTGCATAGTGAAACTTTGGCAAACGCTCGAACGAGCTGCCATCTGCGCTCTGGCCGGTTACCCCTCGACGGTGAACCGCGGGCTCAGCTTCTCGATGTTTCGCGGCTGTCTCTGCGTGGAGCTGCCATCGGGGCGGACGATATTTTACCCCCGCGCCCGCGCCGTGCATCAGGAGGACGCTCAGGGGCACGTCAAGAGCGTGAGCGTGGAATATGAGGGCCTGAACCAAACCACCGGCAAATGGGCCACTCTGCGCACCTACGGGGGCAAGCTCACCGAGAATATCGTGCAAGCCATCGCCCGCGACATCCTCGGTGAAGTGATTCTCCGCTCGCGCGACCGGGGGCTGGAAATAGTGATGCACATCCACGACGAAATCGTGGTGGAAGCACCCCACGAACGCACACTGAGCGAAGTCGAAGCTCTCTTTGCCGACGCTCCTGCCTGGTGCTCCGACCTGCCGCTCAAAGGCGCGGGCTACTCGACCCCGTATTACCTCAAAGACTGAATTTATAATCTCCAACAAACAACTGAATATGACTGATAAAGAAATCAAAGAGCGTGCCATCATCGAGGCGGCCAATTATGAATACGCCAACTCGGGCATCGACTCCCCCTGCTACGACAAGAACTTTTACGACGGCTTTGTGATGGGCGCACGCTTTGTGCTCGCTCAACCTCTGCACGAAATCATCGACGAAAAAACACGGCAGAAAATCCTGAACGCTTACCGTGGCTTCCGTGCCATCATCAATAACCCGGGCAACACCCTCGGCGCCCGCATGATGGCGGCTTTCAGCGCGGAGACGCTCAAAAGCATATTCTCCGACACCCTCTTTGCCGACATCGACGCCGAAGCCCCCGAAATGCCCGACACACCATTCTTCTAATTCCTAATTCCTGCACCCTATGACAACATCATCTCTCATCACGTGCATCGCTCTTGCAGCCTTCATCATCGCCGGCTCGCTGGCTTATTACTGGTACATCGTCGCCGAAAGTCTGCGTGACGACATCCGCGACCTCGAAAATGCAAGACGTCGCCTCGAGGAATCAGACAACACACCCGGGGCGTTTTTCTACGCCAAACAATATTACAGCACGCACGACACCGAAAAAGGAACTGCATGGGCGGTGTACAAACACTGTCAATACAGCCATGCGCTGCTGCGCGTCTTCAACACCGACGACAAAGAATTTAATCAGCTGCTCGCCGTCGAACTCGTCGAAAAACTCAACGAAAAATACGAATAACCCATGCTCCTCCGACTCACAACCCCCGAGGCCTTCGACCGCCTCATCCGCTACCTTGAAACAGAGCGTAATCTGAAAGACTGCCGTGATTACTTCGTCCCATACGTCAAAGAGAAAATGCTCTCAGGCACAGTTTATCTCGACATCGATTGGGACTACGACTTGCAAAAGGGACTGACCGCACACGCATCCTACATCGCAGCAAACGAAATTACCACCGACGAAGATTACCTCAAAGAAAAAAAAACAAACCCTACGGACTTAATCATGAAAATTGCGACTGAAAATATTATCGGCTCCGGCAAAAAGGGGTGGCGCAGCTCTACCCATCGGTCGGTTTACCTCGACAGCAGGGGTAAAGGACGCCCCAAGATGTGGCGTGCGGAAGTACAGACAATGAGCCCCGGCGGCATAATGAGACTGCGCGGATGGTTCAAGACCCGGGAGGAGGCAGAAAACTGGATGCACGGCAGATAACAATCAGATTAACAAATGATTAAAGTGTAAAAATAAGAATGAGTTACAGCGTCAAGTCCATACGAAAGCAGTTCGCAGAACACGGCGTATTTTACACCGATCTCGAGCTCGCCAAGATTCTCAAAGACATTGTCTCAGAGAAAGGCGATGTCAGGGAGGTGTATGACCCTACTTGCGGGAGCGGTAACCTGCTGAGCGTTTTCCCGGATGAAGTGCGCAAGTATGGTCAGGAGCTGAACCCCGAACAGGCTGAAGAAGCCCGGGCTCGGCTTGTAAACTGCGAGATTTCCACAGGCGACACTCTGACTGATCCTGCATTTATGGATCGCAAGTTCCGGCATATCGTTGCCAACTATCCGTTCAGCGTCAAATGGGAGCCTAAGGCAGATGAAAGATGGAATAGCGCGCCATGTTTACCGCCTCCTTCAAGGGCCGACTACGCTTTTCTTCTGCACATCATCCACATGATGGCCGATGACGGAGTGGCGGCAGTTCTCGGATTCCCCGGCGTTCTTTACCGTGGGCAACGCGAGGGTAAGATCCGACAATGGATTGTGGAGCGCAATCTTGTGGAGAGTGTCACGAACATAGAAGGCGGTTATTTTGAGGATACCAAGATAGCAACGGCCATTGTGGTATTCAGCAAAGGCAAGACCGATCACAATATCAGGTTTGCCGACCATGAGTCCGGGAAGGAATATGTGGCATCAATTGAGGAAGTCCGCAGTAATGACTTCAATCTTTCGCCCAACAATTACATCCCCTCCGAAGATCAAAAGATTGAGATTGACCCTGTGGCAAAAGAGAAGGAGGCGCGTGCCGGTGTCCTGAAACAACTGGAATGTCAACTGAGATTCTCCAAAGCAGCCATTGAGATCCATACGATGTTGGGATTGCCGCCATTGCCGCCGATCAGCGAGTTCATAACAGACATCAGACAGATTATAAACCAATATGAGTAAAATAAGAAGCGAGAATATAATTGTAAGTGGAGCCAAGCGCATGCAGCATGGAATTGGATCAAAAGCAAATAAATATGAGTAGGGAGAGAACCGGTATTATTTATTCCGAAATGACGAATAAAGGCAGATACTCGACGAAGTATGTGCGTGGCGCGAAGCCTATCTACTGCTTCCGTTGGGTTGCCGAGATAACAGTCAACGGCAAACGATACCGCAAGCGCAGCACATCAAGGAACGTCGTCGAGTTTTGGCTTGAGAATATGCGCAACCGATTTGTCGACGAGCCGATTTTGGTAGGCGCGGCTGCTCCGGCATATTCAAGAGACTACAAAAATATAAAACCTATAGAATCATGACAAGAGCCTGTTTCACGACCTCACATGGAAATCAGACCCCGAACCCGTAGAAATAATCATCAAAAGAAAGAAGAAATGAACAAATATACGACACCATCCTTTGCGACTACGAGCTGAGTACTTTGTATCGCAAGCACGGACAACTGAAAATCAAGAAACGAAAATGAACACCCCGAATATCCCGTGGAAGAGCGTCGAAGAGGCTCTGCCGCGAGCATTCCTCCCCGTATTGGCATACATCCCCTCCGACGGCATCCGCAATTCAAAATTCGCATTGGCTTACTGGGACGGCGAAGACTGGTACGACGACATCGGCCATCACATCCGCCCCTACTATTGGATGAATATCCCACCGATGACCCCCTGACGAAATAAGACTAAACAATTAGGTTTATTTGGATATCAGCCTATAACAATCAGATTAACAAACAATTAAAGTGTAAAAACAAGAATGACAGACCAAGAAATAACCGCCCTCGCCCGCGAGTATGCGGAGGAAAAATGCGGGAATGAAACTGAAAGCCCGATGTATTTCGGCTTAGCGGAGGGTGAGATGGAAGAAAAACTCCGATGGCTCTCACGCCGCTACTGCCTTGTGGAGAAAGATAAAGCCCGCGAGGTGTATGCCGAACAAACATTTCGATATGACCCCGACCGCGATTTAGCGAGTATTGTGGTAGAACACGTGCTTAACGGACTCTTCCCCGAAATCGCAAAGGAGGTGGAGGAATGAACATATATCAGCAATGGAATGAAGCCTGCCGACAAGCCGATATTCCGGCAATCTCTACCGATACGGCTGCACGTCTTATGGCTGTACTCCACGAATACGGCAACAACGAGGGATTCACCTATAATCAGCGATTCCTTGCCGACATGGATTATATCCAAGATAAGTTCGGACTGCGTGAAATGTGCGTTCCGGAGCCTCGCTTTCATGCGTTGCTGAAACAATACATCAAGGAATTGCAGGACTATCAGCAGGAGCACAAGGACGATGTGACCGACAAGGCCAATCCTTACAAGGCAATGGCTCCCGACTGGGCACCGCAGTTGCTTAAAGATAGATATAACATGAAATTCATAGGCTGATATGATATACGGATATTTAAGAGTATCGTCCGATGAGCAGGATGTGAACTCACAGAAACAAGGTGTAGAGCAGTTCGCCAAAGACAAAGGCTGGACTATTGATAAATATATCACGGACGAGGGCGTGAGCGGTGGCAAAGACCCTAACAAAAAGACCTATATATCAATGACAAGACCTAATGACCCAAACAAATGCACCCTCTTTTGGAGAGAGGAAGGAGATAACGATGGAAACTGAAATCAACGGGATTGTGTTGGGAGGCAAGTTCTACGAGCTATTCCCCGACCTCACATGGGACGACGAACCGCAAGAGTGTGAAATAATCATCAAAAGAAAGAAAATATGAACTCCCCTGACAAGACTTATTGCGTGGCCACCGCCCCTGACCGATTCGCCCGCGTCTGGAGCAACGAGCGTCTGACATGGGCCGAGCTGGCAAAGCGATGCTCCGAGGTAAGGCGCACGGCGGAAACCGTGGCCGAATATGCGGCTATGAGTAAGGACCGCCAAAGCTCGGCCAAAGACGTAGGCGGCTTCGTGGGCGGATACCTCGACGGGGGCGTGCGCAAGCGCACGGCCGTAAGGTTACGCTCTCTGATCACGCTCGACATCGACTTCGGCGCACCCGATACGTGGCAGCGCTTCGCCCGGGCTTTCTCCTTTGCCGCAGTGCTCTATTCCACCCACAGCCACACGCCCTCCCGCCCCCGCTTCCGACTGGTTGCGCCTTTGAGCCGGGAGGTAACGCCGGCGGAATACGAACCGCTGTGCCGAAAGATAGCCGAGAAAATAGGCATCGACCTCTTCGACCGCACCACCTACGACCCCTGCCGCCTATTCTATTGGCCCTCCGCGCCAAAGGATGGCGTATTTGTATGCCACGAGCAGCAGGGAGCCCCGTGCGACCCCGACAGCATCCTCTCGGAGTACGTCAACCCTCTGGACGCTTCCTCATGGCCCTTAGGCAGAGACGAAGTGCGCACCATACGCCGGGGAGCTGAGCGCGCCGGTGACCCGAGAGAGAAAAAAGGCCTCATAGGCGCTTTCTGCCGCGCCTACAGCATCGAGGAAGCCATTGATACATTCCTGACCGAAGTTTACGAGCACACGGCCTCTGAGGGCCGCTACACGTATCGTCAGGGCCATGTATCCGGCGGCCTGATATGCTACGACGGTCTCTTCGCTTTCTCACACCACGACACCGACCCCGCCTCCGGGCTGCTCTGCAACGCCTTCGACCTGGTGCGCATCCACCGCTTCGGAGAGCTTGACAAGGACTCCGAAGGCGAGAGCGATGTCACCGCCCTCCCATCTTACTCCAAGATGTTGGACTTTGCCTCCGCCGACGCCCGGGTGAAAACTCTGATGGCTAAGGAACGACAGGCCGAAGCGGAGGCCGATTTCGGCGCCATCAAAGCGCCGGGCAACGCTGACGACGAGGCCGATGACTGGCAGGTGCGGCTGCTCACCGACCGCAAAGGCAACATCCGGCCCTGTCCCTCCAACCTCAAGCTCATCATGCTCAACGACCGCCACTTCCGCGCCGTGCGCTACGACACCTTCTCGCAGCACGACACCATCTCCGACCCCGACTCGCCTTTCGCCGGCACTCATGCCCCGGACGACGTGGATGACAGCTCGCTCTCCCGCATGTGCGCTTACCTCTCAGGGGCCTACGGTATCGAAATGCCGATAAATTCTTTCGTTGACAAAGCGCTCAAACTCACTGCCCCGGAGCGTTCATATCATGCCGTGCGTGACTTCATCACGGCAGTAGAGTGGGACGGCACACCGCGCGTCGACACCCTGCTCATAGACTACCTCGGGGCCGAAGACACGCCACTGAACCGTGCCATAACCCGAAAGTGGATGGCCGGGGCCGTGGGACGCGCCATCGACATAGACCCCCACACGGGCGAGGGTATAAAATTCGACTATTGTCTGGTGCTTTGCGGCGAGCAGGGCACCGGCAAGAGTACTTTCGCCGAAACTCTCGCAGGCCGCTGGCGCGGCTCTATCTCGATGGACGAGGGCAAGAAGGAACAGTACGAAACCCTCCTGCGCTCATGGATAGTGGAGATACCCGAATTTAAGGGCATGCGCAACGCCGACATGGACGCCATCAAGGACCTCATAACTTCGCGCTCCGACAACTTCCGCGCTGCCTACGCACGCCAGTGGAACAAGAACCCCCGTCACAGCGTGCTCATAGGCTCGACCAACAACGAATACTTCCTTAAAGACACAACAGGCAACCGCCGCTTTTGGGTGGTGCGCGTCAGCGGAGGCGCGGGGCCCCGCTCATGGGCTGCACGGCTCAAAGAGCAGGTGTCTCAGATTTGGGCCGAAGCTCTCACTATATATAAAAACGGCGAGCCGCTGATGCTTTCCGAGGACTTGGAGCGGCAGATGAGGGAGAACACCGAGCAATACAACGAGATAATGGGCGACCCGCTGATGGACTACCTCGGCTCATGGCTTGAAATCCCCCTGCCGGTAGACTGGGAAACCTACGAGCCCGCGCGCCGCACGGCCTACTACCGCAACTACGACCCCCTGCAAGCCCCGGGGAGCGTGCAGCGTCGGCGTGTCACCATTCACGAAATCATCACGTGCTGCCCCTGGCCCGGCATTTCGCGCTACTCCGCCCAACGCATCGGAGCCATTCTCCGCACCCTCGGATGGGAGAAAAAAGGGCGCATGAGGATGGACACAGAAAGTGGACACATAGGTGGACACATAGGTGGCAAAGTGCGCACCTGCATTTATGAGAAATTACAAATTGAAAGTGATGATAACTTATAGAAATGTATTTTTACAAAAATTATGGACATAGCGATTTTGTGTCCACCTATGTGTCCACGCTCAATGTCCAATATAACTAATTAATCTACAATACGTTATTAAAAAGTGGACACATGGACATTTGATTTGTATAAAAAATATCGAAATATCGTATTATATTACATATCGTAATCACGTATATACGTAAATACTTTATATAGAAAATCCAATGTCCATGTGTCCACACCCCCGAAAACCTATGAAAACGACATCCAAAAATCCTATGAATGACCCGTCGGTGAGAACCGTCGTCGACCATGCCTGCGTATCGGAAAAAAGTATCGAGCGCTACGTCGTGACACAATCGCGCAGCCGCGGGCTCTTCTGCCTGAAATATTCCAATCCCGCACTCGCGGGCTTCCCCGACCGCATCATCGTGCTTCCCGACGCAAAGGTGGTGTGGGTGGAACTGAAAAGCGCCGGACGCCGACCAACTGAGCTGCAAAATATCCGCATCGCCCGCCTGCGCGACATGGGCCACCGCGTGGAGGTGATTGACAGCAAAGACGGCGTGGACAGACTTCTGAACGACATAACCTCCGGCCATGCAATATAAGCCGCACCCATATCAGCAGCGCGCCTTTGATTGGATTATCGACCATCCGCACTGCGCCCTCTTCCTGGAGCCCGGTCTGGGCAAGACGGTGGTAACGCTCTCGGCAGTGCGCAAGCTCATCGACCTTTGCGAAGTGCGCCGGGCGCTGGTGGTGGCTCCCAAAAAGGTGGCCGAAACCACATGGAGCGACGAGGCCGAGAAGTGGGGTCACCTGCAATCGCTGCGCGTATCTCGTGTTTTAGGCTCCCCGGCGCAAAGGCGGCGTGCTCTGGGCGTGGAGGCCGACGTCTACGTCATCTCACGAGACAATTTCGTGTGGCTTCTAAGCGAATATGGCAAAAAACTCCCTTTCGACATGCTCATCCTCGACGAGCTTACGAGCTTCAAAAGCCATTCATCACAGCGCTTCAAGGCCCTGCGCCTGGTTCGCGGTGGCATCGACCGCATCGTGGGCCTTACAGGCACACCCGCCCCAAACGGACTGCCCGACCTGTGGGCCCAACTCTTCTGCATCGACGGCGGCGAAAGGCTCGGCCGCTCTCTCACGCGCTACCGTGAGACGTACTTTGACCTTTACCGCTGGAATAACATCGTGGTGCGCTGTACGCCGAAGCCCGGAGGGGAAGCTGCCATCCGCGCCCGCATCTCGGACATCTGTCTGAGTATGCTCGCCGAGGATTACCTGTGTCTGCCCGATATGATAGAGCATGATGTGGAGGTGACTCTGCCCCCCGACGCCATGAAAGGATATGCCGCCTTTGAACGGGAGAAAGTGATGGAGGTGGCGTCGTCGGAGATAACGGCAGCATCGGCCGCGGCCCTGATGGGCAAGCTCGCCCAATACGCCTGCGGCGCCGTCTACGATGACGGAGGCACGGCCCGGGAGGTACACACCGCCAAACTCGATGCCATGGAGGAGATAGTGGAATCATGCGCCGCATCAGGCGAAAGCGTGCTTGTATTCTATCAGTACCGCCACGACCGCGACCGCATCATCGACCGGCTGAGTAAAGACAAGGGACTGCGTGTGGCCGTGTACGAGGATGCCGCGCAGCTGAGACAGTGGAACGCCGGAGAACTCGACGTGCTGCTTGCCCATCCCGCCTCCACGGCCTACGGACTGAACATGCAGCGCGGCGGTCATTACATCCTCTGGTACTCCACGGGCTGGGACCTGGAACTCTACACTCAGGCCAATGCGCGCCTGCACCGTCAAGGGCAGGAGCGTCCCGTGCACGTCTACCGTCTCATTGCCTCCGGCACCGTCGACACCCGAGCCGCACTCTCCCTGAGTGCCAAGCAGCAGACACAGCGCGGTCTCATGAACGGATTAAAGAACCTCATAACCCTACACACCTCTCACCATGACTAAGCACAGCCTCTACCACCACGACGCGGATTATTACCGCCTGATCAACACACGCCGATGGCGGCAGCTACGCCGCCTCACCATCATGAGCCATCCCCTCTGCGAGCGCTGCGCCCTCGAAGGCGTGGTCTCACCATCCGAGGAGGTCCACCACCGCCGCCCCGTGGGCTACGGTCTGACTTATGACGAGAAGCGCCGGCTGATGTACGACCCCGAGAACCTGATGGCGCTCTGCCACCGCTG
Organism: Muribaculaceae bacterium; assembly: GCA_051871795.1. Taxonomy (GTDB): domain Bacteria; phylum Bacteroidota; class Bacteroidia; order Bacteroidales; family Muribaculaceae; genus CAG-873. The sequence goes on along the minus strand of JBJEDE010000031.1, from coordinate 36,766 downwards.
CCACGTGCAGGTGCACAAGGAGATGGGCCGAAGCGGCAAGAAGGCCACCGACCGGCGCATCGAAGATCAGACGGCAAAAATCATCAGCCACTTTTTCCCCTCTGAGGAGGATGAAACCGACCCCGGCGGCTGACAGGGGGGGCATTTTTTTTAGAGGGGGCCCCTCACGGTATATCTCACGCCCCGGCAGCGAAAAAGCGTGAGGCATTTTTTAAAATCAAGCAAAAACCCGAATTTTTAGACTAAAAACCGAAAAACACAATGGCAAAGACAGTAAACGAATACAAAAAGGACATCGCCCGGGCTTTGCGCGCGGCGGGGCGGTACTCCCGCAGCCTCAACGGACAAATCATATCTCTGGCCGGAGCAATGCGCACTCTCGAACTGGCCAACGACGACATTGACGGCCTGAGCAGCACCACCATCAGCGTAATATCCCGCTACGGCAACGAAACGCTGGCGCCGCATCCCGCTTTCGGCATACAGAAGGATGCACAGGACTCCGTGACCCGGCAGATGAAGGCTCTGGGACTCACCGCCGGCGAACTCATGGCCTCCGACGAGAGCGACCCTCTGATTGAGCTGACAAAGAAGGTGCGCTCCGCAGGCCATAAGAAAAACGAAGTGGTCAAACCCACCGACACTCCCACTGAGCCATGACTGAAGAAGAGAAAGAGCGGTTGCGCGCGGTTAAGGCCGAGGTCTCCTCATGGCTCGAGGATGCCCGCATCGGGCGCTGGCGACTGAGCGAGGTTGACCCCCGCATCGAGAGCTACGTGCGCGCGGTGGCCGGCAACCCCGGGGAGCATAACGTCTACGAGCAGCTGGCCGTGAGGCGGTTTTTGCGCCTTTGCGCCAAGTACGGCCTGGACCGGGGCGAAGTGCGACGGTTTTTCACTTTCTACGAGAGCCTCTACTTCCCCGGCAAGAAGGGGCGGCAACGATACGAGCTCACACCGGTGCAGACATTCCAGTTCGCTTCGATTTTCGGTTTTTGGGACGGAGACCGCCGGGTGGTGCGTGAAGCCGTGCTTTACGTGCCGCGTAAATTCAGCAAGACCACATCGAGCGCGTCGCTTGCGCTGTGGGACATGCTCTACGGCGACGCCAACGCCGAGAGCTACACCGGGGCCAACTCTCAGGACCAGGCCAAAAAGTGCTTTGATGTCATCCGGGGCTGCATGCACCGTCTCGACCCCAAAGGCAGACGCTATACGGTCAACGAGCAGATAATAAAGAGCCGGCGCGCCGACCGCTCGGCCTTCGCCCAGTGCCTCACGGCCAACGCCCGCACCAAAGACGGCCTGAACGCTTCGACGGTGATAATGGACGAATTTTCGCAGGCAAAAGACGACCTGCTGCTCAATGTGCTCACAACCTCAATGGGCGTGCGTGACAACCCCCTGACGATGATTATCACCACCGCCTCCGACGTATTCGACGGCCCTTTCTACTATATGCTGCAAGGCTACAAAGGACTGCTCACGGGCGAGTATGAAGACGACTCGGTGTTTGCCCACATCTTCGAGCCCGATGTCGACGACGAAGAGGGCTCGGAGCTGACATGGCGCAAGGTGCAGCCCCACATGGGCGTGACAGTGAGCCTTGATTTCTACCGGCAAGAATACCGCAAGGCTCAGCGCAACGGAGCCGACGCCATGCTGGCATTCCGCACCAAGCTGCTCAACGTCTACTCCGAGAACGAGCGCCGCAGCTGGATTTCCGCCACACTCGCCCGCTCGATGGCGCGCCACGAGCCTTTGGAGACCCTCGCCGGAATGCCCGATGCGATGGTTGCCATCGACCTGAGCGAGAGCGACGATTTCAGCGCCGTCACGGTGGGCTGGTACACTAAGCAAGGGCACGCTTTCCACTTCCACACGGCCTACTTCTTCCCCGAGGGAGCTCTCGAAGGTCATCCGAACGAGAGGATGTATCGGGCATGGGCCGAGAAAGGTTACCTCACCCTTACCGGGGGCGATGTGGTGGACTATCGGCAGATTGTGGATTACGTGCTGTGGCTCCGACAGAGGGTGCGCATCATGGGCATAGGTTACGACTCCTGGAAATCGCACGAGGTGGTGAATATGCTCGCCGCTTCGGGCTTCGATTATGCACTGCGGGCTGTGAGTCAGACCTACGGCAACTTCACCGCCCCTGTGCAGAGCTTCGAGCACGGCGCCAAGACGGGCCACATCTTCATCAACGATAACCCGATAAACTACTATTGCTTCGGCAACGCCATCCTCGACACCGACCGCCTGAACAACTGCAAACCCATCAAGCGCAGCGATAACCGCAAAATCGACGGCGTGATTACGAAGCTGATGTGCATGCGCCTGTTTATCGACTCTATGAGGCAAATTTCTTTGTAACGTGCTTGGCTATGAGACCGAAAATTCGTATATTTGCCAATAAAACACACATGGGATTTATAGATAGCATAGCACGATTTTTCCGAGGCGAAAAAACCGCCGCTCCCGCCGCCGGAGGCACGACACCGACGTCGGTTTTTGCTCTCCCGCCCCGCGCGGGCTCTGCCCCGCTGCTTTTGGGCGGAGGCGGAGCTATGAGCGTGGCCGCGGTGTACCGCTGCGCAAAGCTGCTGAGCGAGAGTGTGGCTTCGCTGCCGGTGATGTACGCCCGAAAACGCGACGGCGTGTTTGTCGACGCGGGCAATCACCGGCTGGACTATCTTCTGAACGTCTCCCCCGACCAAGGCGTGAGCGCCTTTGATTTTTGGCGCGCCGTGGTGCTGGAAGTGCTCATGGACGGCAACGCCTACATCGTGCCTTTTTACAGCTCCGCCACGCTTGAGCTTGAACGTCTGGCACTGTGCCGGCGCGGCACTGTCGGCCACGACACCGTCAGCGACACCTACACCGTGAGCGACCTCGAAGGGGGCGTAAGCGGCAAGTACGGTGAAGACGAAATCATCCACATCAAGGGCCTCACCGCTCCGGGAAGCCCCAAGCACGGAGTGAGCGTGCTCACCCACGCCCGGCTGAGCGTTGACATTGCTTCCACTTCCGACTCCGAGACACTGAACCGTTTCGCCAACGGAGGCACGGTCAAAGGTATCCTCTCCAACGACCGCAGCGTGCGCGGATATGGAGCTTATCAGGACGAACAGCTCGAGGCGGCCGCCAATGACTTCAACCGGGGCATCAACCTCTCGGGTGAGAACATCGTATCGCTGCCCGGTCAGGTGGCGTTCACACAGCTCTCGCTTTCGAGCGTGGACATGCAGTTTCTGGAGAGCCGCAAATTCACGGTGCTGGAAATCTGCCGCTTTTTCGGCGTGCCTCCGACGTTTGTCTACGCCGACACGGCGAGCAACTACAAGAGCGTGATGCAGGCCGACGTGGACTTTCTCTCCCATTCTCTGAACCCCCTGCTATGCTCCATCGAGGCGGAACTGCGGCGCAAGCTCATCGCACCCTCGCTGGCGCATAAATATAAATTCATCTTCGACCGCCGCCGGCTCTTCGCCTGCGACTTTGAGGGCATGATGAACTATTCGGGCAAGTTGCTGCAAATCGGAGCCACCGTCAACGAAGTGCGTCTGCTTTGCGGGCTGCCCCCGGTCGCCGGCGGCGACGAGCCCCTGATTTCGGCCAACCTCCGCCCTGTTGGCGAAGCCGCAGCCACCGAAGCTCCGGCACCTGAGACCGAAAATCCCGAACCTGAAACTGAAAAACCACAAAACGATGAATAAGACCAAAAACCCCGAATCGTCGGTGCGCCGCAGCATCCTCACCCCCGGCGAGGTGCATCTGCGCGAGGCTGCGGAGGGCGAATCCGCCTCCCGCACCATCACGGGCTACGCCGTGCTCTTCGACACTCCCTCGGCGCCCCTGTGGGACGATGAAGACAGCTCCGCGCGCGAAATCATAGCCCGCGGGGCCATCACCCGGGAGCTGCTCGACGGCTGCGACATCAAGTTTACCATGTACCACGACCGGCAGCTCATCCTCGGCCGCAGCAACCGAGGGGAGGGCACGCTGAAATATTTCGTGGACGACCGCGGCGTGGGCTTCACCCTCGAGCTTCCCTCTTCGCCCAACGGCGATGAAGCGCTCGCACTGGTAAAGCGCGGCGATCTGAGCGGGTGCAGCTTCGCGTTCTCCACGTTCTACTGCGACCCCGCCTATGTAAGCCGCGAACAGAAGATCACCGGCTCGAAAAGCGAAATCACCTACACCGTGCGCAAGATTACGGGCGTGTATGACTTCACCCTCGCCGCCGATCCCGCCTATCCCGACACCGAGGTACAGGCGCGCGAGCTGGACCGTGCCATCACATCCGGTGCCGAAGCCGACAAGGCTAAAATAGCGGGACAAGTGAAACAAATGCGCCGCTCGGCCGGGCAAACCATCATCTGAAAAACCCTCAAAACCTTTCATCCATAAGTAATTTGTAATGAAAAAGACACAAAAACAGACCGCGAGTGTGCGCGAGCTCATCGACAGCTTTCAGGCCAACTGCGACCGCATCTCCGAAATTGCCGACGCCTGCGAGAAAGAGCAGCGCGAGCGCAACGCCGAGGAGGAGAAGGAGTTTGCCGCCCTCCAACGCAACAATCAGCTTCTGCAAATGAAGATGCAGGCGGCCGCCTCGGCCCACCTGCGTCAGAACCCCGACGCCGTGGCCCAGGCCGCGACAATCATCCGCGAGAACGCCGCCCGCGGCGCCAAAACCGAAATCATGCTCGTGCGCGACGTGATGATGGTGAGTGACGTGGAGTCAGGCGGCATCGTGCCTCTCAACGTGCAGGACTTCATCCGCCCCCTGAGCGAGGGCTTCATCCTCGACAAAGTCGGGCTGCCCATGCCCACCAACCTCTCGGGCGCTTTCGTTTGGCCCATGTATGAGATGATCGAGGCTCAGATAGCCGGCGAGGGTGTGGCCCTGGGCGACGCCAAGATACCTTTCTCGAAACTCACCGCAACGCCCGAGCGTATCGGTGTGGCAGTACCCGTGACCAACCAGTCGCTCAACCAGTCGCAGGGTCTTCTGGAAATGATTGTACGCGAAGTCATGCCTCAGGCCGTGCGTCGTCTGCTCAACAAGGTGCTCTGCTCCACGGTCAAGGCCAACGGTGCCACCAATCTCGCAGGACCTTTCGTGGGCAAAGCAGACTCCGCCGTGTCGCTTAGCTCCACGCCCAAATTCAACGAGCTCAACGTGGATATGAAAGCCCGCGTGCTCGAAACCGGCATCGACGGCGATCACCTCTGCTGGATTATGACAAAGAGCATGGCCGCCGTGCTCGAAGGCACTCCCGTCAACTCATCGGGCATCTACGTGCCTATGCTCCAAAACGGCATGCTTTGCGGCCTACCCGTCTACACCACCAACGACATCCGCAAAGTGACCCATACTTACAAGAAGTGGAGCGGCTCGGCATGGGCAGACTACACACTCGCCGACGGCGACACGGTCAAAGGCTCCGTCTCCAAAGCCTCCGAACTCCCCGGCTCGGGCAACACTTCTGGCGACATCTACGACATCCGCGAGGTAGAGGAATACATCGGTCTGGGCGACTGGCGCTATCAGCCCCTCGGCTTCTTCGGCGCGCTGCGCTTCATCGTAGACCCCTACTCGCAGGCCCGCAAGGACTGCGTCGACTTCGTGCTCAACAGCGATTTCGCCACCAAGACCCTCCGCCCCGAAGCCTTCCTCCTGGGCAAAGTATCGAAATAACCCGCTGAACTCCGGCCATGACCTCCCCGAGCCTCGAACTATTCAAAAAGCACGTGCGTGCCGATGATTTCACCGACGACGACGCCTATCTGTCGCATCTGCTCTCAGCCGCCCGCGAGCATGTGGTATCAGCCACGGCACGCACCGAAGCGGAGCTTTGCGACATGGGAGGCGGCGATTTGCCTCTGCCTCTGGTGCAGGCCGTGATGATGCTCGCCGCTCACTGGTACAATCAGCGCGAGAGCTCGGCAGCGGTGCAGATGCACAGCGTGCCCGAGAGCTTCGAGGCACTGGTCAAACCCTTTCGCCGGCTTTCCCGCCAATCCTCACCCCTATGCTCGCCGGACGCCTGAAATACCGAATCACTCTGTTGAAGCCCGTGTCCGCCGTTGCCGTCTCGGGCGACGACACCCCGGCCTTTGCCGAGGTGCGCACCGTCCGGGCCGAAAGAGTGAAGATTTCGGGCCGCCGCAGCGAGGAAGTCGGAGAGCATTTCCCTGACTACCGCGTGGAGTTTAACATCCGCGACGCTCACCCCGTGGAAGAGGGCTGGCGCGTGCGCCTCAGCGAAAAACAGGAATACGCCGTCTCGGCCATCATCCCTAACATCGACCGCGGTATGCTCACATTAATCTGCGACCGCATCAACCCCTGATACCTATGTCACAGTTTTTGGAATACGACGACACCAACCTGCGTGCCCTTCTGGACGCACTCACTCCCGAGCATCGCTACAAGGGCTTCCGCCGGGTGCTCAACCGTCAGGGACGGAAATTGCGCGCCGCCGTGGTCAGACAAGTGATGTCAAAGGTCAAAGGCTATAACAAGGACATGGAGAAGTGTGTGCGCATGAAACTCTACACCAAAAAGGCCGTGGGCTTCCGCGTCACCGTGGGCGAGAGTGGCCGAGGCAAGGGAGCCAAAGGCTACTATATCACCACGGGCAACCTCCGCCGCGCAGTGAAACGCTACGGTGAGGCGCGGGCCATCCCCCTGCTGCGATGGATGGACACAGGCACAGCTCCGCGCAGTACAAGCGGCACGGGCGTCCTCCATCGCAACCGCCGATCCACCGGCGCGCTGCCTCGCTACGGCTTCATAGCAGCCGCCTCGGCTGAGGTAGGTGGCGAAGTGGTGCAGGGCATGGGCAACGAAATCATTAAAACCTTCGAAAAAATCGCGAAAAAGTATGGCTGCAAAGTCTAAATCAGTCCTCAGCGCGGGCGAACTCATCCGCCCTGCACTGCTGCAAAATCCCGACATCGCCGCGACGGTAACGAAAATCTTCCCCGTGGTGAGCGCCGAGGCCAAGCTCCCCTATATCAGCTATCGGCGCCTCTCGCTCGAAGCTGTGGCCGTGAAAGGTACGCCGGCACGCGCCGCCGAAATCGAGGTGCTCTGCTTCGGCCGCTCTTACAACCAAAGTGTCGAGATGGCCGAGGCCGTGCGCTCCACCCTCGACGGCGCGGAGCTGACATCGACTGACGGCAGCCTCACTCTGCGCTCGTGCCTGATGACCGACGCCGAGGAGACGTGGCAAGACGATGCATGGGTGCAACGCCTCATTTTCACAGTAAGAATCTAACTAAAACTATAAAAACGCATGAGTACAACAGCAACAAAAACCGGCTACTGCAACGGCTCCGACATGCTTCTCTACGTCGGAGGCAAGGCCGTGGGCCATTGCACCTCCCACACCACACAGGTCAAAAGCGAGACCAAAGAGCGGGCCGTAAAGCCCGCGGCCTCAGCCCCCGTCAGCGCCGGCCTTTGGAAAGGCAAAGGCGTGGTGGGCCTGAGTGTATCAATCTCGGCCGACGGACTGCGCTTCTATCAGGAGACTGAGAACGGCTACGCCGAAATTCTCGCCAAAATCAAAGCCGGCGCTTCGGTCGAGGTCAAATGCATGGAGCGCGGAAGCGAAACGCCCTATCTCTCGGGCAATTTCGTGGTGGTTTCGCTCGACTGCACCGACCCCGGCCAGGACGACGCCACTTACAGCGTATCGCTCGAAAACGACGGCGAGGTCACCATCGACGAAACCGCCCTCACCACCGGCGAGGCAACGGCCTGAACTCCTTAAACCAATCTTTCATATCTGCAACGCGCAAAGCCCACATCGGGCCACCCCGGGGCTTTGCGCATTTTTTTTAAAATTGACCTATGAAAACAGCCTCTAAAAAAATAGAAATCGACGTCGGGGACAACACTTACCCCTGCTACCCCACGCTCGGAGCCATGCTGCTCTTCAAACAGGAGACAGACAAAGAGGTGAGCGAAATGCGCGCCGAGAATGTATCGGAGATGATTACCTACCTTTGGTGTTGCACCAAATCTGCCTCCAAGCGCGAGGGCAAGGATTTCACCCTCCCTTTGCAAGACTTCGCCGACTGCTGCGACCTGAGCGACCTTACAGCGTGGAATGTCTCGTTGCAATCGCAGGCCGCCGGGGAAACCGCCGAGGTCGAGGATGAAAAAAAAAGACCCTCTCAGGCATAAACGCTCTCCTGGGCTTCGCCGTCGGGGTGCTTGGTATGAGTCGCAACGACTTTTTTATCTCCACCCCCGGGGAGTTTGAGTCCGTTGCGCAGGCGTGGGCCGACAGCCGGCTCGCCGATCAGAGAGAGGCATGGGAGCGCTCCCGCCTTATAGCCTATATGGCAGCGGCCCCCCATCTGAGCCGGAAAATGACGCCGCGACAACTCATTCCCCTGCCATGGGACGCGGAGGTCAAAAAGGCCGCCGGGACAGAGGCCGAACACCTCACTCCCGCGCAGCAGAAGCGAAGATTTGAAGAGCTGAGCCGCAAATTATCCCCCTAATCATCCTTTCCCGCTCTGCTCCGATCCATTTCAATCCACAAAGCGATGCAGAACAGCACCACAAAATATAAGATTGCGAGACAGAAGAGAACCCCGATAGCAGTGCCTATCCACCACGAAAGAGGCGCAGAAAAAAGTATCATCGTCAGAGATTTAGTTAATATCTGATTATTAAACGGATAAATATATAAATTGTTGTATCTATGGCCGCAGATTCCCAAATTAATGTCACGGTCAAGGCCCAAGACGTGGGCGACGGGCTTAAAAACCTTGTCAAGGACACCGACGCCCTGCGTGCCGCTATGAAAGGCGGCTTCACCGAAGCGGAAAAACTGAATAAATCCATATTCAACCTCGCGAATCTCTCCAAGGCTATTGACTCTGTCAACACTACCATAAATCAGCTCTCATCTGCGGTCAAAGACCTTTGCGGCGCCTATGCCGTGCAGGAGCAGGCCGAGACACAGCTCGAAACGGTGATGCGGCAGCGCATGAGTGCCACCGATGAGCAGATACAGAGCATAAAGGACCTCTGCTCGGCTCAGCAGGAGATAGGAGTGATAGGCGACGAGGTGCAGCTTGCGGGCGCACAGCAGGTGGCTACTTTCCTGAAAGAAAAATCGAGCCTCGAAACTCTTATCCCGGCGATGAACAATCTCATCGCCCAGCAAAAAGGCCTCAACGCCAGCGGTACCGACGCCGTGTCGGTGGCAAACCTCATGGGCAAGGCCATGCAGGGACAGACATCCGCTCTGAAGCGTGTGGGCATTACTTTCGACGCGGCTCAGGAGCAGGCAATGAAATTCGGCACCGAGAGCGAGCGAGCGGCAATGCTTGCCCAAATCATCACCGACAACGTCGGAAACATGAACGCCGAACTCGCCAAAACCGACAGCGGTAAGCAGAAGCAGCTCGCAAACACCATCGGCGACATCAAAGAGAAGGTCGGCAGCATGCTCACCGGCGTGCAGCCTTTTCTTACCCTGACCGCCTCGCTCACCACATCCGTTACAGGCTTCATCAAGCTGGCGCAAGCCATCAAGCTGACGGTCACTGCCGTCAAGGCACTGAACACGGCCACCAAGGTTTTTTTAGCCTCCTCGGGCATAGGTATAGCGATAGCCGCTCTCACTTACATAATATACCAATTTTGCGACAGCGCCGACGAGGCCGCCGACAGCCTCGGCCGATACTCCGACGCCCAAGAGCGCGCCAAGCGCCTTACGGAGGAGAGCGAAGCCGTAGCCGCCTCCGAAGCCTCGGCCCGACAGAGCGCCATGTCGCAGATGCAGCTCTATATCTCAAAGCTTGAAAACTTCAACGGCACGAAAGAAGAGGAGAAGAAGCTCGTAAAAGAGCTCAACGGCGTATACGGCGACTCGATGGGCTACTTCTCATCCGTCTCTGACTGGTACAAGGCGCTCACCGCAAACTCCGAGGCCTATTGCCGTCAGATGGTGCTTGAGGCACGCACGCGCAATCTCGCAAGCCAGATTGCCGAGAAAGATCAGAAAATTCACGACCTCATATACGACGAGAATGGAGAAAAAAGACACTACAACGGCAAAGGAGAATGGAAAGGGACTTTTGGTTCTGTCGCTTTTGGGGCCCACCGGGAAGCATCCGAGGGTGAAAAGGCGCAGGAGGCTGTCAATCAGCTGGTGCAGGAGAAAAAGGCTCTCAATGAGCAACTTGAAAAAGCGGTTGCCGAGGCCTCAAAAATCAACTTCTCCATCAAAGGCTCTCCGGAAACGCCCCACGAGGGCACGGGTCCCTCTTCCTCAGACAAGAGCAAAGCAGCGGTGTGGACCGAGGAGGCACAAAGCCTCAGACAGCTCAACGACAATATCGCCATACTCAATGCCGAACTCGACGACTGCACCGACCCTGCGCGTCAGGCCGAGATTAACAAGCAGATAGACTCATTCAACGAGCAGGCCGAAGCCATCCGTAATGCCGGCCGCAACGCAGAGGGCAACACTGCAAAATTCAACGCCAACGCCAGCACACTCGAAGAGATTGAGGGCAACGTCGCTTACTTCAACAATCAGCTGCGGAAATCCGCCGAGGGCGAAGCGACCGACATCAACCGCAACATCAAGCTCTGGCAGGATAAAGCCAAAGCCATACGCGAGGCCGGTTTCGAAGCAGAGGACAACACTGCAAAATTCAATCCTAAGGCCAAATCGCTCAAAGAGATAGAGGGCAACGTGGCTTACTACAACGCGCAGATGAAGAACGCCGAATCGCACTCCGACTATGAGGACCTCGACGCAAAGCGCAAAGCCTGGCAGGATATGGGCGACGCCATCCGCGGCGCAGGCGAAGAGGCAAAGGCCACTTTCGGCACATTCAAGGACGGATATTCTGCCGTCAAGGGCATAGGCTCGGGCGTGAAGTCGCTCAGCTCCGCCCTGAGCGAGAACACCGGGCTGTGGCAGAGGATAACCGCGCTCGTCGATGGCTTTATCAGCATTTACGAAGGCATTGCCAAAATCGTCGATGTGATAAATCTCATGACCGAGGCCACAAAAGCCCATGCCACTGCCAAGACAGTCGAAGCCACCTCTACAACGGTATCGACGACAGCGACAGTGGCCGACACGGTGGCTACCGAAGCCCAGATTACCGCCGACTCCACTGAGTCAGTCGTCGCCGCTACCAAAAGCGGCGCAAAATTGCCCTTCCCCGCCAATATAGCCGCCATAGCCGCGGGCGTGGCCGCAGTAGTGGCTGCACTGTCGATGGCCGGGGCCTTTGCTTCGGGCGGCATTGTGGGCGGCTCGTCGACATCGGGCGACCGGCTGGTGGCTCGTGTCAATTCGGGCGAAATGATACTCAACCGCTCGCAGCAGCGCCGCCTTTTCGACCTCGCCAACGGCGCACAGTTCGCACTTCCGCGCGTCAATGCCCCCGTCGGTCTGCCCGAAGTGAGAATACCCCTCGAACGCCTCGCCGCCGCTGTCAGCCCCGCGCAGCAGACCTCGGAGGTAGAGTTCAAAATCAAGGGCGAGTATCTGGTGGGGCTCTGCAATAAGGTCACATCTAAAAAATACCGCGTCAATGGCTAAGTATCTTCGTTATCAGGGTGAATTTCTGTCGCGTGCGTCGGTGATATGGCGCGCCGAGATATGGCAGGAGTCTGACACGCCTTTCGCAGAGGTCGGGCAACTGACTTTCGAGGCCGAAGAGGCGCTGGTGATTGATTATCCTCTCACGGCCAAACATGATGTCATCTGCGGCTCCTCGGCCACGCTGCAAATCGAGAGCCCCGGCGACCGTACGTATGTCGACCTCTATACAATCAATCCGGGCGACATACGTCTTGATGTATACCGCTCGGGCTCGCTCTACTGGTCGGGCACGCTCGACCCCGAGTTCTACGAAGAGCCCTACGAGAAGGCTTTCAGATACCCGGTCAGTCTCACCTTTTCCGATTTCTCAATACTCGACCGTCTGAGCTATGACTTTACCGGGATGCAGACCGTCGGGGACATACTCAACGAGGCGCTCACCCGTTCGGGAATCTCCGTGCAGAGCGTCGACACTTCGATGATAAGCACCTGTATCTCCGGCTCACCCATGAGCTTGTCTGACCTGAAAGTGCGCTCCGACAACTTTTACGACGAAGACGGCGAGCCCATGAGCCTGAAAGAGGTGATTGAAGGCATATTCCTGCCTCTCGGGCTGCGTATTGTGCAGCGCGACGGTAAAATATATGTCTACGACCTCAACGGCCTCTACAACGCCTCTGAGAGTCTCCCCGTGCTCTGGGACGGTGACAGCAGCACCCTCGGCGTCGACGCCGTGTACAACAACGCCAAAATCACGTGGAACCAATACGCGCAGAGCGGCAACTCCGCTTCTGAAGAATGTTGGACCGCCGATTGTGACCTCTCGCTCGCCAATCCCAACAACGCAGCCCCGAAAACCGACAGCGGCTGTCAATATCTCTCCTACCACTACGATACGGACCTTCAGACGTGGCTCGACCTCACCGACGTAGGCTTCACTCTTTGGACCTCGACAGAGGGCGAAAACGCCACGCTCAACACCACAAAATACCCGGCCCTGCGCTTCTTCAAAATCGCACCCCAATACAGCGGAGAGGAGTGTGAGGGCGTGGCCGTATTCTGGAACGGCTTCCGCGGCTACTTCAACGAGTCGAGCGCCGGCATAAAGCTTCATAAAGTGCGCTACGGCGTGCATCCCCTCGCCCTCAAAGGCACGGCATCGAAAGCCGGCGACATCCTTTTCTCTTCCGAAAAGGTATGGATACCGCAAGTCTCCGACAGCGAAGCCCGGCAGCTGCTTGTGCGCATCAAGCTCAACCTGCTCGTAGACCCCCGCTTCAATCCGTGGGAACAGGCCGAAAATCTCACCCCCGACGAGCCTGAAAAAGACTGGCAGGGGGCATGGAAAGCGCGCGGAAATTTCCTCTATGTGCCGGTCACCATAAAATTTCAGCCCGACGGCAGCGACGAGGTCTACTGCTGGGACAATGCTTCTGTTATCCGCCGCGATGTCGATAAATATGTCCCGTCGTTCGACCTAACTCTCGGAGAGTGGAAAGCCTTCGACCCGACCAAAGATGAAGCCCCCGACACATGGGGCTATCTGGCCTATTATTCTCCCACCGACCGCAAAGAGTCGTCCGGAGCCGCTCAGGGATGGGCCGAAAACCGCCCGACAATCAATCCTACTCTTTCACGCCTCTCGACTTTGCTGCAAAAATGCGAGGCGGGGCAATATCTTAGATATCCGACCCTGAAATACAACGGCTCCACGGCAGCCGGCAGACAGACCTCCGGCTCGTTATGGCTCGAGGTGCGCGCCGGTGGATGGATTATTGCCGACGGCGGTGTAAACATCGACCCGACGAAAGTGGTCGACACTCGCGAGATATGGGGCGCAGACGGAAAAAGCCCGAAAATCAACTGGGTACTGGCCCGGCTCCCCGAAATCGAAATCGTCAGTTCTAATCAATTGGACGAAGAAATCAACACCGACGACATCGAATACAACGCCGAATTGCACCCTCAGGCCAAAGACCCCCTCGATCTCGATACCGTCTGCGGCAGTTCGACCGAAAGCGTGCCGATGGCCCGCGGCGCATACTTCAACGCCGCCACAGGCACACAGATACACACCCTCACGCGCGCAGGGCGCACGGCCTGCATCGAGGAGCTGCTCATCGGCACTCTTTACAGCCAGTATGCCGACCGGCGCACAAAGCTCACCGGCGAGGCCGAGCTGCACGCTTCGGCGGTGCTTCCCTACACGGAGACAAATCAGGGCGACAAACGTTTCATACTTCTGGGCGAGACTCAAAACGCCATTTCCGACACAACGGAGATGACGCTCGTAGAACTGCGCCCCGACGAATACGACAAAGACAATGGAGAAGAAATTCAGGCTTAATGTTTACAACCGCGAGCCGAAGCCGCGCAGCTCGCGCTTACGCGGTACGGGTGTTTCGGTGTCTCATGGAGGTTCCGTTGTTAAACTCACGGTCTCGGGTGCGGACAGCGCCGGCGAGAGTCACAGTCACGACAACAAGGCAGACCTCGACAAACTCTCTACCGACGCCAACGATTACATCTTCGTCACACAGCCACACGACACCGCCGACGGCGGCGCCTCCATATCCACCCATAAAGCCCGCGCCGGAGAGGCCGACCACGCCGCAAAAGCCGCCGACCTCGACGACGACTCCCCGGTGCTCCGCCGCTTCCTGAGCCGCGTGGCCGACGATATAGCCCAAGGCCGCATTACATTTCAGCAGGGCTTGACAGCCGTAGGTTCAGTCATCTTCAAAGGCGGCGCGGAGTTCGGTGCTTTCACCCCGTCGCTCCTGAGCGGCACAGGCGCCGCCGTCGACGCTTCGGGCAACGCCGAAGTCGAGAGCCTGCGGGTGCGCTCGGCTTTGGAGGTGATGGAGCTCATCATCAACCGCCTCTCGGCTTTGGAGGGCGATCAGCTGCTCACCGAGTCGGACTCCGTCGAGAGCGTGACCGACAACGGCGACGGCACCCTCTCGCTCTCGCTGCGCTCCAAATGGGACGGATATTTCACCGCCATCACCCCCGGGACGGTGCTCAAAGGCATCGTCAACACTTTGGCCTCGGGCAGCGGCGCTTACCGCACCTCGTGGATGCGCGTCAACAGCGTGAATCCTCCTCTTAACCGCATCGAGGTTTCACTTTACCCCGACGCCGAAGTTCCGTCGGGCACGAATTACCCCCCCTGCGAGCTCATGAAAATAGCCCGCTGGGGACATCAGACCGACCCCAACCGTCAGAGCTGCCTTTATCTATCATCCACCGAGGGGCGCATCGTGCGCCTTGTCGGAGTGACAAAACCCATCATCGACTCTACCAATTACGGTGCGACATTCGGCACGTTGCCCGACTTCATAGCCTCCGACCCCACGCTGCCCGTCATCCCCGGACAAGACTATGTATACGCCCGCGGGCTGGTGGCCGAAGACATTATCCAAATCGATTATCAGGGTCGCCCGAGAGTGACAATCGTAGACCGCGGACCGTGGAGCGCAACTGCCGATTACTACCACGAGGAGCGCAACCCCGCCACCGGCACTTATGAAACCTCTGACGTCTGGTATCGCGGTTGCCGTTACCGCTGCATGACATCGGGCACACACGCGGCTCCGGCATGGGACTCCACGGCCTGGGCAATGGTGGAGGGCAATCCCGACTTCTCCGTGGCCTTTGCCGATACCGACTATCTCTTTGACCCCGACAATTTCAACCTCACCCTGCAAATCATCGCACGGCTGCACAATATCGACGTAACGGCCGACATTCTCCCCTCCGATGTCGTGTGGACGCGCTACAGCGAAGACGCCGACGGCGTGGAGCGCACGGCCTCCGACACGGCATGGGCGCTCCGCAGAGCCGGCGCCGGCCTGACACTGGCATTGACCACCGACGACATCGATTTCAACGGCTACATGCCCCGCACGGTGCGTTTCACGGCCACCGTGACCCTGCGCGACGGCATGGGAGAGGCCGCGGCCACCGAGCAGGCATCGTTTGAGTATTAATTTTCATCCAACACCGAGAGCATGAAAACCAAAAGATTTGACTTCAACTTCCGACCACTGCAAATCAACGTAAGTTTCACCACTGCGGGCAGCGTGCCCCTGCGCCAGAGCTACGACACACTGACGGCGACACATACTCCTGACTATTCACTCACTCCGCTCATCATACAGCCCCGGGTGAGCCGCATAGACCGCGACGGCGTCCTCACCCCGGGAGAGGTCAACTCCGCGCTGGCAAATATCAAGTGGTACGAAATCACGGGCGGCACATCCACGCTCATATCCACGGCCAATCCCGATTATGAAATCTGCACCTCAGGCCCCGAAGCGGGGCGCATCAAGGTCAAAAAGAACGTGCAGCCCCGACTCCCGGTCACACTGATGTTTAATGCCGATTATGTGGATTCCCGCACAAGGCAGATATTCGTCATCTCCCGCTCGGTGCTGCTGCGATGCACCAATGCCTCCCTGCCGGAGCCGTCACTTACACTCGACACCTGCGACCAGACCGTCTATAACCCCCTCACCGACCCCGACACCCAGACTATTCACGCCTCCCTGCTCGTGGGGCAGGACCTCTGCGACGACCCCGCCGAACGCATCTTCACGTGGGAAATCTTCCGCGAGGACACTCAGACATGGACCGCCGCCGGCTCCGACTCTCTCGACTATTTCATCACCGTCAACGACGATACGGCCACCGTCGACCGCTCGCTCATGGGCGACGGCGTGCGCCTGCGCTGCCGCGCTCAGTACAGCTCCGAAGGCACTCCCTCCGACATTCCCCTGAGCGACGCCTCACCCTGCCGGGCCATCTCCATTGTGCGCCGCATACCACGCTTTGAGTATGATATTACCGGTGTGCCGGTCAACATTCCCCCGGGTGTGCTCGAAATAGCTCCGGAGGCCGCAATGTGGACCACCAAAGGCACACTGGACAACTCACGCGGGGTGCTGCTCCCCCTTTGGTACATCGCCACAAACAAGGCCTCGGGCTCTCTGAGCTACACCGGTGTGGCCCACGGCTCGAAGCCGATCATCCCGACCAAAGCGCTGAGTCAGACTCTGGGCGCCGTGCTCGCCCTCGACATCAAAGACACAGGACCCCTCGGTGTGATGCAGGACTCCGACGGCTCGCTCTTCGAAGACGGCGACGGCAATCTGATATTAATACACTAAACATACAATAATATGGCATACTACATCAAAGCAAATCCACTGGTAGCGGCTCATCTCGAACTCACCCGCGACCGCAACATCCTCCCCGACGGCAATTACATCCTTTGGCAAAGCGACATGCTCCGGTTCGGACCTCTGAGCCTGCTGCCCGCCACTTTGAGCCAAATCGGAGCCATCGCCCTGCTGCCCCATGAAGCGCGCGAAGAGCAGGACGGAACAGTGAACCGCCCGCTTCCCGCGGCCACCGACCCCCGCTTCATCATTACCGAAGCCGAGACCGAAACCGACCCCGTCCCTGAAACCGATAACAACCCCGACTTATGAGCAGCGCATCCACCTCACGTACCATCAAATTCATATCAAAGGCCGGCACCTACACCGCCTCAATCGTAAGCCCCTCGGGTGACCTCTACCAGGAGTTTGAGGGCGACATCTCGGCCCCGACTTCGGTTTATCCCGACTTTGCCTCGGTCAAGCCCGTGCTCTACTTCGTGTGCACGTCTTCCCGCGTGGCCGAAGGACTCGCCACCCCTGACAGCATCGACATCTACCTCAACGGCACCAAAGTGACATTCTCGGGCGACACTTCCACCGGTACTTTCGCCGGCCTTTTCAAGAAAATTGCACCTGCGGGCGACAATCCCTATTACGGCGTGCAGATTACGGGCAACATCGCCGCCGCTTCGGGCTATGCCCCGGCTGTAATACGCATGGAGGCCGTAATCTCTTACGGCGCGCAATCCGACACCATTCAGGCCGACTACACAATCCCGGTGCAGAAGGCTTCCGGTTCATCTTACAGGGTCACAATCGCTTCGGGCGATAACAAAAATTTCGTTATCCGCGAGAAAGGCGAGAGCGTAACCCTCGTGGCCCGCGTCTACCTCTCAGGAGCGGAGATTACGCAAAATCTCTCCTATGAGTGGGAGAAAATGGCCCCCTCAGGCTGGGCAATTCTCACAGGCAAAACAGCGCAAAGCCTCGTTGTGGCCGACTCCGACATCGACACTTACGGCGAATACCGCGTGACGGTGAAAAAGAGTGGGGAGACTCTCGGCAACGACGTGCAGAGCGTGATGGACGCCTCCGACCCATACGACATCGACCCGCATCCCTCACCCGAAGA
The DNA here is from genome assembly GCA_051871795.1 of Muribaculaceae bacterium. Taxonomy (GTDB): domain Bacteria; phylum Bacteroidota; class Bacteroidia; order Bacteroidales; family Muribaculaceae; genus CAG-873. The sequence continues at coordinate 18,867 of JBJEDE010000031.1, read as the reverse complement.
TGAAACCATCACCGAAGACTCCTCGGGCAACGACTCAGTCACCTACACCCCGGTAGTAGTCAAGCGCGGCACCACCGTAAAAGCAATGGAGACGCTTTTCTATTTCGTAGTCAAAGACGCCGCCGGCGTTTATCTCAATTCCGAATCCGAACGCACCACCCCCGCGGCCTCGTGCACCGTAACACGCGCCCAGTGCATCGCCGGCGGCGGCAGCGACATTTCTGTTACCATAACCGCACAATCCTGATGCCATGAGTGTAAACGTAACACGCACGGTTAAATACATCCGCAAGGGTGACAAAGGCGAGCGCGGAGCGGTACTGCGCGGGCCCCAGATGTGGGACGACGTGCCGGCCGGCTACCTCTTTCAGGCAGGCGAAGCAGGTGCGCAGTGGAAAGACGTGGTTATCTATAACGGCCGATACTACCACTGCACCGCATCCCACACCAAGACCGCCGATAACGGCCCCACATCAGACTCATCGCAAAACAACGGCCTTTGGCAGCTCGGCACCGAAATCGCTCTCGTGGCCACACAAATTCTCCTCGCACAATACGCACTGGTGAAAAATCTCGGTGTGGAAACCATCGATATGCGCGACGCCGACGGCAATATCCTCTTTCAGGCAAAAGACGGCGCGGTGTACTGCAACAAAGGTGAGTTTAACGGCATCACCGTGGGGCAGAGCAGCCGCCTGGGCGGTTTCACCATCATAAACGACTGCCTCATCACACCGCCTTATACCAAAGAGACCTCCGTGTGCTGCCGCAACGACACTCACCGTATGCTCTCGGCCATAGGCTCCGGTATAAACGTCTCCCCCGCCTCTGATCCGCGCGAGGCCGCGAGGTTTAAAAACGAGGACATCGCCCCCAACGACAACCGCAACATCGCCGTCCGTGCCGTGGCATCATCGGCAAAACACAACCACGCTCTGATGGGCAAGGGAAATATCACCCTCCAAGGGGCCTGCATGCCTTACCTCATGTCTCTGGCCACCATCACAGCCTCCGCCTCCGACGCAATCAAAATAGAGCAAAACAACGTGTGGCTCATCAACGCCCCCACGGCAGGCGCCGGCGTACTTCTGCCATCCCTGAGCGCCGTGCGTGAAGCGCTCAACATCAGCACCGCCGACTTCTGCATCCGCCTCACCATACTTGCCGACATAGGCTCAAAGACATTCTACGTCCGCGGACTCGGAGCCGCCGGCGCCACTTCCGACCAACCTCTCATCACCGACTGGGACGGAGGCACCTCCGAGCAGATAGCCCTCGAAAACGGCGACTGCGAAGAATTTCTCCTCGTCTGCGGCCCCGCCCAGCAGATTGGCTCTTATTCATACTCTTACACAGCCCGCCGCATCCATCGTCAATCATAATCACTCATCTACGTATATGTCACAGCAAACAAAAAAACTCAGCGACCAGGCCACCACTACCACGGTAGTGGCAGGCGAAAAATTTCCCAAAGTCAATTCCTCCGGCGCAGTCACACTCATCTCAGCCCCCGACCTGCGGTCGCAGCTGTTCAGCGGTGTAAACCCCGACGCCGCTCTCGACGGCGTGCGCATCGCTTCGCGCGACCCCAATTACGGCAACTATGAACTCTTTCTCGCAAAAGACTGGCCCGCAAAGCAAGCCGCAGGACGTGTGGCCGACGGCGTGGCCGTAATCGTCCCCGGCCGCATCATCATCGTAGCCCCCGACAAAGCAAATCTGCCTTTCTGCTCGGCCAACCACTACTTCGGCTGCAACGCCACGCCGGGCAACTTCCACGGCGCTCTGGCCGACTTCGAAGGCAAGGCCCACACCGCCGCCATTATCGCCGGCTCGTCGGCCGACTCAGTCTCCAACACCGCATCCTACGCCCCCGGATACTGCAACCTCTACTCCAACGGCTCACGCCCCGCCGGCTCCTGGTGGCTGCCATCAGCCGGAGAATTAGCCATCATCTCAGCCAACGTCGACAAAATCAACTGCTGCCTCTCGCTCATCCCCGGCGCCACGCTCATTGATAATACTTACCACACATCCAGTACGGAAAACGGCTCGAACCATTACATCTGCATAGGCACAAGGCCGTTTGTAATGCTCTACCCCGGCAAAGCAAGCGGGGTATGCACCGTGCGCCCCGTCACCGATTACAAACTCCCCTGAGAGCCATGACAACCGCCGACATCGTAACCCTCATAGCAGCCGTAGGCGGCGCACAAGGTATCGTCGAGCTCCTGCGATACTGGCGCTCGCGCCGCCTCAACGAACGCCGTGACACTGCCACCGTGCAGGCCGCCGAAGACGAAAACCGACGCCGTCAGGCGACATGGCTCGAAGAACGTCTGGCCGAGCGCGACAAAAAAATCGACGCCATATACTCCGAGCTCCGCGCCGAGCAGGCCAAGCGTCTCGAAGAAGTCCACCTCCGCCACGAAGTAGAGCTCCGGCTCAAAGAAGCCGAAGTGCGCAAATGCCTCGTACACGGCTGCAAAGACCGCCAACCCCCGTCCGACTACTAAACAGATATGATTTACTTCACCCTCGCAGAACTCACCGCCTCCGCCACCGCCCGCGCCCGAGGCATAGACAACACGCCGCCCGAAGGCGCCCGACATAACCTCGTCAGTCTCACAGAACACATCCTCGACCCCCTGCGCCGGGCCTGGGGCAAGCCCGTTATTGTCAACAGCGGTTACCGATGCCCCGCGCTCAACCGCGCCGTAGGCGGAGTAGCAGGCAGCTCCCACCTATATGGCCGGGCCGCCGACATAACGACAGGCAATCCGGTCGACAACCGCCGGCTGTATCAACTTGTCATTGACATGAAGCTGCCCTTTTTCGAACTAATAGGCAAAAAATACGATTTCCAATGGCTGCACATATCCTACAATCCGCAAAGGACACAGCGACAGCCCTGCTGACCGCCGCCACTCTTATCCTTTCCTCTTGCACACGCACCGTCTACACCCCCGTAGAAAGCGTCCGCACCGAATACCGCGACCGTGCCGTAGAGCGCATGAGCGTCGACACAGTCCGCGACACCCGCTTCATCCTCCTGCGCGGCGACACCGTCATCGATCGCCGACTGAGTGAGCGCATCCGATATGTAGCCATCCATGACACCGTCCGCGACACCATCCGCTCCGTCATCCGCGAGCCTTACCCCGTGGAGCACCCTCTCTCGCGGTGGGAAAAAATCAAGCTCGACACGGGGGGCATTGCCATCGGAGCAGCGATTGCGGCCCTGACTCTCGCGGCCTTTTTCCTTGCGCGCCGTCTCCGCCGCTAAGACAGAGGCGGCAGCGAATCGATGGCAGCGCGTTTGAGCGAATCCACAGCGCGCGTATACTTCTCCGTCATCGTAAGCGAACTGTGACCCAACAGACTCGACACCGTCTTTATGTTGGCGCCGGCATTAAGAATATTCACCGCAAACGAATGGCGGGCGCAATGCCAGGTGATATGCTTGTCGATTCCCGCTTTCTCCGTCCATGTGCGCAGCACCGCAAGACAGGCCGTGTGCGTCGGAAGCTCGAAAATCAGCCGCTCCCTCTCTCCGCTGCCGATAAGGCGCAGCAACCCGTCGTTAAGAGGTATAGTCACACCGCTGCAAGAACTATGCCCGCGCGTTTTCAACTGCTCGAAGCGAAGCATACGATTAGAAAAATCCACGTTTGCAAAACGCAGTTCCTTCACATCGCACCACCTCATCCCCGTATACAGGCAGAAAATAAACGCCCTTCGCACCGGCTCGCTCTCCCCCGCATAATGCGTCTGCACCAGCCGCACCACCTCCTCAGGACTCAGCACATCCTTACGCAGCACATTCTCGTCCACGCTTATCGAAATCCCATCACACGGATTTCGGACAAGCACACCGGCCTCCACGGCCACCCTCACCATCCGCTTAAAGCGCTTCAACGTAGTGCGCGGACCATCGCCGCGATAATGCGCCATCAGATAATCACGATACCCGCGCACCACCTCAGGCGTAAGCCCCTTCGGAGGCAACCTCACCTCACTCGCCAAACGCTCACGCTCCGTTCTCGACACCTTACTCTCCGCCGACGACATCCCCCGGCGATGCAGCCACCGCCCCTCGGGGTCCGACAGATAATTGCAGAAACACACCACCGCACGCTTCACACATCGGCGGTCCGCCATCTCATAGCGGTCAAGATACGACCGCATCCAGGCGATTACATCCACCACATACTCCCCGCTCAGACTCTTGCCCCCGCGCAAAAGCATCTCCTGCCGACGCTCGAAGTAGACGATACGCGCCCGCTCCAACACCTCCTTATTGTGACGCCGCTCCTGCGCCGAACGCGGCGAACGCCAAAGAAAAAGCCCCAACTTCTCCTGACGACGCAGCGCACGAGTGTACGACCGACCGTTACGGCTCGTCGTCACCTCACGGCCAAGATAAAATTCCAGATACAGACTGTCACGGCCGTCCACAAGCTCGCGGCCTAAGAGTTTAGGGTTATCACCCTGCATCCCCTCGATCAGATACGTGCCATCGGCACGAACAAAAAAATCAGACATAACACAAAAACGATTAAAAAATAAATTAAAAATAGAAAAAGACACAATCATAGCGCAACACCATCAAAACATAGGGTCACATCCCGATGCATCCGCTGCCGGCGAAGCGCAGACCACACTTTACATCGCCGACAACTCAAACTCTCAAACTCCGCATACAGAGCGAGAATTGAGGAATGCTTTGAAAAGCACTTACAAAGCACGTCCGCTTCAAACAAGGTAAAACAAGGTAAAAAATACCAAAGTCCCCAAACGCGCCAAACATTATCCAAACATCACAAAATCAAACATTTATTTTACTTTCCTTTACTTTCCTTTACTTTCATCCCATCTCCTCATCCTCCCCAAAATCCCAAAGTAGTACCCCGATGGAGAATCGAACTCCAATCAAAAGTTTAGGAAACTTCTATTCTATCCGTTGAACTATCGGGGCGGATTTTGCGGCGGCTTGTTCCCGGGGGAATTTGCCGCCGCAAAGTTAGTTATTTTTTATTTTATCAGCAAATGCCGGCGCGGGTCCGATGTCATTTGTTGACTTTGTACCGGTCGATGCCGTCACGCAGATAGGCCACTACCTGATTGGCAGCGGCTATGCCTGCGTTGATATTGGCCTCGGCTGTCTGTGCGCCCATCTTCTTCGGGGTGAAGAATACGCGCTCGGCGAATTTTTCTTTGAGCAGGTCGGCATTTCCGGGTCTGATGTCTGCCACGTATTTGATGTCGGGACGCATCTCAAGCGCTTTTTCGAGGCCGTCCTCGTCAATCACTTCCTTGCGTGCGGTGTTGATGAGCACACCGCCTTTGGGCAGAAGGGTGATGAGGCCGCAGGTAACCGAGCCGCGCGTTTCGGCTGTGGCCGGTATGTGGAGGCTCACTATGTCGTTGTCGCGGTATAGGGCCTGAAGGTCGTGAACAGGCGTTACGCCGGCTTCGGCTATCACCTGGTCGGGGCAATAGGGGTCGAGCGCGCTCACTTCCATGCCGAATCCTTTGGCGATGCGGGCTACGTTGCGACCCACTTGTCCGAAAGCGTGTATGCCGAGTCGTTTGCCTTTAAGCTCGGTGCCGGAGGTGCCGTTGTACATATTGCGCACGGCCATGACGGCCATGCCGAAAACGAGTTCGGCCACGGCGTTGGAGTTTTGTCCGGGGGTATTCTCAACGACAACTCCGTGGGCTGTGGCGGCGGCGAGGTCGATGTTGTCATATCCGGCTCCGGCGCGGACTACGATTTTAAGTTTCTTGGCGGCATCGAATACCTCGGCGTCGATGATGTCGGAGCGTACAATCAGAGCGTCGGCATCGGCAACGGCCTCGAGCAGCATGCTGCGGTCGGTGTATTTTTCGAGGAGGCAAAGCTCGTAGCCTGCTTCTTCGGCCACTTTGCGGATACCGTTAACGGCAACGGCGGCAAAGGGTTTTTCGGTTGCAACAAGTATTTTCATAGAGCTCAATGTTTTGCCTGGAAGTCGTGCATGGCCTCGATGAGAGCCTTCACGCTCTCCATAGGCAGTGCGTTGTAAAGCGAAGCGCGGAAGCCGCCTACCGAGCGGTGTCCTTTTATGCCTACGATTCCGCGCTCGGTGCAGAAGTCTACGAACGAGCCTTCAAGCTCCTTGTATTCGGGAGCCATCACGAAGCATACGTTCATAATCGAGCGGTCGGCCGTATCGGTTACGGTGCCTTGGAACATACGGCTGGCGTCGATGGCTTCGTAGAGCGCACCGGCTTTTTCGAGGTCGCGCTGTTCGAGCACTTTCACACCGCCGAGCTCTTTGTAATAGCGCAGAGTCTGCAGGGCGGCATAGATGGGAAGCACGGGGGGAGTGTTGAACATCGAGCCTTTCTTGATGTGAGTGGCATAGTTGAGCATTGTGGGGATAGCGCGGTCTACGTGGCCGACGGCATCGTCTTTGACAATGACAAGGGTGACTCCGGCAGGTGCGAGATTCTTCTGCGCGCCGGCGTAGATGGCGTCGTATTTGCTCACGTCGACGGGGCGCGAGAAGATGTCCGAGCTCATGTCGGCTATCAGACGCACTCCCACCTCGGGGTCGTGGCGCATCTCGGTGCCGTAGATTGTATTGTTGGATGTGAAGTGGAAGTAGTCGGCGTCGGAGGGCACGGCGTATCCTTTGGGGATGAATGTATAATGCTCCTGCTCGGATGAGGCGACAACGTCGACATCGCCGAAGAGGCGAGCTTCTTTGATGGCGTTGTGTGCCCATGTGCCGGTGTCGAGATAGGCCGCTTTGTGGCGTAGGAAGTTGTAGGGTATCATGCAGAACTGCATTGATGCGCCGCCTCCGAGCCATAGTACTGAGTAGCCTTCGGGCACTTCGAGAAGCTCTTTTACAAGAGCCGAAGCCTCGTCGATGACGGCTTGGAATTGCTTACTGCGGTGTGAGATTTCGAGAATTGAAAGGCCCATGTCGGCGAAGTCAAGCACTGCGGCGGCAGTATTCTTGATGGTCTGCTCGCTGAGAATCGAAGGACCGGCGTAAAAATTATGTTTCTTCATATTTAATATGATTGAAGTGTGGTTGCCTGCAAATTTAGCGAAAAATTTCGATATTCAAGCTCTCGGAAGTCTTATTTTTCATTTTTGGCTAATCTTTTTACTCTTTCGGAGCGTTATACATCTGAATTTACACCTAATTAAATTTAAATTAAATAATACTACTATGAAACATCTGGGCATTATTTTAGCAGCTTTGGGCGGTGCAGTAGCCGGAGCAGCCGTAGCCACTCTCTTTGCTCCCAAAAGCGGAGCCGAAACCCGCGACGACATCCGCCGCTTCGTGCGCAAGCATTGTCCGTTCGCAAAAGAGGAAAGCGAAATCGATAAAATCGTCGACAGCATCAAAGCTCAGCTCAACGAGAAATAGCACATCTCATTAATCCCTCAAAACCTCACCGACATGAAAACATTAGCCGCATTCATCGGAGGCGCAGTGGCCGGAGCCGCAGTAGCTCTGCTTTTTGCCCCCGAAAAGGGCGAAGATCTGCGCAACCGCATCGCCGCTCTCGTACGCAAGTATAAAATCAACGCCGAGGAAGCCGAAATCGATGCTATTGCCGACGAAATCGCCGAACAGATAAAAGATAAATAACTGATTATGGCAGACCGCGATACCGGTTCGATATCAACTCTCACCTTACTTTTACGCCGCCTGGCCGGGCTCTACATCCGCAGCGCCCGGCTCTCGGTGGCCGAAAAGCTGACATTGCTTTTCTCGGCAGTGGCTCTCTATTCCGTGGCCATGATTCTTGGCATGGTCGCCCTCGTTTTCATCACGATCGGCATCGCAAGCGTACTGGCCGCCTACATTGCGCCGTTTTGGTCGTATCTGATTGTGGGCGGTGTGTTCGTTTTGATAATCGTGATGCTGTTTGTGTTCCGCAAGCAGTTGCTTATTAACCCGATAGCACGTTTCATATCGCGGCTTGTCGTTGAGTCGCCAATAAAAAAAGACGATGATGAAGGACAATGAGTGGGAGGGCTATACCCTCGATGAAATAAGATTTGCCCGCGCACTCAACCGCGCCGACATCGAGATTTGCTCACACAAGCTGAAGCAGATGGCCGAGCCTTATTCTTCTCCGGCGCGCGCCGCCTCGACTGTCTTCTCACGCATCGTCGACGCCATGAGCTATATCGACTATTTCGTGCTCGGATACCGCGCGATGAAGCACATCCGCCGCTGGTTCAAGAAATAACCTCCGCAGCAGCGCTCACGCTCCTCAGTCTGCGGTCCGGATGCAATGCAGGATGTCACTGATGAGACACCCTCGCATTGATTTTTTTGTATAACGAAAGGAAAAACGCCAAACTGCCGAACGAAATCGCGCCAAACTGCCGAACGAAATCGCGCCAAACTACCGAATTGTCCAAATTTTTTTGTAATTTTGCAAATAAATTGAATAGACAATATGACCAAGATTGAAACATATAGGCCGAGAATCGCTGATATTTTGCTCGCCCGCAAGCTCAAAGGCAAAGGTGCGGTCTTGATTGAGGGTCCGAAATGGTGTGGTAAGACAACCACTGCTGAGCAACTTGCCCGGAGCGTCATTTATGTGTCGGAACCCGGCAAGGTCGCACAAAACATCGAACTGTCACGTCTCAATCCATCGCTCTTGTTAAAGGGCGAGAAGCCACGTCTTTTGGACGAATGGCAGGTAGCACCGCTGCTCTGGGATGCGGTAAGGTTTGATGCCGACCACACCCCGTCGCTCGGGCTGTATATCCTTACCGGTTCTTGTGTGCCGGCAGATATGAGCGAAGTAATCCACAGCGGCACAGGCCGTTTCGGGTGGCTTAAGATGCGCCCGATGTCTCTATGGGAATCGGGAGAATCTTCCGGCGATGTTTCAATCAAAGCATTGTTTGACAACACCTCGGATATCTCCGGCATATCCGCCATTGACCTGTCAAAGATGGCTTTCTTATGCTGCCGTGGAGGCTGGCCACTCGCTGTCGATATGGACGAAGATATTGCACTGGATCAGGCTTTCGATTATGTTGACGCTGTAGAACATCGCGATATTCAGAGGGTTGACGGTGTGGAGCGAGAGCCTTCAAGGGTACACTGTCTGTTACGCTCTTACGCCCGTCATCAGGGAGCACAGGCCAACTTGTCGGTAATCGGGCAAGATTTATCCTCCAATGAAGGCGACAACTTTGATACCGATACAATTTCTTCATACATAAAGGCTTTAAAAAGTATTTTCGTGGTAGAAGATGTGGAGGCATGGAATCCAAACCTCCGCTCTAAGACTGCTGTCCGCACATCCGATACACGTTATTTTACCGATCCGTCGATAGCTACTGCAGCGCTTGGACTCGGTCCGAACGACCTTATCAATGACTTAAATACATTCGGACTTGTTTTTGAAACGCTTTGCATACGCGATCTGCGCGTGTATGCCGAAGCCATCGATGGCAAAGTGTATCATTACAGAGATAAAAACGGTCTTGAATGTGATGCGGTCATACATTTGCGCAACGGTAGCTATGGTCTTGTCGAGATAAAGCTCGGAGGGGACAGGCTTATTGAAGAAGGGGCGAAAACGCTTAAAGCTCTTTCAGATAAAATTGACGCCGGCAAGATGAAGGAGCCGTCATTTCTGATGATTCTTACAGCCACAGGTGAATATGCTTACCGGCGTGAAGACGGTGTTTATGTCGTTCCGGCCGGCGCATTGAAGGATTGACTTTAGAGCCGGCTCTTATGCTGAAATCTCAGAAGCAGGCATGTATCGGCACTTTATGCCCCGCTCATTGAGGCTCTTTCATATTTTTTCATTATCTTTGCCTCGGCAAAGCAGCAAACTACTCCGTTTGCTATATCCGACCGCTCCCGTCAGCGGCTTTACAGTATTATAAATCAACAATCTATGAGCAAAGAAATAGTCCTGAGCGGCATCCGCTCGACAGGCAATCTACATTTAGGCAATTACTTCGGCGCACTGCGCAACTTCGTGCGCATGCAGGACGACTATGAATGCAACTTCTTTATAGCCGACCTCCACGCACTCACCACCAACCCCGATCCCGTGCAGCTGCACGCCAGTGTAAAGCAAATCCTCGCCGAATACCTCGCAGCCGGACTTGACCCGGAGAAATCGACCATATTCATCCAAAGCGACGTTCCCGAAATCGCCGAAATGTATCTTCTGCTCAACATGCACGTGGGCATCGGCGAGCTGATGCGCACAACCTCGTTCAAGGACAAAGCGCGCAAGGCTCTCGGCATCGGTCCCTCGGCCGACGACAGCGACGAAGCTTTCGAAAAAGAAATCATAGGTGCCGAGACCAACAAACGCGTCAACGCCGGTCTGCTCACTTATCCGACCCTCATGGCCGTTGACATTCTCATCCAGCACGCCAAGAAGGTGCCCGTGGGCAAAGACCAGGAACAGCACCTCGAGCTCACCCGCCGTTTCGCCCGCCGCTTCAACTCGTTCTACGGCGTCGATTACTTCGAAGAGCCGGAAAATTTCAACTTCAACGCCGCGCCCATCAAAGTGCCCGGACTCGACGGCTCAGGCAAAATGGGCAAAAGCGAGGGCAACTGCATCTACCTCGTCGACGACCCCAAGGTTCTGCGCAAAAAAGTGATGCGTGCCACCACCGACGAGGGTCCCAAAGAACCTAATTCGCCTATGTCGCTGCCCGTGGCCAACCTTTTCACACTGCTCGAGCTCACGAGCACCCCGGAGGTGGTCAAGAGCTTCCGTGATGCCTACGCCGACTGCTCGATACGCTACGGCGACCTGAAAAAACAGCTCGCCGAAGACATCCTCTCCGTCACGACCCCCATACGCGAGCGTGTGAACGATATCCTCGCCGACGAAGACTATCTGCGTAGAGTGGTACGACAAGGCGCCGAAAGGGCGCGTGAGCGCGCCTCGGCCACTTTGCGCGACGTGCGCGAGATCATGGGCATAAAAGGCTTCTGAGCACCCTTGCTCGCGTCCGCTTCATTGCTTATATACCGGCTCCAAGGCATCGACTTACAGACCGCGATTTTGGTAAAAACCTGAATGTCGATGCTTTTGGTTTCGAACACACGACCGTGTGTTCAGATATTTTGTTTATGATACCCATCAGGCATCAACTTGCCCTAATTGTTTTCGGCAAGCATTCTTTTCTTTTTATGCCGTGTTTTCAGCGCACATGCGTGCAGTTTATATCATCATCTGAATGTACAGCATGCACATCACGCCTGCAACGAGGGCGTAGGTGGCAGGTTTCTCGTAGCCGTGACTGTGCGTTTCCGGTATCATTTCGTCGCTGATCACATACAGCATGGCTCCGCCAGCGACAGCGGTCATGACCGGTAGCAGTGCAGATGATATATCGCCTAAAATATAGCCGAAAATCACTCCGACTATTTCCATCATCGCCACAGCTACACTTACCCCGACGACTCTCAGATAGCTCACTCCGATCATCAGCAGCGGGATGACAACGACCATTCCTTCGGGTATATTTTGCAATGCTATCGTTATTGCGACGGTGTAGGCATTGCTCATGTCATTCCCATCGAAAACAACGCCGGTTGCGAGCCCTTCGGGGAGCTTATGGATTGCGATAGCCGTCACAAACAACAATATCCTGTCGGTGCTTTTATTCTTGGAGCAGTGCGGCTCTTCTATGCTTGTGCTGCAATCGAGTCCCGTAAGATGATGCAAATGAGGAGTGATTCTGTCAAGCACGGCTACAAGCAGCACTCCCAGAGCCACACCGGCCGGAGGCTGCCACCACCCGTCATGTCCGGCCATTTCCATTGCAGGCATGATAAGGCATACCAAAGAGGCAGCAAGCATCATTCCGGCACAGAATCCGAGAAATATATCGTTCAGCCGATGCGGTATTTTCTTCACCGCTAGGCCGATTGTCGACCCGACCAATGACGCAAGTCCCAGGCCTGAGGCACATATCAGCATTTGTTGAGAGACAGTCATGTTAAAACTCCGAATAATGTTCTTTCATAAAATATTGACTGTCAACTCGGCAATTTTGCATCGCCAATTTCAATCAGGTGATGCAGAATTGCGAATATTACAAGTCCGGCCGTAGAATGGATATTCAGTTTCGCGCTGATATTCTTTCTGTATGTGGTGATGGTGTGAAATGACAGATTCAATTTATCGGCAATTTCCTTGTTTGCGAGTCCATGTGCCACTTCTGCAATAACCTCTTTCTCCCGGTCGGTGAGAACATCCACAATAGTCTTCTGTGTTTTCTCGGCGCAGCTGTCATCCGATTTGGAAATCTGCATTTTCAAACTGTTTTCGAGTTTTTTAACCGTCGGGAAAAGGAGATTATTCTCAATCTCGCAATGCGACATCAGGTCATTGCCGCACAAGGTGATATCAAACAATGCAATACTTATCAGATCATTGTCTTTTTGATTGTATTGATATATGAACAGCTCTTTCAGTTCTTCAAGTGTGCCGGCCATGTGTTCATGCCGGGATGAGAAGTCTGAAATGTTAAATTTACCCTTGACTTCTCCGGCAATCAGATTTTCTACATAGGAAAACACTGTATCGTCTTCATATTCCATGTGCCTTTTCACCTCTTTCATATAGCTGTCATATAATTTCAGTATGAACATCGCTATCTCTGAGTTACTGGTCTGTTGAATGCCCTCAATGAGAGTCTTTTTGATATTAGGCAGCGCATGATTAAGAATAAAGCGGTGCGATTTGCGAAGATATCCGATTAAGGGCTGCAGAGAGATTTTATATCCTGACCAGTCCTTCCCGCTTATAAAATTAACGACAGCAAGAAAGGTATCTGTATCCACACCATTTTCTTCACAAACGACCGCAACTGATTTATCGCCGAATCCCAGTGAGATGGAGAACCGGTTTATCACGGTCAGCAGGTTGTTGTTGTCATTTATTATATCTCGCATCCTGTCATTGCGAATATATGACGACCGGCTTATTGTCATTTTTTATTCTTATTGCACTTAAAACAATTTTTTCAAATGCAAAGTTAGCGATTTTTTAATGGAAGCACAATACCCTGAAATAGGGGGGATGTGTTGTTTTTTCACAGGCAGTAAATTTTATAATCCGTCAGTTTTATCCCAATTTTAGGACACACAACCGGTGTTATATTTTCATGAAAACACCATGACCAATTGTGTCCGGCTCGCACTCCCAATCTTTGGTATGCTTTACCACATTCGGGTATCCCGGGATTATAATATTCCCCGGAAAATCATTGATGACGCCCTACTTATGGGATGACACAAAGGAATATAATACAATAAAAACCAAATTTTTAGGTATTGCGGCTGTCATGAGACGGGGCTAACTTTGCACCAGAAAAACAATAATAATCCAACCAAATTTCAAACAATGAAGAAATTGAAATCAATCTTTGCAACCATGATGCTTTGCATCGTATGTGTCGCAACCATGTCTTCATGCTCAGATAATGAAGACGAGCCGTCGATTCCCGCTGCAAAATGCGTGGAAGGAACATACACCGGTGATATGACCTGTACTGTGATGGGGTCGGATCAGGTGTTCGACAATGTCACTGTCAACGTCACGACAGTCGACGAGTCGACAGTCAATCTGTCCGTTTCGACATTCGGCAATTCGCCGATGCAGATTCCCGGAATTGAAATCAAGGCGGTTAAAGTATCGGGCGCGGACGGAAAGTATACATTTGCCGACACCGAGTTCAGCAGTTCGACCGACACCGGCAAAGCATATTCCGGCACATTGCGCGGTTCGTTTGAAAATAACACTCTGACAATAGAGTTCAATCTTCATTACGGAGCAATGCCAATGCCGATGATATGCTCAATCACCGCGCCTAAAAAATAACGTCCATGATTGGAAGCCTGAAATTTATAGTTGCTTTTATCTTCGGCCTCCTTTCTTCGCTCACGGTCCTTGCCGGCACTTTTGCCGGCAAGGTACTTGATGAGAACGGAAGCCCTCTTGCAGGTGCTGTAATAAAGGGTGCTGATGGGCCAGTGTCTGTAATTTCAGATGCAGACGGTAATTTCACTTTCGTTATTCCCGGAGAGAAGGCTGCCGACATAACGGTTACTTATGTGGGATTCGAACCTCTTTCTGCCGTCATACGCTCAGACAGCCCCATCTTAATAAGTATGGTCCCGGATCGTGCGATATTAGACGAAGTCGTTGTGACCGCGACTCGAACGCCCAAATCGATCAAAGACGTACCCGTAGTTACGCGCCTTATCACTTCAGATGAGATTAAAAAGGCCGATGCGACTAATATTCAGGACCTTCTGACCGAAGAATTGCCGGGGCTGGAATTCGGCTACGCCATGAGTCAGGAAACTACGCTGAACATGAGCGGGTTCGGAGGCAGTGCAGTGCTGTTTCTCGTCGACGGTGAGCGTTTGGCCGGTGAAACAATGGATAATGTTGATTTCAACCGTCTGAATCTATATAATGTAGGGCGAGTCGAGATAGTCAAAGGAGCGTCTTCTGCTCTATATGGAGCAAATGCCGTTGGCGGAGTCGTAAATCTGATTACAAAAGAGAGCAATGAGCCGTGGCGCCTGAACGTCAATTCCCGTTACCGCAGCTTCGGTAACGAATGGAGGCATGGCGCTGATCTCAACTTACATTCAGGCAAATTCACTTCAAATACCAATTTCATGTATTCCGCCATGGAAACTGTGAAGCTGACCGATGCCTTCGACACGGAGTCCAAGATTCAGAATGTGTTCGGCGGAAAGACTCTTAATGTCAAGGAGCGCCTTACCATTCAGGCGACTGACGGACTTAGGCTTATCGCCCGCGGAGGATACTTCAACCGTGTGAGCAACCGCATAAACTACGATGACCGTTATATCGATTATACCGCAGGTATCCGTGGATTATGGAATATTCAGCCTTTTCAGACTCTGGAACTGTCGTACAGCTATGATCAATATGACAAACAAAGGTACGTAGGCGGCGACCGCACGCACGACCATGATTACAGTAACCGACAGCATATCGTACATGGTCTTTACACGCATTTCTTCGGGACAAACGCTCTCACCGTCGGAGCCGATTATATGCATGATTATCTGCTCACATATCAGTTTGTGAACGACGAAGCCCATTCGCAGTCGTCGGTGGATGCGTTCGTACAGTTCGATTACAATCCGCTTTCATGGCTGAACATTGTTGCCAGTGTCAGAGACGATTATTTCTCGGAGTCTGACAACAACGCACTTACCGCACGTTTCGCCACAATGTTCAAGTTCAATGATTTCTCTATTCGCGCCAATTACGCCGGCGGTTTCCGTGCCCCCACGCTGAAAGAGATGTATATGTGCTTCGATATGGCCGGCATACAGATGATTTACGGCAATCCTGACCTCAAACCGGAGCGAAGTCACAATTTCAATCTTGCATTTGAACGAATAGGACAGATTCGCAATACCTTTCTTAAAGGTTCTTACAGCACAACATTATCGGGATATTACAATTACTATGACAGCCGAATCACCACAACAGATTTTCCCGGCAATGCTGACACTGAGGAGGGAGCTGTATATACCAATGAAGACGGAGTTAAAGCGATGGGATTGGATGCATCTGTCCGTTACCGTTCCGTCTCGGGAATTGGGCTGTCGGTAAGTTACAACTTTCTTCACATGGCTGGAAACACGCTTGATTCACAGTTTTCCCAGCCCAGACCTCATTCGATGACATGGCGGCTGGACTATGACAAACGGCTGTGCAGCGTGTATAAGCTGTATGCCGGCATTTCCGGCCGGTTTCTTTCCAAACCCAAATCCAATTATGCAACCGACGGAGCTTATTCATTGTGGAAATTTACGCTTCAGCAGGATGTATGGCATGGCATAAACGTAAACTTTGTAATTGACAACTTATTCAATTACAAACCAAAAGTCTATTACTGGAACTCGGCGCCGACAACCGGAAGAATATGGTCGGTGGGATTGTCGCTGGATGTCAACAAGCTTTTGTAATGATAAAAAGTTTATAAATAATGATTAATAAGAAAATGGAAAAGACAAAAGACTTACAATCTAACGGGAAAAAGAAATACTGGTGGAAGGCGACAGCATCTTTCTTTCTGGTGTTGTTCATGATGCCGCTCGGTCATGCTCTGATGATTATCATGGAACATACAATGAGCAAGACTTCACTGCACTGTTCGGCTTTCGCTATGGGTGCGGTCGGATTGGCGATGGTTATAGTCGGTGTATTCGCCAAAGGTGATACCCGTCAGACTCTTTGGGGTCTGTTCGGAGGTCTGTTGTTCTGGACCGGTTGGGTGGAGTTCCTATTTATGTACTTTGCCAACCGATTCGGCACTCAGCCTCTTATCGACCCGGTGACAGGTGAAGTCCTCACACGTCCCGAATATCTCATCATGCCGGCCTCTTTCGGCTTTTGGATGATGATTATGGTGATGTATGTTTTCAGCACACGCAACGGCTGCAACTTCATCAACCGGTTGCAGAGACTGTTTTTTGGCAGAAAAAAGGCGGAAATAGCCACCGCTTCGATGACACGTCACAGCTCCATCGTAACATTCATGGAACTGATGATGATAATGTGGGGATGCTATCTTTTGCTGATGTTCTGCTATGACGATGAATTCCTCGGCGACCATCACCCGGTGACGCTGCTGATTGGGCTGGCTTGTCTGGCCGCCTCGTTCTTTATCTTTGCCAAGCAGCTGCGCATATCATCCTGGGGAGCCAATATCCGTATGGCGATAGCTACTGTGATTGTGTTCTGGACACCGGTGGAGATACTCGGACGCATGAACCTTTTTCAGGAAATATGGATAGCGCCCATGGAACATAAAACCGAGATGCTCACCATACTCGGAGTCTTCATCGCTATTGCCGTCTATCTGTGGTATGCAAGCGCCGGAAAAAAGAAATCTGTCGAATAAGACCGATGGTCTTGCTCCGGACAAAAAGAAAGCGACCGGATAGCGGTTGACATCGTCGGACGACCGTTTTCGGCTCCGGTTATATTACACCGGACCGGGGTGGGGGACTTGATGTCGTGAAAGTGCGAGGTATCGATAGCATTAAATTTGGCAGGAAGAAATATAATGCTTAATTTTGTGAGCGAACAAACACTTTCTTGCTATCCTGATATGCATTTTATTTCAAAAATTTCCGGTTTGGCCGTTCTGCTTTTCCTGCTCACAGCCTGCACGTCTGACCCCGATGTCCGCACCTCATATTCCGGCTCGACAAGTCTTGACACCCTGCTCACTCAGCTCGACCGGATGATTCTGCAAGGAGACCCGGACTGCTCGCAACGTCGGGCTAAAATCGAAGCGGCAAAAGACGACCTTGCCACATGCAATACCGATGCCGACCGATACGAAGTGCTTCGCGGCCTTTACTCCGCCTATCGCGGCTATCGGATTGACTCGGCTCTTATCGTGGCCGATATGCGCCTTGACATGGCACGAAGGCTCAATAATCATTCAAAGTCAATATCAGCCGCCATCAATCTCGCTGAAAGTTATGCAAACGCCGGCGACTTGCATAAGGCCGAAACTATACTCGAAAACATCGACACCCGTCGATTGGAATCACACCATGAGAAATATTTTTACAACGTCCTTGAAGAGATCTACACCCGCCTGAAAAAATCTGCTGTGACTGCATCCGACAGATTATATTATGGTAAAAAAGAATCGGCCATACTTGACACGTTGCTTCACAAATCCGACCCGGCATCGACCGGAAGCAGAATCCTCGGCGTAAAAAGACTTATCTCTTCCGGACACCGGGAGGAAGCCCTGCGGCATTTGCAGCAAACCGACACCACAGGTCTCGGAGCGCCTCAAATCTACACGATAGGACAACTCTGTCTCGAGCTCGGCGACACGGCCTCCGGCTGTCCGATGCTCGCCCGGGCTGCGATACTCGACATAGACGCGGAAGTAAAGGAATACGCTGCACTTATCGACCTCGCCTCGATACTTCATTCTATGGGGCAGACCCGCCGCGCCTACCGATACATCAACACTGCCTTTGACGACTCGCGTTTTTCCGGCGCCAATTTCCGCACGGGCGAGATAATGAAAATTCTTCCGGTGATTGATTCCGAATTCTACCTTATGGAGAAGGATGCGATGAGCCGTGCGGCACGACAGCGCACACTCGCCATCATTTTCAGCATCATCATGCTTGGCGCCGCATTGCTGCTGCTGATACAGGCGCGCAGATCACGCCGCTTGAGCAAGCGGCTGAGCGATCTGAACAATGCCCTCGCGCTCAGCAATGCCTCTCTCCGTGAAGCCGATGGAATAAAGCTCGGCTATGTGTCCGCTCTGTTGCAGACTTACGCCGCCTGCGAGACATCGCTTCGCGACTTTCGCAGGTCTGTCTATCGCTTGCTCAAAGCCGGACGCACCGACAAAGTCACCGATATGGTGAGGAGTGAAAAAATCAATACCGACGCATTTTATGGCATTTTCGACTCGGCAGTGATTTCAATGTTCCCGAAGTTCATCGATACGGTCAACGGAATTATGAAAAATCCGTACGTACCCAAAAGTCCTGGGGCGCTCACGCCCGAGCTTCGAGTCATTGCCATGATAAGACTTGATATCAATTCAATCGACGACATTGCCCGTATGCTGCACTACTCAAATCAGACTGTATATAATTACCGTTCGGCGATAAGGGCCAACCTCTCGATACCCGAAGAGGATTTCCTACAAAAATTACGCGAAATTTAGAGGGTGTTTCATAACAACCGTTAAGAATACCCATCAAAAATGCCTCTGCTAAAGAAGAGGTCATTTCTAAATTG